>NZ_JACJKW010000013.1 GCF_016901775.1 Intestinimonas butyriciproducens
CGCCTTTGGCGCACACTGGCCCCTTGAGAGGTGCAAAAAGCCACGCACAGGTCGCAGCTTTTTGCAGATTGATTAAGATTAAAATCAGAAACCCGAAGGCAACAAAAAATCCCGCGCTGACAATCAGCCGGACTGCTTCCTTTTTTGCTCTGTCTCGCTCGCCGGGCTGTTTCACCCTGATTCCTTCCGGCGGAGCCGGAGTACCCAGGCCCGCAGCCCAGCAAGCCAGGGAGAGGATGCCTGCGGCGGCTCGCCGCCCGGCCCGGCATCAAAAAAGCCCGTGCTGTTTGCCAGCCGGACTGCTTCCTTTTTGCTCTGTCTCGCTCGCCGGGCTGTTTCACCCCGGAAAAACTTCCTTTTTCCGGGGACCCCGCAGGATTGATTAGACGGAATACCGGCCCGGCAACAAAAAAGCCCGTGCTGATAGTCAGCCGGACTGCTTCCTTTTTGCTCTGTCTCGCTCGCCGGGCCGGTATTCCGTCCACCCGGCGAACAGACAGTGGTATTTCATTTATATAGCGCAATCAGGCTGCGCTGCCCATGTGTTTTTCATCATGGACGATTTATGTTTGTAAGAGGAATTATCTTTGTGGATGATCTTTGTTTTCTGGCATTTCTTTTTACACCGCCTCGCCTCCTTTCCTTTCCGTACTCTCTATGTAAAAGCCATTGGCTGGCTTTCCTGTCGATGAACTTAGTATACCTGGCATTTGTGTCCAAAGTTTGTACGGCTTTTAAATATTTTCCTTCGGCTTTTCCGTTATTTTTTCGTCAATTTGCCGATTTGCCGAACTTTTTTCGTCGTTTTTGTTTATTTTGCCTTTTGCAGAAAGCAATGGGCTGTTCTTCAGCCAATTCTCTTTTTCCCTTCGTGAAATCACATAATAGTCTGAAGCTTTTTTTATGCAAGTCGCTCAAATTTCACCCTTCCTACCATTCCTCCAAAATAAAAAATTAAATTTGTGAGCGTTTTAACGGAGTTTTTTGTTCCGTCAATTCCCAAAATAGTATATAATACAAAGTGGAAATAGGCAATTTGCACAGGACATCAATCCTGTGCGGCAACTGACACAAATCCGATTTTAAGGAGGAAACTGCAATGGCTTTCAAAAGCGACATCGAAATCGCACAAGCAACCACGATGGCTCCTATCGGGCAGATCGCCGCATCCATCGGCCTGACCGAAGACGAGCTGGAGTACTACGGAAAATACAAAGCGAAGGTGGATTACAACCTTCTGAAAACCAAATATAAAGATACTCCCAATGGCAAGCTGATTTTGGTCACCGCCATCAATCCCACCCCGGCTGGCGAAGGCAAAACCACTACCACGGTTGGTCTGGGTGATGCACTCCATCGCCTGGGCAAAAAGGTGGTCATCGCCCTGCGTGAGCCCTCTTTGGGGCCTGTGTTCGGCGTGAAGGGCGGCGCTGCCGGCGGCGGCTATGCCCAGGTGGTGCCTATGGAGGACATCAACCTCCACTTCACCGGCGACTTCCACGCCATCGGTGCAGCCAACAACCTGCTGGCCGCAATGATCGACAACCACATCTACCAGGGCAATGCCCTGCAGATCGACCCCCGCCGGATCACCTGGCGCCGCTGCGTGGATATGAACGACCGGCAGCTTCGCTTCATCACCGATGGCCTGGGCGGCAAAGCCAACGGCATGCCCCGGGAGGACGGCTACGACATCACCGTGGCCTCGGAAGTGATGGCCGCTCTGTGCCTGTCCTCCGATATTCTGGACCTGAAGTCCCGGCTGGGCCGGATCATCATCGGCTACACCTACTCCGGACAGGCGGTCACCGCCCATGACCTGAAGGCCGAAGGGGCCATGACCGCCCTGCTGAAAGACGCCCTCAAGCCCAACCTGGTGCAGACTCTGGAAAAGACCCCCGCCTTTATCCACGGCGGCCCCTTTGCCAACATCGCTCACGGCTGCAACAGCATCACCGCTACCCGTATGGCTTTGAAACTGGGTGATTATGCCGTCACGGAAGCCGGCTTCGGCGCCGACCTGGGTGCGGAAAAGTTCCTGGACATCAAGTGCCGCATGGCAGGCTTTGTTCCTTCCTGCGTGGTCATCGTGGCCACTGTCCGGGCCCTGAAGAGCCACGGCGGCGTGGACAAGGCCGATCTGAACGAAGAAAATCTGGAAGCTCTGGAAAAGGGTCTGCCCAACCTGCTCAAGCACATCGAAAATGTGACCAAGGTATGGAATCTGCCCGCTGTGGTGGCCATCAACGCCTTCCCCACCGATACCCAGAAAGAGCTGGAACTGGTGGAACAGAAGTGCCGGGAGATGGGCGTCCATGTGGCCCTGTCCCAGGTGTGGGCCAAGGGCGGCGAAGGCGGCGAAGAGCTGGCCCGTGAGGTGCTCAAGCTCATCGACACCGCCGATCTGTCCCACTTCCAGTTCACCTATCCCGATGAAATGGGCATCGCTGAGAAGATCGAGACCATCGCCAAAACCATTTACGGCGCCGACGGTGTGGACATTCTCCCCGCCGCCAAAAAGCAGATCAAACAAATCGAGGAAATGGGATTTGCCCATGTGCCGGTGTGTATGGCCAAAACCCAGTATTCCCTCTCTGACGACCAGAAGAAAAAGGGCCGTCCCCAGGGATTCAAGATCACCGTACGCAATGTGAAGATCTCCGCCGGAGCCGGCTTTGCTGTGGCCCTTACCGGCGATATCATGACTCTGCCCGGCCTGCCCAAGGTCCCGGCTGCCGAACACATCGATGTGGACGAAGCCGGCAAGATCTCCGGCCTGTTCTAATGTTTTTCTGCCGGTCTGCCCGCAGCCATGGCTGCGGGCAGATTTCAGCTTACTTTTATCACAACAAAACAAAGGAGAAAAAACCATGCTTCATCTGACCTGTGAGGAATTTCTCACCCAGCTTTCCACAAAACAGCCAGTGCCTGGCGGCGGCGGCGCTTCCGCCTTGTGCGGTGCTTTGGGCGTGGCCCTGGGCAGCATGGTCTGCAACCTTACCCGGGGTAAAAAGAAATACGCCGCCGTGGAAGAAGACATCCTGCGCATTCTGAAGGAAGGGGAAGAACTGCGTCTCCATCTGCAAAGCCTGGTACAGGCCGATGCCGATGCCTTTGAGCCTCTTTCCCAGGCCTATGGCCTGCCCAAAACCACTCCGGAAGAGGCGGCAAAACGGCAGGAAGTGATGGAAAAATGCCTGAAAGACGCCTGTCAGGTGCCTTTGCACATTATGGAAGCCTGTACCAAGGCCATTGCTCTTCTGGAAGAGCTGGCGGAAAAAGGTTCCCGCATTGCCCTGTCCGATGTGGGCGTGGGGGCCGCCTTCTGCCGGGCCGCTCTGGATGGTGCCAGTCTGAATGTATATATCAATACCAAACTGATGCAGGACCGGGAAACTGCTGCCCAGTGGGAAGAAGCAGCCGACGCCATGCTGAAAGAGTGGCTGCCCCGGGCCGATCAAGTGGTGGAAGCCGTCAAAGGCTCCATCCGCAAATAAGGAGGAGGATGCAACATGGCTGAACTGCTGAAAGGCAAAGAAGTTGTAGCCGCCATGAAAGAGCGGCTGCTCCAGCAGGTAAACAAGCTGGAAGAAGCGGAAGTGCATCCCCAGATGGCCATTGTCCGCTGCGGCGCACGGCCGGATGACCTGTCCTATGAAGCCGGAGCCATCAAGCGCTTTTCCGGTCTGGGCATCGGTCTGCGGGTGGTGGAGCTGCCCCAGGACATCGACCAGCCCTCCTTTATTCAGGAGCTGGAGAAACTCAACAAAGACGACAGCATCCATGGGGTGCTGGTATTCCGTCCCCTGCCTGCCCAGCTGGACGAGGGAGTCATTAAATATGTCCTCTCCCCGGAAAAGGATATGGACGCCATGAACCCGGACAATCTGGCCAAGGTGTTTGCCGCCGATCCCTCCGGGTATCCTCCCTGCACCCCAGAAGCGGTGATGGAGCTTCTCAGCCACTTCGGCGTGGAGCTTTCCGGCAAACGGGTAACCATTGTGGGCCGCAGCATGGTGGTGGGCAAGCCCCTCAGTATGATGATGCTGGCCAAAAACGCCACCGTCACCATCTGCCACACCCGCACCCAGGATCTCCCCGCCCGCACCCGGGAAGCCGATATTCTGGTGGCTTGCGCCGGCAAAGCCAAAATGATCACCCGGGACCATGTTTCCCCCGGTCAGGTGGTCATTGATGTGGGGATCAATGTGGATGAAAAGGGCAAACTGTGCGGCGATGTGGATCAGGCCGCCGTAGAAAATGTGGTAGCCCGCCTCACCCCGGTTCCCGGTGGTGTGGGCACGGTGACCACCAGCTGCCTGGCCCAGCATGTGGTCCGGGCCGCCATGAAACAAGCCGGTTTGAACTGAAAAACCCCAAGGGGCACGCCGGCCAAAGGCGTGCCCCTTTCTTTTTTGAAAAGGAGGATGGACATCATGTATCAGGACGCACTCACGGCAGTGGCCCAGGGGGCGGAGAAAAAAGCCCGTCTTTTCTCCCGCCATCCCTTGGGCGCTCTCGTTTCCACTATGCTGGCCGGAGCCTATATCGGCTTTGGCGTGATTCTGGTCTTTACCGTAGGCGGCACCCTTTCCGCCGCCGGTTCCCCCTATACCAAGCTGATCATGGGACTGCTGTTTGGCGGGGCGCTGAGCTTTGTGCTCATGGCCGGGGCCGATCTGTTCACCGGAAACACCATGACTATGACGGTAGGGGCTCTGGAAAAGAAGGTTTCCTGGAAGCAGTGTGCCTATGTTCTTTTGTTCAGTTACATCGGAAATCTCCTGGGAGCCCTTCTCCTTTCCCTGCTGATGCGCTGGGGCAATCTGTTCGGCAACGACGCCATAGAGTTTATTCTCCAAAGCGCCGAAACCAAAATGAACAGCTCCTTCCCCACCCTTTTCATCGCAGGCATTCTGTGCAACATCCTGGTTTGTCTGCCGGTGTGGTGCTCCTTCAAACTGCAAAGCGAAAGCGCCAAGCTGCTGATGGTCTTTTGGGGCATTGTCATGTTCATCACCCCTGGTTTTGAGCACTGTGTGGCCAACATGACTCTGCTGTCCTCCGCTTTGATGGCCGGTCAGGAGGCCGCCATTTCCCTGAGTGGCTTCTTTTGGAACATCTTGGTCTCCGGCCTGGGCAACCTGGTAGGCGGTGCTTTGGTGGTGGGCGGCGGCTACTATTTGATCTCCCACGGCAAAAAACAATAAGAGCTTTCCCATCCCGGCGGGTTTTCCGCCGGGATTGGTCGCTTCGAAAAAGTGGCAAAAGCCACTTTTTCGAGTTTTTGCAAGGGGCTGCGTGCAGCCGATGGCCCACACTTGCCCCTTGAGAAGTGCAAAAACCGGCGCACAGGTCGCCGTTTTTTGCGGATTGATGAAAGATAGGGCAAACCATTCCCTTCACCATATTGACTTTTCCATCGTCTTCCCCCCGGCAGGAAACCTGCCGGGATTTTTCTTGACAAAATATCTCTACAAATGTAGAATAAAACTATACTACTACATTTGTAGAGGTGAACGCTATGACTGCCATCCGCCGCCTGCCCGATGGGGAGCTGGAAGTGATGCAGGCCCTGTGGGACTGCGCTGTTCCCGCTTCCCGTGGAGAGATCGAAGAGCATTTTCAAAAGCGTTTTCAGCGCCGCCCGGCTATGACCACCCTTTTGACCCATCTCACCCGGCTGGGAGAAAAGGGGTTTGTCCGCATCGAGAAGGAAGGCCGCCAGAACCGCTACACCCCTCTGGTCTCCCGGGAAAGTTACCTGGCCCGCCAGGGCCAGTACTTTGTCCAGGATGTGTGCCAGGGGAACATGGGTATTCTGGCTGCCGCCCTTTCCGCCGGCGGCCTGACCCAAAAGGATCTGATGGAATTGCACCGTCTTTTGGAGGAAGGTGAACTGTGATGACCATGAAGCTGATCCTCAGTCTGATTTTTGCCTTTGCCGCTGCCTGGGGCTTTTCCGCCCGGCAGCAGGAAGAGCGGGATCTGTTCTGGAAACCGCTGAAAAAAGGACGGAAAACCGTACTGCTCTTTCCTTTACTTCTGCCCTGTTTTCTTCTGCTGCTCCTTTGTTTCCAGCTGTTTTTGCCCTCGGCCGATTTTTTATCCCCCATTGCCTTGATCCTTCTGGGGTATCTCAGCTTGTATTTTGCCCTGCTTCTGCTCCTTCTGCCCCTGCTGCGCCGCTTCTTTTCTGCCAAGGCCTGCGCCAGTCTGTGGCTTCTGCCCAACCTGCTCTATCTGCTTTTCAACCTGGACAGAATGTTCACCCCCCGCATCATCCTGCCTCTCCCCTTTGCCTTTCGGCCCTGGATGGTCGTTGTATGGCTGGGCGGCTTTGTACTGATGCTTCTATGGCAAACGGTGACCCACCTGCGCTTTCGCCGCCGGGTGCTGAAAGACGCCACATTGGTGACCGATGAAAAAGGTCTCCGCCTGTGGCAGGAAGCACACGAAAAACCTGCAAACCGCCAGAAAAAGTTTCTCTCCTTTTCCGGCCACCTTCTGCCCCGCAGCACTCCTATGGCAATGGAAGAAGAGACTCTTCGTCTTTGGCGGGAGTGCCAGACCCGCAGCGGCTGCCGCCGGGAGATCCTTCTGCTCCGTTCTCCCGTGCTTGCAACCCCCCTCACTCTGGGGCTGTTTGACCGCACCCTGCGGCTGGTTTTGCCCCAGCGGGAATACACCCCGGAAGAACTGGAGCTGATCTTCTGCCATGAAATAGGCCATATCCGCAATGAGGACATCAAAACCAAGGCCTTCCTGTTCTTCTCCCTGGCCCTGGGTTGGTTCAATCCCCTGATCTGGCTGGCCTGCTACAAAGTGGCCCAGGATCTGGAACTGAGCTGTGACGAAGGGGTGCTGTACCGCCGGGATGACAAAACCCGGCGTAAATACGCTGCTTTGCTGCTGCATACCGCCGGAAGCAGCCTGGGGCTGACCTCCTGCCTCTCCGCCAACGGCCGCACCCTGCGCTACCGGCTGCGCCGGGTGCTCCATCCCGGCAAAAAACTCTCCGGCGCCCTTCTCCTGGGACTGAGCACCTTCTTTCTGATGATGAGCTATGGCTCCATTGCCCTGGCTCAGCCGGCCCGCACCGCCGATGAGCTGATCTTTCAGAACATCCCCTCCGACCATGTGATCCGTGATATTTTCCAGACAAACTACAATTCTCCACAATTCATCTACGCTTGGGAGGAAGAGGGATTGACCGACTATCTCAAAGGGCTGTCTCTTGCCCCTTTGCTCACCACCTCCCTGCCGGAAGAAGATTGGGAAATCACTATTACTTTCTCCAATGACCAAAGCGCCACCCGGCTCACTCTTTCCCAGGATTTTCTCACAGCTTATCTGCCCTATGACAACAAAGGAGCCATCTATTACAAACTCACCGAACCTTTGGACAAAGAGGCCCTTTTTTCCTTCCTGGACCCTTCGGCCCCCGATCCCGACCCCGATCCCACACCTCCCACTCTGGATCTGTTCTTTGACCATCCGGAACTGGGGCAAAATCCCCTTTCCGCATCCCGCACCATTCTCAGTGAAAGCCGGGAGGGCGTTTTGCAGGAAGAACGGCCCTATTGGCAGTGGGAGGGGGACCCCAGCGGCATCGCAGGTTTCCCCGCAAAAGAAGTGGGGCTGGATTTCTCCCTTCCCCTTCTGCCCGGCGGCACCATTCTGGTGAAGGAGCTGGAAGGAGCGCGGACATACTCCCTCCCGCTGGATGGGCTTACGGGGAATACGCTGCCGCTGGCCCCTTACAGCGCCCGCTATACCATCACCGCTTCCTTCTCCCATCCCGTTCAAAACACCGTATACGAGGCGCAGTTCTGCTTTGATGTGCGGCTGCCTTAACGAAAAATCCCCTCTGGCAAAACCAGAGGGGATTTTTTATAATTTTGAATCAATTTTCTTTTTGTGGGTGCTGCTGTTGCAGTTTGCGGAACAGGCGTGAAAGCACCACCACGGCTGCCACGGCCAGAACCACCTCAGCGGTGAGCTGGGCATAGGCCAGGCCATACAGGGGGAACAGCTTGTTCAGAGTATACAGAGCGGGGATCTCCAGCACGATTTTCCGCATGATGGCGAAGAGGAAGGCCCATCCGCCCAAGCCGGTGGCCTGGAAAACGCCCACCGCCAGAAAGTCCACACAAAGGAAAGGCAGACCCAGGCAGAAACCCCGGAGGAAGCGGGTACCATAATCGATAATGGCCTGGTTGTCCATAAACATCTGCACCAGAGGACCGGCCGCCAGGAAATAGATGGCGGACATGGTAAGGATAAAGCTCAGGGACAGTTTGACAGCAAAGAGCAGCGTTCCCTTCATCCGTTTCACATTGCCCGAAGCGTAGTTGTAACTGATCAGGGGCATAATGCCCTGGGACAGACCCATGGAGATGTTCATGGGAACCATGTTGATCTTCTGGGTGATGCCCATGGCCGCCACGGCATTGGCTCCAAAAGCCGAAGTAAAGTTGTTGAGGATGGTCATGCCGGTGACATTGAGCAGGTTCTGGATGGAAGCGGGGATGCCCACAACGCACACGCCCCGGACGATTTGCTTTTCCATGCTGAATTTTTTGGGGGAGACGCACACATAGGTATGCCCTCTTTTTTTATAAAGCAACACAAAGAAATACAGGCAAGCCACACAGTTGGAAATGAAGGTGGCCAGACCGGCGCCCTCGGCTCCCATATCCAGCCCCCAGGGCAGAACAAAAATGGGGTCCAGCAGAATATTGAGCAAACAGCCGCTCATGGTTCCCACACTGGCATGAAGGGCAGAGCCTTCCGACCGCACCAGATAGGCCATCACCACATTCAGAATAGCAGGGGCCGCGCCAAAATTCACCGTCCACAGCAAATAGCCGGAGGTGGCCGCCGCCGTCTCCGTGCTGGCTCCCAGCAAAGTGAGCAGCGGCCCTTTGAACACGGTGCACAAAAGGGAAAAAAACAATCCTGCACCAATGGAGCAATAGAAAGCAAAGGCCGAGCTGCGGTACACCGTCTCATAGTCCTTCCGCCCCAGGGCCCGGCTCATCATGCTGGATCCGCCTACGCCGAAAAGGTTGTTGACGGCATTGAAGGCCAGGAGCACCGGCGCCGCCAGGGTGACGGCGGCATTTTCAATGGGCTCATTAAGCATGCCCACAAAATAAGTATCGGCCAGATTATAAAGCACCATCACCAGCGCACTGAGTATGGTGGGAATGGCCAGCTGAGCCACCGCCCTGGGAATGGGCGTCTGCTCAAACAATCGGGTCTTTTCGCTGTCCTGCATGGGAAAAATCATCCTTCTTTCCGAGGGGATAGGCCGGCCTTGCCGGCAAAAAAGCAAGACGGAATCCATTCCGTCCTTATCTTTTTATTTTGAATGGTTTCGCTCCATCTGTCAAGCCCCTAAATTCCTTTGCATCTGTTTCCTTTCTTTGGTATACTATTGTTAGTTTCCTGACCATGACAGAGAAAAAGACACAAAGAAAGCGGTGGTTTTATGACTCCCTCTCCCTCGGCAGCCGACGCTCAATTCATCCGAATGACCGAAACCCCCATCCCCAGGCTCATCGGCAAGCTGGCCGTGCCCACCATTGTCAGCATGATGATCACTTCCATTTATAATCTGGCGGATACCTTTTTCGTCAGCAAACTGGGCACCAGTGCCACCGGCGCAGTGGGCGTGGTGTTTTCCCTGATGGCCATCATCCAGGCCGTGGGCTTTATGCTGGGCATGGGGTCCGGCGGCTATATCTCCCGGCTTCTGGGCCAAAAGCAAAACGACAAGGCCAATGAAGTGGCCTCTTCCGCCTTCTTTACCGCCGCCATGCTGGGTATCGCCATCACCTTGTTGGGCACCCTTTTTCTGGATACATTGATGCGGGCTTTGGGTGCCACCGAAACCATTTTGCCCTATGCGGAGGAGTATGCCCAGGTGATTTTGCTGGGAGCACCTTTTATGTGCACCTCCTTTGTGATGAACAACGATCTGCGGGCCGAAGGCCAGGCCGTGCTGGCCATGCTGGGCATCGGCTTCGGCGGCCTTCTCAACATGGTGCTGGACCCGGTGTTTATCTTCACCTTTGATATGGGCATCCAGGGCGCCGCCATCGCCACCGTGCTCAGCCAGGTCGTCAGCTTTGCCATTCTGATTTCCCACTATATCCGGGGGCGCAGTGCCGTACGCATCCGGCTCCGGTGGGTATCCCGCCAGAGGGCCGTCTATTGGGAGATTCTGCGCACCGGCGCGCCTTCTTTCTTCCGCCAGGGCCTGGCCAGTGTGGCTTCGGTAATGCTCAACCGGGCCGCCGGACTTTATGGCGACGCAGCCATCGCCGCCATGTCAGTGGTGGGCCGGGTATTCATGTTCATCCTCTCTGCTCTTCTGGGCTTTGGCCAGGGCTTTCAGCCGGTGGCCGGCTACAACTACGGCGCCCGCCGTTATGACCGGCTGCGCCAGGCCTATTTCTTCTGCCTGAAGGTGGGCGTGGTGGGGCTCTTCATCATGGCAGCCATCGGCTTTCTTTTTGCCCCGGATATCATGGCCATTTTCCGTCGGGACGATCCTTTGGTCATCGCCATTGGCTCCCGGGCTTTCCGGCTTCAATGCGCTCTGCTTCCCTTCCAGGCTTTGGTGGTCATCTCCAATATGCTCTTCCAATCCATCGGCCAGGCCAAAGAAGCCACCCTGCTGGCCGTTTCACGACAGGGCCTGTTTTTTCTCCCGTTGATCCTGCTGCTGCCCGCCCTCTTCGACAGCATTCTGGGCGTGCAGCTGGCCCAGCCCATCGCTGACCTGCTCACCGCCCTTCTGACCCTTCCCCTGGTCATCCGCTTCTGGCGAAAGCTCTCTCTTCTCGAGAGCCAGGGAAAAGGCAACTGACTTCTTCATCCAAAAAGGCGTTTGCCGGGGAAACCGGCAAACGCCTTTTCTTCATTCTTACATGCCATAAGGCACTCGGAAAAACCGGGATTTCACCGGCGGAGGGATCCCCTCTTCCAGGCTCACCGGAGCAAAGCCAAACAAAGCGGCCATATCCATCAGCCGTTCTTCTTCCCGGCCTGTCCCCGGCTCACTCCACACCCGATGAAAGGGAAAAATACGGGCCGTAGGCAGCAGACGGGAAACCTCTTGGGGAAAAGCCCCGGCCTGAGACGGAATACCGTACTCTGTGAGGATGCCCTTGCTTCCCCGGGCATACCATCGGGAAAAGCGCCGGTTGGGAAGATAGCAGCCCATGAGCAACAGCTCCCCATCCTCCACCGAAAAGGAAAGAGCAGGTGCATGGAATACCGTGCCATAAATCTGAGCCAGCTCTTCCGCCAAATCAGGGTCAAAGCCCTGGCGGCACACCGGATCCCAGCAAGTGAGCCAGCGGGTATCCGGCGGAAGTGCTGCGGCCACCACATTTTCCTCTTCCCAAAGCTCTTCCTCCGGGCAGACAAAGGTATCGTCCAGCCGCAGCCCCGCCTGATGCAGCAGACGGGGAATCTCATCCAAAGACTGTCTCTCCGGCAATAACACCATTACATTGCCAAAATAAGCGCCCATACCGATCCCCTTCTCACTGGCCCAGAAGCAAGGCCACGGCGTAGGCTTTCATCCCTTCCATCCGGCCGGTAAAGCCCAGGGTTTCTTCGGTTTTCCCTTTGATATTCACCTGCTCCACCCCGATTTCCAGGGCTTGAGCCAGTTTTTCCTTCATGGCCGGGAAATAGGGCAGCAATTTTGGTTTTTGGGCCACGATGATCAGATCCACATTTTCTATGCCGTAGCCCTCTTTTTTCAAAAGAGCCGCCGTGTGTTCCAAAAGCTGAATGCTGTAGATGCCTTTGTAAGCCGGATCGGTATCGGGAAAATGGCTTCCGATATCCCCCAATCCCGCGGCGCCCAGCAAAGCGTCGATGAGGGCATGGGTGGCCACATCGGCATCGCTGTGACCCAAAAGTCCCTTTTCATAGGGCACTTCCACCCCGCACAAAATCAGCTTGCGGCCTTCTTCCAGCCGGTGCACATCATATCCGTTTCCCACTCGCAACTTCAAAGGTCCTTCCCCCCTCGTTCTGTTCCCAGACGCTCCAAAAGAACCTGGGCGATGTCCAGATCTTCCGGCGTGGTGATCTTGATATTGTCATAGGAGCCCATGACAATGGCCGGGCGAATGCCCAGTTTCTCCACGGCGGCGCAGTCGTCGGTCACCTTTTCCCCTTCCTGGGCCGCTTTGCACAACGCCCCTTTCAAAAGATCGATGTCGGTGACCTGGGGTGTCTGCACCGCATACAAAAAAGCCCTGTCCGGCGTTTGCTGCACAAGGCCGTTTTCCACCACTTTGATGGTGTCCTTCACCGGCACGGCCGCTGTGGCGCACCGGGCTTCATAGGCTTTCTGACACACCTTTTCCGCAAGAGACGGCGTGAGCAGCGGCCGCGCCCCATCCTGCACCAATACAAACTCTGTCTGGGGACTGCATTCGCACAGCGCCTTATATACGCTGTCGGCCCGCTCCTGGCCGCCCCGCACCACCTTAAACACCTTGCTGATGCCAAATTCCCGGCAAATCTCCGTGATGGGGAGAAAATTCCCTTCCGACGCCGCCACCACGATTTCATCCACGCAGGAGCTTTTTTCCAAAGCCAGCAAAGTATAGGCGATCACCGGCACGCCATGGATCTCGGCCAAAAGTTTATCCACTCCTTCCATCCGGCGGGCGCTGCCGCCGGCGGCCACCACTGCGGCGGTATAAGGACGCTCTTTCTTTTTAAACAAAGAATGCAGCTGTTTCAGCAAATCCGATCCCCTCCCTCTCAGCCACTCCAGAGGACCGGCTGTCCTTTCTACTATACCAATGTTTTTTCCACGATATGCTCGATCTGCCCATAATCCTGCTCCAACACCAAAGCCAATTCCGAAACCAGGATCTTTTTGGCGCTGGAAAGCATTTTCCGTTCACCGGTGGACAGATTCTTCTGACCATCCCGCCGCCGCAGGCTGCGGATGACCACGGCCACCTGCTCCAGCTCGCCGCTGCGGATGCGCTGCATATTGTCTTTGTAGCGCTGATTCCAATTTCCCTCCTGACACACAGGCACCTCCTCCAGCCGGTCCAGAAGGCTCTGGGCCTCTTCCCGGGAGACGGCAGGACGCACCCCCACGGCCCCGCAGCTGTCACAAGGCAAAAGCAGCGTCATGGAGCCTACACACAGGCGCAAAAGGTAAAAAAGGCGCTCTTTCCCCCCTTCTTCCCGGGGTAGGATCTGCTCGATCACTCCCGCGCCATGCATGGGATGCGCCACCTTTTCGCCCACTGTATACATCACGCCGCCTCCTTCTTTAAGCCGCCATACAGTGTCACCTATGTATCATTTTCTTTTTGTCATCAGTTTCAACAAAAATTCTCAGATTTTTGCTTCCATTTTATTCTATTATACCACATTTTTCTCTTCAAAACAAGTAAAACCCCAGTTTCTCCGGGAGATTTCCCGAAAAATCGGGGAAAAATTTTGATAGAACAAAATTTTATTTTTAAAGTTCCGGCTCCAGCAGCTGGAAGGGCTTGTCCAGTTCCATGCACAGCGAGATCACATTCCGTGTGCCCGGGGATTTGCCATCCCACAAACACAGCACCAGATCGGCTTTCTGCACGATCTCCCGATTGCGGACAATGGGCGCCACTTTTCCAAAAATAGTATAATTGGGCAGAATCTCCTCCAAGGGGATGTCCCGTTCCTGGGCCAGCCGCCTGGCCAGGCTGTCGGCGCCCTGGGCCCCGCCGCTGAGGATGACGGTCACGCCATTGGGAACATTCTTTTTCAGCAGATCATAAAATTCCTCTCCCATGGTCCGGGATCCCACAATGGCCAGTTTCACAGCCTTTCCCCTCTCTTTCTCCAGGAAAACCCTTTTTTCCCTTAGCAGATTATCAACAGAATACCATTATTCTTGCAAAGTATCAACGGCTCCCAAGGGAATAGTAATAGGCGTGGCAGAAAGGAGTGGAATCTCATGGACAAAAATCACAAACACAATCCCATCTGGGGCAAAATCGGCAAAGGCGCCGGGGCGCTGTCCCTGGTTCTTGCTGCCGCTTTGACCCTGTTTCCTTTGGGCGGCGAAGATGCTTTTGCCGCCGTCTCCGCCCAGATCGACAGTATCAATGTATCCAAAACCGACTCCGGCGAGATCGTTCGTCCGGAAAGCACCCGCCTCATTCCCCTTGGCCACACCACCGGCATCAAACTCTTCTCTGAAGGGGCCATGGTGGTGGGCTTTGCCCCGGTAGACGCTTCTTCCCAAAGCTCTCCGGCTGAAAAGGCCGGACTGCGGCTGGGTGACCTGATCATCAAAGTCAATGAAACCCCGGTAGACAGCAATGAATCCATGGCCCAGGCCGTAGAAAACAGCCAGGGAGAGGAACTGACCATCCATTTCAAACGAGGGGAAGAGGAAAAGACCCTTCAGGTGAAACCGGTGAAGGATGAAGCCAGCGGCGCCTATCGCATCGGCGCTTTTGTACGGGACAGCCTGGCCGGCATCGGCACCATCACCTTTGTAGACCCGGAAAACGGCGCTTTCGGCGCTCTGGGCCATGGCGTAGCCGACCAGGACACCGGTGAATTGATGCCCATTGGCGGCGGCAGTCTGATGCCCTCTCAGGTGGCCGGGGTGGAAAAAGGTGAAGTCGGGTCCCCTGGCGAACTGGTGGGCGAATATGATCTGAATCATGACCAGGGTGTCCTTTACCAGAACACCCACAGCGGTATCTACGGAAAAATTACCGATTCCTCCCTTTATGAGGGACGGCAGGCCCTGGAGACCTCTCCCCGTTCCCAGGTCAAGGAAGGAAAAGCTCAGATCATCGCCAATGTAGAGGGAGATCATGTCTCCTATTACGATGTGGAGATCTTGAAGGTATACCCGGACGACGAGGATGAAAGCAACCGGAACATGATGATACAGGTGACAGACAAAGAGCTTCTCCGCAAAACCGGCGGCATCGTCCAGGGCATGAGCGGAAGCCCCATTGTGCAAAACGGCAAGCTGATCGGAGCGGTCACCCATGTGCTGGTGAACGACCCCACCCGGGGCTACGGCATTTTCATTGAAAATATGCTGGATACCGCTTACAGTCTGCAATAACACAGCCACACCCAAAGGGCAGCCATAATGGCTGCCCTTTCCTATTTTTCCCGGAACCTGCTGACAGGCAAAAAGCCATATGGTATAATAAATTCAATCCATATGGCAAAGGGGGATTTCCCATGACCGCATTTAAAAAACAGATCCTGCTTGGTGTCATTCTGGTGATTTTGGCAAACATTCTGGCTTTTGCCTTTCACCGGGGCCTGTTTTCCAACATTGCCTGGATCGTTTACGGCCTGCTGTGGATCGTGCATCCGGTCTGCCCAGGGCAGATGGACGCCAAAAAAGGACGCTTGGCCGTCCGGCTGGCCGGTGCAGTGTGCATCCTCATCGGACTTGTGACCCGCTTTGTCGTTTCATAAAAACCCCAAAGCCGAGAGAATGCTCGAAACCCCACGAAAGTTGTAAAATAGCCGCATTTTGTAAACAAATCAGGGTTTTGTTGTAAAAATAAATTGCAACATTTCCGGTCGTTCCATCTTGAAAGGCCCCATCTGTTGTGGTATTTTATAGTTACAGCGCTGGTAACATACCAATTTGTCAAATAACGGAGTTGTGAGTTATGAATACCAAAATACGCCTATTATTGGCCGATGACAGCGGGGAGTTTCGTGCTCTTTTGCAAAAAAATCTGGAGGAACACCCTGAGATTCAGGTGGTAGGGGCCGCCGGCGATGGAGAAGAACTGGTACAGCTTTCTTCCCAGCTCTCCCCCGATATCATCCTCACCGATACTGTGCTGTCCAAACTGGATGGCCTGGCCGCCATCCGCCGCATCACCAGCGCCTCTTCCGGAAAGAAGCCGGTGTTTTTCGTTCTTTCGTCCTTTTCCAGCAACCAGATGGCCGCCGAAGCCGCAGCCCTGGGCGTCAGCTATTTCATGATGAAGCCCTGCAACATCTCCGCTTTGGCCGAGCGCCTCTGCAGCTATAAAAATCTTCCCGTTCCTATGCAGAATCCCACCGTCCGTGCGTTGGATCCGGCTGTGGATATGGAAATCCGGGTCACCGAAGTGATCCACGATATCGGTGTGCCTGCACATATCAAAGGCTATCAATATCTTCGGGATGCCATTATGATGACCATCGAAAACATCGATGTGGTCAATGCGGTCACCAAGGTGCTTTACCCCTCGGTGGCCAAGAAATACAACACCACCAGCTCCCGGGTGGAACGGGCCATCCGGCATGCCATTGAAGTGGCCTGGGATCGGGGCGATATCGAAGTACTGCAAAGCTATTTTGGCTATACGGTTTCCCAAATCAAAGGTAAGCCCACCAACAGTGAATTTATCTCCATGATCGCCGACAAGCTCCGTTTGCAGCTGAAGTGCGGTTAATGGGCTGATTGTAAAAAAGACCATGCCCTGATGTTTGGCACGGTCTTTCTTTTTTTGTTTTGTTACAGCCGGGCCAGGCCGGAAAGATGGGCGGGCTTTTCTACAATCCACTGGGCCCCGGCCTGCTCCAGTTCTTCCCGGCTTCCATAACCATAGAGCACACCGGCGCAGGGAATGTGATTTTCCAGGGCTCCCTGCACATCGTGCTTCCGATCCCCCACCATCAGGGCCTTTTCCGCCGGCCCTTTCCCGCAGTGATGCAAAGCATGGGCAATGACTTCCCCTTTTTTGCTTCGTGTCCCATCCAGCTGGCTGCCGGAAAGGAAATCAAAATAGCCCATGAGATGAAAATGCTCCAGAATCTCTTTGGCATAAGGCTCCGGCTTGCTGGTGGCCAGCGCCAGGCGGGCTCCGGCTTTTTTCAGTTCCTCCAAAGCCTCCGGTACGCCGGGATAGAGTTCATTTTCAAAAATGCCCTGTCTGCCGAAATATTCCCGGTATTTTTCAATAGCCTGCCGGGCCTTTTCCTGGGAAAAGCCGTAAAACTCCATAAAGGAATCCAGCAGAGGGGGGCCGATGAAGGGATAGAGCACTTTCCGATCAGGCACATGGATGCCGAAGCTCTCCAAAGCATAAGCTACCGAGCGGGTGATCCCCTCCCCCGGATCGGTGAGAGTACCGTCCAGATCGAACAAAATAGTCTGATATTTCATAAGCATAGTTCCTTTTTCCATCTTTTAAAAAATCGGGCGGAAAACCGCCCGATTTTTGTTTGATGTTTTTATGCTTTGCCGGAAGAACCCAGCACATCCCGGATCTTGTGCCGGACCATATCCTGGATGGCCTGACGGCCGTCGGCCAGATACTGCCGGGGGTCAAAGTGATCGGGGTGCTCGCTGAGATGCTTGCGCACCGCCGCCGTCATGCACAGACGGAGGTCGGAGTCGATATTGATCTTGCACACCGCCAGGGATGCGGCCTGACGGAGCATCTCCTCGGGGATGCCGATGGCATCGGGCATGGAGCCGCCATACTGGTTGACCTGGGCCACAAACTCCTGGGGCACCGAGGAAGCGCCGTGAAGCACGATGGGGAAACCGGGCAGACGCTTCTGCACCTCTTCCAGAATGTCAAAGCGGAGACGGGGCTTCTGACCGGGTTTGAACTTATAGGCGCCATGGCTGGTGCCGATGGCAATGGCCAGGGAGTCCACGCCGGTGCGGGTGACGAACTCTTCCACCTCAGCGGGATTGGTGAACTGGGCGTCCTCATCGGACACATTCACATCGTCCTCGATACCGGCCAGCTTACCCAGCTCACCTTCCACAGTGACGCCGTGGGCATGGGCGTATTCCACCACCTGGCGGGTGATGGCGATGTTTTCCTCAAAGCTGTACTTGGAGCCGTCGATCATCACAGAGGAAAAACCGCCGTCCACACAGGCTTTGCAGATGTCGAAGTTTTCGCCGTGATCCAGGTGGAGGGCGATGGGCAGACCGGTCTCCATGATGGCGGCCTCCACCAGCTTGATCAGATAATTATGCTTGGCATATTTCCGGGCACCGGCCGACACCTGGAGAATCACCGGAGAATTTTCCTCCATGGCCGCCTGGGTGATACCCTGGACGATCTCCATGTTGTTCACATTGAAGGCGCCGATGGCATAGCCACCTTTGTAGGCCTTTTCAAACATTTCTTTTGTACTGACTAGCGGCATGATGTTTTCCTCCTGCTCCTATCGTTCCAAAGTAGGTCTTTTTGTTATTGTATCAGAAAAACAGATGCCATGCAAATTTCTTTTCCTGAAAAATTGCGGTATGGTTTTTCCTGTTCTTGTATTTTGATTCTTTTTATTGTAAAATTAAGTCATACCCCGGAAAACCCAAAAAGAGAGGAATGAAATGTATGAAAAAGCACAAACGATCCCGCGCAGCAATTTCCCTGTTCCTGGCAGTTTGTACCCTGTTCTCTCTCATCCTTCCCGTCACAGCCGCCGAAGAGGAAGGCCTTTCCTATGAGGTGATCATCGATCCTCAGTATGAGGATGCAGGCTCCTTCTCCCAGGATCTGGCCGCTGTGAAAAAGAACGGCAAGTGGGGCTACATCGATACAGAGGGCAACACCGTCATCCCCTTCCAGTTCGACTATGCCTTCCCCTTCAGTGAAGGCCTGGCCGTGGTGGGCACTCTGGGCGAGCATCCCACATATGACGGCGCAACGGCCCCGGTGTATTTCTGGTCCATCCTGGACAAACAGGGCAATGTGACTCCCCTGCTCTATAAAGAGGAAGGGGACACCGAATACAAGCAGGCCAAGGAATTTGTGGATTTGCTGGATTCTTCCGCCAAAGTCTATTACCACAACGGCTATGTAGTGCTGGGCAGCATCATGTCGGTGGACAACTATGCCCCCAGTCTGGTGTTTGACCGCACCGGCAAGCAGGTCTACCTGGGGGATTACTGGGTGGGCTACTGTCTGAATGAAGGCGCCTTCGCCGTCACCGAAGCCATGGGCGGCAACGGCCTTTATTTGGACGAAAGCGGCAAGCCCGTCCTGGAATTTTCCGAAGAAGCCTACACCCGCCCCTTCAACCAAGGTCTGTCTCCCCTGGCTAAGTACGATGTGGAGCGGGAGGGCTTTGTTTTTGGCTTCATCGACAAAAACGGTAAAACCGTGATTCCCTTCCAGTATCAGGACTTCTATATCCGGGGGATCTACACCACCTATCAGATCTTCTGCGACGGCATCGCCTCTGTGAAGAATCTGAACGGCAAATGGGGCGGCATTGACAAACAGGGCAAGACCGTCATCCCCTTTGAATACGATGCCCTGGGCACCTTCCTGGAAGGTCTGGCCTTTGCCTGCAAAGACGGCAAATACGGCGTCATCGACACCCAGAACAATGTGGTGGTTCCCTTTGAGTACACCCGGATCACTTCCTATTCGGATGGTCTGGCTGTGGCTGTGAAGGACGGCAGGGCTTTCTGCATCGACCGCTATGGCAAGGAAGTCCCCGGTTCCAACACCATCTCCCAGGAAAGCTACTTCCCCGCCGGGCTGGAATCTTCTCTGACTATGACTCCTGATGAGATCATCACAGTGATCGAAAACGGCAAATATGGCTTTGCCCGCATCGGTTACACCCAGCCTCTGCCCCAGGAAGGCGAAATGTCCGACTGGGCTTATGAAGAAGTAACCCAGGCCATCCAGCATGGCCTTGTACCCGCCGATCTGCAGAATCAGTATTATGCCAACATCACCCGGGGCGACTTTGCCACCATCGTGGTGCAGCTTCTGGAAGTGGTTTCCGGCGACAGCATTGAGGACATCGTTCTGGAAGAGACCGGCAAGACCCTGGAAGAGCTGGCCCTGACCTATCCCTTCTCCGATACCAACAGCTGGGATGTAGTGGCCGCCAATGCGCTGGGCGTCATCAACGGCCGGGGAGGCGGCATCTTTGATCCTTACAGCGCCATCAGCCGCCAGGACGCTGCCGCCCTTCTGATGCGTATTGGCAAATACATGGGCAAAACCGATGTGGATACTTCCGGCGCAGCTTTTGCCGACAATGCTTCGGTGGCTTCTTATGCCCAGGAAGCTGTGGCTTATGTAAAGGCCCTGGGCGTGATGAATGGCACATCGGAAACCACCTTCAGCCCCTTTGACACCTACACCCGCCAGCAGTCCTACATGACCATCTGGCGCCTGTACAATGTGATGGTTACCGAATAATCATTACAATCGTCCTTTTTGGCCCCGGGCACTTGGCCCGGGGCCTAAGTGTATCGAAAAAGTGTCTGAAGCCACTTTTTCGAGCTTTTGCAAGGGCCTGCATGCAGCCGATTGGCCGCTTCTGACGGTCAATCGGCCACACTTGCCCCTTGAGAGGTGCAAAAACCGACGCACAGGTCGCCGGTTTTTGCAAATTGATGAGAGGTAAAGCAAATCCTTCCCTTTGGCCATATCGTTTTTTCGACAGTCTGTGGCCCCGGGCATTTCGCCCGGGGCCTTTCTTTCATTGCCACAGAAGGGATTGTGTGGTAAAATACAGTTACACTTGATTTTTCAAATTTTATCTCTCCACGGAGGTCATGTACCATGAACAAACTGAAAGGCGCCTGCCTTTTCGGCCAATCCGGCGGCCCCACATCGGTGATCAATTCCAGCGCCCTGGGCGTGCTGGAAACTGCGTTGGGTGAAGACTGCATCACCGCCGTCTATGGCTGTGCCCATGGCATCAAAGGCATTTTGAACGACTGTCTCTACGACATTTCCCAGGAGGACAAGAAGGAGCTGTCCCTGCTGCGGTATACCCCCTCTTCCGCCCTGGGTTCCTGCCGCTACAAGCTGAAGGACAGCAGCGTGGACGACACCGACTACAAGCGCATTCTGGAGATCTTCCAGAAATACAACATCCGCTACTTTTTCTACAATGGCGGCAACGACAGCATGGACACCTGCAACAAGGTCTCCAAATATCTGATGAGCCAGGGCTATGAGTGCCGGATCATGGGCGTGCCCAAGACCATCGACAACGATCTGTTCGGCACCGACCACTGCCCCGGTTTCGGTTCGGCGGCCAAATACATCGCCACCTCCTGCATGGAGATCTACCAGGATGCCAATGTATATGACACCGGCACCGTGGTGATCGTGGAGATCATGGGCCGCAATGCCGGCTGGCTCACCGCCGCCAGCGCCCTGGCCTCCCATATGGGCGGCGGGCCCGACCTGATCTATCTGCCCGAGCAGCCCTTTGACCTGGAAGCCGCCATGGCCCAGATCAAGGAAGTCTATGACAAGCGGAACAACTGCCTGGTGGCCCTTTCCGAAGGCATCATGGACAAGAATGGCAAATTCATCGCCGAATACGGCCAGGATGTGGCCACCGACGCCTTTGGTCACAAGCAGATGGGCGGCGCCGGAGCTTTTGTGGCAAACGAAGTGAAGAGCCGCTTCGGCTACAAGGTGCGCAGCATCGAGCTGTCCCTGCTCCAGCGGTGCGCTGCCCACTCCGCTTCCCTCACCGACATCGAAGAAGCCTATCAGGCGGGCAAAACCGCCGTGGAGCTGGCTGTCAGCGGCGTCACCGACAAAATGGTGGCCTTTGAGCGGAAAGAGGGCGCAGAGTACCAGCTGGAAATGAAGCCGGTGCCTCTGGACATCGTGGCCAACACCGAAAAGAAAGTGCCCACCCAGTGGATCAAGCCCGACCACACCGGTCTCACCGATGACTTCATCGCCTATGCCCTGCCCCTGATCCAGGGCGAGACCCAGCTTCCCTACGAAAACGGCCTGCCCCGCTTTGCCCGGCTGAAAAAGGTTCTGGCCAAATAACAATAGAGCAAAACAAAACGCCGCAGAATTCTGCGGCGTTTTGTTTTGCTTCAAAAATTATAATGGGGCGTTCCCTGGTATTCCGGCGGAATATCGTAACCGTAAAAATCCAGCATCTTCACCAGCCTGCAAGGCCTCTCCGGAAAGACCCACCGGTTGAGATAGTCGATGAAATCCGGCGCACCGTATGCGGCCACTTGCTGGCCCGGGCCGATCTCCCGCAGGAATTTCTCCTTTTCCGGTCCATGCCACACCCACTCTGCGCTGAAACTTTCACAATAGCTTTCCAGATCCCGGGCCACCTCCCAGGGCACCCGATACAGCATGGCCTGGCTGTCGTGACTGAGGATGACTTCCTCCATTCCCTGTTGTTCTTCTCCATCATGGAAAACTGCTTTTTTCACCTTTTTTGTCCCCTCCTTCCTCTACCATATCTGCAAAAGCCCGCGGACAATGAGAAAGATCCCGAAAACAGCAATACACAGCGCCCATCCATATTGCTTGGTTTTCACCGACTGACGCAGCTGTCCGATCCAGGCAATGAAAAACAAAGGCAGGCTGAGAAACACGCACCCCATCCCCACCAAAGTGCCGATGGTAAAGAAAGGATGAGGATAGGATACCCCGGCCCCTATCACCGCCAGAAGCAGCAGCAAACCCGCCATCGCCATGACCATGGCTGCCCTGTACAGCCTTTTCATGTGATTCCCTCATTCCTCTCTCCATCTTCCGGTAATTTCTTCATTCACCGGTTCCAATTCCTTTTCCAGCAAGCATTGGAGATCCCAAAGCAGCTGCTCTTCCTCCACTTCCCGCGGGGCCAGCCTGCCTGTTTTCTCCCAGCGCAGCAGCATCCGGTATAAGGTCAGCGCCTCCCGATCTGTCAACCTCAGCTCCATGGGCTCCTCCTTCTGCTTTCCTTTCCGGCGTATTTTGTACAGTATAACAGAAAGAACCCATCCCATACCACTGGATTTTTCCAACGAATTTCTTAACAATTCATGACAGGATCAGGCTTTCTGCGGCTTTTTGTTCCCCTCCAGCAGGGCCCACACATCTTCTTCCTTTTCCATCCCATCGTAATCGCCGGTGAGCAGGCCCGGGTAGTGGTACACGATCCCCTCCTTCTCCCCTGCTTCCAGCTGCGCAAGCATGCGTTCCATACCGAATTTACCGATATACCGAACAAATGCCTGGGTCCGAAGGCTTTGCAGCACCGGGGCCTGGCAGGGAAACTCTGCACATTGCCAGCATCCCTCCAAAGTCCTGCTTTGGGCGCATGCATAGGGGCGGCACTGTTCCTTTTCCGGGCAGGCGCCCTCCCGGCAGCCCAGACACCCTTCCTTTTCCTCACACAGACAACAGGCCAGGCCGCAAAAACCCATTCCCTTTTCCCGTTTCACTTTCAGTCCTCCTTTTTCAGCAAGGCGGCAGGGCGGATGGCTCCCGGGCCGAATTTATCCCATATACCATCGATAGACTGGCTGAGTTTTTCCTTTTTCCCATCGTCAAACAAGCTCATCTGCCCTGCTTCCCGGGTGAGGCGGATGGCGGTGACCCCCAGCATCCGAATGGGCTTATTGCCCTTCCAGGAGCGCTGATAAACCTGCCAGGCCGCTTGAAACAGGGGTGTCATGGCATTTTCCGGCTCATCCAGTTTTCCCTGGCGGTCGATGGTGACAAACTGGGGATCTTTGATGGTCACCTGCACTCCCCAGCAGCGCAGTCCCTGCCGCCGCAGCCGCCAGGCCACATCCTCGCACAAGGCCAGAAGCTGCCGGCGCACCGCCTCATCCCCCACCACATCCTGGCGGAAGGTGCGGTTGCGGCCAATGGATTTGGGGTCCTCTCCCTCGCCCCAGCGGCGCACCGGATCTTTCTCCAGGCCATGCACCGCCAGATACAGACTGGCTCCATGCTTGCCCATCATCTCTTCCAGCGTTTCCCGGCTTTGCCGGTACAGATCGCCGATGGTGCCGATGCCCTTCTGCCGCAGCCGGGCCGCTGTCACCGCCCCCACCGACAGCATCTGTTCAATGGGCAGCGGCCACAGGATCTCCGCCACCTTTTCCCGGGGAATACAGGTAACAGCGTCCGGCTTTTTCAAATCGCTTCCTATTTTGGCAAAGGTCTTGCAAAAAGACACCCCCACCGAAACGGTGAGCTGCAGTTCTTCCTTTACCGCCTGGCGGATGCGGTGAGCAATTTCTTCCCCCGTTCCAAACAAAACCTGGCTCCCCGTCACATCCAGATAACTTTCATCAATGCTGGCCGGTTCCACCTGGTCGGTAAACCGGCGATAAATGGCATTGGCCTTCTCATAATACTGGTGATACAAATCGTGATGGGGCGGCAACAACAGCAGCTCCGGACACTTCTTCCTGGCCTGCCAGATGGTCTCCGCTGTCTTGACACCCCGCTGTTTGGCCAGCTCATTTTTTGCCAGAATCACTCCGTGACGAGCCTGGGCATCTCCCCCCACCGCCATGGGCACATTCCGGGCCTCCGGATGGAAGATCATCTCCACCGAGGCATAAAAGCCGTTCATATCCACATGCAGAATCTGCCGGTCCATGTCTTCCTCCTTTTTGTTCAAACGAATGTTCTGTTTTTATCATATCACATTTCTCTGCCTCTTTACAAGCAGTATGAAAATCCGATATAATGTATATATATCGCCCTTCGGGGCAGGAAAAGGGGAATTGATCAATGGATCGGATCGAAGAAAAAATCTGTCAGATCATCGACAGCAAAAAGGATGAGATCATGGCCTTCGGCCGGGATATCTTCTGCCACGCCGAGCTGGGATACAAGGAACACCGCACCAGCCAGAAGTTTGTGGAGGAGATGGAAAAACTGGGTCTCACCTGTGAGACCGGCCTGGCCATCACCGGCGTGAAAAGCTATCTCAAGCCCAAGGGAAGCCAGGAAGGCCCCACCTTGGCGGTGATCGGTGAGATGGACGCCCTGCCCATTCCCAATCATCCGGACGCCTGGAGCGAAACCGGTGCTTCCCATTGCTGCGGCCACAATGCCCAGCTTACCGGCGTTGTGGGTGCGGCCATGGCCCTCTGTGACCCGGAAGTGGCCCAGGCCATGGGAGGCAATCTGTGCTTCATGGCAGTGCCGGCTGAAGAATTTGTGGACATCGAGTTCAAATCCCAGATGATGAAAGAGGGCAAGCTGGGCTACGGCGGCGGCAAATGCGAGCTGATTCGCCTGGGAGCCTTTGACGACATCCAGATCGCCCTGGGCCACCACACTTTCCCCGGCGCCGATTACGGCATCTACAACAGCAGTAGCAACGGCTTTGTGAACAAGACTGTCACCTTCCAGGGCCGTTCTTCCCATGCTGCCGACGCCCCTCACGAGGGTATTGATGCCCTGAACGCCGCCACCTCGGCCATGGTGAACATCGCTTTGCAGCAGGAGAGCTTCCGGGACGAGGACACCGTGCGTGTCCATGGCTTTATCTCCGGCGGCGGTACTGCCGTCAATGTGATCGCCGATCATGTGACCATGCAGTATTCCGTCCGGGGCAAAACCCCCGAGGCCTATCTGGACGCTGCCAAAAAGGTGGACCGCTCCCTGAAAGCCGCCGCCATGGCCACCGGCTGCGGTGTCACCATCGAAACCATGGCTGGCTATATGTCCGGCGTGGTCAACCCGGATACCCAGGTGCTGGAAAGTGTTCTCCAGGATCTGGACGCCATGGGTCCCTATCACCATCGCCGGGATATGCTGACCCACGCCACCGGCAGTGATGACTTCGGCGATGTGGCAACCCTGATGCCCCTGGTTCATTTCTGCACCGGCGGCTATGTGGGCAATCTCCACAACCCGGATGTGCGGGTGGAAGACGAGTATCTGGCCTATGTGGTCACCGCCAAGATCTTTGCCCTCACCGCCTACCGGCTGATGAAAAATGGGGCGGAAAAGGCAAAGGAAAACATCGAGCACTATAAGGCTCCCATGACCAAAGAAGAATACCTGGCCTTCATGGATGGGATGCAGCGCACTGAGACCATCGACCCCGAACCCCTGCCCATTGTGGGAAAAGAATAAACCCACACCCTCAAAAATCCCCGGCGGAAAAACTTCCGCCGGGGATTTTTTCAGCTATTGTTGCCGCTTTCTCAGCGCCGTGACCAGTGCATACAGCCCCACAGCCGCCGGAGCCAGCAATAAGGTCAGCATCAGACCTTCGCCGCCGCTCCAATTCTCCGCCAAAGGGTCTGCAAGAAGATAGGAAAAAGTTTGGTACAGAGAAATATAGATATTCCTGGCTGAATGAACCGAAATGAGCTGGGTGAGAAAAATCAGGAAAAATCCGGCACTCAAAGTGAAAAACAAATGACAGGCCATGTCCTTCCAGGAATACTTGGCCCAGATCAGGCTGACAATAAGCAAAAGAAGCACAGCAGGCACCACATATCCCAGCGCCACAGCGCTCCAGGCCTGAAGCCGGGCCTCCCAGTCTCCGGGACTGCTTCCCATCCAGGGGATTTTTTCCTGCAAGGTAAAATAATGCCGGATGCTATACTGAAGCATCCATCCGCACCAGGCAGAAAAAGCGAAGACCAAGGCAAATAAAGCAGAAAAGAAAAACGACAAACCCCTGCTGCTTCTTTTCATCAAAAACCCCTCCTTCACTCATTGATGCGCCCAAGGCTGCATCATTGGAACATGGAATCTGGAACGGTTTTTCGGCCCATCCGATAGGGCCATCATGGCCCCTGTCTCCCCCGGAATTTGTTATTGATAGAATAGCACATTTTCTCAATGAGGTCAGCTGACCTTAAACACAAAATATTCCCTTGCTATGATTGAGCCAATGAGGGAGGAATCTTTATGATCAATGCCACCAGCATAGGGAATATTTTACGGGAGCTGCGGGAGAAAAAAGGGCTCACCCAAGAGCAGTTGAGCGGCCTTGCCACTTTGGATCGAACCCATTACAGCAAAATAGAAAGAGGACTGGGCAGCCCCACCATCGATACCATCTTCAAAATTTTTTATGCCCTGGATATGAAACCCCATGAGTTGATCAAGTTCATGGAAGAACGGGTGGATTTTAATTTTAAATAAGTTGTGTTTTTTATAAAAGATTATTTTTTATTATTCGATTATTATAAACCATTGCACTCCTTTCTGTATAGAATCAAACCATCCAAAATAAAAATGTCCGTTTTGTCTATTCTTTCCATGCTGATCTCTTTACACACAGAAAAAGCCTCCGGCGAAAGATTCCGCCGGAGGTTTTTTTATTTTTATCGGGGCAGTTTGGTGATTTCCTCCACCTGCACATTTTCCTCCTGTATCAGCTCCTTGACCCGAGGAATGTCCTCCACCTGGGACAATCGGACGGACACCCCGCAGCAAACGCTGCACTCCCGGGGCGTTGGAGCCAATGTACAGGGGATCTTCTCCCCTTTCAGCCGCTGGTACAATCGCAGGGCATTGGTATGATTGGGGAAAATCACATACCCTACCATCTGGGAAGAATCCATGTTATTCGCCCAGCATCTCCAGGAATGCGCCAATACGGGTGCGCAGCTGAGCCTCGTCCTGATCGGTGTAATCGGTCTCCAGACCCAGCACCGGGATGCCCTTTTCCTTCAGGGCCCGCTCCACATGGTAGCCTTCAGAGTCGTACAGGCTGCAGAACTTCAGGTTCACATCGATGACGCCGTCTACCTGATATTCCTCTGCCAGGCGCAGAATGTCGTCGATCCGGGCGGTGTTGGGGGTGAAGCAGGCGCAGTTGATGTTCATATAACGGCGGGCCAGGGCTTCGATCTGTCCATCCAGAGTGGTCTGGCTCTCATCCACCAGTTTTTCAAAGTACCGGGTGCCGGTGCACATCTCTTCGGCCACCACGGCGCCGCCGCTGGTTTCGATGATGTGGTGCAGCTTCCAGTTGGGCACAGCCAGAGGCGTGCCGGTGAGCAGGATGCGCTTCTGTCCCTGGGGGAATACGCTGACACCGTTTTTGATGCGCTCGTCCAGCTCGTCACACAGCTTGTTGGTCATCTGGGTAAAGCGGGTGGGATCGTCATAGAAAGCGATCTGGGAGATCACCAAAGCGTCCTTGCCGCTGATGGGCAGATTCTTGTTTTTCCGGGTCTCATAGAGACGGGCCAGGGCGCGGCGCTTGTCGTTGATCAGCTTGATGGCAGCGCCCAGTTTTTCCGGGGTCACCTTGTTGCCGGTGACTTCTTCCACTTTTTCCATAAACAAACGGATCTCATAGGCCCAATCCTGGATGTCCTTTTCCCGCTTCATCTGGGGCAGCTGCATCACATAGGTAGGCACATCTTCGCCCAGGATCTCCCAGGCCTTCTTTTTGCCGTCGCAGGTGGTTTCGCCCACATACATATCGGCAATGCGGAAGAAAGGGCAGGTTCTGTCCAGCCGGGCGCCCACCGAAGCCTTGATCAGGGGGCAGGTGTTGGCAGGCAGGACTTTCTCGCCGCCGGGAACCCAGAACTGAGAACCGCCGCACAGGCCAGTGGCAATGGCATCGGCAGCAAAAACGATCTCATCAGGCACATAGACACAGAAGGTGCCAAAAACCTTGCCGCCTTTTTTCTGATGCTCGATCAGCTCGGCGGGGCGCACCCCGTGGATTTCGGCAATGACGAAGTTATAATAATCCATCCCCTCAGGCCGGTTTTCCTGGCTGAGATAAACCTGGCCGAACATGCCGGGCAAAACCTCACAAAGCTGGTCATGGGTCTCCAGATCCATGCCCAGGCTCTTCCACATCTCATGATAATCTGCCATGGGTATTCCCTTCTTTCTGAAAAATTGGTCGAAAACAAGTTTCCCTTGTTTAACAGAGTATCACTTCCCACCCTGCTTTTCCAATCGTTTCTATTTATAAAATACTATGGCATTTATAGATAAAAACAATATCTCTTTTGGGGAGTTTTTGCTTTTTCTTGCCTTTTCCCACACTTTGTCTTACAATGGTGAAAACGGGGGATTTGGAAAGGGATGATGGGATGAAACGGTTGACAGGAGCTTTTTTCTGCCTGCTGGCCGCCTTGTGCCTTTGGCATGGCTTTCAGTTTGCCCGGGAGCAAATCACCGATATCACCGTACTGGATGCCCTTATCACCAAAGTGGAACAGATCCAGATCCCCGGCAGCGAGCCCCAATACTACCCCACCGTGGAGTTTTCCTATGAAGGGCAGCCCCACACCGTCCGGCTGATCCACAATCTGCCGCCCGATGGGATGCTTCCCATCACCCACACCGCCGACGGCAGCCCCTTTGTAGGCAGTGTCAGCATTCTGGCTTCCTGGGAAAGCAGTTCTTTTGGCTACCGCACCCAGATCGTCTACCATGAAAACCCTGACCGCATCTGCTTCTATCGCAATTACGACCTGATCCAGAATGAACAGCTGTTCTACCTGTACTGTGCCGTTATCCCCCTGGGATGTGGGCTTGTGGTTCTTTTTTTCATGTGCCTTCTGGGCCGCCGGGTCCATCTGGAACAGCCTTTTCGTTATTCCCTCCGGGGAAAACCCAAAAAACCCGGGTATACCGCGCCCTTCCTGCTGCTGCTCTTCGGCGCTTCGGCCTTGTGGGGGGCCATTTACTACGGCGCTCCCCTGTTTCATCCTGATTGGGTTCGGGTCAAAGCTCTGCTCAGCGCCACCCACGGCTTACAAGGAGATTTTTACGCCGTCACCTCCCGGGGGCTGGACCGGCTCTCCGGCTGGCTTCTTCCTTCAGAGTGGTCTGTAGGCGATCTGGTGGATGCCTACTACGATGCCCAAAACAATATGATCCATCTGCTGCCTTTGGAATCCCTCAGCGGCCTGCTGGCCCTGATCCTGGGTCTGATGGGGGTATTCTCTCTGTGCATGAGTCTGTATCTCATGGACGAACGCCATTATCTCCGCTGGCGCTTCCGCTTGTTTGAACCGGCTCCCCGGCCCCGGAAAAGAAAAAAGGAACAGCATTCCTCTCACTCCCAACCAGCATCGGAAACAGCCGGCCTTTCTCCTCTTTCCTCGCCCACGGAAGCGGCCCTTCCTTCTTCATCCCATCCGAAGGAGAGCAAGCCCGGCAAAATCCCTTCCCAGAAAAAAGATAAAAAGAAAAACGATCCCAAGGAAAACAAATCGACTCCGCCCAAGCATTCCGGTCCCAAAAAACAATCACCATTGAAAAAGGCCAAGAAAAAACGGATGCAAAACAGGAAACGGAAAAAGGCGTGATGCCAAAAGGAGCTGATGGAAATGAAGTTGTTTTTCCGCAAACACCGGCTAGCGCTTCTGTTCCTCATTCTTTTGCTGCTATTCTTCCTCCTTCTTGTCCCCTGGTATCCCTTGGAGGATTGGGAAGAAATCTCCATCCAGCAGGTGCTCACCTGGTCACAGTCTGCTGCTATAACGGAAGAAATGGATCTCCAGCACATCCCCCTTTATCTGGGAACGCTGCAAATCTGGCCCCTTCCCCTTTCGGCCCCGCCGGAAGAAGGCTTTCTGGTAAAGTTCCTATACGATGAAGAGCCCTGGGAATTGGTGGTGGGTTCCCACAAGGCCATTCTCCGCCGGATGGGCCACACCCGGGGATTTTCCGTGAAAAACCCTTCTGTCTGGTATGGCATTCTGGAACAGGCCAAGCAATAAAAAAACAAGGGGGAAAGCAATGCTTTCCCCCTTGTTTTTTGTTTATGATGACTGAATGACTGAACGACTATTTTGCTTAGCACTTGGCGCCGGCGACGGTTTCGATCTCCAGGATCTCTTCCTTCCGCTTAAGCAGATTGTCGGACACCAGCATCTTTTCCACTTTGTCCACGCCCAGGCGCTCCACAGTGTCGCCGAAACGCTCGCCGGAGATACCCTTCTGCTTGAAGAGCAGGATGGCCTTTTCCACCACCTTGAGCACTTCTTCCCGGGTAAACAGGGTCTGCAGGGGGCTGCCCATGCGCACCCGCTTGCCCCACTTGCCGCCTACATAGACCTTGTACATGGTCTCGCTCTCTTCGGTGGCGCCGAAGCGGCAGGAGCCCGCGCAGCGGCCGCAGTTATTGCACAGGCTGGTATCGATGACCGCCCTGCCGTCCTTCATGGAAATGGCGTTCATGGGGCAGGCATCGATCATGGAGCAGGAGGGGCAGCCTTTGCAGCCTTCGGGGATGATCTTGATGACCTTCTGGCCCACAATGCCCAGATCGTTCAGGTCGGGCTTGACGCAGTTGTTGGGGCAGCCGCCCACAGCGATCTTGAACTTATGGGGCAGGATCACATCGTGATAGCCGGTATAGAACTTGTCATGGATCTCCTTGGCCAGGTCCTGGGTATCATACAGACCAAAGACACAGGTGGTGCCTTTGCAGCTGACCACAGGACGCACCTTGGAGCCGGTGCCGCCGGTGAGCATTCCGCCCTTTGCCACCGCTTCCTGGAAAGCGGGGATGTTGTCATAATGAATGCCCGGGCACTCCACAGTCAGCCGGGAGGTAAACTCGATCTTGCCATTGCCGTACTTGGCAGCGGCTTCGCTGAGCACCTGCATCTGCTGGGCGGTGAGGATGCCGTTTTCGGTGATGATCCGGCCGGAAAATTCCTCGGTGCCCCGGTTGAGCAAAAAGCCCTCTGCTTTGACTCGCTTGATATCGCTCTGTGTAATAGCCATATTGTTATCCTCCATCGTCTTTCCATTCTGTTCAGGCTCTTCCTCACACCGAAAAGCCTTTTCTCATCGTGGTTCTATTATACCCCTTGTCATCCATCAGGTAAAATAGTAATATTGAATCAAAACCATAGGCAAAAACCTATCACATTGCCAAAAGGGAGCGATTTTTGTGACCATCCGTCATCTGCGCATTTTCATCGCCGTGGCCGAGACCGGCAAAATGGGCCTGGCCGCCAAACAACTATATATTGCCCAGCCCACTGTCAGCCAGGTCATCGCCGATATGGAAAAAAGCTACGGCGTCAAACTCTTTGAGCGGCTGTCCAAAAAACTCTACATCACACCCCAGGGAGAGCGTCTTTTGTCCTATGCCCGGCATATCGTCAGCCTTTTTGACGAAATGGAGCGCAGCATGCGCAATTCTTCGGCCCAGGTGCTTCTGCGGGTGGGAGCCACCATCACGGTGGGCGCCTGCGTCCTCTCCCCTATCATCCGCCGGTACGAAGAGCTGTTCCCCCTATCCCAGGTGCAGGTCTTTGTGGACAACACCCGGCTCATTGAAGAAATGCTGCTGGAAAGTCAGCTGGATGTGGCTCTGGTGGAAGGATCGGTGGAAAGCCCCGATCTGTGCACCCTGCCGGTGATCGAGGACGAGCTGGTGCTGGCCTGCGCCCCCGACCATCCCTTTGCCTTCCGGGAAACCCTCCATCCGGAGGAACTGGAAGGCCAGAACTTTGTCCTGCGGGAAAAAGGTTCGGGGACACGGGCCTTGTTTGAAGATTATCTTCACGCCAGACAAATTGAAGTCTGCCCCAAATGGGTATGCCACAGCGCCGACTCCATCCTCAGCGCCGTGGAAGCAGGCCAGGGACTGACGGTGATCTCCCGTCTGCTGGCCCAGCCTCGGGCGGCTGAGGGCCGCCTTCGGCTGCTGCGCCTGGCCGACGCCCGGCTGACCCGCTCCTTCCGGCTGGTGTACCACAAAAACAAATATCTGTCAGAGCCTTTGCGTCACCTGATGGACTGCATGCGTCAGTGTGCCATGACGCCGGAAGATTAGAAGATTATTTGGGATCGTAGCAGCCGTGGTCGGGAGTCAGCTTATCGTTGACAGCGATCTCATAGAACCGCCAGCCGCCGGACAAATTGTAGCAATCATAACCAAGGCCGGTGAGCATCCGGCAGGCCAGATAGCTGCGCAGGCCGGAATGGCAATGGATATAGACCGGCTTGTCCTGGGGCAGTTCCCCTGCTCTCTGACGCAGCTCATCCAAAGGGATATGGATAAAGCCGGGGATATGGCCCGCTTCCCGCTCAGAGGGAGTGCGTACATCCAGCAATGTGACCGAGCCGTCCCGAGGCAGCTTCTCCACATCGTTCCAGAAGAAGTTCTTCACCTTGCCGGTGAGGGTGTTTTCGATCACATAGCCCACAAAGTTCACCGGGTCTTTGGCCGAACCGAAGGGAGGCGCATAGCACAGCTCCAGCTCGGTGAGGTCATAGGCGGTCATGCCGGCCCGGATGGCAGTGGCGATCACATCGCAGCGCTTGTCCACGCCGTCATAGCCCACCAGCTGCGCACCCAGAATCTTGCCGGTGCCCTTTTCATAAAGGGTTTTGATGGAGATGCCATGCCCGCCGGGATAATAGCTGGCATGGGACTGGGAATAGGTATAGACCTTGTCATAATCCAGCCCGGCGGCCTGGGCAGCACGCTCATTGACGCCGGTCATGGCCACAGTCATGTCAAAGATCTTCAGCACCGAAGAACCCAGGGTATTTTTATAGCTGCTCTTGATGCCGCAGATGTTGTCGGCGGCAATGCGGCCCTGCTTGTTGGCCGGGCCTGCCAGGGGCACATAGCTCTTCTGGCCGGTGACAAAGTCCACCACTTCCACAGCGTCGCCCACGGCGTAGATGTGCTCTTTGGAGGTCTGCATATACTCATTGACCACAATGGCTCCCTTGGCATTCAGCTCCAGTCCGGCAGACTGGGCCAGAGCGGTGTCGGGGCGCACGCCCACCGACAGAATCACCATATCGGTCTCGATCTCTCCTTCAGACAGATGGAGAGTCAGCTTGCCGCCCTTGTCCTCCATGCTCTGAACAGCCTTGCCCAGCATCAGTTCCACGCCCTGATCCCGGAGATAGCGATGGACTTCGGCGGCCATATCCCCATCCAGAGGGGCGATCACATGGTCGGCCAGCTCCACAATGGTCACATTCAGCCCGGCCTTTTTCAGGTTTTCCGCCATCTCCACACCGATATAGCCGCCGCCTACCACAACAGCGCTTTCGGGGAACTCTTCATCCACATAGTCCCGGATCTTCACGGTGTCGGGAATGTTCCGCAGAGTGAATACCCGCGGATCGTCCACCCCATCCATCTTGGGCACCAGGGGCGCGGCGCCGGGGGACAGAATCAGCTCATCATAGCTTTCGGTATAGTCCTCACCGGTCTGGACATTGTGCACGGTGACCTGCTTTTTCTCCGGATCGATGGCGGTGACTTCATTCCATACCCGCACATCCACATTGAACCGGCTGTTGAAGCTCTGGGGTGTCTGAAGGGTCAGGGCAGACTTCTTGGTGATCTCACCGCCGATGTAATAGGGCAGGCCGCAGTTGGCAAAGGAGATGTATTCTCCCCGCTCGAACATGATGATCTCTGCCTTTTCATCCAAACGACGCAGACGGGCCGCTGCGGAAGCGCCGCCGGCCACGCCGCCTACAATCAAAACTTTCACAAAAAAGACCTCCTTTTTGTTCTGTTGTTTTGCTCAACTGTTGTTTTTATCATAACACATCGGAGAAGCAAAGTAAAATAGCATCTTTTCATCTTTTTGATAGCCTTTTACCTATGAATCCCCGTTTTTTTCTCTCTCCCCGATCCGGCCTGCTTGTGACAAATGCAGAAAGGTGCTATACTGACCAAAAGAACAAGCGGAGGAGGAAAGGGTCCCATGAAAATTTTAGTGACGGGCTTCGAGCCCTTTGGCGGAGAGGCCATCAATCCGGCTCAGCAGATCGTGGAAAGTCTGCCGGAAACCATTTCCGGCGCTCAGGTGGTGAAAAAAATCGTCCCCTGTGTGTTTGGCGAGGCCATTAAACAGGTGCGTCAGGCCATGGAGCAGGAGCGGCCCGATATCGTTGTGTGCATCGGCCAGTCGGGCGGACGGCAGGCCATCTGCCCCGAACGGGTGGCCATCAACCTGCGGGACGCCCGCATCCCCGACAACAGGGGCAATCAGCCGGTGGATGAACCGGTGTTCGCCCAGGGAGAAAATGCCTACTTCTCCACTCTGCCCATCAAGGCTATGGTACAGGCCATCCGGCAGGAAGGCATTCCCGCCCAGGTGTCCAACACCGCAGGCACCTATGTATGCAACGACCTGATGTACGGTCTTTTGTACCACATCCACCACAGCTTCCCCACTATCCGGGGCGGTTTCGTCCATGTGCCCTATGCCACCTGCCAGGTGGTGGACAAGCCGGGAACCCCGTCCCTTTCGGTGCCGGAGATGATAAAAGGCATCACGGCCGCTTTGGGGGCCTGCATGGAAAACGCCCAGGATGTGCACACCGCCGAAGGCGCAGAACACTGAGCGTGTCACGGAAAGGACAAACGGTCTCTTTTCCCATGTTGTTTTCTGACAATGTAAAACCGGGTGACGGAATGGGTTCCGTCACCCGGTTTTTCTTTTCTCTTTTATCAATGTCCCATCAAGGCCTGGGTCTCTTCGATCCGGTCAAAAGCCTCTTTCAACCGGGGGATGCCCTGGGTACAGGCAATGCGTATAAATCCTTCCCCGGCTTTTCCGTACATCTCCCCTGGCATGGTGAGCACATGGGCCTTCTCCAACAAAGCCCGCACCGCCTGGAAGCTGGTCAGCCCGCTTTCTTTTATCGAAGGAAACAGATAAATGCTCCCCTGGGGTCTATGCACGCTCATCCCCGGAATTTTATCAATGCGTCCGGCGGCATATTCCAAACGGCGTTCAAACTCCGCAGCCACCTGAGGGGTGATCTCCTCCGCCTGGCGCAGCGCGTAGATCGCGGCGCGCTGGGAAATGCTGGGGGCTGTATACATCATAAACTCGTTGAGGTACTCTACCGCCTGAATGATCTCCGGCGGCGCCACCAGATTGCCCACCCGCATACCGGTCATGACAAAATTTTTGGAAAAGGAATTGACACACACCGTCCGGTGGCGCATACCCTGGACGGTGATCATGGGGACGAACTGAGCCCCGCCAAAAACAAAACCGGTATAGATATCGTCACAAATGGCCAGCAAATTGTGACGGATGCAGATTTCCGCCACCTGCTGGAGGTTCTCTTTGGAATAGACGGCGCCGGTGGGGTTATTGGGGGTATTGATCAGAATCGCCCGGGTCCTGGGGGTGATCAGGCTTTCAAGCCGCTGGGGATGGAGGGCAAACTGCTCTTCTCCCCGGGTCTCCAGGAATACCGGCACACCACCGGCCAGACGCACCTGGTCGGGATAGACTGTGAAATAAGGATCCGGGATGATGACCTCATCGCCGGGATTGATGGTGGCCAGAAGAGCTTCTGTCATGCCGATGCATCCGGCAGTGGTGACAAACACTTCCTCCATATCAATGGAAAGGCCATAGGCCCTTTGATAATACCGGCAGATCTCCCGGCGCAGTTCCCGATCCCCCATGGGGTGCGTGTATTTGGTATGTCCCCGGCGTGCATCTTCAAAAGCCGGTTCCAGAATTTTTTCCGATGTGGGCAGATCCGGATCTCCGATGGTCAGATCGATCAGATCGGAATACTGCTCTGCCCCCTGGGCGAAATTGCTCCCTGCGGCCGATTGCAGACACCGGCGGGAAACCCATGTATGCTGCATATGCTTACCCCTTTCTTTCTTTTTTCTTTTATCCTACCACATCCCGCGTCTATGAAAAAGAGCGTTTTTCTCTTCCGTCAAAAAAGGCTTGCGCCTTTCTTTTTGTTCCTTCATAATAACACCAAAGGAGGAATGCGCAATGTCTCTGCTGGTCATCTGGTGCAGCCCCAACCAAGAAGGGCTCACCGCAAAATGCAAATCCGCCCTGGTGAGCGGCATCCTGGAGTACGGTATGGAATGCAGTGAAGTGCATCTCAACCGGTTGAATATCGGCCGCTGCCAGGTGTGCTCCACAGGCTTCGGCCAGTGTGCCCAAAAAGGCACCTGTGTGCTGGAGGACGATTTCAACCGGCTCTATGCCCTGATGCAGCAATGCGATGCTCTGGCCCTGGTGACGCCGGTCTATTGGCATGATATGGCCGAACCCTTGAAAGCGCTGCTGGATCGGGTGCGCCGGTGCGACTGCAAGGTAAACCATGCCTTAAGCGGAAAAAAGGCCATGATCGTGGCCTGTGCCGGAGGTTCCGGCAACGGTGCTGTCCGCTGCCTGGGTCTGATGGAGGATACTCTGAAGCACATGGGAATGGATGTGCGGGAACGGATTCCCGTCACCCGTTTTTCTTCCAGCTATATGCCCAAGGCCATCCAAAGTGCTGCCTGGCATCTGTGCTATGAACTGAATGAAAAACCCCAATAGCCCTTTTCCATAAAACCAGTGGATTTACCTGTAAATCTGCACACCTTGTCAAACACTCAAAACAAAGGCTCTTCCGGTTGTCCGGCAGAGCCTTTGTTTTTTCACTGTGAAATATATAAGATATCCAGAAAACTTCTCCCGCCGGGTGTTGCGTCCAGCATGCAAAGCGTGCCGTCTTCCATCGCGGTCAGCCGTTTCACCTCAGATCCGTCCACCTGTTTGGATAAAGTCAGCATCTTTTCCATAGGTTTTCCCTCTGCGGAGGAAAAAGCCTGAATGCTCTGTTGATCCTGGAGATAGAGAACCCCATCTCCCGCAGCCAGGCAGAAAAATTTGCCATCCTGCACTCTGGACCACTCCTCCCGGCCCGTCTGGCAATCCAGCCGATGGAGAACGGTTTCGCCGTCTTTTTCTGTAAAGAAAAAAAGGTTCCCCTGGGCATCCACATCAAAATCCACTGCATCCGGATGGGTTTCCAGCAATCGTCCGCCGCTGTCAAAAATCTGGAGCGTATTCCGGGCTGTGTGCACGATAATCCGCTCTCCCCAAATCTGCATTTTGTCCACCGGCAGCAAAACGCTCTCCAGTTCTTCCTCCCCTTCTTTCGGGGAACATGGATCCAAGCCATCCAAAGTCACCGGCTCCCCTTGTGGAGTTCCATCGGGAGCAAAACGCTGCACCCACGCAGGGTCATCTGTTTTCTGAACAAAAAGCACAGCCAGGTTTCCCTGCCCGTCCAGGCAAATGGCGGAATACCGTTTTTCTTCTTCCCCCTGAGGTTTGCTGGCCGAAATGGTTTCTGGCAAAGTAAACATCACCTGGCGGGTGGACCAGTTTGTCACCTGATCCTCCGCAACCACCATGACCCCATCTTCAAAGGGCACAAACAGGCGCTCCAGCCAATAGCCGGTGCCCAACTTCATAGCGGGCTGTTCATACCCCAGCGGCGAGACCTTGGCTCCCGCTATATAGGAGATCCCCTCCTGAAGGATCACTGGCTGCACTACCACCCCGTAGGAACAAAGAAACACAAAAAAGGCTGCCAAAGTGAGTGCCCTCCCGGCTTTTCTTCCTTTGACTCCCACCAAAGCGAAATTCAGACCCAATCGAAAACGCTGTATCACCCTATGACGGTAAAACCTGGGGCGATGGAAATTTCTCCATCCTCCTTCTGCCTTTTCCGGCTGAGCTGTCCGGATTGCCCGGTAGGTGCGCAGCAGCATTTCATAATAACTGTCCCGCTCCTCTTCCGGCAGTCCGGCCAGCACCTTGAAGTCGCACCGCAGTTCCAACAGCTGATCCAGCTGCCGCTTCAGCAGCCACATCACCGGATTCCACCAAAACACGCAGCAAAATCCGTAAAACATCAGCTTGATCCATTGATCCCTGTTGCAAAAATGCTGCCACTCATGAAGGAAAATGAGACGCAGATCCTCTTTCCTCCAATGGACCGGCGGCAGGCCGATGGTGGGTGTGAAAAATCCACTGACATATGGCGCCTTGATGTCTTCGGCTACACGGATGTCGCCTTTCCCCTGGGGAATGCAGCGGCGAAACAGCTGCATCACCTCTTCCGGCGCTTTCTCCCATGTCTCCATCTGTTTTTGATGCCGTCTAAATCCTGCAAACAAGCGGCCCAACAAAAAAAGAGCGCCCAGCAGCCATAAAAGAGCCAATCCCTCCCCCAAGGAAAGTTCCCCCCACAGCGTCCGGCCCAACCAGGCTCCGCTTTTTTCCAGCTCCACCTCCACCTGCTTTGCAAAGGGCAATTCCACAGGCAGCCACATCCGAAGCCCGGCCAAAAGCAGCAGAAAGCACAGCGGCCACAGCCCCAGCTTCATAACCCATGTGGTTTGAAAGGACAGCAGGATCAGCAGCAGGGACAGCACCCCGGAAACAACCAGGGCCGTCAAAAGAGAATAGAGCGTCACATTCATTTTCCCTGTCCTCTTTTTTCTTTCAGCATCTGCTCCAGTTCTTCCAGGGTATCCTCATCCAGAGAGAGCCCATCCAGCAAATCGCTGAAGAAATTTTTCACCACTTGTTTTTTTCCCTTCCCTCCGATCCCCATGGAACGAAGCTGGGACACAGCGTATTGGGACTGGGTAAAGGTGGGAGCAAAGGTACGCCCGTAATGGCTCCCTGTTTTCTGGTATCCCGCCACCTGAATGGCCCCCTTCTCCAGCATGCTGTTGATCAGGATGTGCAAAGAACTGTCTTTCCACCCTCTCTCACCGGGATGCTCCAGAATCTCGCTCCGGGACAAAGGACGATCCGCACTCCACAGAATGTCCATGATCTCCCATTCACTCCGGGTCAGTTTCTTCATAGGATCTCCTCCTTTTCCCCTGTGTTGTCTTTACCTTATCACCGATCCCAGGGTATGTCAATATATTTTGTATTACTAATCTTTAATATCACTAATCCTCTTTACTTTTTCCGATACGCATGAAGTCCCAGGGACCGCCGGCTGCCTTTGGCACCCTTCTGTGCCCTTTTTCATATCCTGCTAAGGAAAACATCTGACAGGAGGACAGCTATGCCCTGCATTTACTTAAGCCCCTCCACCCAGGAGGGAAACCGCTATGTCACTGGCGGGACGGAAGAATACTACATGAACCTTCTGGCCGACGAACTGGTGCCTTATCTGCGCCCCAATACCATCTGCTACACCCGGAATACCCCCGAAATGACGGCAGTATCTTCGGTGCGCCAGGCCAATCAAGGGAATTACGATTTTTATCTGGCTCTTCATTCCAATGCGGCCGGCCCATCCAATGCCGGTAAAGTACGCGGTTCACTGGTTTTTTATTACCCCACCAGCCAAAAGGGACGGCGTGCCGCAGAAATTTTCGCCGGCAATCTGCGGCTGATCTATCCTCAGCCTTCCCTGGTCCGCACCGTCTCCACCGCCACTTTATATGAAGTGGCCCGCTCCAAAGCTCCCGCCAACCTGGTGGAGATCGCCTATCACGACAACCTGGAAGATGCCCAGTGGATCACCGAAAACCTGCCGGCTATCGCCTCCAATCTGGCCGTCTCCCTCACCCAGTATTTCAATCTTCCCTTTATTGTCCCCGGCCCGGAATGGTGGGGAACGGTAGCCATTTCCAGCGGCGCTCTCAACATCCGCTCCCGTCCGGATCTCACTTCTTCGGTGATCACCCGGGCCTACAAGGGCGACCGGATCAAAGTGCTGGGCCATTGGAACGGCTGGTACAGTGTGGATTACAATGGCACGCTGGGCTATGCCAGTGCCCGTTACATCCGTTAAGTTCTTTTGCAAAAGCCGGCTGCTTGCTTCAGCCGGCTTTTGTGCATTTTAACCATACACACTGTGCAAATCTCCAAAAGTGTATTTTTATCGCTTTACCCTATTGACTTTCTAGCAAACTGCCGTATAATAGAGACAAGAAGAACGAAAGAGCAAAAGAAAAAAGCAGAAAGGAATGAGACCAATGGTTGAACAACAGAATCAGCGACCGGCTCTCAGTTTCCGTGAAAAGTCTTCGAAACTTGAAACGCTTCGAATTCCCTTTTAACATTCTATTTTTCACACACCTGTCGCCCGGTTAGGGCAGAAAGAATTTCTCCAGAAGTGTCTTAGTGATGCTGGAAAAGGATCAGACCATTTCCAAAAGACAGAGCTTTGATTGCGGCAGAGGAAAATAATACAGAATCGTGAAGAATGTTTGATAGCGGAACTGAGCGACCCGGAGCAAAAAGCAATGGATTATCCCCCGATCCATTCCCTAAAAGCAAATAAATGCTTTCTCCTGTACCTTGACAATGAAAATCCTTCCTTTTATATAAGTGGCAAAAGCCGCTGACAAGAAAAAAAGAAGATGTCCATTGAAAAGGTTTTATCACCGTTCTTCTTTTTACATAGAGAAAATCAGAAAGGACTGGAAAAAAGTGATTTACAATTCCTGAGACCGCTTGTTTGGTAAAACGAACAAGCGGTCTTTTTTGCTGTCTTCTGTTTTTTGCTGGACATTTCCCCTCCCCCGGGATACAATATCCCTATATCACTCAGGAGGACTCCTATGAACCAAGCTGATTTTGATGATTTTTTTGCTATCCTCAAGCCGGTGGTGGATCAGGGCCGCAGCGAGGACTTTTTCCGCCGCCATCCCCTGGAGCAGCTGAATCTGACCCAGCAGCAGGCGGTTCGCCTTCTCAAATATCTGGACGCAGGGAAATTTGCCTCTCTTTGCAAACGCTGCTTTGGCTTTGAGATGGACTATACCCCGGAAAACCTGTTGTATCTGGACATTGTTGTCACCAGCCTGTGTGCTCTGGATCTGGATGAAACCAAACTCACCCGCCTGCTCTACCGGGATGCCAATATGCCCCATGACTGGGACGATTCCGCCATGCAGCTTCTGCTCACCTACACCATCAAGGTGCATCACGAGGAACTGAAGGACCTTCTGAAAAGCGAAGCCTTCGGCCCCCGCCAGCTGATGGCTTATGTGGATGACAAGGTGATCGCCGATTTGATGGAAGGGATCAATGCCTATCTGTGCGAGACCTACCTGAACGGTTTTTCCGGTCACTGGCGCTGCGATGCCCTGCGGGACGGTCACGCCGATGCCTTAGGGCTGGACACATTGGACCATGGCTATGTGTCCTTCCTGGATGCTGTCTATCGCCGGTTCTATGAAGAAGACCTGCCCCTGTGCTATGTGTTCTGCGCCCTTTGCGGACTGGATTACAGCGAAATGCCCCAGATCCTGGGTGCAAAATACCAGGCGGCCCCAGAAGAAACAAAGAAATAAAAAGGACCCAGGTTTCAAAAAACCGAAACCTGGGAGAGCGTGTCGAAAAAGTGGCTTAGGCCACTTTAGGGGGTTTTGCAAGGGGCTGCATGCACGCCTTTGGCGTACACTGGCCCCTTGAGAAGTGCAAAAAGCCACGCACAGGTCGCGGCTTTTTGCGGATTGATAGGGGTAGGGCGGACGACCCTTTTCATTATATAGGTTTTTCGACAGTCTGACCCAGGTTTCGAAAAACCGAAACCTGGGATTTTTTATTTTGCATTTTTGGAAGGAAGCAGATCCAGCAGCATACGCAAGCCGGCAAACAACACTCCGGCCACCGGCCAGATGATCCAGGTGCTGCCCCATCGGCCGGTAACAAAGCTCCAGGCCAGATAGACAACCGTGACAATGGTCCAATAAAAACCCGAGATACTTTCCATTGTCCGGTTCTTTTCCTTTTCCCCCGGCTGAAAATCCCCTTGCTGAAGAAGTTTTTCCATGCTGGCCCAGCGAACACCGGGTATAATAAAAAACATTACCCCAACATCCACTAAAAACAATGTGATCACAAGCAAAATCACCATATAGAATTGATCTTTCAACAGCGCCCCCAGAAATAATGGAATGGGCGAAAGGATGCAGATGCAGGCGCCGATCACATTGCACCGTGCATAGGTGGTCTTATATTCCTTCTGGCGCTGCTGCACCATGCCCCGCACGCCGTACTCTGTCTCGAAAAATTCCGTATCCAAAAATTCATAGGATCTGTTTTCAAAGCCACAAAAGATAAATACCGCCACCGCAGCCGCTACCATCATCAAGAGGATCATCAATCCTCCCACCCCGGCCAGCTCTTCGGAAATACCTCCCGGGCTGTATTCTGCCCAGGCCGCCAACAGCAGCAGAGGTGCCACCGCCAGAATGCAAAGAAACACACCCACTGCAATGCGAATGGAAGCCCGCTCCCGCCAGGCCAGAAATTCATTGGCTTCTGTCAGTGTGACCCGCCGCACCGAAGTCTCCACTGCCACACCGGTATTTTCTTCGGTCTCCCGTTCGTCTTTCAGCAGATAATCCAGTGTCACCCCAAACAGCTCCCCCAGCTGCAAAATCTTTTCCATACTGGGAATGGTCTGTGCTCCCTCCCATTTGGCCACGGCCTGCCGGGATACATTCATCTTTTCCGCCAGCTCTTCCTGGGACCAGCCGTTCTTTTTCCGCAATCGGATGATCTTATCCGCCAATATCATCTCTTTCCCTCCCTCGTTGGATTCTGCCCCCATTATACTGTGAAATCCTGTTTTCCGCCAGCAAAAAGAGGGTGGAAATCTGTCAACCATCGGTTGCATCCGGTATTTTTTCTTTCTCTTTACTTTAGTGTAAAACTATGATAAAATCTTTTTAACAAAAACCCGCCTTCGGATTCCAAGGAGGTATGGCTATGAAACGGCTCCCTTTGCTTCTGATCTGGATTTTCCTCATGCCCTTCCTGCTCTTTCCTGCCCAGGCCAACATGGCGGCTCCACAGAAAGAGGATGTGGGGTCTTCCATCACCTTTGAAAAGAATCAACAGCTGGCGGTTTTATCCCAAGTGCTGGACATTCAGGTGCAAGGTTCCCAGGCCGCCATCACCGCCTGCTACACCATGAAAAATACCACTCAGGAAGAGGTAACCACAGAAACCATGTTTCTCTCCCCTAATGTGGAAGAAAGCGGCACCCAGGTCACGGTGGGCGGCCAGGAGGTTCCCTTCTCTGTGGAGCATTATGGGATCAGCTATGATACCCGCATCGCCACCCAGGACTGGCGCTATGCCGTCCTTTCTCCCGGCGATGGGGAAAATACTGCCCCGGGGGAGCAGGTGGACAGCATCACTTTTGAAATGACCTTCCAGCCGGAAGAACAGCTGGATGTGATCGTTTCCTATCGGTATCGCCTGGGCGGCTATCCTGACCTGGATTTCAACGCCAAATACGGCCGCATCCGCTACTACCTGGCCCCGGCCGCCATGTGGAAGGATTTCGGGAATCTTACCATTCATTTACAGCTGGATAATGCCATGCCGGTGCTGAAGGAAAGCAATCTGGATTTTGAAAAGGTGGGAAAGGGGGAGTATCAATATTCTTCCCCCACCCTTCCGGAAGGAAATCTGGAAATCACCATCGACGAAAACTGGTTCCAGACTATTTTCAGCACCTTGCGCAATCCTTATCTGCCCATGATGCTGCTGATGTTCTCTCCCCTTCTTTTGATTCTGCTGCTGGCTGTCCTGTTTTTCCTCTGGCGCCGGCGGAAAAAGAAAAATAAGCAGGCATAAAAACAGCCTGACCCAATGGGTCAGGCTGTTTTTTAACCTTTCAGGCCCCGCTCCTGCCGGTCCATATCTTCCACCACGATATCAAAGATCTCTCCCAGCCCGGCACAGTACTCCAATACCTTCCAAGGGATATTGGTGTGAAAATGAATCTTGATCAGGTTTTCATCTCCCACAGCCAGCAAGCAGTCTCCGGGAATGTGATCTGTGATGTACTGGTGAATGGCATCCTCCGAAAGGTTTTCCCCTTCGATGAGCAGCTGCGTATCGTAACGATATTCCAGCATATGTTTCCTCCTAATCTTCCAGCTTATAGATGCTGTCGTCGTTTTCCACCCATTCCCACACCGGCACGGCCCGGATGTGTTTTTCCTTGTCCCGTGTGACCACCATTTCGATCCCCGCATTGATGATCAGCCGGCGGCACATGGCGCAGGACTCGGGATAATCGATCATCTCTCCTGTTTTCATATCCCGGCCGGCCAGATACAATGTGGCGCCGATCATGTCACTGCGCTGGGCAGAAATGATGGCATTGGCCTCGGCATGCACCGACCGGCACAGCTCATACCGCTGTCCTGAGGGAATGTTCAGATGCTCCCGCATGCAAAAATTCATATCGGCGCAGTTTTTCCGTCCCCGGGGTGCACCGGTGTAACCCGTGGCCACAATCTCATCGTTTTTCACGATAATGGCTCCGTAATTCCGCCGCAGACAGGTACCCCGTTCCAGCACGCTTTCGGCAATATCCAAATAATAATTCCGTTTATCGATCCGCTCCATCCCGCAGCCTCTTTTCTTTTTTCTAGTTTTGCTCCTGCAGCTGTCCCTCTTCCATCCGCAGCCGCCGCCCGGCCATGGCCGCTACCCCGGCATCGTGGGTGATGAGGACGATGGTATGCCCATTTTGGTTCATCCGGCGCAAAAGCTCCATCACCTGCCGCCCCGAAGGGGGGTCCAGATTTCCGGTGGGCTCATCTGCCAGAATCAGCGGCGGATGGGCGGCAATGGCCCGGGCAATGGCCACCCGCTGCTGCTGGCCGCCGGAAAGCTCCCAGGGCCTGTGATGAGCCCGGCGGGAAAGCCCCACCTGCTCCAAAGCCAGCCGGGAAAGCTCCCGCCGCTTTTCTCCGTCCATTCCCCGGAACACCAAGGGCAGTTCCACATTTTCCTGGGCGGTGAGGGAGGACACCAGATTGAAACTTTGGAACACAAAGCCGATTTCCCGGTTGCGCAAAACAGCTTTCTCCCTGCCGGACAACCGCCCCACCGGCACGCCGTCCAGCAAATACTCCCCTTGGGTGGGATCGTCCAGACAGCCCAGAATGTTCATCAATGTGGTTTTGCCGCTGCCCGAGGGACCGATGACCGCCACAAATTCTCCCGTGTCCACCTGCAGCTCCACATCCCGCAGCGCGTCTACCCGCAGATGGCCCTTGCCATAGGTCTTGGTCACATGGTGCAGAGTAAGCATTTGCCTTTCCTCCTATTATAAGCGCCCGCCTGTTCAAATTCAATCTTCTCTTTAGCTTTTCCCACCATCTCCCTTTCTATGCTGCAAAAAAGCTCCGGGCGGCGAGCCGCCGCTCCCGTTGCTCTCTTTGTCCTGGGTGGTTGTATACACCCAGGCAAAGAAAGTTTGCCTGCCAGGCACCGGGCCGCCCCTTGCGCCCCCCAAAGTGGCTTTCGCCACTTTGGGGGCACGCTCAAAGCTCCGGGCCATAGACCCGGAGCTTTTCTTTCAATAATCGGATTTCAGCCCGGCCCCGCACATGGTGATCAGGCAATCTTCCATGGCGTTTCCCTGGTCCTGCTGGGCCAGATAGGCGGCATAATTGGCTGCTGTGGTATGTTCGCAATAGATTCCTTTCCGGGCCAGAATTTCTCTTGCTTCCAAAATTCTGTCCTCCGGCGCGTGAATGAACTGTACCGGATATTTTTTGGCATAAGCCAGAATCTCCCGACCCCGCATGGGAACACCGATGGCAATCCCCTCGGCCAGGGTGGGCTGGGGCGTCACCCGGACAGGATCTGTTTCTCCCCTCTCGGCCCCTTGCAGCAGCGGGTCACAATGCTCGCTCTGCACCGCCCAGACCTGGGGCATCCGGGAAATGACCCCGCTTTCCAGCAAATGCTCCAGAGCCAGCATGGCGCCCAGAAACAGGGTGCCATTTCCCACCGGGATCACAAGATTCCGGGGAATGCGGTGAAGCTGTTCCCACACCTCATAAATATAAGTTTTCGTTCCTTCATAGAAAAAGGGGTTATATACATGATTTGCGTAATAGACCCCTTCCCGCTCCACCTTTTCCCGGCAAACCTCAGCGCAATGATCCCGATTGCCCGGCACCACCGTACACTCAGCTCCATGGGCCCGGATCATGGCGATCTTTTTAGGAGAGGTGCCTTCTGGCACGAAGATTTCGCAATCGATTCCAGCCCGGGCCGCATAGGCGGCGACGCTGTTGCCCGCGTTTCCGCTGCTGTCCTGCACCACCCGCTTCACTCCCAGCTCTTTGCAGTGGGCTATGAGCACAGCGGCCCCCCGGTCCTTATAGGACAAAGTGGGCATAAAATAGTCCATCTTCAAAAGCACATTCTGGGTAAGAGGAATCACCGGCGTCATTCCTTCCCCCAGTGAGACTTGTCTCCAGGCCTCCCCGGACAGCGCCATGAACCTGCGATACCGGAAGATGCTCCACTCATCCCTGTCCACATCTTCCGGAGAGAACCGGGGCGGTACAAAATCCAGGTCCCACAAGCCGCCGCATTCGCATTTGGGCTGCATGGTATGAATGCTCACCCTTTTCCCGCATTTGGAACAGACAAAATCCATCGTTCATCCTCCTTTTCGCCAAACCATTCCGGCCTTTCTCCTTTCATAATATAAAACCTGCTCTCTCTTTTCAAGGAAAATCCCTGAATCGAGGAGCAAAGCCAAAATGGGCCCGGGAAACTTCCCGAGCCCACTGTATTTATCCGGCCCTTTGTACCGAAGGAGCCTGCAAAACATCCATCAATTTTCCCAGATCCATTCCCGCCTGCAAACGGGCCATGTTCCGCCCCATTTCCTCCAAGTCGCCCTTTTGACACAGGGCGTCCTCGATCAGCCAGGACATGGCCTTGGGGTTTTCCGGAAGCACCAGGCCGATTTTCTCGTTTTTCAAAAAGGCACCATTTTCCTTTTCCTGCTCCAAGGTGGGATGGAAAGCAAACAAGGGCACTTGGGCGGCCATGGCCTCAAACAAAGTGAGCCCACCGGGCTTTGAAAGCATCAGGCTGGCTCGGCGCAGATACTTGTCCACCTGGTTTGTAAACCCCAGCACCTCCACCTGGGGATGCACCCCCTGAAGCTTTGCATAAAGCTCTTTGTTTTTTCCGGTGATGACGGTAATGTGCACCCCGGGAATCCGGGCCAGATTCCGATAAAATTCCGGATCTTCCGGCATCAGCCCCAGGCCGCCGCCCATCACCAGCACTTCCTTCTCCCTTTTTTCCTCTTTATCAGCCGGATAGAACCCAGGCCGCACCGGAATACCGGTAACCAGTACCTGCTGGGGGTCGATCCCCTTTTTCATCAGTTCCCGGAATGTCTTTTGAGACGGCACACAGTACAGGTCCACATGGGGAGCGATCCATTCGCTGTGACAGCGGATGTCGGTAACGCAGCTGATCAGCTGAAATCCCCCATGTCTTCCTTTGTATTCCGAAGCCAGACGGGTGCAAAGAGGCAGAGTGGAAAGGATCACCTGGGGCGTTGCTTCCTGCATCAGCCGGTGCAGGGTCCTGAGAAATTTGCCCTGGGCTGGAACCGGCATGGCCGGGCCTTCCCGATCCAAAGAGCGGTACAGGCGGTTGAACACCGGCCCGCCGTGACGGGCTACCATGGCAAACATTTTATAGATGCCCCGGCTTTTCCCCGGGAAAGTCTCTTCCACCAGATCGGCCACCCGGACCTGGGCCTGAGGGAACGCCGAACGGATATGCTCTTCCAGGGCCAGAGCAGCACTCTGATGCCCCATACCGAATTTTCCCGTCAAAATCAAAATGTTCATTCTTTGTTCCCTCCTTGTGTTTTTAGTATAACAGCCCCTTCTTACAGCTCTCTTACGGGAATCCTTACAACTTTCTTAAACTCATATCAGATGTTTTCCTGGCGCAAACCATCGATGATGTTCTGTTTTCCCACCTTCCGGCTCCCATAGAGCATGGTGATGCCCACCACCAGATAAACTGCGGCCACCGCAATGACCACGCTTCCCCAAGGGACAAAGAATCCAAAACCAAAGTTCCGGTCTACCGTGCGGTACAGCAGCACCATTACCAAAAAACTGAGGGGCAAACCGTAAAACAGCGCCTTGAGTCCATAGAACAGGGATTCATATTTCATCATCTGGCTGAAGGCCTGGGGCGTCATGCCTACGCTTTTCAACATGGCAAATTCCCGTTTGCGCAAAGCAATGCTGGTGGAAATGGTGTTGAAAATATTGGCCACACTGATCAGGGCCAGCAGCACCACAAATCCATAAGTGAACACCTGGAGAATGATGGTCAGGCTCTCGCCGGCCTGGCGCTGCTCCGCCATGTTGCTGATAAAGATTCCTCTCTGGGTGCTGTCCGCTATCTGCTCTTCCAGGCTTTCGGCCAAAGCATCCGGGTCCTGGCTGGTAAAGAACATCTGCGTTCTGACGCTGTAACCTGGCTCCCCGGCAGGGGAAAGCGCCTGCATCAGGCTTTCCAGGGCATCTTCCTTCATCACCAGCACCATGGCCAGGGGATCTTCCAGATATTCCGGCATCCCCTGGGGCATCACATCGGTGGTGGCTGCAACGGTGATATTCTGAGAGGCCCCCGTTTCCATCCTGCCCTCACTGTCATAACCGGTGATCTGTTCTGCACTTACCTGATCGCCTGCTTCCAGATGAAAAGCCTGGTATTTTTCAAACTGGTAGCCTTTCCGCTGCTGGACGGTATTCACCAGCACGGCCCCCTGCCCCAGGTCCCCCTGAACGCCGGCCTTCTCCAGATAAGCCTCCATGGTTTTGTCGTCCAAAGCCATGAGATACAGCCCGGTCTCAAAACTTGTTTCCTTTTCCATTCCCTCGGGAAGCCGGTTCAGCGTTTCCTCTGTCAGCTGCTCTTTCGTCAAAGCAATGCGGACATTTTCCGCCCTTTGACTCATGGATGCATCATCGGCCAACCCATCCTGGGCCAGCTGCCCGAAAAGCTGCTTTTGGGCCTGGGTCTCTTCCGGCGTATCCCCATAGGCCGAAACATACACATCGTAATTCACCCCGCTGAGGGTCATGGAATAGGCCCTTTGCAGATAGGCGGAAAAGCTGGAAGCGGTGAGAAACAGCACCACACTGATCACCAGAGAAAAGACGGTAGCCCGGTAGCGTCCCCGGTTGCGCTTTAAGTTTTTCAGCCCCAGATCGGCGGGAAAACCGAAAATCCAGCGGGTCAGCGGAGATGTGCGCACCGTCCGCTGGCGCAGTTTGATGTCTCCCGTCTGCCGGATGGCCTCAATGGCCGAAATGCGGGAAGCCTTCCGGGCAGGAATATAAGCGGAAATAAAGATGGTCAAAGCGGAAAGCGCCACGGCCAGCGCCATGGAAGCCCAACGGATGGTCACGCGAAGATCGGCTTCCATCCCGAAGGACTCCCGCATCATAGGACTGATGCAGGAAAAGGTGATGCCGATGCCCAGAATGCCTCCCAACAGTCCCAAAGGAATGGCCACAGCCCCCAGCACCGCTCCTTCGAAAAAGACGCTGGCGCTTTTCTGCTGCCGGGTGGCGCCCACGCTGGAGAGCATCCCCAGATACCGGCTGCGCTCGGAAAGAGAGATGGCAAAGGCATTGTAAATCAAAGACACCGACCCGATCATGATGATGACCACTACAATGGCAATGAGGATATACAAAGTATTCATGGTGGCGCCGTCATTGACCACCCCCATGGTGCGCAGCAAAGCATTGTTGAAGTACACCTGCCCCTGGCCGTCCAGACCCGCTTTCTCACCGGTGTCCTTGGCCTGCTGGAAAATTTCCGCCGTCACCTGTCTGACCTTCATCTGCATGGTCAAAGGCTCCTGCTCCGGCTGCAAAAGGCCATAGATCTCGTAGCCTGCGGCGTTATGGTTCAGTCCCATCTGAGAAAAAGTGCCCACGATGGTAAAAGACAAGGCCTCTCCGCTTTTCTCAAAGACCTCCTCCGGGTTTAACCGGCTCTGATCGGCATATTCCACCGGCATACCGCTTTGAATGCCCCTCCGCATGCCCTGGGGCAAACGGATGGTGTCGCCGATCTTATACTGCTCATTGTCCTGAAGGAAGGAAGAAAGCACAATCACTTCCCCTTCTTTTTCCGGCATACGCCCGTCTTCCAGCTTCATGGGCAAAAGAGAAAAGCCGTTTTCATCGTAATTCTGCCAATAGAGATAGGGTCTGGACTCCCTTCCCGGGTCGGGCAGGGCCAGATAGCCCACATTGTAATGGCACCCCGCCAGAGCATTGTCCGGAGACTTTTCCAGCTGGTCGGCCTGCTCCCGGGTGATGTTCACATATTTCACCTGCCAATCCCCGGTGCGGGCCAGGGTATCCCGGCGGGCCAGATCCATAAAGGAACCGGTGAAGGTGGAAACCGCCGTAAGCATGGCCACCGAAATGACAATGCCCAGCACCGTCACCAGTGTCCGCCGCTTGTTCAGCAGCATATGGCGCAAAGTGAGTTTTTGAATCACATTCATTGCATTTTCACCTCATCCCTGGAGATGCGGCCGTCTTCAATGGAGATGATCCGATCGGCCTGGAGGGCAATGCGCTCATCGTGGGTGATGACGATCAATGTCTGCTGATATTCTTTGTGAAACATTTTTAGAAGCCCGATGATCTCGGCGCTGTTTTTGCTGTCCAGGTTGCCGGTGGGCTCGTCGGCCAGCACAATGGCCGGGTTGTTGATCAGTGCCCGTCCGATGGATACCCGCTGCTGCTGGCCCCCGGACAGCTGATTGGGCAGATGCCGCAGCCGGTTTTGCAGCCCCAGGCTTTGCACCAGCTCCGAAAGGCGCTTTTCATCCACCTTGTGCCCATCCAGAAGCAGGGGCAATGTGAGATTTTCCTCCACATTGAGCACGGGGATCAGGTTGTAAAACTGATAGATCAGCCCGATCTGCCGCCGGCGGAACACCGCCAGTTTGCTTTCGTTCAGCTGGTAAATGTGGGTGTTCTCCACATAAACTTTTCCTCCGGATGGCCGGTCCACTCCTCCTAATATATGAAGCAAGGTGGATTTTCCCGAGCCGGAGGGGCCGATGATGGCCACAAACTCCCCTTTCTTTACCGAAAAACTCACATCGTCCAAGGCCCGCACCCGGGTCTCCCCTTTGCCATATACCTTGGAAAGATGTTCTACGCGCAAAATTTCCATGCCGCGCCCTCCCTATCTGTACTAACATGATGGGTACAGTATACCTGCTGCAAGTGACATTGCCGTGACTTTCTTTGTGACAATTTGGTCACAAAAAAGCCGGGGAACATTCCCCGGCTGAAAGGGTCACACCGCTTCCTGATGGTAAAACCGAATGACAAAATGCCCGCCCGGCCCGGGCAGCGCCGCAATATCTCCATTCTGCCCATTGAGAAAACTGCGGGTCATGGCCAGGCCAATGCCCACGCTGCCAGCGGCGGCATTTTTCCCCCGGTAAAACCGCTGGAACACATAGGGCACTTCTTCCCGGGGAATCCCCTCCCCGGAATCCAGGATCACCAGCTGGGTATACAGGGGATTGTCCTGTACCCGCACCTGGATCAGTCCCCCTTCCGGCGTGTGTTCCATGCAGTTTTTCAGCACATTCAAAAAAGCTTCCACCGTCCACTGTTTGTCGCAGAAAAGGAGTGTGTTTGTGTCTCCTGTGATTTTCACATCGATCCCCTTGATATCCAGGGGGATCTGAATGGGCTCCAGAGCCTTGCGCAGCAGATCGTCCACCGCTTCCGGCTTTCTGGCAAACCGGATGGCCCCGCCGTCCACCTTGGCCAGTTTCAGCAAGGAGGACACCAGCCACTGGATCCTCTGAAGCTGGGAAGCGATGCTGCGGGCAAATTCCTGCCGCTTCTCTTTTTCCAGTTCCTCCTGCCGAAGGAGATCGGTCATCATCAACATGGAGGTAATGGGAGTCTTCAGCTGGTGAGAGATGTTGGAGATGGCATCGGAAAGCGCCTGCCGCTCCCGTTGGATGATGTCCCTCTGTTCCGACAGTCGCAGCACCACTTTATAGATCTCGGTGCGGAGAAGACCCATTTCTCCTTCCTTGTGATCCTGAATGTCCAGGGAGAAATCTCCGGCCGCCACCTGCTGAAGATAGTCGTTCAGCTGTTGGATCTGCCGGTAGCGCAGACGCTGAAAGCCCATGGAAATGGCAATGAGCAGCAAAAAGCCAAACAAGAAGGCAGGCACCGCCTGAGGGGCCCACAAAGAGACCAATCCGGTGACCATCCCCGCCGCCAGGGCCTGAACCAAAAAATAATAAAACAATTCCCGGTTGCGTATCATGCCTTCGCCCCCCGTTCCAGCTTATAGCCCACGCCCCGCACTGTTTTGATGATCCGGGGCGTCTGTGGATTGTCTTCCAGCTTTTCCCGCAGTCTTTTGATGTAGACCGTCAGAGTGTTGTCATTGACAAAATCCCCTGCCACATCCCAGATCCCCTCCAGCAGCTGGCTGCGGGTGAGCACCTGTCCGGGATGATTGAGAAAGGTAAGCAGCAGACGGTATTCCAGCGCCGTGAGAAAAACCTCTTCTCCCTGTCGCCATACCCGGGCCTCCTGGGTATTCACCAGGAGGGAACCAATGGTCAGCTGATGGGAATTTTCCCCGCCCCGCCGGGCGCGCCGCAGTACCGAACGGATCCGGCTGATCAGCTCCCGCACCCGGAAGGGCTTTGTGATGTAATCATCGGCCCCCATATCCAGTCCCATCACCACATTGACCTCATCGTCCATGGCGGTGAGAAAAATCACCGGCGTGTCTCCCAGCTCCTTCACCCGGCGGCACAGATCGTACCCGCTGCCCCCAGGCAGCGTCAGATCCAGCAGACACAGATCGAAGGTTTTTTCCTCCAGAACCTTCAGGGCCGACGGGCAGTCCTCCCTCACCGTCACCTGATACCCTTCCTGTTCCAGAGAATAGGTCAGCCCCATCACAATGGCCTTGTCATCCTCCACCAGCAAAATATGCTCCATACCCCTGTCGGCTCCTCCCGTATTCTTTCCTCCATTATACCTGTTTTTTCTCTCTATGGAGTGACATTTTTGTCAGATTCCCCGGAGAGCAAATGTATACCGGTATTTTTTTGTTTTACCCCTTGCCCAACCGCAATTTTTGCGGTACAATGGCCCAAACTTTCAAAGAAGGTGTTTGCTTTATGGCAAAGAAAAAAAGGACCCTTCCCCCCTTTGCTGCCATGACCATAGGGACGCTTCTGGTGTCTCTGGGCGTCTATTTCTTCAAGTTTCCCAACAACTTTTCCTTTGGCGGCGTCACCGGCCTGGCCGTTGTAGCGGCTCCCTACCTGCCTATCAGCGCCAGTGATTTTACCTTTATCGCCAATATGCTGCTGCTTTTGCTGGGCTTTGTCTTTCTGGGGCGGGGCTTTGGCGTCAAAACCATTTACACCAGTTTGCTCATGAGCGTATCCCTCACCCTGCTGGAGCGGATCTTCCCTCTTTCTGCACCCCTCACCCAGGAACCGTTGCTGGAATTGGGCTTTGCCATTGCCTTACCTGCGGTGGGCGCTGCTTTTTTGTTCTCTGTGGGCGCCTCCGGCGGCGGCACCGATGTAATCGCCATGATCCTGAAAAAATACACCAGCATTGACATCGGCCAGGCCCTGTTTTTCTCCGACCTGCTCTTTGTTTTGATGGGCGGTCTGCTTTTTGGCGTGGAAACCTTCCTCTTCTCCTTTGCCGGCCTTTTGATCAAGTCCCTTCTGATCGACAATGTGATCGCCTCCATGAATCAGGTCAAGTGGCTCCAGGTGATCTGTTCCCACCCGGAAGAGATCTGCCGTTTCATCACAGAGGACCTGAAACGCAGTGCCACCTTATCCTCCGGCACAGGCGCCTTTACCGGCGAAGAGCGCTCCATCCTCTTTACCGCCATGACCCCTCGGGAGGCCCGCCGCCTGCGACAGTTCATTGCCGATGCCGATCCTTCGGCCTTTGTGATGATCTCCACCACCCATGAGATCATGGGCCGGGGATTCTGAGTTTTTCAAAAAAGGCCCTCTGGTTTTTCCAGAGAGCCTTTTTTACCAAATAATTTTTTAGTTTTTCGGATCTTCCCGCATGGCCAGGATGGTTTTTTCGATCAGCTCATCCAAAGTCCAACCCAGACGGTCGGCGCCCTGCTGGATCACTTCCCGTGAACAACCGGCGGCAAACTTTTTGTCCTTGAATTTTTTCTTGGCCGAGGGCAGCTCCAGATCGGAAACGCTTTTAGAGGGGCGCATGCGAGCGGCAGCTCCCAGCAGGCCGGTGAGCTCATCCACGGCAAAAAGCACTTTTTCCATCTCGTGTTCCGGCTCGATCTCACTGCACAGGCCATAGCCATGACTGGCCACGGCGTGGATCATCTTTTCATCCAGCCCAGCTTCCCGCATCAGCTCCCGGCATTTGTGGCAATGTTCTTCCGGCCATTGCTCAAAATCCAGATCGTGGATCAGGCCCACAATGCCCCAAAATTCCTCTTCCTCGCCGTATCCCAACTCCCGGGCAAAATAACGCATACAGCCTTCCACCACTTCTCCATGGCGGAGATGGAAAGGCTCCTGATTGTATTTGCACAGCAGCGCCCAGGCTTCGTCTCTGGTGATCATCCTTTGTCATCCTTTCTTTTTCCGGTCTGTACTTTTAAGGATAGCATAGCCCGCCTTTCTCTGCAACCGTTCCTTTTTTCATTTCCGTTTGACAAAAAGACCTCCGCCCTTCATAATGTACATATTCTGTAAAAACAGGGGGATTGATTATGGAACAAAACAACAAGCGATATGGTCTTTTCACCGCCATCACCATGATCATCGGCATCTGCATCGGTTCGGGTATTTTCTTCAAAAGCGACAATGTGCTGGTGGCCACTGGCGGCAGCGTGGTTCTGGGAGCTTTTGTCTTTGTTCTGGCTGCCATTGCCATTGTTTTCGGCGGCCTGGCCATGGGGCAGCTGGCCTCCCGCACCGACAAGCCCGGTGGAATCTTTACCTATTTTGAACAGTTTGCCGGTCCCCGCTGGGCCTGCGCTTTCGGCTGGTTCCAGGTCTTCATCTACTATCCTACCATCACCATTGTGGTCAGCTGGGTGGTGGGGATCTATGGTTCCATCCTCTTCAACATCCAGGCCAGTCTGGAAGAGCAGATCCTCATTGGCCTTGTATTCTGCGCCCTGTGCTTTCTCTATAATGTGCTGTGGGCCAAACTGGGCGGCTTTTTCCAGAACTTCTCCACCGTTGTCAAACTGATCCCGCTGGCTCTTCTGGGCATTGCCGGAATCCTCTGGGGCGATCCCATCGGCGGATTGCGCAGCCTGTCCTCCTCTTCTCTTTCCGGCATTGGTTGGCTGGCGGCCGTAGGCCCCATCGCCTATTCCTATGACGGCTGGGTGGTGTCCACCTCCATCTCCCATGAGGTGAGAAATGCCCGGCGGAATCTGCCCATTGCGCTGACGGCGGCCCCTCTGATCATTCTGCTCATCTATGTCATCTATTTTGTAGGCATCACCTGCTATGTGGGACCGGAACAAGTGATGGCCCTGGGCGATGCCCATGTGACAGAGGCGGCGGCCAGCCTGTTCGGCAACACCTTTGCCAAAGCCATTACCGTGTTTGTGGTCATCTCGGTGATGGGCACTGTCAACGGTCTGGTGATGGGCTACATCCGTATGCCCTATTCCCTCTCCCTGCGCCAGGGGATGATGCCCTTTTCCTCCACCCTTTCCCGTATCCATCCCAAACTGGGCATCCCGGTGTATTCTGCGGCGTTCTCCTTTGTCATCTGCTGTATCTGGATGGTTCTCCACTATCTGGCCACCCGCTTTAACCTGCTTCCCAACAGCGATGTGTCAGAAATCGCCATCGCCATCAGCTACCTGTTCTATCCGGTGCTCTATTTTGCCATCTACCGCCTTTATAAAAAAGGGCAGATCAAAAGCCGGTGGCAAGGGACAGGGATCCCTGTGCTGGCCTTCTGCGGCTCTTTAATCATTCTATCGGGTGCGGTGCAGAACAAGCTCTTTCCCCTTTATCTGGCCTTGTGCGCTGTGGTGGCTCTTCTGTCTCAGTTTTACTGCCACAAAAAGCTGCCTTAAAAGAAAAAGAAAAAACCGGACGCAATCGCGTCCGGTTTTTTATCAAATCAGCCCCATCTGTTTCAGACCGAAGATGATCAAAAACATGGTAAGCACCGAAAACAGTGTGGTGAAGGCCACTGACTGGCCGGCCAGATCGGCATCGGCCCCCTGCTGCTGAGCCATGATGAAAGAAGAAACGGCAATGGGTGCTCCCATCATGGTGGCCAGAGCCATCAGCTCCACATCCCGGAAGCCCATGGCCACAAAGATGGGCAGGAAAATAGCCGGGCAAATGAGCAGCCGTCCCACTACGATAATGACCAGCTGACGGAGAAAACGCTTGGTGTCCGAGAACTTAAAGAACCCGCCCAGGCTCACCAGACCCAATGGGGTGGCCACTTGTCCCATATCCACGATGGTCTCTTCCACCGCCTGAGGCAGAGGGATCTGAAACACCAGGAACACAATGCCCAGCAAAGAAGCGATGATCAGGGGATTGGTAATGATCCCTTTGAGGATCTTCTTCACATTCATTTTGCCATGGCTGAAGGTCTCCAAAGCAGCCACACTGAGCATATTGTACAGCGGGATGACAAAGGCGCTGATGATGGACACCACGCCCAGGCCCTCCTGACCAAACACACCGGAAACAATGGGCACGCCGAACAAAATATAATTGCTGCGGAAAATGCCCTGAACCATCACGCCCCGCCGGGGACCATCCTTTTCCATCACCGGCACCACCAGACAAAGGATCACGAAGGTGGCGAGCACCGAAATGACGGCAGTAAAGATGGTTTTCAGATCAAACATGGACTCCAGGTCGGACTGGTAGATGTTTGTGAACAGCAAAATGGGCAGAAACACCTTGAACACCAGGGTGTTCAGCTTTTTCAGCAGCGGTTCGTCCACCATATGGATCTGCCGGAGAAAATAGCCGATGGCCATGGTGAAAAACAGCGGCAGTACCACATTGATGGCTAAAATCAGATTTTCCATTTTTGTTCCGGTTTCCCGGTCTCCCTCTTTTCTTCGCCCGCAGGCGTTTTTTTATTCGCCCTTTGAATCCTCGGACTCATCCTGAGACAGCGCTTCTCCCTTTTCTTCCGTCTCCCCTTTTTCCTCCTGGATCGTTTCCTCACGATCTTCTGCCTTTTCCTCCACTCCCTCTTTGGGCACAAGGCCCGGGGCGCTGAGATCAAAGGCCGGGATGCGTTTCCATGCCTTGGTGGAGTACATCCAGATCAGGAAGATGGCGCCGGCAACGCAGCCGGCAAAACCCACCACCTGGGAAATGCGGATGCTGGTCTGGCCGATATACAGGCTGTCGGTGCGCAATCCTTCGATCAGGCCCCGGCCAAAGCCGTACCATACACAGTACCAGGCGAAGATCTCCCCCCGGAATTTCCGGCGACCCGAGTAGAAATGCAGCACTGTGAAGCCCAGCAGGTTCCACAGGGATTCATACAGGAATGTGGGATGCACAGCCGCTCCCCCGCCGGTGGCGGTCTGGGAGATCACCATGCCCCAGGGCAGATTGGTAGCGGTGCCAAAGGCTTCCCCGTTGACAAAATTGCCCCACCGTCCGATGATCTGGCCGATGAGCAGCCCCAAAGCCCCCACATCCAGGAAAGACAGGATGTTGAACCGGTGCCGGTTCTTCCGGCCAAAGAGCAGCACCATAAGAATCCCCACGATGACGCCGCCATAGATGGCAAGGCCCCCGTTCCAGATGGACAGCAGCTCATTCAGGTGATCCTTATAATAGTCCCAGCTGTTGAACACATAATAGGCTCTGGCCCCCAGCACGCCGCAGGGCAGAGCAATGATCAGCAGATCGATAACGGTATCGGGATCAGTTTCAAACTTTGGAGCCCGCTTCATCAGATACAAAGCCCCCAGCAGAAAAGCCATGGCCAGGATGATGCCATACCAGCGGATGGGCCAGCCCCCCACATGAAAAGCTACCTGGTTGAGCTTGAACACCTTATCAAAAAGTCCCGGGAAGGATACATAATGGACCATATTCCGTCCTCCTTGCGTTTTTCCCACAAGCGGCCCTCAGCCACCCGCTTTTTTCAGAATAGCACACCCTCCGCCACAATTCAAGCCACGGCCGCAGGGCGGTCTTTTTTTACTATTCATCTTGACAGAAGCAAAGATCCATGTTAAGATACATACCGTTGTAAAGGCACGACACTTTACATTGTGAGGAGGTCAAAGGATGAAAAGCGATACTTTTCATATGTCCATGCTGTTTGATTTTTATGGCGAACTGCTCACCGACAAACAGCGGGAACTCTTTGACCTTTATTATAATGAGGATATGTCCCTCACCGAGATCTCCGAGATCGCCGGCATCACCCGACAGGGGGTGCGGGACGCCATTGTCCGGGCAGAAAGCATTCTGCGGGACACTGAGGACCGGCTCCAGCTGGTGCGCCGCTATTCCGGCATCCAGACCCAGGTGGACCAGATCGCCCAGGCCGCCCGCCTCATCGTTTCGGCTAATGCGTCGGGCCCCCGCAATTACGAGATCGCAAAGCAGGCCGACCTGATTTTGCAGACGGCCGCCAAACTTTCGGAATAGGGCTCAGCCCGGAGGAATCCCATGGCCTTTGAAAGTCTCAGCGAAAAATTAAACGGCGTATTCCAAAAGCTGCGCAGCCGCGGCCGCCTCACCGAAGCCGATGTGCGGGCCGCCATGCGGGAAATCCGTATGGCCCTGCTGGAAGCCGATGTGAATTTCAAGGTGGTCAAGGACTTTATCGCCCGCGTCACCGAAAAAGCGGTGGGCGTGGAAATTCTGGAAAGCCTGACCCCGGCTCAGCAAGTCATCAAGATCGTCAATGATGAGCTGGCCGCTTTGATGGGCGGCACCCAAAGCCGCATCCACATGGCCAACAATCCCCCCACTGTGGTGATGTTTGTGGGCCTGCAGGGCGCCGGTAAAACCACCAACGCCGCAAAGCTGGCGGGCTATTACAAAAAGCGGGAAAACAAGCGGCCTTTGCTCTGTGCCTGCGATGTGTACCGTCCCGCCGCCATCAATCAGCTGAAAGTGGTAGGCGCTCAGCTGGATATCCCGGTGTTCGAACAGGGCCAGGGAGATCCGGTGGCTATCGCCCAGGCCGCTTATGCCCATGCCAAGCAGCATGGCAACGATCTTCTCATTGTAGATACCGCCGGCCGGCTCCACATCGATGAAGAACTGATGGATGAGCTGAAACGGCTGAAAGAAGCTCTCCACCCCCATGAGATCATGCTGGTGGTGGACGCCATGACCGGCCAGGATGCCGTCAACGCCGCCTCGGCCTTTGACGAAGCGCTGGGCATCGACTCGGTGCTCATTTCCAAGCTGGACGGCGACGCCCGGGGCGGCGCAGCCCTTTCGGTCCGGGCTGTTACCGGCAAACCCATCAAATTCTGCGGCACCGGCGAAAAGCTGGACGCTTTGGAGCCCTTCTACCCTGACCGCATGGCTTCCCGCCTGCTGGGTATGGGTGATGTGATGAGCCTGATCGAAAAGGCCCAGCAGAATTTTGATCAGAAGAAAGCCCAGGAGCTGGAAAAGAAGATGCGGTCCGGGAAACTGACCCTGACGGATTTTTATGACCAGCTGTGCCAGCTGAAGGGTATGGGCAGCATGGCCGACATCGCCGCCATGATCCCCGGCGCCGGAGGCAAAGCCTTGCAGGGTGCTCAGGTGGACGAAAAGCAGCTGGCCCGCACCGAAGCCATCATCCTTTCCATGACCCCTTACGAGCGGGACAATCCGGAAGTGCTGAATTTCTCCCGGAAAAAGCGCATTGCCGCCGGCTGTGGTCTGAAGGTGGAGGATGTGAACCGGCTCCTCAAGCAGTTCAACGCCGCCCAGCAGCTGATGAAGCAGTTTTCCGGCGTGGCCAAGCGAAAGGGCAAGGGCCTGCGTGGCCTGAAGCTGCCCTTCTGATACTGATCCATCATCCCTTCTCCCCTGGAAGGCGATTTTGGCATAGAAAAAGAATATTTTTTGTAAAAACATGGAGGTACAATCATGGTTAAGATCAGACTGAGAAGAATGGGCGCCAAGAAGGCTCCTTTCTACCGCATTGTTGTGGCCGATTCCCGCTATCCCAGCAACGGCCGTTTCATCGAGGAGATCGGCATCTACAATCCCCTGGTGCATCCTGCTGAGATCCGCGTGGATGCTGAGCGTGCCCAGCAGTGGATCAAGAACGGCGCCCAGCCCACCGACACCGTTCGCGCCCTTCTGAAGAAAGCCGGGGCTCTTTAATCAAAGGAGAATGCCGATATGAAAGAGTTGCTTGTCTATATCGTCCAGCATCTGGTGGATAACCCCGACCAGGTTTCTGTGGAGGCGGTGATGAGTGGCGACACCATGAACCTCCAGCTTCGCGTAGCCCAGGAGGACATGGGCAAGGTGATTGGCCGCCAGGGCCGCATCGCCAAAGAGATCCGCACCCTGATCAAGGCCGCTGGCCTGCGGGAGAATCTGCGGACCACAGTGGAGATCCTGGACTGATCATCGGAGGCTGTTTTGGAAAGGCGGAGCCCCGTTTTTCCAAAACGGCCTTTTTCCTTTTTTGATAACCAAAAAGAAATGAGGAGATACTCTATGCCCGAGCTGCTGGAATGCGGACGCATCATCAACACCCACGGCGTGCGGGGAGAGGTGAAAATCGATCCCTGGTGCGATTCGCCGGTGCTTTTTGAACAGCTGTCCTGTCTTTATATCGATGGTACGGCTTACTCCATCTCTCAGAGCCGTCCCCATAAAAGTTTCGTCTTGTGCAAGCTGGAGGGCATCGATTCCCTGGACCAGGCCATGACGCTGAAAAATAAAATAGTCTATCTGGACCGGGATCAGGTAGAACTGGAGGAAGGGGCCTATTTCATTGCCGATATCATCGGCTTTTCGGTTTATGACACCCGTACCCAGCAGATCATCGGCCAGCTGGAAGAAGTACGCCCCTCCCCCGCTTCCGATCTGTACTGCATTGCCACGCCCCGGGGACAGGTGCTCATCCCCGCCGTGCCCGCCTTTGTCAGTCGGGTGGATTTTGAAAACCGCTGTCTGGAACTGAATACCATTCCGGGGATGCTGCCCGATGAAAATTGACATTCTTACTCTGTTTCCAGGCATGATCGAAGGGGTTTTGGGAGAGAGCATCATCGGCCGGGGCCGGGAATTTGGCCTGATCGATATCAAAGCCCACAACATCCGGGATTACACTCTGGACAAGCACCGGCGCACCGATGACTATCCCTATGGCGGCGGCATGGGAATGGTGATGCAGTGCGATCCTCTTTACCGGGCCTGGGAAGAGGTGCGGGAGGGCGAAAAGGTACATACCATCCTGATGTCCCCCCAGGGAGCTCCCTTCTGCCAGGAAAAGGCCAAGGAGCTTTTGGCCCGTGACCGTTTTATTCTGGTTTGCGGCCATTACGAAGGCATCGACCAGCGTTTCATCGACGAATGTGTGGATGAGGAGATCTCCTTGGGGGATTTTGTTCTCACCGGCGGTGAGATTGCCGCCGTGGCCATTGCCGATGCGGTGTGCCGCATGGTGCCTGGCGTGCTGGCCGATGACCAGAGTTTTACCGATGAAAGCCATTTCTCCGGTGTGCTGGAATATCCCCAGTACACCCGGCCGGAAGAATGGCATGGCCGTCGGGTGCCCGATGTGCTCCTTTCCGGCCATCACAAAAACATTGCTCAGTGGCGCAGGCTCCAGTCTCTTCTCCGCACCCGGGAGCGGCGGCCCGACCTCTTCCAGAAGCTTCAACTGACCCGGGAGGACCGGAAGCTGCTGGAACAATGGGAAGAGGAAGAAAATAGCTAAACAAAAAAGCCGGTTTTCACCGGCTTGATCATGTCGAAAAAGTGTCTCAAGCCACTTTTTCGAGTTTTTACAAGGGGCTGCATGCAGCCGATTGGCCGCTTCCAGCGCTCAATCGGCCACACTGGCCCCTTGATAGGTGCAAAAAGCCACGCACAGGTCGCGGCTTTTTGCAGATTGATAAAGGGTAGGAGAAACGGTTCCCCCAGGCAAATAAGTTTCCCTGCAGTCTTAAAAAAGCCGGTTTTCACCGGCTTTTTTGTTTACCCACCATTTTCCAGGATTTTCTTCACCTTTGCAATGGCCTTTTTTTCGATACGGGAAACCTGTACCTGGGACACCCCCAGGATCTGGGCCACCTTCTGCTGGGTCAGATCCCGGAAATACCGCAAAGCAAGCACCGTTTGCTCCCGCTGGGGCAGCAGAGCCATGGCCTCCCGCAGGGCCAGAAGCTCCACCCGGTCCTCTTCCTCATCGGGAGCCGGGCAAACATCCATCAGCCGAAAGCCATCCTCTCCCCATTCCGCATTGAGGGACAGGGCGCTTTGGCAGGCTGTCTCTCCGGCGGCGATCTCCTCCGGCGTCAGCCCGGTTTCCTCTGCGATTTCCGAAAGCCGAGGCTCTCTCCCCAGAACACTTTCCAGCCGGGCCCGGGCCGCCATAACCCGATTCTGGTTCTCCTTCACGCTGCGGCTGACCTTCAAAAGGCCGTCGTCCCGGAGAAACCGACGGATCTCCCCTGCAATTTTGGGCACAGCGTATGTAGAAAACTGCGTTGCAAAGGCCGGATCAAAGCCCTCCACCGCCTTCAGAAGCCCCATACACCCCAGTTGGTACAAATCGTCTTTTTCCACTCCCCGCCCCAGAAACCGGCGGACAATGCTCCACACCAATGGGCTGTTTTGGATCACCAGCTGTTCCATGGCCTCTTTGTCTCCCTGTTGGGCCTTTTGGATCAGCTCACACCGTTCCTCCTGGGCGGTCAAACCTGCCCTCCGGCGCCCAGACGCACCGAAAGCCGTTTTTTCATCCGTACTGCCGTCCCTTTTCCAGGCTGGGAACGGACGGTAACCTGGTCCATGAAGCTCTCCATGATGGTAAAGCCCATGCCGCTGCGCTCCTTACCCCCGGTGGTGTACAGTGGCTGACGGGCCTTTTCGATATCGGAGATCCCCCTCCCTTTATCCCGCACCAGAATCTCCACCAGACTGTTTTCAAAGATCTTTACCGACAGGGTAATCTTTCCCACACAATCGGGATAGCCGTGGACGATGGCGTTGGTCACCGCTTCGCTGACGGCGGTTTTCAAATCGTTCAGCTCGTCCATGGTGGGGTCCAGCTGGGCTACAAAGGAAGCGGCACATACCCGTGCAAAACCTTCGTTCACCGAACGGCTGTCAAATGTTACTGTCATGGAATTGAGGGGTTTTTTCATCTTTTTTCCTCCTTCCCCACAAACCGGACGATCCTGGGGATTCCGGCGGCATCAAAGACCCGCATGGCCTGGCGTGAAACGCCCCGCACGGTCAGACTGCCGCCAATGGCTCCCATCTGCCGGGCCGACTGCACCACCAGGGCGATGCCCGAACTGTCCATAAAACTGACACCGGAAAAATCCAGCTCCAGGCGGGAAGGGCTCTGCTGGCTGATGGTCTCCTCCAGACTGCGCAGGGCGCTGAGGGCTTCGTGATGCCCCAGCTCTCCCTCCAGAAGGACCGACAGCCCTTCTTCTTTTTGCTCTATTACCATACGCTTCATCCTTTTTCTTCGTTTTGGGCTTGTCCCCATTGTAGCAAAAGGACACCGCAGTTTTTAGCGAAAAAGCCGGGGAGAAAACTCTCCCCGGCTTGCGCGTGCCGAAAAAGCGCTTTTGCCGCTTTTTCGTTTTTTTGCAAGGGTCTGGCGGCGAGCCGCCGCTCCCATTTTTTCTTTGCTCCGGTAGGTTGTGTACGCCTAGGCAAAGAATGTTTGCCTGCGGGGTCACCCCGCCCTTGAGAAGTACAAAAACCGACGCACAGGTCGCCGGTTTTTGTAGATCGATTCGCAGTAGGACAACAAAGCTTTTCATTCTGCGTGACTTTCCACAGATCAAAGCAAAACTCTCCCCGGCTCATCTTTATTCTTCCCACAGAAAACCTTGCTTGGCATAGCCGATCATGTACAGGCTTCCGCAGGCGATGACCACATCCTCCGCCCCGGCCTGGCTTTTGGCCAGGAAAGCGGCCTGGGCCGGATCGTCCACCGCTTCCACCTTTTCGCAATACTTCCGGGCAATCTCCGCTGCCTTCTCCGCCGGCAGCGCCCGAGGGGTATCCTGTGGGGTGGCGGCGATAAACCGGCTGGCCCTTTGGGCCAGCTGGGAAAGGCCGTAGACGTAGTCCTTGTCCTCCAGCATCCCCATGACCACAGTTACCTGTTTTCCGGCAAAAAAACGGTCGATGGTGCGGCACAGACTGTCCACCCCGTCCGGGTTGTGGGCGCCGTCCACCAGGCACAACGGCCCATGGCAGATCACTTCCTGCCGGCCGCCGAAGCGTGCTTTTTCAATGCCCTTCTGCACAGTCTCCCAGTCAAAGTCCCAGCCCCCGGCGTTCAGCTCTTCAAAAATGGCGCATACCGTGAGGGCATTGTAAATCTGATGCTCTCCCAGCAAGGGGATGTGCAAATCTTTGCCTTTATAGCGGATGACGCTCCCCTCTCCCCCGCAGGAAAGGATCTCCAGCTGGGACAGATCGGGCACATTGGGACGGATGCTGTGTTGCCGGCAAACCTTGCCGATCACTTCCATGGCTTCTTCCGGCTCTTTGGGGTAAACGGCCACCCGGCTGCCCATCTTGATGATTCCTGCTTTTTCCCCAGCGATCTCCGCCAGGGTATTACCCAGATACTGGGTATGATCAAAGGAAACAGACGCAATGGCGCTCACATCAGGGGCATCGATGCAGTTGGTGGCATCCAGCTTGCCCCCCATGCCCACTTCCAGCACCACCATATCGCATTTCTTTCGGGCAAAATAGTGAAGGGCCATGGCGGTGTCAAACTCAAACTCGGTGACCGCCCTGTTTTCCTGCTGAAGCTGACGGAACAGAGGGGCCAGGATGCTCACCTCTTCCGCCAGATCCTCTTTTGAGATCCACTGTCCATCCAGCTGAACTCGCTCCCGGAAATCCTCCACATAAGGGGAGATAAACATCCCCACCCGCAGACCGGCCTCATGGAGCACCGAGGCCGTCATGGCCACGGTGCTCCCCTTGCCGTTGGTGCCTGCCACATGGACAAACCGAAGATGCTGCTGGGGATTCCCCAGCTTTTCCAGCAGGGGACGCACCCGATTGACTCCATTGCGTTTGCCGATGTGGGGGATGTGATTGATAAAATCCATTGCCTCCTGGTAGGTCATCATGGCCTTTCCTCCCGGCTTTATTTCATATTCGCCAGGTTTTCCTCCAGCTTGGCGATGAGCTGACGGGCTTTTTCGGCCTTCTGCCGCTCGGCTTCCACCACGGCGGCCGGGGCTTTCTGCACAAAACTCTCGTTTTGCAGCTTGCCCAGAATACGCTGCAGGTTCTGCTCTGCCTTTTCCTTTTCGCTTTGCAGACGGGCCTTCTCCTTCTCCATATCCACCAGCTCCCGCATGGGCATATAGCAGGTGGCGCTGTCGGTGACCACCGAAACGGTGCCAGACAGATCGGTATCCGCCTCCACCTGGCTCACCTGAGAGCCGTAGGCCAGCCGCTCCACCAGAGGTGCTGCCGCGGTAAACAGTGCGGCCTTCTCCCCGGAGAACATCAGCTGGGCCTTTTTGGAGGGCGGCACATTCATTTCGCTGCGCCGGTTGCGGATGGCCCGGATCATCTCCATCAGCACTTCCATCTGCTTTTCCTCTTCCTTAAAGGACAGGCTCTGGCTGTATTCCGGCCACTGGCTGCCCATGATGGAAGGACCTTCGTGGGGCAGGGCCTGCCAGATGGTCTCGGTGATGAAGGGCATGAAGGGATGGAGCAGCTGCATGGTGCCCGAGAGCACATAAGCCAGCACCCGCTGGGCGCCCTCGTGGGCCTTTTTCTCCTCTCTGTTCTGGAGACGAGGCTTCGTCAGCTCGATATACCAGTCGCAGTAGGTATCCCAGATGAAGGAATACAGCTTTTCAGCGGCAATGCCCAGCTCGAAGCGGTCCATATTGTCGGTGACTTCCCGCACCAAATCGTTATAGCGGGAGAGGATCCATTTATCCTCCAGAGTCAGCTCTTCCGGCAGACCGGCCTTTTCGATGTTCAGGTTCATCAGCACATACCGGCTGGCGTTCCAAATCTTGTTGCAGAAATTCCGGCTGGCCTCCACCTTTTCCTCGCTGAAGCGGGTGTCATTTCCCGGGCTGTTGCCGGTGCAGATGGTAAAGCGCAGGGCATCGGCGCCATAGTGGTCGATAACTTCCAGGGGATCGATGCCGTTGCCCAGGGATTTGGACATTTTCCGGCCCTGAGCGTCCCGGATCAGGCCATGGATATACACCGTCTTGAAGGGGATTTCGCCCATCTCGGCCATGGCCATGCACACCATACGGGCCACCCAGAAGAAGATGATGTCATAGCCGGTGACCAGCACATCGGTGGGATAGAAATAGGACAGCTCCGGTGTGTTCTCCGGCCAGCCCATGGTGGAGAAAGGCCACAGGCCCGAGCTGAACCAGGTGTCCAGCACATCCTCTTCCTGATGGATATTCTTGCTGCCGCACTTTTCGCACTGGCACACATCCTCTTTGCTCACCGTCACATGGCCGCAGTCGTCGCAGTACCAGGCGGGAATCTGATGGCCCCACCACAGCTGACGGGAGATGCACCAGTCATGCACATTCTCCATCCAGTTCATATAGATCTTGGTGAAGCGCTCGGGAACAAACTTGATCCGGCCCTCTTTCACCACCCGGATGGCCTCTTCGGCCAAAGGCTTCATCTTGACGAACCATTGGGCAGAGGTGAGGGGCTCCACAGTAGTGCCGCAGCGGTAGCAGGTGCCCACATTGTGGCTGTAATCCTCGGTTTTCACCAAAGCGCCGATGGCGTCCAGGTCGGCCAGGATGGCCTTCCGGGCTTCATACCGGTCCATGCCCTGGTATTTGCCGCCGTTCTCGTTGATCTTGGCGTCGTTGTCCAGGATCAGGATCTGTTCCAGGCCGTGACGCTGGCCCATGTCAAAGTCGTTGGGGTCATGGCAGGGGGTGACCTTGACGCAGCCGGTGCCGAAGTCCTTTTCCACATAATCGTCGGGGAAAATAGGCAGCAGACGGCCTACCAGGGGCAGAATGGCGTGCTTGCCATGGAGATGGGTATAGCGCTCATCCTCCGGATTGACGGCAATGCCGGTGTCGCCCAGAATGGTCTCAGGACGGGTGGTGGCAATGATCATGTCCTCCCCGGTCTCCTGAACCTTGTACTTGATGTGCCACAGATGGCCCTGCTGCTCATTGTATTCCACTTCGGTATCGGACAGAGCGGTGGCGCAGTGGGGGCACCAGTTGATGATCCGGCTGCCCCGGTAGATCAGGCCCTTTTTATACAGGTTTTCAAAGGTCTGACGCACCGCTTTGGAGCAGCCTTCGTCCATGGTGAAGCGGCGGCGGCGCCAGTCGGGAGAAGCGCCCAGCTTCTTCTGCTGATCCAGGATCCTTCCGCCGTATTCTTCCTTCCACTGCCAGACCCGGCGGAGAAATTCCTCTCTTCCCAGGTCGTAGCGGGTCTTGTGCTCTTGCTCCCGCAGGTATTCTTCCACCTTGATCTGGGTAGCGATGCCGGCGTGGTCCATGCCGGGCATCCACAGGGCCTCATAGCCCTGCATCCGCTTCTGGCGGATGATGGCGTCCTGAATGGTCACATCAAAGGCATGCCCCATGTGCAGCTGCCCTGTTACATTTGGGGGCGGCATGACGATGCTGTAAGGCTTCTTATTCTTGTCCACTTCGGCTTTGAAGCAGCCGCTTTCCTCCCAAAACCGATAGACGCTGTCTTCGGTCTGTTTGGGATCGTAGACCTTTTCCAGTTCCTTTGCCATATTCGGCTTCACTCCTTCTTTCTTGCAGTATGGCCGAGGGCGGCTGATCAACAAAAAACCTCCGCCCCGTGTTGTTACGGGACGGAGGTAAACATTCACTTCCGCGGTACCACCCATATTTGCGTCAAAAAACGCACACTCCGGCGCCAGACAGCGCCTTTTCCCTTAACGCGGGCCAGACGGCGGGGCCTACTGTGCCCAAAGGGCGGTTCAGCCTGCGGCTCAGGGACCACATTCCCCCGGCGCCTTGGGAGCACTTCCACCAACCGTGCCCTCTCTATGCCGCTTCACCGGGATACTCCTGCCCTTCACAGCCTTTATACAGGGAACATTATACGGCCTTTCCTGCCCTTTTGTCAAGGACAGAAAAAAAGCCGCACACCATAAGGCATACGGCTTTTGGAGCGGGTGAGCGGATTTGCACCACTATCTCTTGCCGGGAAGGCAAGCGGCTTAAAAGTTAGCCCACACCCACTGGGGCTAGAAGTCGGATTCGAACCGACGACCTACGCATTACGAATGCGTTGCTCTACCGACTGAGCTATACTAGCGTTTTGTGCCTATTCATTATACAAAACTTCCCCCCATTTGTCCAGACTTATTTTTGCTTTTTTGAAAATTCTTCCCCGGCCAGCTCTTGACAAAGGGGCTTACAATGCCTATAATAATAAGGCAGTCTGCTCGAGGGAGCAGCTTGCCCTCTTCGGGGTATAGCGCAGCTGGTAGCGCGCTTGGTTCGGGACCAAGAGGCCTCGGGTTCAAGTCCCGATACTCCGACCAAAAAAGACCGCATCTTGTGATGTGGTCTTTTTCTTTTTTCCTTATTCCCCTTGGGCCAATCCGGCCAGAGTACTCCCGGCTATGCGGTATACCGTCCAATCGGACATGGGCTCTGCACCAAGGGAGCGATAAAATTCAATGCTGGGTTTGTTCCAGTCCAGGCACCACCATTCCAAACGGCCGCATTTTCTCTCTACGGCAATGGCGGCCAGTTTTTGCAATATGGCTTTCCCGTACCCTTTCCCCCGATGCTCCGGCTTTACATAAAGATCTTCCAGGTAAAGGCCGGCCCGGCCAAGAAAAGTGGAGAAATTGTGGAAGAACAGAGCAAATCCCACTTCTTCTCCCTCTATCACTGCAAAAATGACCTCGGCCTTTTTCCGCTGAAACAGCCATTCTTCCAGTGTCTTTTCATCGGCCACCACTTCATCCAGCATTTTTTCATAATCGGCAAGTTCTCTGATAAATTGCAAAATTAACGGAATATCTTCCCGCTGGGCATATCGAAAAAGAGGCTCTTTTTTCATCTTATTGCCTTCCTTTTCTTTTGCTCCCATGGTTTTCCCATTTGGCGGCATCATGCATTTTCCCTCAGAAAAGAAAGAAAGACCGGCAAATCAAAAGAACAGACCTTTTCTTCCCCACTCCGCGGACGATCCCCCCAGGCCAGCAGATGGCTGCGGCACAAAAGTCCCCATCCCTCCGGCGTTTCCAGCACATGGGTCACTTCCCGCCAAGGAATCAGCCGCTCCCCTCCCGGCCCGGTGCGTTCCAGGCCAAAATCCCAAAAAGCAAAAAGCACCTTTTTTCCCAGCTGCTTTTTCATCCGGGTCAGGTTCCATAAGGCAGGCAGGTGCCAGCCCCATAGCGCAGCATAAATGGCCAACAGCGCCAAAATGGCATAGACCCAGCCCAGGCTGTCCCCCGATCGGGCGAACAGCCCGGCCACCGCAGCCAACGCCAGGGCCGCGGCCACCCAGGCCCTGCGGTACCCTTGGCGAAACTGACGGAAATAGACTTTTTGCAGGCTCAGATAGAGCTTCCGGTTCAAAACGGCATCCAACTGAAAAAGGGGCTGAGGCATCCTATTTGCGCCCCTCCAGAGGCACTTTGTCAAATTCATTGATGAAGCCGGTGATGAACTCTCCTACTCTTTGGAGCATTTCCCGGCCCCATTCCTCGGTGGCATCCTTGGGATCATCCGGCCCGAACCAGCCGGAGGGGGTCACAGAACCAAAGTGACGCTGCACCGTCACATCAATGCCCTGATACCGCACGGTCTTGACGCCGGAAGTGGGCAGCCCTGCGGAGATATCCTGAGGCTCAAGGGGCATATAATCCTCCATATGTACCAGGCTGGGATCGATGGCCAGGATGGCCGCCGTCTCTTCACCGCCGCCATGACCGCCCTTCCATTTGGGCTCCAGCTCTCCCGCCAGCTGCCACCAGTTGAGCAAAGCGCCCAGAGCGCCTTTGTCCTCCAGCTGCAGGGCAGTGTCCAGAATGGCCTGATCGTTGCCTCCATGGCCATTGAGAAAAACGAAGCGGCGCACGCCATAACGATACAAACAGTCGGTGATCTTTTCCAGCACCAGACGCAGGCCGTCATAGCCCAAAGAAACGGTGCCGGGGAATCCGAAATGATGGTCTGCCACCCCATAAGGAACGGCCGGGACAATGAGCACATCGCACTTTTCCTCAATGGCCCCGGTCAAATGGGAAGGAATGAGAAAATCGGTGCCCAACGCCAGATGTGAACCATGGTTTTCGATGCTCCCGATGGGAATGACCGCCGTATGGTGATCTTTGAAATAGCGTTCCGCCTGTTTCCAGGTAATTCGTTCCAATCGCATGTTCCGCCGCTCCTTTTGTTTGCATATTTGCTTTTATCATACCCCACCCCCCGTCCAAAATCAAGGACTGGGAGTGGGGTTTCTTCTCTGGGAAAATTTTTATGTTCCACCCCTTGACCTGGAAGCCTCCAAGGTGTATGCTGTCTTTCATCTTTTCCATTTTGAAATCCATCAAAATCTCATGCAAAGGAGACAACTTTTGTGAAACTGTTTTATCAGCTCTCTCTGCTTTTTTTCCTCTTTTCCTTTCTGGGCTGGGTGATGGAAGTGGTGCTGGTGTCCATTGAATACCGGCGTCTGGTCAACCGGGGCTTTCTGCTGGGGCCCTGGTGCCCCATCTATGGCTGCGGCGTCACCTTTGTCACCATTGTGGTGGGCGGCCTTCTGGGCTACCGGGGCACCTGGGGCGATGTGTTTCTGGCCGGCTTCTTCCTGTGCGGCGGCCTGGAATACTTCACCAGCTGGTATCTGGAAAAACTCTTTCACGCCCGCTGGTGGGATTATTCCCAAAAACCCATGAACCTTCACGGCCGGGTATGGATGGGAAACCTGATCCTCTTCGGTCTGGCCTCTGCCATTATCGTCCGGGTGGTGGATCCCTTCTTCTTCTCCTGGGTTTCCCGCATCCCCCTCTTTGTGATGGCCATCCTGGTCTGGACCCTGTGGGTGCTGTTTATCGGTGACTGCGGCCTGTCCTTCACCGTGATGAACCTGCTGAAAAAGCACATCGATACCCAAAAGGGCGACAACACCGAAGAAATCGCCCAGGCCGTACGCCAGGTGCTGCGGGACAAACGGCTTCTCCGCCGTCTGCTCCATGCCTACCCCCATTGGCAGGCCCGTCCTCATGCTTTGACCCTTCGGCTGAAAAAAGCCCGGCAGGAATATAAGCGCACCCTCTCCCTTTTGCGGAAGGCCCAGAAGCAGGCCCTTCACGCCACCCGTGAAGAGCTGGAGAAGGCCATGGAGCAAGTCCACAAGGCCCGGGCCGAAAAAAGAGAAGCCCTTCGCCGTCTCCGCCTGGTACAGCGTCTGTTCCTTCGCTGGGACGAGGAAGAGGAGGACGAAACCGGAAACCATTGACATTTCCTCTCTTTTCTCTTATACTGAACTAAAGTATCCCTTTTGTTTTGTATGAGAGGAGGTGCTCCGTGTGAAGATCAAAGGGAAATGGATCTCTCCCATCCTTTTGGGATTTCTGATTGTTTTGGGCGGCGTCCTTTTGTGGCGTTTTTACTTCATGGGCTTTTTCCACCATTCTCCTCTGTCCGGAAGCGGCAATCTGTATCCCCGCTTTTCCTACCAGGATGTCCGCAAACCGGAGGCCCGCACCAACCTTTACACCTTGCAAGAGGGAGAATGGAACAAGGAAGGCAAAGGCATCCCCGCCTATGGAATCTACCAGGGTTTCTGCCCCCAGGAAGAAGGAGAAGCTCTAGAAAAAATGTCCTATTACACCAGCTGCCTGGTATTTGCCCAAACCATCCCTCAAGGCCAGGTCTATGTGTATAATCTGCCGGAGGAAAGCAGTCTTAGCTGGCAGGTGCTGCTGAAACAGGGACAAGATTTTCAGTTTTTCCCCTTGGAAAAAACGAGCCCCTCTGAATCCCTGGCCCATGTGGGAGCCTGGGAAAAGGGGATCTGGCTCTATCGCCTCCCGGAAGAGGACGATCCCTTCCTCACCCTTCTGGATCTGAACACCGGGAAGAGCCAAAATAAGCCCTTCCCCCGCTCCAGTCTGCAAGCAGGTTTCCTGATGGAGGACCGGGTGCTCTATGACGACATCCGGGACCGGCTGCTGTTTTTCTACACCCGGGGCAGCGAAAAACTTTTGGGGCAATACGATTTTGCCACCGGACAGCTGTTTTCCCTGCCGCTGACACAGCCTGTATCCCATTTGCTGATGACGCCGGAGGGCTATTTTCTGGCCAACACCTCTTCCCTCCGCCAGGTGATCCTGTATTCCTATGATTTTGACTGGAAGGAAAAAGACTCCATCACTTATCACCTGGACATTCCTCAGGATGAAATAGAGGTGTGGCAGGGCTGTCCTTTCCTGGTGATGGAGGGCGGCGTGCTCTATGGTTATCTGGAAGGCTCCCGGCAAAGCAAGCTGCCCGGTGATTGGGGAATGCGGGACTGCTTCTATGCTCTGGATACAGGAAGCGGCCAGCTTCTTTCCCTCCATTTTATCCGCCCTGGCTGGGGATTTCTCCTGCAAGGAGTGGAACTTCTGGCAGAGGAGGGAGAGACTCCCGCCTTTTATACTCTGCCTTCCGGCTTTTAAATTGCCCATTTCTGCAAAAAAGCGCCTGGCTCCCTTGCCAGGCGCTTTTTTGTGTGGTAAGATGGGGAGAGAATTGGAGAACTCTCCAAAAAGAAAGGTGGAAAAAAGAATGCTTCTCAAACAACTGACTGAGGTCTATGATATCCTGGACAGCAGCACTGCCAGCGGCCAGAAGGTGGCTGACTATCTGCGCTCCATCAAGGCGGACGCCAATGTGGAAATTCAGGTGCTCTCCGGCGCCAAAGGCTCCACCGATATGGTGAAGGTGCGCATCCCCGGCAAAAACGGCAAGAGCCAGGGCGGCACAGCCCCCACCATCGGCCTGCTGGGCCGTCTGGGCGGCCTGGGCGCCCGTCCGGAAATGACCGGTTTTGTCTCCGATGGCGATGGCGCTCTGGTGGCCCTGACCCTGGCTGCAAAACTGCTGGATATGCAGGTGAAAGGTGACTATCTGGAAGGAGATGTGTTCATTTCCACCCATGTATGCCCCGATGCTCCCACCCAGCCCCATAAGCCGGTACCCTTCATGGGTTCTCCCCTGGACATGGCCCAGGTGAACCAGGCCGAAGTCACCCCCGAGCTGGACGCCATCCTGGTGGTGGACACCACCAAGGGCAACCGGATCATCAACACCCGTGGCTTTGCCATCTCCCCCACCGTCAAGGAAGGCTATATCCTGAAGGTCAGCGATGATCTGCTGGATATCATGCAGACTTCCACCGGCCGCCTGCCCTATGTGTTTGCCCTGTCTCAGCAGGACATCACCCCCTATGGCAACGGCCTGTACCACCTCAACAGCATCCTCCAGCCCGCTACTGCCACCAATGCTCCTGTGGTAGGCGTGGCCATCACCACCGAAACCACTGTGGCCGGCTGCGCCACCGGCGCCACCCACTTCGTGGATTGCGAAGAAGCCGCCCGCTTCATGCTGGAAGTGGCCAAGTACTTTGGCAAGGGTGACTGCAAGTTCTACGATGAGGAAGAATATGCCCTCATCCAGAAGCTGTATGGCCCCATGGGTCATTTCCAGACCAAGGGGAGGAACTAATCATGCCTTCGGTAAAAATCGGAGCAGTCACCGTGGGACAGGCTCCCCGGGTGGATGTAACAGCGGATATCCTGCCCCTGCTCCCCGGTGTGGAGCTTTTGGAAAGGGGCGGCCTGGACGGGCTGACCCGGGAAGACATTGCCGCTTTCCAGCCGGAAGAGGGAGACTATGTGCTGGTTTCCCGCCTCACGGACGGTTCTTCGGTGACTTTTGCCGAAAAATATGTGCTCCCCCGGCTGCAAAATGCCATCACGGAGCTGGAAGATGCAGGATGCCGTCTGATCCTCTTTTTCTGCACCGGGGATTTTCCCGACACCTTCCAAAGCCGGGTACCCCTGCTTTTCCCCGGCCGGGTGCTCAAGGGCATGGCCCCGGCCATTTCCTCCCGAAAAACCGCTATTGTCAATCCCTCACCCCTGCAAAAGGACCAGAGCCTGGAAAAATGGAAACTTTATCTTCAGGAGCCGGTTTCCTTTGCCGTTTCCCCTTATGAAGGGGAAGCAGGTGTGCGTCAGTGCGCCAGACAGGTGGCGGAAACCGATTGCGATATGGTGATTCTGGACTGCATCGGCTATACCCAAAAGATGAAAGAGATCTTTCAGGAAGAAACCGGAAAACGGGTGATTCTGCCCCGCACTCTCCTGGCCCGGGTGGCCATGGAGCTTTTGTAAGAGCCAAAAATATGTTGGGCGGCGCACAGCCTGCGCCGCCCAAATCAATTCAGGAGGAACAATCAATGGATCTTGTGGAAAATGCAAAATCGGTACTGCGCTCCAGCCTGGCTGTGCAGGCAGGCGAGACCGTTCTCATCGTCACCGATGACAGCCGCCCGGAAATCGGCCGGGCCCTGTATGAAGGTGCTCAGGCTCTGGGAGCCGAAGCCATGCTGATGCAAATGGCTCCCCGCTCTGTTTCCGGCGAAGAGCCTCCCGCTCCGGTGGCCGCTGCCATGGCGGTGGCCCAGGTGATCATCTGTCCCACAGACAAATCCCTCACCCACACCAATGCCCGGATCAATGCTGTGAAGAATGGCGCCCGCCTGGCCACCATGCCCGGCATCACCCAGGAGATGTTCCAGGAAGGAGCCATCACTGCCGATTATGACCAGGTGGAAAAACTCACCGGTACTCTGACCGAAATGCTTACAACAGCCAGCACTGCCCGCATCTGCAAAGACGGCCACACTCTCACCCTGGATCTGAGGGGCCGCAAAGGCATCCCCTCCCCCGGCGTCTACCGGGAAAAGGGCCAGAGCGGCAACCTGCCTTCCGGCGAGGCCTATATCGCTCCTATGGAAAATGGAGTCAACGGCAGCATGGTCATTGATGGCAGCATGGTGGGCGTGGGTAAGCTGGAAAAGCCCATCACGGTGCACATCAAAGACGGCGTGCTGCAAAGCGTGGAAGGAGACGACGGCAAACTCTCTATCCTGCTGCAAAAGCCGGAAAACGGCACCGTGGGCGAACTGGGCATCGGCACCAATGAAAAAGCCATCCTGCGTGGCATCATCCTGGAGGACGAGAAGGTGTATGGCACCGTGCACATTGCCTTTGGCACCAATACTTCTTTCGGCGGCGTAAACAAAGCCGATTGCCATATGGACGGCATCATTCTGAAGCCCGACCTGTATCTGGACGATGTACAGGTGATTCGCCAGGGAGAATTTGTCCTTTAAAATCGAAAAGCCTTATTGAAAGGCTCCAGACCGGCCCTTTCTGCGGAAAGGGCCGGTTTCTTCCATTTGAAGAAAAGAGGAAAGATATGAAACAAGGATATTTGCAGATCTATACCGGCAATGGAAAGGGAAAAACCACAGCGGCCATGGGCCTGGCCCTGCGGGCCGCCGGAGCCGGATTACAGGTCTATATCGGCCAATTTGTCAAGGATATGAAATACAGCGAAGTTCGTCTGATGGAACAGGTGCTGCCCCAGATTACCATAGAACTTTTGGGCAAAGGCTGCTTTATCGACCGTCCGCCGGAAGAGGGCGACCGGCAAGCCGCCCAGGAAGGGCTTGATCATGTGGCCCAGTTGATGAAAAGTGGCCAATATGATGTGATGATCCTGGATGAGATCAGCATTGCCATTGTATGCGGATTGATTCCGGAAGAAAATGTACTGGCCTTGATTGAACGGCGTCCTCAAGAAATGGAACTGGTGCTCACAGGACGCTATATGCCCTCCTCTTTGATGGAAAAAGCCGATCTGATCACCGAAATGCAAGAAGTTCGTCACTACTATACAGAGCAAGGCGTTTTGGCCCGGGACGGCATCGAACGATAAAAATACACCCTCCTATCCCTTTTGGCATACAATGCCTTTGGAGGGATGGGAATGAATTGTTACCCCAATGAAAATAAACCCCGCCGCTGCCATTGCATTACTACCTGCTGTTTCCAAGGCCCCACTGGCCCCATGGGTCCCATGGGACCTACCGGAACCACAGGTGCCACCGGCGCTGACGGGGCCACTGGCCCTACGGGGCCTATCGGGCCTACCGGACCCACTGGCCCTATGGGTACTATGGGTCCTGCCGGAGCCACTGGTGCTACTGGGCCTACTGGTGCCACCGGCCCCACTGGCCCCATGGGTCCCATGGGACCTACTGGAACCACAGGTGCCACCGGCGCTGACGGGGCCACTGGCCCTACGGGGCCTATCGGGCCTACTGGACCCACTGGCCCTATGGGTACTATGGGTCCTGCCGGAGCCACTGGTGCTACTGGGCCTACTGGTGCCACCGGCCCCACTGGACCTACCGGACTCACCGGCCCTACTGGACCCACTGGTCCTACCGGAACCACCGGGCCTACTGGACCCACTGGACCCACCGGACCCACCGGCCCCACTGGACCTACCGGTCTCACTGGTCCCACCGGGCCTACTGGACCCACCGGTCTCACTGGTCCCACCGGACCTACCGGGCCCACCGGACCCACCGGAACGGTTTATTTAGGAAAGCAAATAATCTGTAAAAATGCGGTTTCTTGTCAAACCGCCTCATTATGAGTATTGAGTTCGATAAACTCTCTGATCCGGCGCAGCTCATCGGCAAACCGGAATACGATGCTGATACTGCCTCCCTCATAGACCTTGATGTGGTCTACCAGTTCGATCAAAACATCCCGCGTCAGCTTTTCAATGTTCTGATGCTGCTGGAAGGCTGCCAAGAAGGGGTTTTCCATATCAATGCCCTTTTCCAGCTCCCTTTGTTCTTCTCTGAGCCGTTCCAGAACCTGATTCAATGCCTCGGCCTGCTGTTCATATTCCTCTTTCATGTGCCGGTAATCAGAGTGCGTGATCTCGCCATCTTTCCAATCCTGGTAGATGGACTGCTTATACCGGACGATCTTGGCAAGCTCCCGTTCCTTCTGTTCGATGGCATCATGCAGCTTTTTGGACTGGCTCTTAACCAGGGGAGCTTTGCCCAACTGCTCTATGGTCTTGGAGAAGTCTACGGCCAAATAGACCTGCTGCTGGATTGCACAGAGAACGGCGGCTTCCAGCTGGGTATGCTTAATTGTGTGTTTGGTACAAGCGCTCTTGGATTGATCCTTATAAGTACGGCAGTAATAATACACCGCATTGCCCACTTTACTGCGGGTCATTGCTTTTCCGCAATCGGCGCATTTCAGAAAGCCGCTGAACGGGTATAATTTTTTCTGCTGGGGGCCTGTGCGGGTGTCCCGCATGAGGAGCCGCTGCGCCTTGTCAAAGGTTTCCCGGTCAATGATGGCCTCATGGGTATTCTCCACAATGTACCATTCATCCTGGGGAACGATCTCCTGCACATGGACCTTGTAGCTTTTCATGCGGTAGCGGCCTTGTACCATGTCACCGCAGTACATCCGGTTTTTCAGGATGCCGCCCACCGTCACGGCACACCACAATGGGCGCTTACCAGGAGCTAAACTTGGATTCTGATATTTCAGTCCAAGGCGTTCTCGTTTATACGCTGCGGGACAAAGGACGCCGTGATCATTCAGATAGTGGACAATAGCATTTTTGCTCATGCCGTCCAAAAACATCTGGAAGATGTCACGGACAACACCAGCGGCCTCCTCGTCCACCACAAGGGCATTTTTATCATTAGGGTCTTTGAGGTAGCCATAGGCGGCAAAGGAACCGATGTGTTCTCCGTTGCGGCGTTTCATATCAAATACTTCCCGCACCTTGTCGGAGGTTTCCGCACAGTGGTTTTCATTGAGAACGCCCTGGATCGGTACGGCGATACTCCGCATATTTTGGGGCTCTTTGTAGCTGTCCAGCGGTTGATGGAACAGGGAGATAAAGCGGACATTATACCGGGGGAACCAATCATCCAGATAGTAACCCTGATCGCTGTAATTGCGGAAGGAACGGGCCAGGTCTTTCACGATGACGCAGTTGACCCGGCCCCGTTTAATATCCGAGAGCATCCGCTGGAAGTCATCCCGCTCATCATCCGTTGTTCCGGAAATGCCGTCGTCCACATATTCGTCCACAATGATGTACTCGTCGCCATCGTTGAACCCGGCGATATGATCCTCGATGATTGCCCGCTGGTTAGTGACGCTTTCGGACTCGTCCAAGCACCGAGCATCCTCTTTGGAAAGACGGATGTAAATTCCAATTCTCCATACTCTGTGTTTTGCTTTCACAACAGTTTGGGTCATAGCCCGGCTTTTCCGTGCCATATTAGCCTCCTTCCCTATCACATTACACCTATATTATACTGCTTTCCACTGGCATCATCAAAAAATGGGAAAAGCAACTCAAAGGTAAGCGATAGAATCAAAGGCCACTCTTTTTTCTCTGAAGAAAGGAAAAAAGCACATCTTGCAGAGACGGCCCATGTTCTGCAAACTCCAGTTTGACACCGAGCTCGCCCACGCGGAAACAATAGGGATTTCCGATGGCGTTAAGAAGATAGGCCGCCCGCAATTCCTGGGGGACCTGGGGATCAAAACACAAACCGCTGGCATCCACCAGTTCTCCTTTGCTGATCTTTTGAATATTCACACTTGCCAGTTCCGTGAGATCGACCTGTTTTTGCATAGACCATGCGCCTCCTTTCTGCAAGATATATGCGCTGGATAGTTTGTCCTATGCGAGAACGCGCAAGGCCACCACCCCTTTTCGGGTGGCGGCCTTGCGCCTTATCAAAGGACAGAGAAAACTAATACGGACTTTGCTCGTAGTATGCCTGAGCCTCCTGTGGGCTGGTAAAGTCGAGCAGTTCGTGGAGTTCAGACATGACCCGCTGGATTACCGCAGTTTTATATCCACACCGCTCCAAAGCAAGGATCGTGTACCCTCGGCAAACACTCTCATTCCACGGCTCGGAGAGCAGGGCAGCCAGTTCGGTGTCATAGCTCATGGTTGTGCCTCCTTGATTTTTTAGGTTTGGGAGCGCCGTGCGATAGGTTCGGCCTGTCATCAGACAGCAGTTGTCGTCACAGCGCTCCCGCGCATATGGCCTGGTTCCCATCCCAATACCGCACAGAGGGAGAAAAGATTTCCCTCTACTTACCCAGGTCACTTTGAACGCAAATACGAAACAGTCTGCGGATAATTTTTAGAAAAATTTTCGCATCGCACGCAGGCCACGGTTAATGGAGATTTGCACCGCCCGGCAGCTCACATCTTCGGCCAAAGCGATCTCCCGGATCGACCAGCCCAACAGGTAGTGCGCGTCGATCCGCTGCCCCTGAACCGGGGGCAAATGGTTGAGCGCACAGCCGCCGGTACTGCTCCATCAGGTCCAGGGCAACCTCCGGGGAAGGCTGAAACTCACAGGCGGCGTATTCAATGCCATCATCGCCATCATCCGCGTCCAAAGAGTAGTTGGCCTTGTTCCTTTTCATACGCCGGTGGTGGGTGACTTCATACCGCTTGTCAGCTCGCAGTTCCTCGGCCACCTCGTCCGTCACCTCTATGTATTCATCGGTCTTGTACCAATAAAAAACTCTTTCAAGTTGATGGTCGTCATTTGTAATTCCTCCGTTCAGATGGTGGGTTGAAGCAATCTGAACAAAGGAACGGCGGTGATCTGCACCGTGGGAAAATGGGGGCCACTTTGTCCCAAAGTGGCCCAAACCTATTATTACATGGCAAAAAAACACAAAAAACAACAAAGAGAAGTCCCGCAGAGGCCTTAGCCTCTGCGGGACTTCTTTTCAGCGTTATTCGGTTTTCTGCTATCAGGACGCGCTCATATTATGCTCCTTTATTGCCTTGTTGTAGGAAAAGAATATTAGGTTCTTTATAAGATGGTATCCTTGGCGTAGGTGCTCCCCCGCATATGAGGGGGAGCGGCTTGTAGCCTCTGCGCCCTCATGAGGAGAGAAAATCTTCTCTCATATACCGCAAAAAAGCGGGCTAATAGAGCACAGAATCGAAAAATTTTCTTAGGTTCTCCAAGTCGCAGCGAATGGACTCCCAGATGGCTTTCTTATCTATGTATTCTCCCGGGCGATCTGCCAGAAGTCTTAGCTGGGATCAAATCGGCGACCACTCGGCGAATCTGGGCCTCCGGCAGGGAGCTGAGGGCGTCCAGAGCCGCATGAATAGCTCCGCATAATCCCGCAACTCCTGGCCATGGACTCATGGAAGCAGGCCATATATTTGATCCCATCACGCAGTCCATGGGTGAAACGCTTTTTCAGATCGAAGGATATCATTTGTATCACTCCATTCAGATTAAGTCTAAAGATGACATTCTGAACAGAGAACTGGATGGGAGTGACAGCGGGGCGGCTCCCGCCGGACCTTGGGACGCTGTGTCCCAAAGCTGTGGAACTGCGGCAGAATCTACTAATTAAGCGACAAAGGAAAGCCCCGCAGGGGCTGAAAGTCTCTGCGGGGCTCAACTTTGCCAGTATCCAGCTGTTTAGAATCAGGATAAGCTCCTTTATTCGCAGAATCGGAATCCTGGATTAGTTCGGATACCAGGGACGGATTATTCCGAACCCTACTTCACCACATTCTCACAGAACCGCATGAGGATGGTGGCAATCTCGGCGCGGGTAGCCTGGCCCTGGGGGGACAGGGTTGTGTCGCTAGTGCCGGTAATTAGGCCGGTAGCCACGGCCCAGTCCATGGCCTGCTGGGCCCAATCGGAGACCTGGCCGTAGTCAGTGTACTCATGGGCCACCATACTGACTTGGCTCACGCTATAGCCTTTGCACTGGGCGTAACGGTAGAGCATAACGGCCATCTGCTCCCGGGTAATGGTGTTATTGGGAGCAAAGGAGGTGCCGTCTCCCACGCCTTTGACGATACCCTCAGACGCCGCCCAAGTCACCGCGTCGGTATACCAAGTCCCGGCAGGCACATCGGTGAAGCCGGCTGCTCCGGAGACGGTGGGCTCATCCTCCAGCCGGTAGAGCAGGGCGGCCAGCATGGAGCGTGTAGTGGTCATGCTGGGTGCAAAGGTGGTATAGCTGGTGCCCTCCATGAGACCGTTTTCATAGGCATAGGCCACCGCATCATAGTACCAGTCGCTCTCCGACACATCGGTGAACGGCAGCGCCTCCACGGCGCTCTCCTCCCGGAAGACCGCCTGCACGGTGACCGCAGAGGCGGGCATCTCGAAGGTATACTTGCCGTTCTTTTCGGTAAGGGAAATCTTGTCGCCGCTCTTGTCGGTAACGGTCAGGGTATCCAGCACATAGCCCTCATCCGCCGAGATGGTCAGAGTGATGCTGTCGCCCTTGGAAGCTGTGGTCTTGCTGGCGGTGACACTGCCGTTGGCGCTCTTCTGCACCGTGATGGAGTAGGTAGTGACAGAGGACCCGCCGGAACCGCCGGAGGGCGGAGTAGGCGTAGTGTCGGTAATGACCGCTTCCGCCGTCATAGTGCCGCCACTCAGAGCAGTCAGCAGAGCATCGGTCAGCTCGGTGTAGACCTGGTCGCCGATGCGCCAGCCGTCAAAGCGCTGGTTCTCGGACACGGTCACCGTGGGCAGCGCCTTGCCGATATCCTCGGGGGTAAATACTCTCTTCTGTGTTCCCGTCTCACCGAAGTCGAAGGTCACGGAGCCGGTACGGCTGTCGGACACCACCTCGAAGACGGAGAAGCCGGTGGTCTGGAAGGTGACGGTCTGGCCGGTAATGCTGGGCCGGATGTATTCGATCCGCCCGTCGGACCGCTCATGCCGGATATAAGTGGTACCGTCAGTCAGAGCAATTCCAGCGGGCACCTGCAGGGTCACCTGCACCGGCACGGTAAGTTGGTCGTTGGTCAGGGTGCCGGAAGCGATGGGCTCGGCAGAAGGATTAGGCTCCCCGCCTGCCCCTTCCTCGTCCTCCGCGTTGGGGACGATCTGATAGACGGGGGTGATGTCCACCTTGTAGGACTTGCCGGGTTTGTACTCCTTCACTTCCAGTCGCTGGGAGACCTCTATTTTGACACTGGTGATAGTCTCATCTGCCCCCTCCAGAGCATCCTCGACGATTTTCTCCGCGGAGGAGGCGATGGCGGCCAGAATGTTGGTGAACTTGTTTTCCTCGGAGCCGACCGCCGTGTTCATTTGCTCTCTCTGCGTTTCATCCAAACCGGCAGTCACCTCATCGGCGGGTTCTGCTACCTGGGTCTCACCGACTTCCAGAGACACATTCGTGGGCTGGACCGTAAGGCCGCTGGCATCCACACTGTAGCTCACACCACCCAGCTCAACGCTGCTCTCGCCGCCGGCAGATACCTCTGCGGAAGTAGCAGTGGAGCCGCTGGAAAGGGTCGCGGTCACCGTCACGGTAATCTTACTCTCTTTATTGCTCATAAAGCCGCTGAGGCGGATGGTGGTGCCGTCCAGATACCAAATGACCTGCTTAGAATCAGTACCGGACAGGCTGATCTCCGGCATGGAGATGATGAAGGTGCAGGTCTTGTTCTCCGCATTCTCTGCCACCACATAGTTGGGGTTCTTGCTGACTGCGGAGACCACATAGGTCCCGGCCTCCGTGGCGGCGGGCACACTGAACTCCACGCTGTCGCCTTTCACCAGGCCGCCAACAGCCGCAGCCGTCGGCGCCAGAGGCTGGCCGGTGTAGGTCAGTTCCGTGTTGCTCCAGGTCAGGGAAGTGATGGAAGCGGGCAGGATGGTGTAGGAAACCGTGTTGTCCGCCGGTACCGTGTAATTGGGGTTGTCGATCGCAGCAGAAGCCGTGTGGGTCCCAGCATCCTTGGCATCGCCGCCGGTCACGGTCACATTAGCAATGTCACCCCCCAGCAGGCCCTCCGCGGAAGCGGTGACCTGGGAGGCCTGTCCATTATAGGTTCGATCATCAGTACCGGACCAGACCAGAGTGACCTCCTTGGGCTGGACGGTCAGCCGGTACTGGCCGGTGACATCGCCCTTCACTGCCGTGATCACGGTGGAGCCCGCGCCCACGATGGTCACCTCGCCGGTGGCTTCATTCACCGTGGCCACAGTGCTGTCCGCACTGCGGTAGGTGAAGCCCTCCGAGGAATCGCCCAGGCTGGCGGCATTGGTGAACAACTCGTCGCCGTAGGTCTTGGTGACGGTGCCGTTCTCCTGGAAGGAGACGCCGCCGCCCTGGATATCCGCGGTGACCACATCGGAATTCTTGGTGGAATAGTAATCCTTGCCGTCCACCGTGGCGAAGGGACGGATCATGAACTGATAGGAGCCCTGGCTCAGTCCCGTGGCGGTGTACTCCGCCTCATCCACGATCCCCAGGCGGGTCCACGCGCCGTTCACCATCTGATAGACGATGTAGTGGGTAGCGCCCCGGGAGGGCTTCCACTGGAGATGGACGCTGTTGGAGGTGGTGGTGACGGTGAAGTCCTCCGCCGTTACATTGTTGGGCACGATGTCGAAGGTCAGAGTCGCCACGCCGTAGTAGGGGCCGTCGGAGTAGCCCACGATCCGGACGGTAGCGGTACCCACGTCCACATTATTCTCCCAGTAGGGCATGTAGTCGCCGTAGGTGGACTGGCCGAACAGCTCATAGCCGGTCTCAGGGTCGGTGACAGTGACGGCAGGACGCTTGGCCTCGCCGGTGTAGAAGCCGTACAGATAGGCCAGCTCCATGTCCAGAGTGGCGATATCCTTGCCCTGGAGTCCGCAGGTCTCATAGGTGAAGGTATCCATGTTGAATACCTGACGGGTGCAAACATGGTTCTCGTCGTAGAGGTGGCCCTGCCGCCGGGTCCCGGACAGCTGATAGAATTCGTTGCAGTCCTTGCACCAGCAGCCCAGATAGCCGTCCTCCCAGCACTGGGCGGAATTCACGGTCTCGGAGTTGTGCAGCAGACCGTCTTCCCCGGCGTGGTGGACCGTATCCTCACCCACCGCGAACACGCCGGTCATCAGCTTGCCTGCGTTGAGATAGACCGTACCGCTCTTCCCCGCCGGGGTGGTATAGGCCGCATAGCCGGTATAGGCGGCGGAGGAGATACTGTAGCCGCAGGAGCAGGTCAGGCGGGAGCTGCCGTCCCAGGTGTAGCTGTGGGTGTGGGAGCCATCGCCCTTGGTCTTGGTAAAGGTGTCGATCTTCGACACGCCGCTGCTGGTATAATCGTAAGTGTCAATGGTCAGGGTGCTGTCCGTGGTGGACAGGGTGAGATAGATGGCGTTGTAGTCGTTGGTAGCCTTGGCGAAGTGGAAGCCCTCCGTGTCGCTGACGGTGTAGCCCTTGTCACCCAGGCTGCCGCAGATGTAGTAGGTGATGCCCTCGTCGGCGCCCACCACTTCGCCGTCCCTCAGAGGCTCCGTGCGGGCATAGGAGTGGTCATGGCCGGAGAGGACCACATCGATGCCGGCCTGCTGGCAGGCCTCGGTGAGCGCCTTCTGGGTGCTGCTGTCCATACCGGCTATCACATTGGTGTAATACGTCGGCTGGTGGGTCACCAGGATCTTCCAGGTAGCACTGGAGGCGGTGGCGTCTTCCACCAACTGATCCAGGTTCTCCTGAGAGAAGCCGCCGAAAGCAATGGTGGCAATAAATACGTTGCCGGTTTCCATGGTGTAGTAGGTGCTGTCATCCTGGTTGTACATGACCTTGTGGGTATCCACAGAACCGACCTCATGGTTGCCCACGGCAAAGAGCCGGGTCATGTCCAGAGACTCCGTCATGCCAAGGGCGCTGTCCCAGTTCCCGTAGGAGGAACCGTCGTCCACCAGATCGCCGGTCTGGATGGCCAGATCATATTTGCCGAGATCCAGGCTGTTCAGAATACCGGTAATGTTGGTGTTCTCCCGCTCCTGCAGGTCGCCCAGCACCAGGGCGTTGATACCGGTGTTGGCATAGCCGGTGGTAAAGGACTGGGCCTCGGACCAATGGGTCCCGTCGCCCACCTGATAGTAGTAGGTAGTACCGGGGGTAAGACCGGTAACCTCCGCGCCGCAGACATAAGCCGCGCTGCCGTCGGTGAAGGCGACAAGGTCACAGTAGTCGGCATTTTGCGCTTCGGCGCTCTCAAGGCCTGTCTCACTGTCGGCCAGCCGCAGCTTGGCGGTACTCGCCGCATAGAGGGGATTGGCCAGCCAGCTCACGTTCAGACTGTCGGCGGTATCCGCCGCATTGCGCCACACATGAGTAGGCGTGCCGTCGGTATTGCCCTGGGGCGTATAGACCACGGCAATGTAGGGGGCTGAGAGGTTGCCCTCGCTGTCCTTTGCGGTGACCGTAACCGGTCCCTGGCCGGCCTGAGCGGGATAAGCCACCCGGCCGTCCGCATCAGAGGTTCCCAGCAGCATATCGCCCTGGTAGACCCCCACGCCGCTGGCAGGCAGGCCGGTATCCGAGTGGGTGACCAGGAAATAGCAGGTGTCGGTCAGTCCCGCCACCATCTGACCGCTGGTGACCGTATAGGGGGCGGTAACGGACAGAGAGATGGTACTGTTGAAGGTCTCGCTGCCCGCCAGACCGTTCACCCGGCAGGTAAAGCTGCTGCCCGAAGAGGCAGTGCCGGGAATATTCAAGGTCAGCGTAGCCATGGGACCGCTGTTCACCGTACCGCTCACGGCGAAGGAGAGGGTCCCGGAGGCGGCGTTATAAGAGGCCTCCTGCGTGATCTTGCAGCCCTCCGGCACCGTCAGCCGGAAGCCCTGGGCATACGCCGCGTCCAGCGTCAGGTCGGCTTCCAGAGTATCCACGGAGTTGTCCCGGGGGGTGAAGGTCAGGGAGACCGTCTTGCCCAGAACAGCGCTGCCCTCCAGAGCGGCCACTTCCACCGGGGCCTTGCTGCCGTCCGGATCGTTGACGGTGACGGTGAACTCCCGGCTGGTCTCGTTGCCGTAGCCGTCCACCACGGAGATCCGGATGGTATGATTGCCATTGGCCAGATTGATACCGGCCCGCAGGCTCTCGCTGTCGGTGACCACGCCGGTGCCCTCGATCTTCCGCCCGTCAATGTACAGAGAGGCGGAGGACACGCCGGTGTTGTTGCGGTCATCCTGGGTGCTGTCGGAGAACAGCGCCTCGATGTCCAGTGCACCGGAGGTGAGGGTCATACCGGTGGCGAGATCCACCTGCTCCCCGCTGCCCGCCCTGACTTTGACAGAACTGATCTTCGGGGCGGTGGTGTCCTCCGGGGTGCTGCCGTAGACATAGGTCAGGTTGTCGAAGTAAAGCGTTCCTCTGAGGTCGCCCTTGGTCAAATTGTTGCCGTTCTTATCAAAGGTGGCCAGATATTCCGGAATAGGAACCTTGCCGATGGTCACGGTCTCCCCGTTCACCGTAGCGGTTTCGGGAACCACCTCGCCAATGTTCAAGGTTGACCCGTTGGCCTCCAGATAGCCCCCGCCAAAATTGGTCAGGCGCGAATCGGTCCGGTCCACCAGAATGATATTGCCGTTCTCATCGGTCTGGCACTTGACCCAGCCCACAGGAGACGCCCACAGCTTTCCTGCGCCGATGCTCTGCTTGGGGTTGGCCATCATGATACGAATGGACATGTTGGCCGGGATGGTAACCGGTGTTTGCAGCTTGCTGATATCGGCCTCAAAGTAATGCCAGTTATCGTCGGCGTTCCGGGCCACATTGTTGGGCATATAGATGGTGTTATCGGTAAAATCCAAATAGGAGGTGTTGCCGCTGCCGTCGGTGTATTGCAGCCGCAGCCACAGGTTGGGCGTTCCCTTGGGAATATACACCCAAATTCCAATACGGGTGGGATTTCCCATGTTTGCCAGCTTGATTGCCTCTGTTGCGCCAAAGCACACACCGTCCGTGCTTCCGGTGTTAGTGCTGAAATCATAGTCGATCTTCAACGACTGCTCCCCGAATCGAACAGGGTAGTCGTCTGCCTTGGTCACTACCTCAGCTTTCCCAACCTGTCTGCCGTCGGTGGTTCTTCCGGCATAGGAAACACAAGTATAGTCATAGCCCTCTGCGGTGATCTCCGCAGCTGATTTCGGCGTGTCAAAAGTGGTGTATGTCCCATTTTCATCAAATTTGCCGCCGTAGTCAGTAAGGCTTTGGAAGACTTTTGTCCCCTCCCCTTCAAAGTCCATGGCCACCCGGGGATCCTTACAGGCTTCCAGGGTGACGGTACCGGACACGCTGGGATTCGCCTTGCTGGTCACCGTCACTCTGGCGGTGATCGCGGAGGCGGTTTTTTCAATATCAGTCAATTCATAATCGGAAGACACATTGGAATTGGTGTTCTCACCATCGTATACCGGCGCACAGGTCAGTTGGTTGTCCGTGACCGTACCAACGGTAAGCATTTTCATCTGATCGGGACTGCTCTCAGCAGTCTCCACAATGGTCTCATATGTACTGCCGGACCCGGTCCACTGCTTGCGGCTGTACTGCGTCGGCTCGATGGTCCAGTTAAAATCGCCGTCCTTGTAGTGGACTTCCCGCTGCTTGTAGTAGACCCGCAGGCCCAGATCGGAGGTATCGCCTTCGCCCATGCTGGCCGTAGTCTCAGCAAAGGTGATCTGGTCGGGATTGGCGATGGTGATGGTGGTGGTACCCACCACCTGTCCGCCGCTGTTGAGAGAGACGGTGACATCACCGGTCTTGCCTGTGGAGGTGAACAGGCCGGTGCTGCTGTTGATGGTGCCGTAAGCGGCGTCCACTGTCCAGCTCACGTCTTCGGGCAGAGGCGCAGGAGCGCCGGACTTGTCCGCGCCCACGGCGGTGAACTGCACCTGAGAGTTGGGGGTGTACACCTCGTTGGCAGGGCTCAGGGAGGCGTGGTCAAACACGCCGTCCGACTTCACCCGGGAGAGGATAAAGATGGAGGAGCTCACCTGCCGCTCCTGGCCGTCGGAGGGATTGTTGCGGGTGACCACCTGGCTGTCGCCCTCCCGGCGGGAGACGAAGGTGGAGGAACCGCTGCCGTCCAGCAGCAGGGCGGTGACGCAGCCCCGGGCCTTCATCATCTGGGCCACCTCATACTGGGTGTAGCCGCAGGAGACGGGGTAGCGCTGGCCGTAGCACACCATGGAGACCACGGTGCCGTCCGCCTTGATACCGATAGCGGTGTAGGTCACGTTGCGGCCGCCCTGGCCCACGTTGACCTGGCCGTTCTTCACCAGAAGGGTGCCGCCGGCCACCGCGTGCTGCAGATTCGCCAGATCCTCCTCAGCGGTGCTGTTGGAGATCAGCGCCTTGCCATCCTTGTCGATGGCAAAGTAGTAGCTGCTGCTGGGCTTGTTGTAGGTGACGCCGTCGATGATCAGAATGCCGCTGGGCTGGCCGGTGGCCATGTTGTAGTAGTCGGCATTCAGCGCCGCCACGATGGTGGCGTCGGCGTACTCGCTGGAGCGCCGGAAATAGCTCTGGGTGTCCTTCACCTGATCGGACACCGTCTGCATCCGCCAGCTGATGGTGTTGTCCGTGAGGATGGTCTCCATCCCGGCGTATCCGGCCATGATCTCCGCCTGACTCAGATCGATCTCACAGAAGTAGTCCACGTTCTGATTCAGACCGGAGGGCTCGTTGGTGTAGGTCACATACTCCGTGACGCCAGGGGCCAGGGGATAGGCCGTCTCCGACACGAACTGCCGGTCTTCATTGCTCTCACCCTGGAAGAGGGTCTCGCCTGGCGTCTTGTCCGCAAAGGACGACGCTGCGGAAACAGTGATCGCCGGACACAGCTGAAGCACCATGATCAGGGTCAGCAGTACCGAAACGATCCGTTTACGACTGTGCCTCATGGGGGTACCTCCTGAATAAAATCAGGGCGACGGCTTTCGCCGCCGCCCTGTTGGGTGTAATGCTATTTACCTAATTAAAGAGTAGGAGCCATGGTATTGGAACCACCAAGAGCTTCTTCCACATCCTCGGTAGGAACATACTCTTCCTCGTCATCCTCATGGACAAACCATTCACCCAGATCGTGGTCGTAGGAGTACTCCTTACCATCCACGGTGATAGTCATATCTTCGCCAGCTTCTTCAATGGCATCCATGATGTCACCAATGGAGACATACTCTTTCTCTTCACCGTCACCGATGAAATACTCGCCCTCTTCTTCATCCCACTGGTAGTGATTGTCACCAACTACAATATTGGGACGCTCGGTGGAGGGAACATCAGGCTTACCGGGCTCGGTGCCGCCGCCGGTGGAGCCACCGCCGCCGGGCGCGGGCTGCTCCTCAGGAATGACGATCTCTTCGCCGGCCGCGACGGCCTCGCCGTTGACGGTGGTGCCGGCAGCATCATCCGCCACGGTGATCACGGTGCCCGCGGGGGCGTTGGTGATGGCCACATCGTCGGCCACCACGCTCACAGTGGCGTCGCCGGTGTAGCCCTTCATGGACACCTTGGCGCCCTCGGCAGCCACCACCACGGTGGCGTCCGCGTCGCCGGTAATGGTCACATTGTCGGCCAGAACCAGAACAACGCCGCTCTCCTTCAGCTCAACAGTGCCGTCCTCGACCACATAGTAGGCAATGGTCTGGTCCAGCAGCGCCATCACGCTGGCGCGGTTGATGTTCAGCTCGGGGGAGATGACGCCGTCAGCAGTGCCTTTCACATAGCCGTTGTTGATGAGAGCGTACACATAGCCCTTGGCCCAGGAAGAAATCTCAGAGGCGTCGGTGAAGTCGCCCTTCAGGCTGCTCTCCTCCTGAATGCTCAGAGCACGGGCAAACATCACAAAGAACATCTCACGGGTCACAGTGCCGGTGGGATCCATCTGATCGGCTGCAACACCATTCATGATGCCCTGTGCCACACAGGCGGCAAATGCATCGGCATACCAGGCGTCAGCAGCGACATCAGTATAGGCGCTGAGGTCGGCCTTGCCAGTCAGCTTCAACAGATTAGTGAATACCTGGGCAGCCTCCGCCCGGGTCATCATGCCCTCTGGGTTGAACTGGCCGTTGGAGCCCTGAACCACACCCGCATCGCTCCAGCGGGCGATGCTCTCCTCTGCCCAGTGCCCGACGGTATCCGGGTACTCGGCGGCCATCGCCACGGCGGGCAGAAGAGATGTCAGCATGCACAGGCAAGTTGCAATAGCCAATAGTTTCTTCTTCATGTTTTTACTCACTCCTATTATGTTGATTTCTTGTTGCGCTGTTTATCGGTGCACAGTGCGGAGCCGGAGCATTACCCCCCCCTTTTTGTAGACAAAATTGATATTCTGACGCACAGGCCAGTCGATGGAAATAAAGATTTCCATTTCCTGTTCTTCATTTTAGCACACTTCGCTTTAAAAGGCAATTATAATTTTGAAATAACAACTATAATTTCCATACCAGGCATAATAGATTAGCCCGTCAGTGCGAGAGATGTACCGACGGCCACTTTTTTTGCGCACAAAACCACAATTTTGTGGCCCCTCAAGCCGACATGTCGGCCTGAATGCTGGCCCGCAGACAAATTAGAAGTAAGCTGTGGAGCGGATGTGCGTCAGAATATCAATTTTGTCTCCTTATGATATGAGACGCAGTTGCTCCAGCACTTTGGCGTGCTCCGCTCCCGTGGAAAGAAGATAGATGCGAGTGGTCCCGATGGAAGAATGGCCCAGCACATCGGCCAGCTTTACCACATCCCGGCATGCCTGGTAAAACGTCCGGGCGAGCAGATGCCGCAGGTTGTGAGGGAATACCTTGGCAGGTGCCACTCCCGCCCGCTGGCACAGCCCTTTCATCTCTCTCCATATCTGTTTTCCGGAGAGAGATGTCCCGCTTCTGGTGAGAAAGATCTCGCCGGAGGCGATTTTATTTTTTCTGGCATATTTCAGAAGCTTGCGGCAAAGCTTGCCCGGCAAGAGGATGGCGCGGATCTTGCCCCTGAGCGCTACCTCTACCTTCCCGCACCGGGCGGCATCCACGGTGGGGTATCGCACCTCGCTGACCCGGATGCCAGTGCTACAGATGCTCTCCATCAGCTTGCCGTTTGCCTTGCGGCGCAAGTAGTTCTGGTGAAGCCTGTCCTTGCGTTCCTCTTTCTTCCGCAGTTCTTCCTGTTCCTCCGGGGTCAGGGGAACCGGCTGCAAGGCGGGCGGGATATACCGGCCCACAAAATCGAAGTAGATTTCAACCTCCTGCGTGGTGTCCTGGCTGTCTTTGCGGGCGCGTTCATGGACAAGGATTTTCTCTACAAACTCGTTAAGCATGGTGTTTGTCAGCGTGTCGAAGTTCTCGTACTTATCAATCAGGGCAATAAACTTCTCCGCAGATTTCCGGCTCTGCTCATAGCCGGTAACGGCCTTTTCCAGTT
>NZ_JACJKW010000014.1 GCF_016901775.1 Intestinimonas butyriciproducens
GGCCGGTTCCTGGGGTGGGGTTTCGGCCGGAGCCGGATCTGGGCTTTGCTGAAGCTGGGCTGGGGATGTGTTTTCCGTCTTGATTGCAGATGCAGTTTTCGTATCGTCGGCCAAAGCAGGAACGGGAGGAGTCTGAGTGGTATCTTTCTCCAAGAGAGGATCTTCCTGCTTTTTATCCTCTGCCACATCCTTGGGCTTTTGCTCATCCGTTTTTGCTGCTTCTTCTTTTTCCAGACTCTTTTCCCCAGAGAAGGACTTTCCTTCCTCTGTGACAGAGACGGCTGGCTGCTTTTCTTTTCCCTCTTCTTCCAGCGTGCATCCTATCAATCCAGCGGCCAAGGAAAGGGCCATGAGCCACAGCAGGCCATGGGTAAAATATGCATTCTTTTTCATCGATGTATTCGATCCTCTCTTTTTAAAATATCCATTTTGTTCCTGTCTTGGCCATGCTATCACACTATGGGATTTTTGGCAAGACGATAGAATGCAGAATAAAAAAAGAGCCGCAGTTGCGGCTCTTTTTTATGCTTATTCGTTGACTTGCTTTTTTTCCACCATACGCCGGGCCAGATAGACGAAGGGGGTATCGGCCAGGCTGGTGAAAATGAAGATCACATAACTGGAAAGCATGATGGAGATCATGGTAGAGAAATCATACATGCCCCAGAAGGCGCCCAGGGTGAACAGCAAAGTGTTGAGCAGCTGGGAAACCAGAGTGGAGCCGTTGTTGCGCAGCCAGAGGAAACGATGGGGATCGCCCCAGCGCTTGTTGGTGAAATCCCACCAGGCGTGATAGAGCCACACATCGAACCGCTGGGTGATGGCATAGACCGCAAGGCTGACCAGCATCATCCGGGGGGTGTTCTGGAACACCGCTTCAATGCTGGGAGAGATGAAGTCATTGGGGGACGGCACATAGAGCATCCAGCTTTGGGAAATGACGATAAAGCTGAGAGAAGTGAGGATGCCGATGTTTACCGCCCGCTGGGCCGCTTTCTTGCCATAGGATTCACTGAGGATGTCGGTGACCAGAAAGGTGGAGGCAAAGAGCACATTGCCCAGGGTCTGTTCCATGCCGAAGGCATCCACCAGGATCAGAACTTCAATGTTGGCTGCGATGGTGGCGATGACTGTCCAGCCATAGAGGCCTTGTTTGCCAAACATCTTCATCCACAAAAGGACACCGCCGTACAGAACTATAAGGCTTCCAAGAAGCAGCAATTCATTTCTCATTGTGTATTCCTCCCACACCAAAATCTGTATTGTGAAGCAAAATATCCACCCGGGGGTTGTGAATGAACAAAGGCATCACATCTTTCTGGAACACTTCGATCACACCCGGGTCGGGCTTGATGGAAGTGGAGTTTTCCACCATGATGTTGACGCACACCCGTTCAAAATAAGCAAGGCCTGTTTCGATGTCCCGCCGCATGGATGCGGCTGTCTGGCCGGGGAGTCCTTGCAGAAGGCAGACTTCATCAAAAAAGCGGGAGATATCCAGGGGAGAAGCGTCGCAGTCGATCCCTTTGCACAGATAGCACTCCCGGAACAGAGGATCAAAAGCCTCCACACCGATTTTGATCTTCAGCGCGATGCCCAGCATGGCCAGGCGGGATTTCAGCGGCGGGATCTGGTTGCGGTGCATCCAGTGACATTCAAAATGCAGGGTGTGAATATGCCGTTCCAGACACAGATCCACAATGCTTTCCATGGTTTCTTCATCCAGATCCACAAAGCTGCCGGAGTTGATCACTTCCAGCCGGTGGTGTTCGCCGGTGACCCGGGCCAGTACCCGGCGGTTGAGAGCAAAATTGGCCTTCTGATCCGGCGAGCAGTCCAGATGATAATCACAGAAGCGGCAGCGCCTCCAGGCGCAGCCCGATCCTCGGAGAAGCACAATCTCCCGGGGATTTTTTTCGGTGATGACCGAATAGCGTTCCATTTCGTTCATTGGTAAAAATAACCATCCTTTCTTGCTGTTTCATATTATAGCAAAGTAATGTGCTAGGGTCAATTCTCATTTGCGCGTTGCAAAGGGGGAGAAAGAAGGATATAATAAAACGGAAAAAGGCGGTTGCCGCCGGAAAAGGAAAGGTTGGAAGAAGATGGACATTGCAGAACTGAAGCGCCGGGCCTGTGAGGCTGTGGACAAAAATGCCGATAAGATCATTGCGTTTGGAGAATCGGTCTTTGCAGAGCCGGAAATGGGATTCAAGGAATTTAAAACCGCAAAGAAAGTGCAGGACATGCTGGATGAGCTGGGCATCGAACATCAGGACGGGGTGGCCATCACCGGTGTGATTGCTCCGCTGAAGGGCCGTTCTTCCAAAGTGCGCCTGGCATTGATGGGCGAGCTGGATGCCATTGTGGCTCCGGGCCACCGGTGCGCCGATCCTGTGACCGGCGCCGCTCATTCCTGCGGCCATCATGTGCAGATCGCCACCATCATGGGCGCGGCTATGGCGCTGAAAGAAAGCGGTATTATGAGCGAACTGGACGGTGATATCGTTCTGATGGGCGTACCCGCCGAAGAAGGGGTGGAACTGGAATACCGCCATGGTCTGATCAAAGAAGGCAAGCTGTCCTTTATCGGCGGCAAGCAGGAATTTATCAAGCTGGGCGTGTTTGATGATATCGATATGATGCTCATGCAGCACACCGATGGCAGCGACAAAGTGGCCGCCGGCGGTCCGGTGGGCATGGGTTATGTGGCAAAGCTGGTTTACTATAAAGGCAAAGAAGCCCATGCCGGCGGCGCTCCCTGGGATGGGGTCAATGCCCTCCAGGCAGCCAAGATCGGTCTGATGGCCATCGACGCTCAGCGGGAGACCTTCCGTGATAAGGACAATGTGCGTGTCCATCCCATCATCACCAAGGGCGGTGACCTGGTGAATGTGGTGCCGGCCGATGTGCGCATCGAAACCTTCTGCCGGGCCAACAACATGGAAGCCATTGAGGATGCCAGCATGAAGGTCAACCGGGCTTTGAAGGCCGGTGCCGATGCTGTGGGGGCCGAAGTGGAGATCGTGGATATCCCCGGCTATATGACTCCTTATGAGTGCCTGGAGATGAAGGCTATTGTGGAGGATAACCTGGCTTTGATCTACGGCAAGGAAAATGTGGTGCCCGGCGTGGGCTATACCACCGAAGCCAACGATGTGGCCCACCTGATCCCGGTGGTGCACTGCACCATCGGCGGCGCGGAAGGCATTGCCCACAGCTCCCACTACGAGATCCGGGACAAAGATTCCGCTTACATCAAGGCCACCAAGATGCTGCTGTGCTCGGCCATCGATCTGCTGGCCAACGGCGCCGAAAAGGGCCTGTCTGTGAAAAAGAACTTCAAAGCTCCTATGACCAAGGAAGAATATCTCCGCACATGGGGCCATCTGGATGTTTGATTTGAATCGCTGAAAAGAAAAAAGCCCGCCGATCTTTCATCGGCGGGCTTTTTGTTTTCTGGATGGTGCAGTCAGCTGCGGGAAGCAGGATCCGAAGGATCGCTGGGGAGCAATTCTTCAAAAGGATCGTCCTCGGGGGACTCGGGAGGCGCCTGGTTATCCCACTGGGCGATGCGCTCAGGGGATTCATCCTCCTCCAGTGTTTCTTCCGGCCAGGGGCTGGAGCCGGGAGTGGAGGGAGGGGGTGCACAGGGATCACAGGGGGATTCCTTCCGCTCCCGGATGGATTTCACCAGCACAACCAGCGAGACGCCGGCCAGAAGACAGGCAGGAATCAGCTGGAAGATGATGAAGCCTGGCAGAAGGCGCATCTGCATGTGGGATACCATGCGAAGAAGAAAGGCCAGATAGATGGCCGCTTGGATATAGAGGGCATATACCGCCGCGCGGGGCGTTTTCCGGCTGCGGAAATAGAGCAGGAAGGTGAGATCGCACAAAAAATTCAGCGCTGACCAAAGGTTGAGTGGCATGGAATGGGAAAAGAACAGCAGCAGGGAAATGGCGCAGGCCGAAAAACCGGCCCAGGCCACGGTATCGATCTGACGCAGGGAAACGGGATGTTTGAGCACAAAACCCCGCAGCACCAGCAGAGAACTGATGGCGCAGTAAAAAAGACTGGTGAGTCCGCCCAGCAGATCGAGAAAAAAAGCAAAACCCGGATCGGGACCAATTTGAAAAAACATGACAGAGTCTCCTGTGAAATGGGGAAAATCACCCTTCATCTTTTGATATGCTACCACAAGGGAGAAGAAAAAGCAACGGAGAAGGAGGGAAAAAGGGAAAATAATCCAGGGGAAAAGGGGTCGGAAAGTGTCGGAAAAGAGGAAAAGCGAACATCTGTTTGATGTGTCGAAAATCCCTTGTTTTCACATCAAATGGCGGCTTTTTGGCAAAAAATAATTATGAAAAGCACTTGCAATTCATACAGGCCAACGGTATAATAAAAGAACAAAGTGGCGGAAAGTGGGGAACAGTGCCTGAAAGTGCACTCCGAGGGAATAAGGATGGTGGAAAATGCGCGGCGAATTTGAACACAATATCGACGCCAAAGGCCGCCTGTTTATTCCGGCCAAGCTTCGGGAGAAGCTGGGAGGCAGCTTTATCATCACCAAAGGGCTGGATGGCTGCCTGTTTGTCTATTCCGCAGAGGCCTGGGATGTGCTGGAGGAAAAGATCAACCAGCTGCCCATGTCCCGCTCACGCAATCTTCAGCGTTTTTTCTTTTCCAGCGCCGCCGACTGCGCCCCCGATTCTCAGGGCCGGGTGCTCATCCCTCAGAACCTGCGGGAATATGCCGGGCTGCAGAAGGAAGTGACCGTCATCGGTGTCTCCGGACGAGTGGAGATCTGGGACAAGCAGCGCTGGAAGGAATATAACGGAGAACTTACATCGGAAAGCATTGCCGAGGCCATGGAAGACCTGGGCTTCTAAAGGGGCGGATGCCCCGGAGAGGGGGAGGTCCCTGTGGAATTCAGTCACAAATCGGTTCTGGCTCAGGAGTGCATGGAGGGCCTTCATATCCGGCCTCAGGGCATTTATATGGACGCCACCACCGGCGGCGGAGGACATTCTTTGGGAATCGTCCAGCGCTTGGGAGAGGGCGGCCGCCTGATCTGCATCGACCGGGACGATGACGCCCTTCAGGCTGCGGGAAAACGCCTGGAGTCCTACCGGGAGAAAATCACCTTCGTAAAAAGCAATTTTTCTGACATTGCCGCCGTGGCAAAAGATCTGGGGATTTCTCAGGTGGACGGCATCCTTTTTGACCTGGGGGTATCCTCCTATCAGCTGGATGCCATGGAGCGGGGATTTTCCTATATGAACGATGCCCCTTTGGATATGCGTATGGACCGCAGCCAGAGCTTTACCGCCGGTGATGTGGTCAACGGATACAGCCAGGAAGAGCTGAAGCGTATCCTGTGGGATTACGGCGAGGAACGGTACAGCGGACGGATCGCCGCGGCCATCTGTCGCCGGAGAGAAGAAAAACCCATCCAGTCCACAGTGGAACTGGCTGAAATCATCCGGAGTGCCATGCCGCCCCAGGCTTTGCGGGAAAAGCAGCATCCGGCCAAGCGCAGCTTTCAGGCTATCCGCATCGAAGTCAACGGCGAGCTGCGGGCGGTGGAACAGGCGGTGCAGGACAGCGTGGATCTGCTGGCCCCCGGGGGACGCCTGGCGGTGATCAGCTTCCACTCCCTGGAGGACCGGATCGTCAAGAATATCTTTGCGCAGCAAGCCAAAGGGTGTATTTGCCCGCCGGAATTTCCGGTGTGTGTCTGCGGCAGAAAACCCCGGCTCAAATTGGTTCACCGGGGTGTCATCACGGCCGGAGAGGAAGAACTGAGAGAAAATCCCAGAGCTCGTTCTGCCAAGCTCCGGGTAGCGGAAAAAATCGAGGGAGGCGATGACAATGGCATATGAGCACAAGCACTCGCCCGCTTCCCGCCAGAGCGTGGCTTATGATTATGCCGGTCTGGCGCAGCAGGATGTGCGGCAGCGGATGCGGGTGCACAAGGGAAAAGTCAAGCCCAAAGTGCCCTACGGCAAGTACAGTGCCATCTTCTGCGGCGTTTTTGCAGCGCTGCTTGTCATCGTGTTCAATTTTATGCAGCTGACGCAGCTGACAGGAGAGAATGCCGCCCTGAAAGATGAGCTGGCTACATTACAGAGCGATGCCAAAGCCCTGGAAGCCAGAAAGGAGCAGATTTTCAATCTGACCTATGTGGAAGACCGGGCCCGTAACGCTTTGGGCATGGTCAAAGCCGACAAGAGTCAGGTGGAATATGTGGACCTGTCCCAGGAGGACAGTGTGGAAATCCCTCAGCAGGAAAGCGAGACCCCGGCATTCCTCAGCGGTTTGATGAAAACTTTCAATGCCGTGGTGGAATATCTGAAATAGCGCAAGCAATATAATGTGGATGAGAGCGAGTAAGCAAAGTGGGAATGATGTTTCTTGCTCTCATTTTTTAATGAACAGGTGAGAAAATGTCCAAAAAAGCCAACAGCATGACACGCCGCCGTATTCTGTTTGCGGCGGCGGTGCTGGGGGTGGGCGCCTTCGTGATCGTGGCGGGCCGGCTGTTTCAGCTCCAGGTGCTCAATTACCAGTTTTACGAGGAAAAAGCCATTGCCCAGCAGACCAAAGATACCACGATCGAGCCCATGCGCGGCACCATTTACGACTGCAATATGAAGCCCCTGGCCATCAGCGCTTCGGTGGAGATGGTCACTTTGGAGCCTCGCAAGATTGCCGATGATGAACAGGCTCAGATCATCTCTCAGAATCTGGCGGAGATTTTGGATATGGACTATGAAACGGTCTATGCCAAAGCATCCAAAACAGATTCGGCCTATGAGGTGATCAAGCGAGGGGTGGAAAAGGAAGTCGCCGACGAGGTGCGCCAGTTCAAAACCGATTATAACGAAGAGATCAAAAAATACAACGAAGGGAAACCGGAGGATCAGCAGAAAGAAGCCATCACCAGCATTTATATGGCTCCTGACACCAAGCGGTATTACCCCTTTGGCAACTTTGCGGCTCAGGTGCTGGGATTTGTAGGAAGCGATAACCAGGGTCTGGCCGGTATCGAAGCCAAGTATGACAGCTATCTCACCGGCACGCCCGGGCGGGCCATCCGGGCCACCAATGCCAACGGGGAAGAAATGCCCTTTGATTATGAGATGTACTATGAGGCCCAGGACGGAAATGACATCGTCCTGACCATCGATGAAGTGATCCAGCATTATCTGGAGAAAAATCTGGAGATCGCCGCTTACGACAACAACACCCAGAATCAGGTGGCGGGCATTGTGATGGATGTGGACACCGGCGCCATTCTGGCCATGGCCACCAAAGAGGATTTTGACCCCAACGATCCCTTTACCATCACCAATGAGCAGAAGGCCCAGGAGCTGGCCGCCATCACCGATGAAGAAGAGTATTCCGAAAAGCGCAATGAGATCCTTCAGGCCCAGTGGCGGAACAAGGCGGTGACCGATACCTACGATCCCGGTTCCACCTTCAAGATCCTCACCGCGTCCATGGCGCTGGAGGAAAATGTCATTACGGCAAACAGCACATTTTATTGCCCCGGCTACCGGATGGTGGAAGGCTGGCCCCAGCCCATCAAATGCTGGTACTATCCCCGGGCCCATGGCACCCAGAATCTGTATCAGGCCATCCAAAACTCCTGCAACCCTGCCTTTATCGATATTGGTCAGGCGGTAGGGGCCAAGACATTTTTGGAATATTACAAGGCTTTCGGCCTGAATGAAGCCACGGGAATCGATCTGCCCGGCGAAGGGGAAAGCATTTTCCATTCGGAAAAACAGTTCCTGTCCAACAAAGTAGACCTGGCCACCGCCAGCTTCGGCCAGAACTTCCAGATTTCCCCCATCCAGCTGATCACGGCAGTATCCGCTGTGGCCAATGGCGGCAATCTGATGAAGCCCTATATCGTCAAAGAGATCCTGGACAGCGACGGCAATATTGTGAAAAGCACCGAGCCTACGGTGGTGCGCCAAGTGATTTCAGAAGAGACATCGGAACTGATGTGTGATATACTGGAGACCGTGGTCAGCGAGGGTACCGGCAAAAATGCTTATGTGGCCGGCTATCATATCGCCGGCAAAACCGGTACATCGGAGAAAAAGGTCCGGCAGGCGGAAACAGGCCGCCATGACCTGTATGTATCGTCCTTTATTGCCTTTGCTCCGGCAGACGATCCTCAGGTGGCGGTTTTGGTGTTGCTGGATGAGCCCACTGTACCACCGGTGACCGGCGGTATTACGGCCGCTCCTGTCATTCGGCGGATCATGAGTGATGTGCTGCCCTATCTGGGGGTGGAACCCACTTATACGGCCGATGAGCTGGAGGAAAAGGATGTGTCGGTGCCTGAAGTCATCGGTATGACCAAAACCGAGGCGGAGAGCGCCTTGAGCAAAGTGAATCTGGATTACAGAGTGGTAGGCGACGGCGATACCGTCACCGATCAGCTGCCCAGTTATGGCGCGGCCATCCCCGGCGGCAGTCAGGTAGTGCTCTATATGGGAGCAGAAAAACCCACAGAACCGGTGCAGGTGCCCAATGTGACCGGCCTTTCGGTGTCGGCCGCCAGGGCGCAGCTGGAACGGGCGGGGCTTTACATGAAAGGCTCCGGCGCGGTCAGCAGTTCGGGGAATGTGGTGGCAAGCAAACAGAATATCACCGGCACCGCGGCCATGGGCACGGTGGTGACGGTAGAGTTTACCGACCTGGATCAGCGGGCCGAATGATGGAATGGGAAGGTGACACGCAAGATGAAGCTCATGGAACTGCTCAGCAATGTGGATGTGGTGAAATATGCCTGCGATCAGCAGGTGGATGTGGAAGGCCTTTGCTATGATTCCCGAAAAAGTGCTCCGGGAGTGGCCTTTGTGGCCATTCGGGGTTTTCAGACCGACGGGCATAAGTACATTGCCCAGGCGGCAGAAAAAGGGGCGGCGCTGGTCATCTGCGAAACACCGCCGGAACGCAGTGTGCCCTATGTGTTGGTGAAGGATTCCCGTCTGGCCCTGGCTCAGATGAGCGATAATTTCTTCGGCCATCCGGCCCGGGGGATGAAGGTCATCGGCGTCACCGGCACCAATGGCAAAACCACCACCACCATGCTGGTGAAGGCCATCTTGGAAGAAAGCACCGGCGCCATGGTAGGACTGATGGGCACCAATGCCAACTACATCGGCCGGAAGGAACTGCCGGCTCAGCGCACAACACCGGAATCCTATGAGGTATTCCGCCTTCTCTCGGAGATGAAGCAGGCCGGGTGCCAGTATGTGGTGATGGAAGTCTCCTCCCACGCGCTGGAGCTGGACCGGGTATATGGCATCCCCTTTGAGGTGGGGGTGTTCACCAACCTTTCCCGGGATCATCTGGATTTCCATGGCACCATGGAAAAATACCTGAAAGCCAAAAGCCGCTTGTTTTCCATGTGCCGGTTCGGCGTGGTCAACCGGGACGATCCTGCCTCGGAATACATTCTGGAAAAGGGCAGCTGTCATTTCCAGACCTATTCGGCCCAGTCGGATAACGCCGATCTGGTGGCCAAAAATATCAATCTGAAAAGTGACCGGGTGGAATTTGAAGCGGTGGTCACCGGCGCTATCAACCGGCTTACCCTGGGGATTCCCGGCATGTTTTCGGTTTATAACGCCCTGGCGGCTACTGGCTGCTGTCTGGCGTTGGGAGTTCCTCTTTCGGATATTGCCCAGGCCATGCGCCATGCCCATGGTGTCAAAGGCCGGGCAGAAGTGGTGCCGGTGCCGGCGGATTACACCGTTCTCATCGACTATGCCCACTCTCCTGACGGCATCATCAACATCCTCAAGGCGGTAAAAGGTTTTGCCAAAGGCAGAGTCATCGCCTTGTTCGGCTGCGGCGGCGACCGGGATAAGACCAAGCGGCCGCTGATGGGCAAAGCCGCTGCGGAGTTGGCCGATTTCTGCATCGTCACATCGGATAACCCCCGCACGGAAGATCCCCGGGCCATCATCGAGGATATCCTGCCGGGGATGAAGGGCATCGTCACTCCCATGGCGGTGATCGATGACCGGCGGGCGGCCATTGTCTATGCGTTGGAAAACGCTCAGCCGGGAGATGTGGTAGTGCTGATGGGCAAAGGCCATGAGACGTATCAGGAGATCTGCGGCGTCAAGCACCATCTGGATGAACGGGAAGAAGTGGCAGCCTATTTTGCTGCAAAAAATAAAGCAGGACAATAAGGCAAGGAAGAAGAAAAAAGCCGCGTTCGCGCGCAGCGCCCCAAAGGCGCTGCGCGCACACCCATGCTGTGGGGAAGAACGGGGCGGGGAAATGAGCTCAAATTGGGGGAAGAGGAATGATGAAAGCAGCGATCTGCGCCTTTGTGGTGGCTTTTGCCCTCACGGCGGTGCTGGGAACACCGGTGATCCGGTTTTTGAAAAAGCTGAAATTCGGCCAGAAGATCCTGGAGGACGGCCCCACCTGGCATATGAATAAGCAGTACACTCCCACCATGGGCGGGATCATGTTTATCGCCGGGTTGGTAGGCGCTTTGTGTGCGTGCCTTCCCGCTATCTGGGCCGCGGCCGATCTCCGGCCTGTGCTGATTTTTGCCCTGTCGCTGATTTTTGGGCTGATCGGCATGGTGGACGACTACACCAAGATCAAAAAGAAGCAGAACCAGGGTCTGACGCCTCTGCAGAAGCTGCTGCTTCAGATCGCTGCGGCGGCACTGTTTGTCACCGTGCTCCGCTCTATGGGGTATATCACCGGTCATGTATACATTCCCTTTGTCAATGTGCTGTGGCAGGTGCCTTGGTTTGTGTATCTGCCCTGCGCCATCTTTGTCATTGTGGGAGCGGTGAACGCCGTCAATCTCACCGATGGCATCGACGGCCTGGCCGCTTCGGTGACAGCAGTGGTGGCGCTGTTTTTCTCCGGGGTGTTCCTGGCCCTGGGGGACAGTTCCGCTGTTTTTTCCGCCGGTCTGTTTGGCGCGCTTCTGGGATTTTTGCTCTACAACAAAAACCCGGCCCGGGTCTTTATGGGAGACACCGGTTCGCTGTTTCTGGGCGGCGCTGTGTGCGGTATGGCCTTTGCCTGCGATCTGCCTCTCATCTTGGTGCCGGTGGGAATCATCTATATCGCCGAGACCTTGTCGGATATTATCCAGGTGACCTATTTTAAAATGACCCACGGCAAGCGGATCTTTAAAATGGCCCCGCTGCATCATCACTTTGAGATGTGCGGCTGGAGCGAAAAAAAGATTGTCTTTGTGTTTACCGCCATCACTCTGGTGATGTGCATCGTTTCCTATCTGGGTATCGGGCCATTCCTGGCCTGATGTCCGCCGGACCTTTGGAGGTGCATCCCCATCAAAACCCTAGCGGCCAGCGTGGAGCTGGGATCAAAACCCATCCGCAAACGGAGCAAAAGGCGTCAGAGCATTGATCTGCCCTTTTTGATCCTTACCATATTGCTTTTGAGCATCGGCCTGATCACCCTGTTTTCTGCCAGCTATGTGGATGCCATCAACAGCACCCAGTCCGGTGACGGCGCCTTTTATTTCAAACGCCAGGGAGTGTTTGCCCTGATCGGCATTGCAGTTATGCTGGGGGCGGCTTTTTGTCTGGACTACCGAAAGCTCCACTATGCGGCCATCCCTTCCATGGTGGTTTCGATTTTGCTGTTGGTAGCCGTTCTCTTTGTGGGCATCGAACACAACGATGCCCAGCGTTGGCTGAAGATCGGCGTGGAATTCCAGCCTTCGGAAATCGCCAAGTTTTCTGTCATATTGTGTTTTGCCAGCATGATCACCGTATGGGGGCCAAAGAAAATGCGCACCTTCCGGTATGGCATTCTGCCCTTTGTGGCCATTATCGTGCTCATTGCGGGGCTGCTCTATTTTGAGCCCCATCTGTCGGCCACCGTCATCATCGGCGCTACCGGTATGGTGATGGTCTTTTTGGGCGGCGCCAACCTGGCCTGGCTGATCAGTATGGCAGCCTGCGGTGTGGGCGGCATTGTGGGGCTGATTTTTTTGCTTCCCCATGCCATGACCCGTGTCAAAGTGTGGCTGGACCCTTTCAGCGATTTCCAGGGCAAAGGCTGGCAGGGAGCTCAGTCCCTGATGGCTGTGGGCTCCGGCGGCGTATGGGGCCTGGGATTGGGCCAGGGGAGGCAGAAGCATTTGTTTTTACCGGAACCGGCCAATGACTTTATCTTTGCTGTGATCTGTGAAGAATTGGGCATGGTGGGGGCCATCCTTATCATGATCGTCTTTGCTGCATTGATTTTGCGTGGGTATCAGATCGCCCTGCGGGCTCCTGACCGGTTCGGAAGTCTGCTGGTGGCGGGGATCACCACCCAGATCGCCATTCAGACCATTTTCAATATGGGCGTTGTCACCGGTCTTTTGCCGGTCACCGGCGCCGCTTTGCCCTTCTTCAGCTATGGCGGCACCTCATTGCTGATGCTCCTGGCAGAAGTGGGGGTCATTTTGTCGGTATCCCGAAGGATCCCGGCGCAAGAACAGGGATAAAAGCATCCCAGAAACACAAAAGAGAATGGAGCGAACAGAGCCATGAAAATCCTTTTTACAGGAGGCGGCACAGCGGGTCATGTGAATCCCGCATTGGCTGTGGCGGGCTATATCCGCCAGCAGGACCCCTCGGCGGATATCCGTTTTGCCGGGGCTCAGGGCGCCATTGAAGAGCGGCTGGTCAAACGGGCCGGCTATCCCCTTTACACCTTTCCCCTGGCGGGACTTTCCCGAAAGCTGTCCCCCAAGGGACTGAAACAGAATGTGGAGGCACTGCAAAAAGCAGCCAAAGCCAGCCGGCGGGCGGAAGAGATCCTGGAGGAATTTGCCCCCGATCTGGTGCTGGGTACCGGAGGCTATGCCAGCTATCCGGCCGTGCGTGCGGCCGTGCGCCGGAAAGTGCCTTGTGCTATGCTGGAGGTCAATGCCACACCGGGAATGGTGGTCAAGCGGATGAGCCGGAAGGCCGATTGTGTCTTTACCAGTTTCCCGGAAACCGAGCCCTATCTGAAAGGCGCCAAAAAGGTGGTGCTCACAGGCAGCCCGGTGCGCCAGGAGATTCTGGCGGCTCGTCCCAATGGACTGAAAGAGCGGCTGTTTCCAGGGGAAAAGGGACCGCTGGTGGTTTCCTTCTGGGGCAGCGTGGGCGCTTACTATATGAATCAGAAGATGAGCCGGTGCATTCAGCTGTGCGCCCAGGAGAAGAAATTCTGCCTGATCCACGGCGCCGGACGGAATAATTACCAGTGGATGCCGGAGACCATTGAAAAAATGGGAGTCCGGTTGGAAGAAGCCAGAAACATCGATTTGCGGGAGTATATTTTCGATATGGATCAGGTGCTCTGCGAAGCCGATCTGGTGATCTGCCGGGCGGGGGCTTCCACTTTGGCGGAGATCTGCGCCGCCGGAAAACCCTCCATTATCGTTCCATCTCCCTATGTAGCTGACAACCACCAGGAGAAAAATGCCAGAGTGCTGGAAAAGAGAGGGGCTGCCGTGGTGCTGCTGGAGCAGGAAACCACCGGTGACAAGCTTTATGAAACCGCTTGCCAGCTTCTATCCCAGCCGGACAAGTTGGCCGAAATGGGCCGCAGAGCCAAGGAAATGGCTCAGACCGATGCCGCAGACCGGATCTATCAGCAGATCCGGAAGCTGGCCGGAGCATAACAGAACAACCACCGACGAGCCGGCATAGTATGGGGTAACAACATAGGCCCCCTTCCCTTTGGAGGGAAGCGCGGGCACGAGCGGATCGTCCACAGGAGGAAATACTATGAGCAGGCTTATCATTGAGGGAGGCCGGCCGCTGGAAGGGTCGGTTCGGGCCGGAGGCGCCAAAAACAGCGTGCTGCCCATATTGGCTGCCACCATCATCAGCGGCGGCGAGAGCGTGATACATAATTGCCCTGATCTGCGGGATGTACATTCAGCCATTGCCATTCTGCGCCATCTGGGATGCCGGGTCAGCCAGGAGGGCCACACGGTGACGGTGGATTCCTCAACCATGGACCGGTGGGACATTCCCGATCATCTTATGCGGGAAATGCGTTCTTCGGTCATCTTTCTGGGGCCTATTCTGGCCCGATGCGGCATGGCTCGTATGACATTCCCCGGAGGCTGTGAGCTGGGGCCCCGTCCCATCGATCTGCACCTGGCTGCTTTACGGAAGCTGGGGGTGGTGATCCGGGAAGAGGGCGGAGAGATCACCGCCCGGTGTGAAACGCCGAGAGGGTGTGATATCACCCTTTCTTTACCCAGCGTAGGGGCCACAGAGAATATTATGCTGTTTGCCACCGCTTGCCCTGGGGTCACCCACATTATCAATGCGGCCCGGGAACCGGAGATTTGGGATTTGCAGCAATTTCTTCAGGGCATCGGCGCCCACATTTCTGGTGCAGGCTATCACGATGTGCATATCGGAGGGCGAGGAGTTTTGAGAAAGAACACCCAGCACCGGGTGATGGCCGATCGGATCGAGTCGGCCACTTATTTGTGCGCCTGTGCCGCAGCAGGGGGGAAGATCACGGTGGAGGACACCGAACCTTCCTATTTTGCTTCCGTGACCCAACTGCTGGAGGAAAGCGGCTGCGAACTTCAGGTGGGAGCCGACCGGGTGACCATTCAGGCGCCGGGGCGGCTGCGCAGCGTGGGGACGGTGCGCACCATGCCCTACCCGGGCTTTCCCACAGATGCCCAGTCCCCTTTGATGGCGGCCATGTGTCTGGCCCAGGGCACCACAGTGTTTACTGAGAATATCTTTGAGAATCGCTATCGCCACTGTGCCGAACTGATGCGCATGGGGGCGGATATTCAGGTGGAAGGAAAACTGGCCCTGGTGCGGGGAGTGGATCATCTGACGGGAAGCGCCGTCAAGGCCACCGACCTGCGGGGCGGCGCTGCCATGGTGGTGGCTGGCCTGGCTGCCTGGGGCGAGACCAGCATCAGCGAAATCGACCACATCGACAGAGGATATGAGAAGATCGAAAAAGCGTATGCTCAGTTGGGAGCTTGTATCCGTCGGGAAGAATAGACCGGTGATGGAAGTATGAAGAAGAAAAAAAACAGCGCCCCTCCTGGGCCGAGACCGAAGAAAAGGCGGCGGCGCAGGCGGGGGCCGGGAATATTGATCAGCTTGCTGTGCCTGGTGTTGATCTGTGCCGCGATCCTGGCGGCGGTGACGGTGTTCTTCAAAGTGAAAAAGGTGATTGTGTCCGGCGAAAGCCGGTACAGCGCAGAGGAAGTGCTGGAGGCCGCTGGTATTGCAGAGGGAGAAAATCTGTTTTTCCTCAACAAGGTGGCCATCACCAACCGGATCTTCCGGGACCGGCCTTATCTGGATACTGTTTCCATCCGGCGGAGATTTCCCGATACCGTGGAGATCATTTTGCGGGACTGTGTGCCATCGGCGGCGGTCTCTTTTCAGAACCGGTACTGGCTTGTGGATAAAAAAGGAAAAATATTGGAAGAAATCTCCCAGGAGCAGGCAGCGGGGCATTGTTTGGTCACAGGTCTTGAGCTGGAAGAGCCCCAGTTGGGCGAATATTTGGATTTTTCCCAGCCGGAGCAGGGAAAAGCCCTGTCTACCATATTGAATACCGCAGAAAATAGTGGTATACTGAAAGAAATTATGGGAATCCACATGGAGAAACTGTTTGAAATTAAATTGCAGTACACAGAACGCTTTGTGGTGGAATTGGGAACGGTAGAGGATCTGGAAAAGAAAATCAGTTTCCTCAATCAAGTGGTGGAACGGTTGGGAAGCACGGACACCGGTGTGATCGATCTCACCGATCCCCAGACCGCCCGTTTCCGTCCTCAGTGATCCGCATTGGGGAACAAAAGTGTTCTTAAAGAAAAAATACATTGAGAGCAAGGTGGAGGCAGCAATGGGCTTTTCGTTTGATGCAGGAACAGAAAACAATGTGAATATTAAAGTGGTTGGCGTGGGCGGCGGCGGCGGAAACGCCGTCAACCGCATGATTTCCAGCGGCATCCGGGGCGTGGATTTTATCGCCGTCAATACGGACAAGCAGGCTTTGAATTATTCGGCCGCCACCATCAAAATGGCTGTGGGTGAAAAACTCACAAAGGGCCTGGGCGCCGGTTCCAATCCGGAAATTGGCCGCAAGGCGGCGGAAGAAAGCGCCGAAGAGCTGAAGAAGGTGATGGAAAGCGCCAACATGGTCTTTATCACGGCAGGCATGGGCGGCGGCACCGGTACTGGCGCGGCTCCCATCATCGCCCAGATCGCCAAGGAAATGGGCATTCTGACCGTGGGCATCGTCACCCGTCCCTTTGCCTTTGAAGGCAAGAAGCGCACCGATCAGGCTACCGCCGGTATCATGCAGCTGAAGGAAGAAGTGGACGCTCTGGTGACCATCCCCAATGAGCGGCTGAAATATGTGAGCGAACAGAAGATCACATTGCAGAACGCCTTTGAGGTGGCCGACAATGTATTGCTCCAGGCTGTGCAGAGCATCAGTGAACTGATCACAGTGCCCGGCTTGATCAACCTGGACTTTGCCGATGTGTCCACCATCATGCGCAATGCCGGATATGCTCATATGGGTATGGGCCGCGCTTCCGGTAAGGACAAGGCAGAAGAGGCCGCCAAAATGGCCATCCAGAGTCCGCTGCTGGAAACTTCCATCGCCGGGGCCCGGGGCGTTATCCTGAATATCACAGGTTCTCCCGACATCGGTCTGGAAGAAGTGGAACAGGCTGCGGCCATGGTGCAGACAGCGGCTCATCCGGAAGCCCATATCATCTTTGGCGCAGCTATCGATGAAAATCTGGAAGATGAAGTAAAGATCACCGTCATCGCCACCGGCTTTGACGATAAACCGGCCATGCCCAAGGAGCCTAAGGCTGCGCCTTCTCAGGAAGCGGCATCTCAGGTCCAGACCGGTCAGCCTGCCGCCGAACAGGGACAAGCTCCCCAGGAGGGCCAGGAGACCCAGACAGAGGAAGAAGGCCGTGCGGCTACCACAAAGGAAGAGAAAGACCGGGCGTTTGAAGAGATTCTCAGCATTTTCAATAAGCAGCATCGGAATTTCTAAATATTTGTTTTGGACATCGGCATTTTCATTTTTGCGATGAATCAAGCAAGCGGCAGAGATCGTTCTGCCGCTTGTTTTTTGCCGGTAAAAAAGAAAAGCTCTGCAAACCGTAAGGCTTGCAGAGCTTTTTTCAGCTGAGTCGGGAGGGAAGAGAAATGGGAAGCACCGGGGCCAGCAGACGAAAATCGGCAAAAGAAAAGTTATAGGAAGAATCCAGCAGGAGAGGACGCAGGCAGCTGTCCAATGCAGGGGGATGGTACAGGAGCAGGTCGATATAGCAATGCTCCATACCGGTAGCACCACCTAGAACAATGCCTTTTTCCTGGCCGCTTCCCCGGGGACCCAGAGCCTGTTGGATCTGCTGCTCCAGCTGATAGCGTATGGCATCGGCTTCTTCTGTGCCCAGATATTCTTCCGGGGCAAAGGAGAGATAGCAGGCATTGGCTCCGTATTCTCTCAGACCTTCCAGATTTTCCGTCCGTCCGGCGTAATAGTCATTGACCAGGCCGGTGTAGCAGGTGGAGCCCTGGATTACATCAAAACGGGGCAGCAGATTTTCCTGAGGATGAAAACCATAGGGGACCGATTGTTCATCCGGGCGCTGAATGGGAGGCAGACCCAATGCATCCATGGCTTCCAGCAGCCGGTCTTTCAAAGCGGTGAGGGGAAACATTCCCTCTTCCGGCTGGGAGAGGGGCTGAGCATCTGCAATATAGATATAACTCATGCTCTCGCCCAGGGTCAGATCCAGCAGCTGGTAAAAGGCGGACAGACTGTTGGGCTGCTCCAGGGAGCATAGCTGGGGGTGGTAAAAGGACAGCCGGAAGGTGCCGGCAGAGGGTTCAAAACCCATGGAAATCTGCACATCACCGCTGGAGAAAGAAAGGCCGAACATGGAAAAATCAAAGGAAAAACTGCCCTGGCCCGGGAGTAAGGGGCGGAAGGTCCAGCTGTCCAAGACAGGGGGCTTGCGGCTGACCAGGTAGGGAAGAAGGTAAAAAAGAAATTCTTTTCCTTCTGCGGCAAAGGTAAATTCCCGATGCCCACCCATGGTGTATTGCAGTTGGGAGGACAACAGGGAGACTCCCTGATCCACAAAAGCGATCACATGCTGGGGATCATAGAGAGCAGGATGGTCGGCCATTTGGGCAAGAACCGGTTCGTTTTCCACGAACCATTGCCAAAAAGCGTCGGCTTTTTCGGAAAATGTCAAGAGTAAACGCCTCTTTCTGTTCCATTTTCAGAGCAGGTCAGCTCTGGGAGTAGGGCTTTGTGGTGTCGATGCGGATGGTGCGGCTGCTGTTGTCCCAAAGTACCTGGAAATCCAGAAGCTCCGCCAGATCCCGCAGTTTAAAATAGTTGTTGCCCCCGATGTTGTATTTTTGGGTGTCCACCGTCCGGCCGTCCAGACTGAGGGCGTCTTTGGGCTGACGGCCCAGGGTGGGAATGGAGCCCAAAGGTCGGGAGAGCTCTCCTGCCACCGGCTGATAGGGCTTCCCCTGCTCAATGGAGACCTGACGGGTCATGTTGTCCCAGCCCACATTGTATTGCTTGTTGGTACCATTGAGGGCAGCGGCCAGGTCCCGCAGCTTGAAATAGTTGCTGCCGTCGATGTTATAGACCCCCAGGGAAAGGGGAGAGCCATTGACGGTCACTGCGGCCTGGGAGGGGAGGGCCAGCACCGGGGCTGGGGAGTAACTTTGAAGAAATGCATCCACATCCTGACTCCGGTAGCCGCCGGAAAAGAACTTTTGGGCGGTGAGAGTGTCGGTTTGGGTGGCAAATCCATCCCAGAAATGGTCCATGGCGCTGCGGTACTCACTGCCGGAGACCGAGGTCATCTGATTGTTTTTCCACATATAATAAGAAGTGGAGCCGCCGTTTTCCTGGTAGGCAAAGCGTTTGCGGCAGAGGATCTCACCTTTTTCCAGCGAAAGCTCCCACAAAGCGTTGCCGCCGGCCGGATCATTTCCTTCACAGGTGAGAAGGGCCTCTCCGGTATCGGTGCTGAAGGAAAGGCGGAGATTCTGCAAAACAGAAGTGGGAGTCTGGCTGCCAGAGGCCAGAGAAAGCTCCGCCAGCTGACCTGCCGAGCAGGCAGCCAGGGGAATGAGAGGAGACAAAGGTCCGCTGCCGCCGAAAAGCTCCGGCGTGCCGTCCAGATCCACATCGGCCAGCAGCAGATAATGGGGCTGACCATCGGAGAGCAATGTGCGGATCTTCCCTTTGTACAGGGTTTGCCAATCATACTCCGCGGCCCGGGGAGAAAGGGCCAGAAGAAAGGTGAAACACAGGGCCAGAAGGCCTCTGCGGAAGATTTTTTTCATATAAAAAGCTCCTTGCTGCAATATAAGGATATTATAGCATGACACCCATGGATGGAACAAGAGGGCGGAAAACTTTGCAGAAAACCTTGCAGGATTTTACCGGAAGATGAGGGGGAGATATAGACAGGAAGAAGGAAAAATGGTATGCTGAACATAGAAAACGAGGTGATGATCTATGCCGATTGCCATGCCTGTTGTATGGCTCATTGCAGTGGTTATTTTTGTCATTGCCGAAGCGGCAACCATGGGGCTGACCTCCATCTGGTTTGCCTGCGGCGCCTTGGTGGCCATGGTGGCTGCTTTGCTGGGGGTAGGCCTGTGGGGACAGCTGATCCTGTTTGTATTGGGGTCGGCGGTGCTGCTGGCCACCACCCGCAAGTGGGTGGGCAAGCTGAAACTGGGAAAAAAGCCCACCAATGCCGATCGGATCGTGGGACAAAAGGCTGTTGTGATCCAGGAGATCCACAACCAGATGGCCCAGGGACAGATTCGGGTGGGCGGCCAGATCTGGACGGCCCGCAGCACGGACGAGACACCCATTGCACAGGGCGCTGAGGTGGAAGTGGTGCAGATCTCCGGCGTCAAAGCCATTGTGCGCCCCTGGACAGAGAAGTAAAAAGGGAAAAGAGAAAATCTGATGTATGGAGGGTGAATGTATGTTGTTGGCTGTTTTGGCAGGCTCCGCCCTGCCGGTCATTCTGTTTATCGTCCTGGCGATTTTTGTGCTCATCGTCGTGGCTTCCTGTGTCACCATTGTACCCCAGGCCAGCGCCTTTATTGTGGAGCGGCTGGGCGCATACAGCGGCACATGGGAAACCGGTCTGCATTTCCGTATTCCCCTTTTGGAAAAGGTGGCAAACAAGGTGACGCTGAAAGAGCGGGTGTCTGACTTCCCGCCCCAGCCGGTGATCACCAAGGACAATGTGACCATGCAGATCGACACCGTCATCTATTTCCAGGTCACCGACCCCAAACTGTTCACCTATGGCGTGGTGCATCCCATGGCGGCCATCGAAAATCTGACAGCCACCACGCTGCGTAACATCATCGGTGAGCTGGAGCTGGACCAGACCCTGACCTCCCGGGATATCATCAACACCAAAATGCGCACCATCCTGGATGAAGCCACCGATCCCTGGGGCATCAAGATCAACCGGGTGGAGCTGAAAAACATCATCCCGCCCAAGGAGATCCAGGATGCCATGGAGCGGCAGATGAAAGCCGAACGGGAACGCCGGGAAGCGATTCTGCGGGCCGAAGGTGAAAAGCGCTCCGCCATTCTGGTGGCCGAAGGCGAAAAGGAAGCCACCATTCTGCGGGCCGATGCCAACCGGCTGGCCAAGATCGCCGAAGCCGAAGGCGAGGCCGAGGCGCTGCTCAAGGTGCAGACCGCTCTGGCCGAAGGCTTCAAATTGCTGAATGACGCCGCTCCCACCGACAGCGTGGTGAAGATCAAGGCTCTGGAGGCCTTCGCCAAGGCCGCCGATGGCAAAGCCACCAAGATTATCATCCCCTCGGAGATTCAGGGGATCGCCGGTTTGGCTGCTTCTGCCAAAGAAGTGTTCAAAGATTAAAAGGCGTGAAAGGGCCCGCTGCAAAATGGGCCAGTGAAAAAGACAGGCTGTGTGCCTTGAAAGGGGTACGCAGCCTGTCTTTTTGTTTTCCGGTTAATTTGCAATAAATTGGATTCCACAGGTTTCTGATCCGGCGATCTTGACAGTGCAGCCACGGGAAAATCGAAAAGTGTTCCACTATGACATCAGTAAATTACTGGGAATGATTTGTTGTATTTTTCCAGATCAGCATCGGCAAATTATACAAGAGTTTATATGCAAATTTTGGCATGGTTTACAAAAAGAAGCATCCTTACAGCAACAGTATAGACAACGATAAGGGCGTTTGATATAATGTGCGAACCAGCGCGCGAGAGACTTCAAAGGGGGAAAAATATGGAATTGTTAAACAGCATCGTCGAATCGCTGAAGGATGTTCTTTCCGGCAAAATTCTTGTTGTGTTGCTTCTTGGAACCGGCATCTGGTTCACCGCCAGACTGGGCTTTGTGCAGTTCAGGGAATTCGGAAGCGCTTTCAAGGCGGTGTTTGGAAACATTAAACTCAAGGGGGACAAGGCGGATAAAAATGGCATGAGCTCATTCCAGTCCCTTGCAACAGCTATCGCAGCTCAGGTAGGTACCGGCAATCTGGCCGGCGCGGCTACCGCTATGGTAATGGGAGGACCTGGTGCCATTTTCTGGATGTGGATCAGCGCCATACTGGGCATGGCCACCATTTTTGCAGAGGCAACACTTGCTCAAAAGTACAAGACCATTGGAGAAGACGGCGAAATAACCGGCGGCCCTGTTTATTACATCAGAGCAGCTTTCAAAGGGCGTCTCGGCAAAACTCTGGCTGCCTTGTTTGCCATTCTCATCACCCTCGCTTTGGGATTCATGGGGAATATGGTTCAGGCAAACTCCATTGCAGACTCTTTTAAAGGAGCCTTCGGCATCAATCCCATCATAATAGGTGTGATCATAGCTGCGCTGTCTGCCTTTGTTTTCATTGGCGGTGCAGCCCGTGTAGCATCTATTACGGAAAAAATTGTTCCCATCATGGCTGCTTTCTATATTGTGGGCGCCCTTGTAATCATCGCCATGAATTTCGAGATGATTCCCGAAGCATTCAGACAGATTGTGGTGGGAGCGTGGAATCCCGGCTCTGCCATCGGCGGTTTTGCCGGTGTTGCAGTCTCTCAGGCTGTAAAATACGGTATCGCCCGCGGTCTTTTCTCCAACGAGGCCGGTATGGGCTCTACACCCAATGCCCACGCTCTTGCAAAGGTCAAGCATCCCTGTGATCAGGGTATGGTGGCCATGATGGGTGTATTCATCGATACCCTTGTCATACTGAATCTCACCGCTCTCGTCATTCTTGTCACAGGTCAGCTTCAGTCGGTCAATCAGACTTTGAGCGGAGCGGGCCTTACACAGATGGCCTTCAACATGGGATTCGGCAATTTCGGTAAGATATTCATAGCAATCTGCATGTTCTTTTTTGCCTTTTCCACAATCATCGGCTGGTATTTCTTTGGCGAAAAGAATGTGAAATACCTTTTTGGACCCAAAGGCGTGATACCCTATGCTTCCATCGTTGTCATTCTCATCGTTGTAGGCTCTGTCCTAAAGGTAGAACTGGTATGGAATCTTTCGGATTTCTTCAATAGCCTTATGGTAATCCCCAATGTTCTCGGCCTTCTGGCGCTGTCAGGCGTTGTCAGCAAGCTCTACAAAGAGTGGGAAGCATCCAAAAAGGCTGGTAAAAACAAAAAATAAGCTGTGATCAACAAAAAATCCGCCGCAGAACACTGATGTTCTGCGGCGGATTTTTTTCGTGGGTTAGTTTGCGATGCCTTCCATTTTTTCCAGATATTCGTCATAGCTGCACATCCGGTCCACAAAGCCATCGGGCTTGAGGCAGATGATCCGGTTGGCGATGGTCTGGATAAACTGGTGGTCATGGGAGCTGAAGAGCACATTGCTCTTGAAATCCATCAGGCCGTTGTTGACGGCGGTGATGCTTTCCAGGTCCAGGTGGTTGGTGGGCTGATCCAGCATGAGCACATTGGCGTTTTTCATCATCATCCGGGAGAGCATGCACCGCACCTTCTCGCCGCCGGAAAGCACCTGGGCGCTTTTGAGCACATCGTCTCCGGAAAAGAGCATTTTCCCCAAAAAGCTGCGGAGATAGGTCTCGGTGATGTCATTTTCTGAAAACTGCTCGATCCACTGGAGAAGGTTCCCCTGGAAATCGTCGAAAAAGGCGGAATTGTCCCGGGGGAAATAGCTGGTGGTGATGGTGGAGCCCCACTTGAATTCCCCTTCATCCGGTTCCAGCTCGCCATTGAGGATGCGGAACAGGGTAGTGGCGGCGTTTTCGTTTTCGCCGATGAAGGCGATTTTGTCCCCTTTGTTCACCCGGAAGGACACCCGGTTGAGAAGCATTTCTCCGTCCACCATTTTGCTCAGGTTGGTGACGGTGAGGATCTCCTTGCCCGGCTCCCGGTCCATGGTGAAGCCCACAAAGGGATAGCGGCGGGAGGAGGCGGGCATTTCGGTGACTTCCAGTTTGTCCAGCAGCTTACGCCGGGAAGTGGCCTGCTTGGACTTGGATTTGTTGGCGGAAAACCGCTGGATGAAGCTTTGCAGTTCCCGGATCTTTTCTTCATTCTTTTTGTTCTGATCCCGGATGAGCTTCTGCATCAGCTGGCTGGACTCATACCAGAAGTCATAGTTGCCCACATAGAGCTTGATTTTGGTATAGTCGATGTCAACAATATGGGTGCACACATTGTTGAGGAAGTGCCGGTCGTGGGACACCACGATGACGGTGCCCGGATAATCCTGGAGGAAGTTTTCCAGCCAGTTGATGGAAAGCACATCCAGGTCATTGGTGGGCTCGTCCAGAAGAATGATGTCGGGCTGGCCGAAGAGGGCCTGGGCCAACAGCACCTTCACCTTTTCTTTGCCCTGAAGGGTTTCCATCTGCTTTTCCAGGATGTCCACCGGCAGGCCCAGACCCTGGATCAGGCGGGAGGCTTCGCTTTCCGCTTCCCAGCCGTTCATCTCGGCAAATTCCCCTTCCAGTTCGGAGGCACGGATGCCGTCCTCGTCGGAAAAGTCCGGCTTCATGTAAAGGGCTTCTTTTTCCTTCATGATCTCATACAGGCGGCTGTTGCCCATGATGATGGTATCCAGCACGGTATATTGATCGTAGGCGTAGTGGTCCTGCTTGAGCACGCTCATCCGCTCGTTCTTGCCCAGGGAGACCTCGCCGTGGGAGGGTTCCAGCTCGCCGGACAGGATGCGCAGGAAGGTGGATTTCCCGGCGCCGTTGGCGCCGATGACGCCGTAGCAGTTGCCGGGGGTAAATTTCAGATCCACATGGGAAAAAAGATTCTGGCCGTCAAAATTCAGGCTCACATCGGTAACTGTGATCAATGGTAGTTCCTCATTTCTCCGCGCCGGGTATTCTGTCTGCTTTGGGGCCCCTTCTCCTGCGCGGCGGGGAGTTTGAGGGAGCGAGACCACAACATGGTATCATATTTTATGTAAAAATCAAGGACTTTTCGGTAAACAATCGGTGGACAGAAGAGAAAGGGGCGTGTACAATAAAATCAAGTGCATTTCATTTTGGGAAAGGAAAAAATATATGGTTCACATTGGAAATGACTGGGACGAGCTGCTGAAAGGGGAATTTGACAAGGAATATTACCAGAATCTGCGCAAATTCCTGGCGTCGGAGTACCGCAGCCGTACCATTTATCCCTCTATGTACGATATTTTCAACGCCCTGAAATATACGCCCTACCATGAGGTGCGAGCGGTGATCCTGGGGCAGGACCCCTATCATGGCCCTGGCCAGGCCCATGGGCTCAGTTTTTCGGTGCAGAAAGGGGTGCCGGTGCCCCCGTCGCTCAATAACATCTATCAGGAACTGGAAGAGGATGTGGGCTTTCACCGTCCCGGCCATGGCTGCCTGACCCAGTGGGCCCAGGGAGGGGTACTGCTGCTGAACACCGTGCTCACCGTCCGGGCCCATGCGGCCAATTCCCATCGGGGTATGGGATGGGAGAATTTCACCGATCGGGTCATCGATCTGCTCAATGAGCGGCAGGAGCCTATGGTGTTTCTACTGTGGGGAGCCAATGCCCGGTCCAAACAAAAGCGCATCACAAATCCCCATCACCTGGTGCTCACGGCCCCTCATCCCAGTCCGCTTTCGGCTTATCAGGGCTTTTTTGGCTGCCGCCATTTCTCTCAGTGCAATACCTTTTTGCAGCAGCATGGGCAAGAGCCTATCCAGTGGCAGCTGGAAGAATAACCGCATAAAAAAGCTCCCGGCCTTGCCGGGAGCTTTTTTTATGCTTCAGGGCTGCACATGAGTGGAGCCGAATACATTGGTGGAATCCAGATAGATTTTAGGGGAGTTTTCCGGCAAACCGGAGGGCATCTGGTTATAGGTGCGGCCGAACAGGGAAACGCCTTTGGTGTAGACCAGGGTGTTTTCCGGCAAGAGCAGGTGTATGGAGCCGAAAACGGCGGTGGTTTTCAGCTGGATGTCCTGGGCGATGACGGCGTCACGCAGATCCACCGTCAGAGATCCAAAGACCGCAGTGAGCCGGGCGCCGCCGGTGATGGTGTTCACGATGCGCCGGGTCTCGTGGGAAAAGACGGCCGACAATTCCGGCGCATGGCTTAGATCCATGGGCGGCGCTTCTCCGGCAGGCACCGGCACCCGGCGGGGCCGGGCCAGAAGACCAATGCCCAGGATGATGAGAAGAGCAGGAAACATCAGCTGGATCATCCGGTGCCAGCTGAGGAGCCCCCGGGCGGAAAACAGCAGCATCAGGCCGAAAACCAGACCCAGGGAGTTGCCGGTGTCAAAGCCGTTTTCCACAATGGAAAAAAGACAGGGGACGATGATAAATAAGCTCCACCAACCGTCGAAAAATAAATCAAAATGCCAAAAATCCATCACATCCCCGGCATAGCCCAGGCCGGCCAGTATGAGAACAACGCCCAGAAGAATGCGGGACCATTGCTGTTTCATGGAAAGACCTCCCTTTTGTTATGGATTTTCCGGCAGAGTGCAGCCGGTGAGCCAGCCGTCCTCCGAAAGGCCGGTGATGCGCACCGAAAGCAGCTGGTTGTGCAGTCCTTTTTCGCTTACCCGCACTTCACAGTATTCCGGAGAGAAACCGCTGGACAGTCCGTCCTTTTCCTGCTCAAAAAGAACGGGAAGCACCTGGCCCACCTTGGAACGGAGAAAATCCTGATGAAGCTTGTGAAAACGCCCGATTGCCTGCCGGCTCCGCTCTTCCTTTTCCTTCTGGGGAACCTGGTCCGGCATGGAATAGGCCGGGGTACCTTTCCGCCGGGAGTAGGGGAACACATGAACCTGGGCCAGACCGCAGGCTTCCACGAAAGCCAGGCTTTCTTCAAAATCCGCCTGGGTCTCTCCCGGAAAGCCCACGATCAGGTCGGTGGTCACAGCGCAGCCGGGGTAGGCCTTTTTCAGCATTTCCACCGATTGGGCATAGCGTTCCGGGGTGTATTTCCGGTTCATACGGCGCAGGGTATCCGGGCATCCGCTTTGCAAAGACAGGTGGAAATGGGGACACAGATTGGGATAGGGCCCCACCTCCTCCAGAAATTCCCGGGTGATGGTCCGGGGCTCCAGGGAGCCGACACGGATGCGGGTGTGGGGAGCGGCCCGGCAGATGGCGGCCAGCAAAGCGGCCGGGGAAGGATGATCGGGCAGATCGATGCCGTAGGAGCTGACCTCGATACCGGTGACGACGATCTCCTGATAGCCTTCCTTTTCCAGGGAAGCGGCCTGGCGCACAGCTTCCGTGAGGGGGATGGAGCGGCAGCGGCCCCGGGCATAGGGAATGATGCAGTAGGTGCAGAAATTCTGGCAACCGTCCTGCACCTTGAGCAAAGCCCGGGTGCGGCCCCGTAAGCCTCCGGCGGGGAGCACTTCAAATTCCCGGGCTTCCTGTACGGCGCTGCCGCCGGAGAAGGAGGCCTGGGATTGAGCCTGTTCGGCCAATTCCACAATCTGTCCCTTGCAGCCGGTGCCCACCACAATGTCGGCGCCGCACATCTCCCGGGCCTGTTCCGGCTCCATCTGGCTGTAGCAGCCGCAGACGATCAAAGTGGCCTGGGGATTGATTTTCTTGCAGCGGCGGGCGGCATTGCGGGATTTTTTGTCGCTGAGGGCGGTGACAGTGCAGGTGTTGACGATATACACATGGGCAAATTCGTCAAAGGGAACGATGGTGTGTCCCCGCTGTTCAAACAGAGTCTCCAAAGCCTGGGTCTCAAACTGGTTGGTTTTGCAGCCCAGGGTGTAAAATGCGATTTTCATAATTCACCTTCCAAAGGGGATCAGGGTTTGATTTGTCATCTGACAGCATTATAACGGAAAAAATCCCTGGGGTAAAGGGCGAGGAAGGCATGGAGAAAAAAGGAGGTGCATAGACTTTACCACAGGAGAAAGGGGACAGTGCGATGAAGAAATGCGGGAAGAAAGTTTTGGCCATGATTCTGTGTCTGGGAATGGTATGGGGAGGAGGAAAGGCCGCCCAGGTGCCGGAAGAAGAGCAGCTTCAGCCTCTGGCCGGCATTCAGGCTCCCAGCGCCATTCTCATGAGCGAGGATGGCACCGTGCTTTATGAAAAAGATGCCGATACCCCCAGGGAACCGGCCAGCGTCACCAAGGTGATGACCATGCTTCTGGTGATGGAGGCTTTGGAAAATGGGCAGATCACACTGGATGAGATGGTGACCACTTCGGCCTATGCCGCCAGCATGGGAGGCAGTCAGATTTACCTGAAGGAAAACGAGCAGATGACAGTGGATGAGATGCTGAAATCGGTGGCGGTGGCTTCGGCCAACGACTGTGCCGTGGCACTGGCGGAGCATCTGGCCGGAACAGAGGAAGCCTTTGTGGCCCGGATGAATGAACGGGCCGCACAGCTGGGGATGGAGAACACCCATTTTCAAAACTGCAACGGTCTGCCAGCCGACGGCCATGTGACCACGGCACGGGACATTGCCATGATGTCCCGCCAGCTGATGGGCCATGAAAAAATCTTTGAATATACCAGGATCTGGACCGATTGGGTGCGCAACGGTACCTTTGGCCTGACCAATACCAACAAGATGATCAATACTTATCAGGGCATGACCGGGCTGAAAACCGGTTATACCACCGGGGCGGGATATTGCCTGTCAGCCACGGCAGAACGGGAGGGGCTTTCTCTCATCGCCGTGGTGATGGGAGCGGCCGATTCCCAAAGCCGCAATGCCGATGCGGCCGCCCTTCTCAACTACGGCTTTGCAGGCTATCAGGCGGTGCCCATTACAGCAGACCAGCCCATCATGCCGGTGCCGGTGCTGCTGGGGAAACAGGAGTATGTGCTCTGCCAGCTGGAAGAGCGGCCGCCGTTGGTGCTGAAAAAAGAATTGGTGCCCACTTTGGAAAAGGAACTGGCGATGGCGCCCTCTCTTTCGGCTCCGGTGAAAGAAGGCGCCCGGGCCGGTCTGCTCACCATCCGCAGCCAGGGGGAAGAAATCGCCCGGATTCCGGTGGTTACAGCAGAAAAAGTGGAAAAAAAGAGTCCGGGCGGCCTGTTTCTGGAACTTTTTAAACGGTGTGCCATGGAGCGGGAAGAAGGGAGAATGTGAAAAAAATTAAAATCTTCCAGGGAATTTGCGAAATCTTCGAGAAATCCGGTTGTAACTCTTGATGGTTTATGATATCATTTGATAAACAACTGTTAGGAGGAACGCACTTATGGTAAAAGTCTTTATGGGCCTTCCCGGAAGTGGAAAAACTAAGCATCTTATCGATCTTGTAAATAACGCGGTGGAAAACGAGTCGGGCAATGTGGTCTGCATCGAACTGGGGCAGAAGCTGCGCTTTGACCTGAACCACAACGCCAAGCTGGTGGACATCACCGAGTATGATTTCCAGGGCAGCTTTGAAACCCTGATGGCCTTTGTCAACGGTATGTATGCCGGCAATTATGACATCACTCACATCTTCATCGACAGCACCCTGAAGATCGTGGGCTGCGATGATGTGGAAGCCATCGAATCCTTCCTCAGCCGTCTGGACGCTTTCAGCGAAAAGACCGGCGTCAAGTTCACTGTCAGCCTGAGCGCCGATGTGAGCCGGGCTACAGACAAGATCAAAAAGTATTTCTAAGTGCGCGGAAGCGAGCGGGCGGGGCAGAATGCTCCGCCCGTTCTTTTTGCCGGAAGAAGGCAGAAATTTGGCCTTTTTCACATTCCCATTTGCCGCGCTTTATGTTACAATGATAAAAGGCCCAATAGACCCGGCGGATCTGCCGGGCCCCGGGCATATCTTTCCGTGAACGATGAAGCAAAGAGGGTTCTGTGTGAAAAGACTGGGAAAAAAGTTTTTGGCAGTTGTTTTGCTGATGGGATTGATCCTGTCTCTCAGCGGCTGCTCGGTGGAAAGCGGCGACGCTTTGGCCAGCCTGCCCCGGCTGCCGGGAGAATATCTGGCGCTGCAGCAGCAGGTGGATGCAATCCTGGCCCAGGGGTATATCCCTGCCGTGGCCGAAAGCGGTCAGAACCGTCAGGCCATGCAACAGCAGGATATCGACGGGGACGGGCAGAAGGAGATCATCTCCTTTTACCGCAGCTCTACCAGCGGCGAATATATGATCTATGTCCATAAGCGCCAGGGAGATGACTATGTGGAGCTGGGGCATGCCAAGGGATACGGACGGTATCTGAAAGAAGTGTCCTACCCCCGGTGTCAGAACAATGGGGCCCGGGCCATCGCCCTCAGCTGGGGCATGGAGGATGACAGTGCTTCGGGAATGTCGGTGCACACCCTGGGCAGCGATGGGTTGAATGAAGCATTGGCTGTCCGATACAGCAATTCCTACATTGCCGATGTGGACTATGACGGGGTGGACGAAATTTTCCTCACCGCCTTTGACCGGGTGGGCGGCGCGATGGTGATGACCGCTTACGGCTTCCGGAACGGGGCCTGCACGGAGATTTCTCAGACGCCCCTGTCTTCCGATGTGAAAAATGTGGTGAAGATCACAAAAAGCACCATTCCCGGCCAGTGGGGTCTGTCTCTTTATGTGGACAGCCTGGCGGCCACCGGCGGCTATATCACCGACATCGTGGAGCTGCGCAGCGGCGTTTTGACCAATACCACCCTGGGCAGCGGCAGCAAACGCAGCGCCGCCACCTGGCGTCCGGTGAATATCACCTGTCAGGATATTGACAATGACGGGATTCCGGAAGTGCCGCTGGGAGATATGCTCCCCGGCTATACCGATCCGGAGGCGGCAGATACCATGTGGAAACTGCGATGGACCCGCTTTGAAAACGGCGGCGCCAGTGGCGTGGCTATAGAGACTTTCCACGCCCCGGCGGACGGATGGTATTTTCAGTGGCCGGAGACATGGGGCAGCAATGTGAGCGCCCAGCGCAAGAGCGAGGCGGGAATCATCAAGACCACCTTCCTGGTGCCGGTGGAAGGGGCGGAAGAGGGGTACCTTTTCCAGGGAGAGAACAATGTGCTGCTCCAGATCTGGATGTTTACCGGAGACAACCGGCAGGAATATTTTGCTAGCAGCGGCATGGAATGGCTGCACACCAGCGACAACGCCATCTATGGCTATTCCCTGCCGGAAAACGGTTATCCCCAGTTGTCCCTCAGTGCCGATCAGGTGGCGCGGAGTTTTCATGCAATCACAAAGGAATGGACTTCGGAGGTTTTCAGCTGATTATGAATAAAAAAGTGTTGATTCTGGAAGATGAGGACAATATCCGCAGTTTTGTGGTCATCAATCTGAAGCGGGCCGGATATGAGACGGTGGAATTTGCCCTGGGAGAGGATGCGGTCACTTATGTGCGCACCCACAACGATGTGGATGTGGCCATTCTGGATGTGATGCTCCCGGACATCGACGGCTTTGAAGTCTGCCGTCGCATCCGGGGCAGCGGCAGCCGGATGGGCATCATCATGCTCACCGCGTTGTCCCAGGAAAACGATAAGATCAACGGTTTTATGACCGGGGCGGACGATTATGTGGGCAAGCCCTTTTCGGTGGTGGAGCTGGTGGCCCGGGTGGACGCTTTGTACCGCCGCCTGACCCAAGGCAGCTTCAATGCCGATGTGATCACTTCCGGACCGTTTTCTCTCAACCTCCGTTCACGGGAGCTGATGAAAAACGGACAGAGGATCGATCTGACCCAGGTGGAATATCTGCTGATGAAGAATTTCCTGGAAAACCGGGGGCGTGCCCTGGCCCGGGACGAGATTATGAACGAAGTGTGGGGGCGGGATTACCACGGAGACCTGAAAGTGGTGGATGTGAACATCCGCCGTCTGCGGCTGAAAATCGAAGACGATGCCGCAGCTCCCAAGTATATCGCCACCATCTGGGGATTCGGCTATAAATGGGAAGCTTAAGCAGGAGCGGGAGAGAGAATGGCTGAAGGAATCAAGAAACAGGCGGGGGACGGCCCCATGAAAAAAGCGGCCCTTTGGCTGAGCCGGCATAAAATGAGCGGGATCAAACGGCGGTGGATCGTCAACAACATGAGCATCGTCGTGCTTTTGCTTGCCATCATGTTTATCGCCGTGGGAGCGGCCACCACCAATTATTTTTACGATTCTCTTCATACCAGCCTGCAAAGCCGGGCCAATTCCAGCGCCAAAAACTTTTCCTCCTATATGAGCTCTACCTATGATGAGTTTTATGGCTATGCCCAGCAGCAGATCACCGAATTCAGTGACAAAGACAAAATGGAGATGCAGGTGCTGGACAGCAACGGGCTGATCATCAGTTCCTCCACCGGTCTGGTGGCGGGCACTGTGCCGGCCACCAACGATGTGAATCTGTGCATCGAGACCGGCGAGATGCAGTCCTTCACCGGTTATGACCCTTCCACCGAAGAGCGGATCATGGCGGTGACGGCTCCGGTGTTCCGGAAAAACAGCCAGGATCTCATCGGGGAAGTGCGCTTTGTCACATCCCTTAAGCTGCTGGACCGGCAGGTGGGGCAGATTTATCTGATGCTGGCCGGGGCCGCCCTGGCGGTGCTGCTTTTGCTCACCGTGACCAACCAGTTTTTCATCCATTCCATCGTCAACCCGGTGCTGAAAATCAACGAACTGGCTCAGAAGATCGCCCAGGGGCAGTATGGAGCCAGGCTGGATATGGATTTCCGGGATGAAATGGGAGAGCTTTGCAACACCATCAACAATATGTCCACCGAGATCGCCCGGATGGAAAAGCTGAAAAACGACTTTATCTCTTCGGTGTCCCACGAGCTGCGCACACCCCTTACCGCCATCGGCGGCTGGGCCGAGACGGTGGAAAACAATCTGGATGACAAAAACACCGTGGAGACCGGGTTGGACATCATCCGCAAGGAGACCACCCGTCTGTCCCGGATGGTGGAAGAGCTGCTGGATTTTTCCCGGCTGGAAAGCGGCCGGATGAAACTCCAGACCGAAGTGCTGGATCTGCGGGGAGAAGTGTACGACGCCCTGTTTGTCTATAACGAGATGCTTCGGCAGGAGGGCATCGAAACCAGCTACCACGAACCTTCTCAGCCGGTGTATGTCAGCGGCGACCGCAACCGGCTGCGCCAGGTGTTCCTCAATATCATTGATAACGCTGCGAAATATGGCGTCAGCGGCGGCAAAGTGGAGATTTCCATCGGGGTGGAGGAACAAAGCGCCGTGGTGCGCATCCGGGACTATGGCCAGGGCATTCCGGCCGATGAGCTGCCCTTGGTCAAGGAAAAATTCTTCAAGGGCAGCGCCCGCCAGAGAGGGGCCGGTATCGGTCTGGCCGTGTGCGATGAGATCGTGGCCATGCACGACGGCTCTCTGGATATCGACAGCATTTATGGGGAGGGCACCACGGTGAGCATCCGTCTGCCCATGGCCCCGTCTATGGGAGGAACCGATGAAACAACAACCGAAGGAATTTAAAACCACCATCGGCGGCCAGGCCCTCATCGAGGGCATTCTGATGCGCGGTCCCCGCAAGACCGCCATCGTGGTGCGCAAGCCCGATGGGGAGTTTGCCATAAAGGAAGAAGAAGTGGGGACCGTCCGGAAAAATCCGGTGCTGCGTCTGCCTTTGATCCGGGGTGTTCTGGGATTCTGGGATTCCATGAAATACGGCATCAGCGCTCTGACCTATTCCGCTGAGTTTTTTGAAGAGGAAGACCCTTCCCAGCAGCCGGGAAAGGTGGAAAGCTGGCTTCTCAAAAAGTTCGGCAGCGAAAAGCTGGATAAAATTCTCATGGGTTTTGCCCTGGTCACCGGTATCGCTCTGCCTGTGGCGCTGTTTATTCTGCTGCCCACCCTTTTGGCGGGGTTTCTCCCCAACGGATCTTCCAACATCCTGCGCAATTTGCTGGAAGGCGTGGTGCGCATTCTGATTTTTCTGGCTTTTATTATTGTCACATCCAAGCAGAGCGATATCAAGCGGACCTATATGTATCACGGGGCCGAGCACAAAACCATTGCCTGTTATGAAAAAGGCTGGGAGCTGACGGTGGACAACATCCGCCAGTGCAGCCGGTTTCATCCCCGCTGCGGTACCAGCTTTTTGTTTGTGGTGATGATCATCAGCATTCTGGTCTTTTCGGTGTTTACCTGGCAGAGCCCCTGGGTTCGCATGGCCCTGCGGCTTTTGCTTCTGCCTGTGGTGGTGGGCATCAGTTATGAGATCAACCGGTGGGTGGGCCGCCATGACAATGGACTTTCCATGGCTCTGCGGGCGCCGGGACTGTTTTTGCAGCGTTTTACGACCAATGAGCCGGACGACAGCATGATCGAGGTGGCCATCGAGGCCATCCGGCGGGTCATTCCCGAAAATCAAGGAGAAGACAGGTGGTAATGGGATATGGTAGGCACCATTTCGGATGTATATTTGGACTTGCGCAATGAACTGCGTCATCACGGGGTCACCTCGGCCCCTTTGGAGGCCAAGGAACTGCTGGCTTTTGCCCTGGAGATCCCACGGGCGGAATTTAATGAGCGCAGCGGGAGCTACCTTTTCGACGAACAGCTGAAGCGGCTGAATGAGCTGAAAAGCCGTCGTTTGAAAGGGGAACCCTTGGCTCATATCATCGGGGAATGGGATTTTTATTCCCTCACCTTTACTTTGACCCCCGGCGTGCTCATCCCCCGGCCGGACACCGAAACGCTGGTGGATGCCGGCCTGGCCTTTTTCAGCCGCCGGGAACGGGGCAGGATGCTGGATCTGTGCTGCGGCAGCGGCTGCGTGGGCATCGCTTTGCTGAAAAATCTGCCGGATACCATCAGCTGTGTCTTTGCCGACACCTCCGAGGAAGCTTTGGCGGTGACCAAGGAAAACCTGGTGCGTCACCGGCTGACATTTCGAGGGCTGACGGTGGCCCAGGATGCGCTGAAACCCTGTGACCCGGCTCTGGGCAAATTCAATCTCATCGTTTCCAATCCACCCTATATTCCCACCGGGGACATTCCGGGGCTGGATGTGAGCGTGAAGGATTATGAGCCTCATGTGGCGCTGGACGGCGGGGCCGACGGATTGGATTTCTATCGGGCCATTGCCGCAAATTTCAAAGACGCTCTGACCAAAAACGGTATGCTGGCCTTTGAGTGCGGTATGGGCCAGGCCCAGCAGCTGGAGGAAATTATGAGGGAAAATGGATACGAGGATATCCGTATTCTCCGGGATTTCTCCGGTGTGGAGCGGGTGGTCACCGGTGTGCGCACACCGCCGGAAAAGATGTAAAAAACGAACAAATGTTGCATAATCCGATGCCAGGGTGTATACTGGTGTCACGATAGGGGGTTACGCTATGGATAAGAAAAAAGCATTGGAAACAGCCCTGGCGCAGATCGAAAAGGCCTATGGCAAAGGCTCGGTGATGCGTCTGGGAGAAAATACAGCCATGAATGTGGAAGCCATCTCCACCGGTTCCATCGCTCTGGATCTGGCTTTGGGGATCGGCGGTGTGCCCAGAGGGCGTATTGTGGAGATCTATGGACCGGAATCTTCCGGTAAGACCACATTGGCCCTCCATGTGGCCGCAGCGGCTCAGAAAGAAGGGGGCGAAGCTGCCTTCATCGATGCGGAACACGCTTTGGACCCGGTGTATGCCAAAGCCCTGGGCGTGGATGTGGACCGGCTGCTGGTCTCTCAGCCTGACACCGGTGAGCAGGCGCTGGAGATCACCGAGGCCCTGGTGCGCAGCGGCGCAGTGGATGTAGTGGTGGTGGACTCGGTGGCCGCTCTGGTGCCCCGGGCCGAAATCGAAGGGGAGATGGGGGATTCCTTTGTGGGCCTTCATGCCCGCCTCATGTCCCAGGCTTTGCGGAAGCTGGCCGGCGCCATCTCCAAATCCAACTGCGTGGTCATTTTCATCAACCAGCTGCGCGAAAAGGTGGGCGTGGTCTACGGCAATCCGGAAGTGACCACTGGCGGCCGGGCGCTGAAATTCTATTCCAGCGTACGCATTGAGATCCGCCGGGCCGAGCACATCAAAAATGGCAGCACCAACATCGGCAGCCGTACCAAGGCCAAAGTGGTGAAAAACAAAATGGCCCCTCCCTTCAAGGAGGCTCAGTTCGACATCATGTATGGCGAAGGCATTTCCAAGTTGGGCGAGATTCTTGATCTGGGCTGCGATCTGGGCGTGCTGCAAAAGAGCGGCGCCTGGTATTACCGGGGCGAGACCCGTCTGGGCCAGGGCCGGGATGCGGCCAAACAGTATTTCCGGGACAATCCGGAAGAGGCTCAGCAGGTGGAAGAAGCCATCCGTCAGGCTCTGAAGGACAAACTGTCGGAAAACACCGCCCGGGGCGGAAAAGCGGCCGCCAAGGCTGCCACACCTCCGGCACCTCCGGCTCCCCGGACTCCGGCGGCTGCCAAGGGCGGAGTGGAAGTATTTGCCGATGATTTTGAGGATGACAAGGAATAACAGACAAAGGACGGTAGGGGCATGAACGAGCAGAACAAAGCGGTATTGGATTACGCCGCCCGGCTGCTGGCGCCTCGGGCCATGAGCGAAAAAATGCTGCGGGACAAACTGACGGCCAAAAATTTTCCCCAGGAGGGCATCGATTATGCCGTGGAACGGCTGACCGAGCTGGGTGCTCTCAACGATGGGGAATATGCCCGTATGGTGGCCCGGTATTATGTGGATCGGGGCTTTGGCCGGCAGAAGGTGGATCAGGAGCTGCGCCGCCGGGGCATCAGTCATGAGATCGCCCAGGAGATTTTGCCTGGTCTGGCCCCTTGCAGCCGTCAGGTGGTGGCTTATCTGGAAAAAACCATCCGGGGCCACTACACCGACAAACGGCTTTTGCGTAAAGCCGCCGCCGGGCTTTACCGGCGAGGCTTTTCCTGGGAGCAGATCAACACCGCCATCGATGTGTACTGCGATCCCCAGCTGCGGGAAGAGCCGGGAGAGCAGGAAAATGTGGAGGATAGGGAGGAATAGACTTTTGACCGTAAAGATCCATATGAATTCCCTGGGCTGTGCTAAGAATCTGGTCAATTCCGAGCAGATGCTGGCGCTTTTGCGCCGGGAGGGAATGGAGATCGTGGACGATCTCCACAAGGCCGATGTGGCCATTGTCAACACCTGTGGCTTTATCGATGAAGCCAAACAGGAGGCCATCAACACCATTTTGGAAGAGGCCCGGCTGAAGGAAGAAGGGCAGCTGAAAGCCCTCATCGCCACCGGCTGTCTGGTAGAGCGGTATAAAGAGGAGATCCTGAAGGAACTGCCCGAGGTGGACGCCATCTGCGGTACCGGCAGCTATACCGACATCGTTCTGGCGGTGAAGGGAGCTCTGGCCGGACGGCGTCAGGCCTATCTGGGTCAAAGCGCCCAGGCGGCTCTGGAAGGAGACCGCCAGCTTCTCACAAAGCCCTATTCTGCGTTCCTGCGCATTGCCGAAGGGTGCAACAACCATTGCAGCTATTGCATCATTCCTGCTTTGCGGGGGCCCTTCCGCAGCCGTCCCATGGAGAATATCCTGGAGGAGGCCCGGTCCCTGGCGGAAAAAGGAGCCAAAGAGCTGCTGGTCATCGCTCAGGACACTACCCGCTATGGCACCGATCTCTATGGCAAGCGGATGCTGCCAGAGCTTCTGGAAGGACTTTGCCAGATCCCGGGGGTGGAATGGGTGCGTCTGCACTATCTCTATCCCGATGAGCTGGACGATGAACTGCTGGATGTAATGGAAAAGTACGAGAATGCCATCTCTTATTTCGATATCCCCATGCAGCACATCAGTGACCGGGTGCTTTCCGCCATGAACCGGCGGGGAGATGGGGCTCTGATTCGGGAACGGGTGGAAACCATCCGCCGCCGGTTCCCCAAGGCCGTCATCCGCACCTCCCTCATTGTGGGTTTCCCCGGAGAAACCGAAGAGGAGTTTGATGAACTGTACCGTTTCCTGGATGAGTACAAACTGGAGCGGGCCGGGGTCTTTGCCTATTCCCAGGAAGAAGGTACTGTGGCCGCCCAGATGGAAAACCAGATTCCCGAAGAGGAAAAGCGCCGCCGCCAGGAGATTCTGGTGGAGCTACAGGATGCGGTGATGGATCAGTTCTCCCAGACTCTGGTGGGAACACAGCAGAAGGTGCTTTGCTGCGGCTATGACCCGGAGCATGAGATGTACTTCGGCCGCACCTATATGGATTCCCCTGATGTGGACGGCATCGTCTATTTCTATTCGGAAGAGCCGGTGGAAGAGGGGAGCTTTGTCACGGTGGAGATCGAAAACGGCGTCGGCGCCGAACTGTACGGCGAGATCGTCTGTGAAGGAGGAAATCTGTAAAAATGACCACAGCCAACAAGATCACCCTGATCCGGGTGGGGATGATTCCCTTTTTCATCTATTTTGCCTATCAGGGCACTCAAACCTGCGATATCATTGCTCTTTGCATCTTTTTGCTGGCCAGCATGACCGATGCGCTGGACGGCTATATCGCCCGGCATTACAATCAGATCACCGATTTCGGCAAATTTGTCGACCCCCTGGCCGATAAACTGTTGGTGTGTGCCGCGCTGCTGCTCTTTATCCAGCGGGGCGAGATGAACAGCGTGATGGTGTTTATCATCCTGGCCCGGGAATTTATCATCACTTCCCTGCGTATCGTGGCCATCGGCAAGGGACGGGTGCTGGCTGCTGCCTGGTCGGGCAAAGTGAAAACTACTTTGCAGATTGTGGGCACCGCTGCCATTTTCCTCACCGATATTCTGGGGTGGCCGGGCATGGTGCAGACGGTGAGCGGCTGGGCCATGACTCTCATCACCCTCTATTCCGGTTTCGACTATATGAAGCGCAACTGGGATATCGTGGCCGACGGCGCCACATCCAAAAAATAACAGGAGGACCCTGCTATGGAACTGTATAACAGCCTCACCCGGAAAAAGGAAGAATTTGTGTCTCTGGAGCCGGGGAAGGTAAAAATGTATACCTGCGGCCCCACGGTGTATCACTATGCCCACATCGGCAATCTGCGCAGCTATATCATGGAAGATGTGCTGGAAAAATACCTGCGGTATCTGGGCTATGATGTGAAGAGGGTGATGAACATCACCGATGTGGGGCATCTGTCCAGCGATGCCGATACCGGCGAGGACAAAATGCTCAAGGGCGCCAAGCGGGAACACAAAACCGTCATGGAGATCGCCCAATTCTATACCGATGCCTTTTTTGAAGACTGCCGCAAACTGAATATCAAGCGGCCCGATGTGGTGGAGCCGGCCACCAACTGCATCCCGGATTTCATCGAGATGATTGAGGGGCTTCTGGAAAAGGGCTTTGCTTATGAGGCCGGCGGCAATGTGTATTTCGACACCTCCAAACTGAAGGAATACTATGTGTTCAACAAACAGGACCAGGAAGACCTGGCCGTGGGCGTGCGGGACGGCGTGGAGGAAGACACGAACAAGCGGAACAAAACCGATTTTGTGCTGTGGTTCACCAAGTCCAAGTTTGAGGATCAGGAACTGAAGTGGGACAGCCCCTGGGGCGTGGGTTATCCCGGCTGGCACATTGAATGCTCCTGCATTAGCCGCCGGTATCTGGGAGAGACCCTGGATATCCATGCAGGCGGTATTGACAACGCCTTCCCCCATCACACCAATGAGATTGCCCAGAGCGAAGCCTATTTTGGCCATAAATGGTGCAACTACTGGTTCCATGTCCATCATCTCAACACCACCAGCGGCAAGATGAGCAAGTCCAAAGGGGAGTTCCTCACCGTTTCCCTGCTGGAAAAGCAGGGGTATGATCCGCTGGTCTATCGCTTCTTCTGTCTCCAGTCCCATTACCGCAAGTCCCTGGTGTTTTCCGATGAGGGAATGCAGAATGCCGCTCTGGCCTACCAGAAGCTGCTGCAAAAAGTGGCGGACCTTTCTCCCAAGGAAGGGGAAAATTTGGACAAAGAAGGGGCCAAGGCGCTGCAGGAGAATTTCCGCCGGGGCCTGGACAACGACCTGAACACCTCTTTGGCGGTCACTGCGGTGTACGATGTGCTGAAAGCACCGGTGAACGATAAAACCAAGCTGTGGCTTCTGGAAGATTTTGATCAGGTGCTTTCCCTGGATCTGGTGGAAAAGGCCCGTCAGCTTTCCCAGCCGGAGGAGAATGGTCTGGAAGAAGAGATCGAAAAACTGATCGCTCAGCGGCAGGAGGCCCGGAAAAACAAGGACTTTGCCACCGCCGACCGCATCCGGGATGAACTGAAGGCCCAGGGCATCTTGCTGGAGGATACCCCGCAAGGCGTTAAATGGAGCCGCCAGAAATGATTTTTTTCCGGTAAAAAGCCGGAAAGAATACACCAAAAAGCCGCAATGCGCATATCCTGCACCAAGGGGGGATGGATGTGGATTGCGGCTTTTATACCGTCAGCCTGCTTGTGGCGCTGGCCTGCATGGGCCTTGCGGCCTGGGTGCTGGAGTGGTACAGCTTTGTGCTGCTCCATCATCTGAGGGGGAGACTACGGGTGGATATACATGTTTCCCTGGAAGGACTGACCCCCTGGGAGCAGAAACGGATGCTTCTGTGGGCCAAAAGGCTGTGTGCCCTGCGTTTTCCCGGGGCATGGAAGCAGGAAGAAGAAGGAGAGGAGGGAGTTTTCCCAGATGAAAGAGACAACTGAGCGGGAGCTGGAGAAGATCCAGGGTGTGGTGGATACCCTGATTTATAAGAATGACGACAGCGGCTGGGCGGTGGCCCGGGTGGATCTGGGCGTAGGGGAAGAGCTGGTGATTACCGGCGTCATGCCTTATCTGGGGGCAGGGGAGAGCATCGTCGCCTATGGCAACTATGTGACCCATCCGGAATACGGTCCTCAGTTTTCCGTTCTTTCCTATGAGCGGCTGCTGCCTTCCACTGCCCAGGGGATCTATGATTATCTGGCCTCCCGCACCGTCAAGGGCATCGGTCCCAAAACCGCCATGGCCATTGTGGAAAAATTCGGGGAGGACACCTTTGATGTGCTGGCCAGCCAGCCGGAGCTTCTGGAAACGGTGCGGGGCATCAGTCCCCGGAAGGCCCGGGAGATCCAACAGAATTTTCTTCAGCAAAACGCCATGCGGGCCCTTTTGCAGTTTTTCACCGAGAGCGGTCTGCCCATGTGGTGTGCCGCCGGGGTCTACAAGGTCTATGGGGCCTATGCAGAGCAGACTTTGCGGGAGGACCCCTATCTTTTGTGCCAGGAGCGGTTTGGTCTGGATTTTGGCCAGGTGGACGAGGCCGCCCGGCACATGGGCATGGATCCTTTGAGCCCGGTGCGGCTGCGGGCCGCTGTGTTGTATGAACTCACCTTCAATCTGCAAAGCGGCCATTGCTTTATTCCTCGGAAAAAACTGCTGACGGCCACCGCATCCCTGTGCGGCGCAGGGGAAGAGGATGTGGAAGATCAGCTGGAGGAGCTGTTGCAGCGGCAGCAGGTGGTGGAAGAGGATATCCGGAGCCAGCCCATGGTCTATCTGGCCACCCTGTTCCGCCAGGAGAACACCGTGGCCCGGGAGGTGGTGCGGCTGCTGAGCATGCACCTGGAAGCGCCGCGGAACCTGGAAAAGATGATCGCCCGCACCGAGAAAGAACAGGGGATGACCTATGCGGAAAAGCAAAAGGAAGCCATGGGCCTGTGCTTCCACGGGGCCTTGTCCTTGATTACCGGCGGGCCGGGCACTGGTAAAACCACAGCGGTACAGGGGCTTTTGTCCCTGTTGGATCAGAACGGCCTGACGGTCTTTCTCTGTGCACCTACCGGCCGGGCGGCCAAAAAACTCAGCGAGGTCTGTCACCGGGAGGCCAAAACCCTGCACCGGATGCTGGAAGCGGCCTTTTCCCCGGAAGAAGGGGTTATGCGTTTCAAGCGGAACAAGGACAACCCTCTGCCTGCTGATGTAATCGTGGTGGACGAGGCTTCTATGCTGGACATTTCCCTCACCGCCTCTTTGCTGGAGGCCATGAAACCCCATACCCGTCTGGTGCTCATCGGGGATGCCGATCAGCTGCCCCCGGTGTGGGCGGGCAGCGTCTTCTCCGATTTGCTGGCATGTGACTTTGTGCCCAAAGTCCACCTGACGGAGATTTTCCGCCAGGCTCAGAACAGCCAGATCGTCATGAACGCCCACCGGATCAACCGGGGGGAGATGCCGGAGCTCCGGCTTACCCAGGGGGATTTCTATTTTTCCGCTGCCTCCACACCGGAACAGGCGGTGGAGACGGTGGCCAGCCTGGTTTCTTCCCGGATCCCCGGGCATTTTGGCATCGATCCGGAGAACATTCAGGTGGTCTGTCCCACCCGGCAGCAGATGTGCGGCACGGTCTCTCTCAACCGCATTCTGCAGCAGCGGCTCAATCCGCCGGGAGAGGGCAAGACAGAGGTGCGTCACGGCCCCTATGTGTTCCGTCTGGGGGATCGGGTGATGCAGGTGCGGAATAATTACGATATCCTGTGGCAGAGCGCCGCCACCGCCGAGGTAGGGGCCGGGGTGTTCAATGGAGATACCGGGATCATCACCTACATCGACCGTTCTGAGCGGGTGATGGTGGTGCGCTTTGATGATCGGGAAGCGGCCTATTCCTTTGATGATCTGTACCAGATGGAACCGGCCTATGCCATCACCGCCCACAAAGCCCAGGGCAGTGAATATGAGGCGGTGATCGTGCCGGTGTTCCAAGCTCCCGCCCGGCTGCTCAACCGCAGTATTCTTTATACCGCCGTCACCCGGGCCAAACGGCTGCTGGTGCTGGTGGGGCGGCAGAGTGTGGTGGAGCAGATGGTGGAGAGCAACCAGAAAAACCGCCGGTACAGCGCCCTCAAATACCGGCTGAGGAGCTATCATGAAGCCATGGGCCTTGTTTGATTGGCTGTTTCCGCCCCGGTGTGCTTTGTGCGGACGCTTTCTTTGGGGAAAAGAAAAGCAGGACCAGCTTTGTCCGGCTTGCAGCGGGCGGGAAAAGCTAAAAGAGAGCTGGAAAATGGGAAAGCTCCCTTTTGTGGCGGGATCGGTGTGCGTTTACCCTTATGAAGGGAGTGTGCGCTGGGGAGTGCACCGGTTCAAGTTCCGGGGCGCGGCCCGGAGCGGAGAAATATTTGGCGTCTTGCTGGCCCAGCGGGTACGGGAAACCGGCCTTTTGGAGCAGGTGGACCTGGTGTGCTATGTGCCCTGTCACAGGAAAATCAAGCGGAAGCGGGGCTATGAGCAGGCCCAGAAAATTGCCAGGCCCCTGGCCGAAGAACTGGGACTTCCCCTGGAGGCTCTTCTGGAAAAGCGGCGGAACACAAGGCCCATGTACCGGCTGAAAGCGGCCCAGCGGCGGGCCAATGTGCTGGGGGCCTTTGCGGTGACGCCGGGGAAAGAGGCCCTTGTCCGCTCCCGGCGAGTGCTTGTGGTGGACGATGTGCTCACCACCGGCAGCACCTTGTCGGAATGCGCCCGGGTGCTGCGGGAGGCCGGGGCCCGGGAGGTATATGGGGCGGCGTTTGCCCGCACCTTTGCCAAAAGGCCGGGGGAGAAAACCGGGAAAGGGGTGTGAAAATGGAACTTTGTCTGGCTGGGATGGAAGATTTGGACCAAGTGGAGCGGATGTATCGGCGCATTGTGGCGGACATGGAGAAAAAGGGCCTTTTTATTTGGAACCAATATTATCCCGCAGAGGTGCTGGGGGAGGACATCGCTCAAAGGAGGCTTTATGTGTGCCGGGAGGGCGGGGCGATCTGGGGTGCCTTTGCCCTGACTGAGTGGGAGGAAGGGGAAGGGGACATCCGGTGGACGATCCCCGGGAAGGCTCTTTACCTGGACCGGCTGGGGGTGGAGCCCGCCCGGTCTGGAAAAGGAGTGGGAACCCAGGCGGTGCGGCAGGCCATGGCCCAAGCCGAAAAGCGGGGGGCGGAAGTTCTTCGGCTTTTCCTGGCGGAAGGCAACGAGCCGGCTTTCCGGCTGTATCAGAAACTGGGGTTTTGCCGGGCTTCGGGCATCTATGAAGAGAAAATCGACCTTGGGCACACCCTTCGGCAATCCGGCTGGGAGATCCCATTGGCAGCCGGGATTCGGGAATAGCAAGAGGGACAGGCAATTTTCTCCCCTTCTTTTGGGCGTTTTTTCGACAGAGAAATCCAAACTATGTGTTGAAAACATGATTCCAGTTGGGTATAATAAAAAGAGCTATGGAAAAAGAAAACCAACCGTGGTTTTGTGTGAAGATTTGGAGAAATGGGCGCCCAGACCCCACCCGGCAGCGGGGACGGGCCCTGAAAGCAGGCAGCCGGAGAAATGGAGCGGGAAAGATATGTCAGCAGGCGATATCGGAATTGATCTGGGTACGGCTTCCGTACTGGTTTATGTAAAAGGCAAGGGCATTGTTTTGTGCGAGCCTTCTGTTGTGGCGGTGGACAAGTCCACCGGCAAGATTCTGGCCATCGGTGAGGATGCCCAGAAGATGCTGGGCCGTACCCCGGGCAACATCATCGCTGTGCGCCCTCTGCGGGACGGCGTCATCTCCGACTATGAAATGACGGAGAAAATGATCAAGGAGTTTATCCATAAGGTGCTGGGCTTCCGTCTGTTCAAGCCCAATGTGGTTATCTGTGTGCCTTCCATCATCACCGAAGTGGAAGAGCGTGCCGTCATCGATGCCGGCACCCAGGCCGGCGCCCGGAAGGTTTATCTCATCGAAGAGCCGGTGGCTGCTGCCATCGGCGCAGGGATCGAGATCTCCAAGCCCGACGGCAACATGATCGTTGATATCGGCGGCGGCACCACCGATGTGGCGGTCATTTCCCTGGGCGGTATTGTGGAAAGCACCTCCATCAAGGTGGCTGGCGATAAGTTTGACGATGCCATCGTCAAATATGTGCGCCGTAAACACAATGTGCTCATCGGCGAGCGTACGGCGGAAGAGCTGAAAATGACCATTGGCTGTGTCTATCCCCGGGAAGAGGAAGCAAGCATGGAGGTCAAGGGCCGCTGCCTGATGACCGGCCTGCCCCGGGTGTTTACCGTCACTTCCACCGAGCTGCTGGAGGCTTTTGAAGAGGTGTCCGCTAAGATCGTGGAAGCGGTACATTTTGTGCTGGAGCGCACCGCTCCTGAGCTGGTGGGCGACATTGCCACAAACGGCATTGTCATGACCGGCGGCGGCAGCCTGATCTATGGTTTTGACAAGCTGATCGAGTCCAAGACCGGTATTACCACACGGGTGGCCGACGATGCCATCTCCTGTGTGGCTCTGGGTACCGGCAAAACTCTGGATAATCTGTCGGTGATGCAGGACGGTACTATGAACCTGTCCTGGCGGCGGCAGATGATGTAAGACAAAACGGCACAAGGCCCGGTCCCTGGGAAGGGGCCGGGATCACACTGTGGACGAACCGATACAGGAAAAGGGTTGTTTGCCCTGATCCTCATCAATCTGCAAAAAGCTGCGACCTGTGCGTGGCTTTTTGCACCTATCAAGGGGCAAGTGTGCGCCGAAGGCGTGCACACAGCCCCTTGCAAACTCTCGAAAAAGTGGCCGGGCCACTTTTTCGAAATGCAAGGCCCGGTCCCTGGGAAGGGGCCGGGCTTTTGACATAGGGCGAAAAGGAGAAATGGATATGTTGGCCTATACTTATGTGGAACAGGGCCGGTTTGCCTTTCTGGAAAAACCCCGGCCCCATGTGGAAGGGCCGGAGGATGTGGTGGTGCGTGTAACCTTGGCCAGCATCTGCACCAGCGATCTGCACATCAAGCATGGTTCGGTGCCTCGGGCGGTACCCGGAGTGACAGTGGGCCATGAAATGGTGGGCGTTGTGGAAGAAGTGGGGGAGAAGGTGCGGAAGTTTGCCCCCGGCGATCGGGTGGCCGTCAATGTGGAGACCTTCTGCGGGAAATGCTTTTTCTGCCGCCAGGGGTATGTGAACAACTGCACCGATCCCCAGGGAGGCTGGGCCTTGGGCTGCCGCATCGATGGCGGTCAGGGGGAATATGTGCGGGTGCCCTATGGAGACCAGGGGCTGAGTCATATCCCTCAGGGGGTGACCGATGAGCAGGCCTTGCTGGCGGGAGATCTGCTGGCCACCGGCTATTGGGCCGCCGGTATCGCCGGGATCCAGCCGGGAGAGTCGGTGCTCATCATCGGTGCAGGCCCCACCGGGCTGTGCACGCTGCAATGTGTGCTGCTCTGTCAGCCAGGAGTGGTGATGGTGTGTGAAAAAGACCCTCAGCGGCGCAAGTTTGTGGAAGAACACTATCCCGGGGTACTCACCGTGGCGCCGGAAGGGGCGGAGGAATTTGTGAAAACTCATACACCCCATGGAGGCGCCGGGCGGGTGCTGGAAGTGGCCGGGAGCGCTGACAGCTTCCAGCTGGCCTGGAAATGCGCTCGACCCAATGGTGTGGTGACGGTGGTGGCGCTGTATGACGCCCCCCAGGTGCTGCCTTTGCCGGAGATGTACGGAAAAAATCTCACATTCCAGACCGGTGGGGTGGACGGATGTCATGTGGATGACATTCTTCAGTTGATTGCAGAGGGCAAACTGGATCCCCGGCCGCTGATCACCCATACTTTTCCCTTGCGGGAAATCGAGAAGGCCTATGAAGTGTTTGAAAAAAGGGAAGACGGGGTCATTAAGGTGGCCATTCAAATGGAGGAATAGCTATGTTTCAGGACAAAGTGGCCGTGGTCACCGGCGGCGCCCAGGGCATCGGCCGGTGCATTTGTGAGGAGTTTGCAAAACAGGGGGCCAAGGTCTGCACCATCGATCTGCTGGAAAACGACTTTTTCCAGGGGGATGTGGGGGAAAAGGAAGATCTGGAGCAGTTCGCTCAAAAGGTCATTCAGACCTATGGCCGGGTGGATTTTCTGGTGAACAATGCAAAACCCCTGTTTCTGGGGATCGATACCTGCACTTGGGAGCAATTCAACCAGGCTCTTCAGGTGGGAGTGGCGGCGCCTTTTTATCTGACCCAGCTGCTGCTTCCCTATTTGGGGAAGGGAGCCAGCATCGTCAATATCTCTTCCAGCCGGGACCGGATGAGTCAGCCTTTCACCGAAAGCTATACCGCCGCCAAAGGGGGAATCGCCGCCCTCACCCATGCTCTGGCGGTGAGCCTGCGGGACAGAGCACGGGTCAACTCCATTTCTCCCGGCTGGATCGACACCACCGGTTCCCGGTTCTCCGGGGCCGACGAGAGCCAGCACCCTGTGGGGCGTGTGGGAGCGTCTCAGGATATCGCCCAGATGGTGCTCTTCCTTTGCTCGGACAAGGCCGGATTCATCACAGGGGAAAATATCTGCATCGATGGCGGCATGACCCATCAGATGATTTATCATGACGACTGCGGCTGGACTTTCCATGGTTGATATTCAGGGATTTCAAAGCCGGTTTGGTCTTTCTCTCAATCCCCAACAGCAGGCGGCGGTGGAAAGTGTGGAAGGACCAGTGCTGCTGTTGGCCGTGCCGGGAAGCGGCAAGACCACTGTACTGGTCAGCCGGGTGGGGTATATGGTCTATGAAAAGCAGATTCCGCCGGAGCAGATCCTCACGGTCACCTATACCGTCTCCGCCGCCCGGGATATGAAAGCCCGTTTTTGCCGTACTTTTGGGGAAGAGATGGGAAACCGGCTGGAATTTCGCACCATCAACGGTCTGTGCAGCCGGGTGATCCGTGCCTATGAACGGATGCTTGGGCGGCAGGCTTTTTCCCTGCTGGAGGACACCGGGGCCCAGGGGGCGCTTTTGGGAGAACTGTGCCGCAGGCAGCAGAAGGAATTTGTACCGGAGAGCACCGTCAAGGCTCTTCAGACCGCCATCACTTATGCCAAAAATCAGATACTCACCCGGGAGGAACTGGAAACGGTGGAGGTGGAAGGGGTGGACTTTCCCGCCCTGTTTCAGGCCTATGACCAGACTCTGCGCCAGCGCCAGCAAATGGATTACGATGATCAGATGGTCTATGCCCGTCAGATCCTGCTGCGCTATCCGGAGGTTTTGGCCCGTTTTCAGGAGAGATACCGGTATCTTTCGGTGGATGAAGCCCAGGATACCTCCAAGATTCAGCATGCCATTTTGGATCTTCTGGCCGGGAAAGCGAAAAATATTTTTCTGGTGGGGGATGAAGATCAGAGCATTTACGGCTTCCGGGCAGCTTATCCCCAGGCTTTGACCCAGTTTTCCAAACGATATCAAGGAGCCAAGGTGCTTTATTTGGAGAAAAACTATCGTTCCACCCCACAGATCGTGGAGACCGCCCAAAACTTTATCCAGAAGAACCGGGACCGGTATCCCAAACACATGGAGGCGGTACGCCCGGCGGGACTGGCGGTGGAGAGCATTTCTCTTTCCAACCGCAAGGCCCAATATTCCTATCTGATGCAGGTGGCCCAGGACTGCCAGGAGGAAACGGCGGTGCTGTATCGGGACAATGAAAGTGCCTTGCCACTGATCGACCTGCTGGCCCGGAAGGGGATCCCTTACCGGTGCCGCCAGGTGGACAGCGCCTTTTTCACCAGCCGGGTGGTGCGGGATATCAGCAATATCATCCGCTTTGCCCAGGACCCTCAATCCTCTGCTTTGTTTTTGGACATCTATTATAAATTGGGGGCAGGCATCCGGAAAAAGGATGCCGAGGAAGCGGCAGCGCAAAAGGGAAAGGGCACCATTTTGGAGCGTCTGGCGGAAAATCCCCAGGCCTCGGCCTTTACCCGGCGACAGTGCCGGGCTCTGCAAACCCATCTGGATCACATGCTGCTGGAGCCAGGAGACAAAGCGGTTTACCGGATTGTCCGGTTTATGGGATATGGGGACTACTTGCAGCGTCAGGGTATGGAAGGGGGAAAGGCTCAGATTCTGGAATCCCTGGGGGCCATGGAACAGAATCCCATGGATCTGCTGCGGCGCCTGGGAGAGCTGGAGAGTCTGGTGCGGCAGGGGGGAGAGCCGGATTGCCCCTTTGTGCTTTCCACCATTCATTCCAGCAAGGGACTGGAGTATGACCGGGTGATCCTGATGGATGTGGCTGACGGCATTTTCCCCCGGGCAGGCCAGCCGGAGCCGGGGGACGAAGAAGCCTGGAAAACCTGGGAAGAGGAACGGCGGCTTTTTTATGTGGCGATGACCCGGGCCAAAAACCGGCTCCAGGTGTTTCGTTTTCGCCATCCGGAGATGGAGTCCACATTCAGCCAGGAGATCTTTCCGGTAAAGAAGCCTGCCCGGGCTCCCGCGCTCCGGCCGACGGTGAGCAAAAAGCCGGGGACACTGGTCCAGCGTCCCGCAGCTCTGGAAAAAAAGCTTCCGGTTTTGCCTGGGGCAGAGCAATATTATGTGAAAGGGGCGGCGTTGAGCCACCGGCGCTTTGGGCCGGGGGTCATTGCAGACCGCCAGGGAGACCTGGTCACCGTGGCCTTTCAGGACGGAAGCCAGCGGACATTTTCTTTGGCCGCCACTTTGGGGCTGGGACAATTTGCACCAGAAAAATAAAAAAACGCCTGAAAAGGCGTTTCAGTCTTTGAAAAATGGCTCTGGATGGAGGGGCGTTTGCCCTTTCTCTTATCAATCTGCAAAAAGCCGCGACCTGTGCGTGGCTTTTTGCACCTCTCAAGGGGCAAGTGTGGCCGATTGGCCGATGAAAGCAGCCAATCGGCTGCATGCAGACCCTTGCAAAAACTCGAAAAAGTGGCCTTTGCCACTTTTTCGAAATGTTCAAAAAACGCCTGAAAAGGCGTTTTTTATTTTGTCATGATGGCTGTCACGGAATCCACCCACTGGGAAGAAACAGGGGTGACCGGAAGGGAAGAGGTTTCCTGGAAGCTGAGGGTGAAATCACCGAAAAAGTTCTGCACCCACAGACCGCCGTCCGGGAAAATGCAGTGGATCTCCCACCGAATATCGCCGGTCTGGAGCGGATGAGTGCGGGTACCTTGGCTGGGGATCAGGCCCCACAGACTGCGGCGGAACTCGGCCTGCTTTAACAAAGACAGGATCTGCTCAAATTCTTTATTTTCCGGTGTAAAGGTTTGGTGATAGGTCACGCTTTCCCGGGGACTTTCTTTGTAGTAATCCCCTTGCAGGGTGATGCTGGCACACTGGGACAGATCCAGGCCGGGAAAAATCTTTGGGAGGGGAAGGCTGCGCCGGTAAAACAAGGCCAGAGCAATGCAAAGCACCAGAACCAAAAGAACAGGTGTTTTCTTGCGGAGCTTCATTGTGCCACCTCCTTTTATGCTGTTATGATATCATATCAGTGCGGAAAAGCAAAAGAAAACATGGTTGCAGCTTTTGGGGGCTGCCGATATAATAAAAACAGCAGCATTTCAGCCAAAAGAGGGAGGAAAACAGATGAAATGGATCCATTTATCCGATCTGCATCTGGGAAAGCGGGTCAATGGCTTTTCTATGGTGGAGGATCAGAATTATATTTTGAAAGAGATTCTGGAGATCATTCGCCGGGAAGAACCTCAGGGGGTGCTCATTGCCGGGGATGTGTACGACAAAGCAGTGCCTTCGGCGGAAGCAGTGGGAATGCTGGATGATTTTCTGGTGTCCCTGTCCAGGATGGGGCCTGAGGTTTTCCTCATCAGCGGCAACCACGATTCTCCCGAGCGGCTGGCTTTTGGCGGACGGCTGATGGAGCAGAGCGGCGTTCATCTGGCGCCGGTGTATGATGGAAAGCCCTGCCGCTTTACCCTTCAGGATACCCATGGGCCGGTGGATGTTTTCCTGCTGCCCTTTCTGAAGCCTGCCCATGTGCGCCGTTTTTTCCCGGAGGAAACCATCGAAAGCTATACCGATGCACTTCGGGTAGCCATCGGCCATCTGGGAGTGGAGGAAGGAAGGCGGAATGTGCTGGTGACCCACCAGTTTGTCACCGGGGCCGCCCGCTGTGAATCGGAGGAACTGTCGGTGGGGGGCAGTGACAATGTGGATGCCTCGGTATTTGAACTCTTTGACTATGTGGCCCTGGGGCATATTCACGGCCCTCAGCAGGTGGGAAAACCTACCATTCGCTATTGCGGCACTCCCTTGAAATACTCCTTTTCGGAGGCCCATCATGAAAAATCGGTGACTGTGGTGGAGATGGAGGAAAAAGGGAATGTATCCATCCGCACCATTCCGCTCGGGCCTTTGCGTGAGGTGCGGGAGATCCGGGGAAGTTATGAAGAAGTGACCCTGCGGGATTTCTACAAGGGAAAGGATTTCCGGGAAGATTACCTGCATATCATTCTCACCGATGAAGAGGATGTGCCGGACGGGGCGGCCAAGCTGCGGCTCATTTACCCCAATTTGATGAAGCTCAGCTATGACAACCGCCGCACCCAGAACCAGGCTCAGTGGGAGGAGATGGGGCCCCAGGAGAAGAAAAGCCCCTTGGCCATGCTGGAAGAATTTTATGAAAAACAAAACGGCCAGCCCATGCAGGAGACCCAGCGGTCTTTTGCGCAGGAGCTGCTGGAAGCAATCAGGGAGGGTGAATCATGCGACCGCTGAAATTGACCATGTCGGCCTTTGGCCCCTATGCAGAGGAAACGGTGGTAGAGCTCGGAAAGCTGGGAGAAGAAGGACTCTACCTGATCACCGGGGATACCGGGGCCGGAAAAACCACCTTGTTTGATGCCATTGCCTATGCATTGTATGGAGAACCCAGCGGACAGAACCGGGATTCTTCCATGTTCCGCTCCCAGTATGCACATCCGGAGACACCCACCTTTGTGGAGCTGGAATTTGCCTATCGAGGGAAAAAATATACTTTGCGCCGCAATCCGGAATACCAGCGCCCGGCCAAACGGGGAGAAGGGATGACCACCCAGAAGGCGGAAGGGGAGCTGCACATGCCCGATGGGCGAGTAATCACCCGGCCACGGGAGATCACCGCGGCCATCACCCAGATCATCGGCCTGGACAGAAACCAGTTTTCCCAGATCGCCATGATCGCCCAGGGGGATTTTCTCAAGCTTCTTCTGGCCGACACCAAAAGCCGTCAGGAAATATTCCGGGAAATATTCCAGACCCGATATTATATGGCGTTCCAGGAAAAAATCAAGGCGCTGACCCTTCAGGAGGGAAAGGAATGTGAGCAGGCCCGGCAAAGTATGCGCCAGTATGTAGAGGGCATCCGGTGGGAAGAAGATGACCCGTTGGCCGATTTGGCCCAGCAGGCCCGGCAGAATCAGCTGCCGCTGGAAGAGACGGTGGATGTGCTGGAACGGCTTTCTTCTCAGGACCAGCGGAGGGAAGGACAGTTGACCCTTCAGCTGAAAGAGCTGGAAGAGCAGCTGGCCCAGGTCAATGCCCAGCTGGGCAAGGCAGAAGAGCGGGAAAAGGCAAAAAAACAGCTGGAAGAAACCCAAAAGCAGCTGGAAGAACAGCGTCCCCAGGCAGAGCAGGCTCAAAAGCGGCTGGAAGAGCAGCAGAATCTGGCGCCCCAGCGGCAGGAGGTCATCGGTCAGCTGAAGGCGCTGGAGGGGGAACTGCCGGCCTATCAGCAGCTGGAAAAGGGAAAGAACCAGCTGACGGCGTTGGAAGAGCAGACGCAGGCACTGGAAGCCCAGCAAGAGAGAATCAGGCAGCGGCAGGAAGCAGTGAGCCGTCAGGCGGAAGAGCTGGAAGGCCAGGCAGCAGCTTTGCAGGAATCGGCTGCTCTGCGGGAAAAGGCTCTGGGGCAGCAGCGGGAAGCACAGGCTTGCCAGGATCTCTGGCAGGCACTGTGGCAGGACAGGAAAACATGGGAAGATCATGTCCGGCAAATCAACGAGAGCAAAGGGAAAGAGAAAAAACTGGAAGAGCAGCGCCTGGCAGAGAGCAAAGCCCGGGAAGCGCTGGAGCAAAAGCAGCAGGAGCTTTCCCGGCGTTATCAGGAAGAGGCTATGCTGGAAAGCTTGCAGGAACGGCTGCTTTCACAGCAGGCCCAGGCCCGGCAGGAGGAAGAAAGCCTTGCGCAGTTGGAAGAGCTGGTGCGGGATTGGGAGCAGGCGGAGAGCAGGCTGAAACAGACCCAGCAGGCATACCGGGAGGCCTGGGATGTGCAGGTTCGGCAGGATACCCAATACCAGGAGAAAAACAGGGCATTTCTGGCCGAACAGGCCGGGCTTCTGGCTCAGGAGCTGGAAGAGGGAAAACCCTGTCCGGTGTGCGGTGCTCTCCAGCATCCGGCTCCGGCCCGTTTGTCTCCCCAGGCTCCTACCAAAGAAGAGGTGGAACAGGCCAAAGCCGCACTGGAAAAGGCCCAGCAGCAGGCTGCACAGAAAAGTCTGGAAGCGGGGCAATGGAAGAGCCTCCTTCAGGAACGGCAGCGGCAGTTGGAAACCGCCCTTCAGCAGCGGGATGAAAACGCTTCACCGGACCAGGCCCGGGAAAAGCTGAAAGACTGGAAAGAAGGATCCCGGCAGCAGCAGGAGGTGCTTCGGCAGCAAGAGCAGCAGCTTATCAGGCGGCAGCAGGAACGCCTGGAAATCAAGGGGCAGCTGGAAGAGCTGGAAGCGCAGCACCAGGCCAGTTCCGCAGGGGAAAAAGAGCGGGAAGAGGAGCTGCACCGGCTCCAGCTGGAGTGCAAAGGTCTGGAAGGACAAAAGCAGCAGCTGGAACGGGATCTGAACCGGCGTCTGGAAGCACAGGGAGAGACCTGTTCCCTGATGGATGCCGGGGATGTGATCTGCCGGCGTTTGCAGGAGGAAAAAGAGAGCCTTTGCCGGCTGGAACAAGTGGTGAAACTGCGGGAAGAAGAGATCCGGAAGAAAGAGATGCTGGAAAAGCAAAGAGAGGACAGCATCCGGCAGAGGGATCAGCTGATCGGGGAAAAGGAAGAAGTGGGCGCCCAGCTGGCCCAGGCCCAGGCCCAATGGCAGGGGGTGGCCGGACAGGTGTCTGCATTGGCCGGACAGCTGCGTTTTCCTGATGTACGCCAGGCCCAGGCCCACCATGCTGATTTGAGCCGGCAAAAAGAAAAAATGGAGCAGGCCCTGCTTTGTGCAGAGCAGAACAGCCGTCAGCAGCAGACCCGACTGACTCAGCTGGAGGCAGCTTTCCGGCAGCTGACGGCCCTGCTCAGTCAGGGGAGCGATACAGACCGGAATGCTCTGGAAGAAAAAAGCCAGGCATTGACCCGGCAGCGGCAGGAGAAACTGGACCGTCAGCAGCAGATCCGCACCCGGATGCAGACCAATGAAACCATACGGGAACAGGTTGTGGAGAAATCCCGGGATCTGGCCCGGCGGGAAGAGCGGTACCGCTGGATGGCCGCTCTGTCCGATACGGTCAACGGCTCCCTGAAGGGGAAGGAAAAGGTGATGCTGGAGACCTATGTGCAGATGACCTTTTTTGATCAGATCATCCGGCGGGCCAACCGTCGTTTTCTGGTGATGTCCGGCAATCAATATGAGCTGCGGCGCAAGGCTGGCGGAGAAAATAACCGGAGTCAGACCGGCCTGGAGCTGGAAGTGATCGATCACTATAACGGATCCTGCCGCAGCGTGCGCAGCCTGTCTGGCGGCGAGTCTTTCCAGGCGGCGCTGTCTCTGGCTCTGGGACTGTCCGATGAAATTCAGTCAATTTCCGGCGGCGTGCGGCTGGACACCATGTTTGTGGATGAGGGTTTTGGTTCTCTGGATGAAGAATCCCTGGCTCAGGCCATTCAGGCGCTGAGCAGCCTGACCGAAGGAAAAAAGCTGGTGGGAATTATTTCCCATGTGGCTTCCCTGAAAGAAAAAATCGACAAGCAGGTCCTGGTGAAAAAGGATCGGTCCGGCGGCAGCCGGGTGGAATTGGTTTTATAAAGAAAAGGAAAAGCTCCGAAAACCTTTGAATGGTTTTCGGAGCTTTTTTATCCCTGCTGCCATTGCCGGAGAAATTCCGACAGGGAGGACTGACGCAAAGCAGGTTCTTCCAGGGTGGCTTGCCGGGCGGCCTGAAAGCGGCTGGAAGACAACGGCCAGTCCCGGCGCTGCCGGGAACCGTTTTTTCCAAACAGAGCAAAGGCGGTGGCTCCCATACGGTATACATTGGTGCGCTGATCGATGGGTTCACCGGTGAGAAATTCCTCCGGGGCCATAAAGCGGGTGGAGCCGGGCATCCGGCCCACGGGGTTACAGTAGGGTTCCTGTTGGTATTCATCGATGTCGCAGATCAATGTTTTTCCCTTTTTCGGGTCGTAGAGAATGGAGGCATCGTAGAAATCCACAGCCAGATACCCCAGTCTCCCTGCAAGATGGTGGAAGTCCAGGATCTCCTCAAAGATCCGCTGCCGCACAGGAAGGGGCAAGGACAAAAATGCTTCCCGGGTGGGGTATTGTTTGCCCATACAAAGCCCTTCCACCCAGGGAAAAAGCAGTGCAAAGCCCTGGGGCACAGGACGGGCGTCGAGAAGGGGGATCAGGTTGGGGTGGGCCAGATTCCGGTAGAGTTCCGCGGCCTGCTCCAGGCGGGTGATGGCTTGCTGAGGCGGGACTTTGCTGCGGCAAGGTAAAGCACCGGCCAATTTGAGAAAATAGCGGCGGCCGCCGTGTTCCAGACCAAAGCCCATATAGCCGGAATCCTGCTGGTCAAAGACCTGGAAGGGCTGGCCATAGCAATGGAGAAAGGAAAAATCAAAGGGCTTCTGAAGGGAAAAAGAAAGGCTGCCGGCCTGCTGTATGATCATGAAACATTCTCCTTTCGGCAAAGTGAAAAATCAAAGCTGCAAAACAAAACGGTCGCCCCGGTAGACAATGCGCAGCACTTCCAGGACTTCACCATCTGGGGAAGAGAGGGTTTTGGAGGTGAGGACCAGGGCGGGTGAACAGCCGGAAATGTCCAACAGTTTCCGCTCCTTTTTGGTGGGCACCAGCATGGCCAGACAACGCTGGGACGCCTGGCAGTGTTCATAGCCCTGAGCACGGAGATACTGGCTGACCGACTGGATGTTTTTTTCATCTGCTTCCAGATGAGGAAACCGGGCGGCAGAAAGATAGCTGGTGTGCAGGGCGGCCGGAATGCCCTCCACCATTCGCAAACGGCTTATTTTCAGGACTTTGTCCTGAGAAGAAGCCCCCAATGTCTGGAAAAGCTGGGGCTTGTAATGCAGCCATTTTCTCTGCACCACCCGATTTTCGCATTGCAGACCCTGCTGGGCCATTTCCTGGGCAAAGCCGGACAGTTCCATGGCCAGGGGAATCATGGGGGGAGGAAGAGCGGCAAAGGTTCCTTTTCCCTGGTGGGAAGACAGATAGCCCAGCTCTTCCAGCTGCTCATAGGCTTTGCGGATATGGGTGCGTGGCAGGCCAAAGTGTCCGGCCAGTTGGTTCTGGCTGGGCATTTTTTCTCCCGGGGGGAGTTTTCCGCTTCTGATATCCTGCATCAGCTTTTCCGCAATGCTTTCCCAAGGTTTTTCTTTCATAAAGGCTCCTCCCTCTTCGGTGCAAACCCATTATAGAAGGGTGCTGGAGAGAGTGCAATGGGCTGGGATGAACTTTGACCAAATCCACTTGGCGCCTTTACAAAAGGAATTTAGGATGGCCCTGTCAGCAAGACCCTGGCAGACAAGCAAAGGAATCGAAGGAGGATTCACAAAATGAAAGTGAAACGAATGACAGCTGCTTTGCTCATGGCGGCCATGACCTGCGCCGTGCTTACCGGATGCACCCAGGACAGCAAGGAAGGGGAGCAGGAAACGGTATCCGGCGGCAGTGGTACGGAGCAGACTGCCGATTATGGCCTGGAAGAAATGGTGATGGTGCTGATTCCTGGCGAAGACACGGAAAAATCCGTGCAGCTGCGGGATGATATGGCGGAAGAGATGAGCAAGGCCATTGGTATTCCGGTGACCACTTACCGGGCCACCGATTACAGCGCCGCAGTGGAAGCCATGCGCACCGGCCATGCGCAGCTGGCCCTGCTGGGGCCCTTCTCCTATGTGACGGCCCGGGAACGGTCTGGCGCTGAATGCCTGGTGACCACAGCCACCAATGGTGAAATTGGCTACTATTCCCATATCATCGCAGCGGCGGACAGCGATATCGACAGCGTAAAAGACCTGGAGGGAAAGACCTTTGCCTTTGTAGACCCGGAGTCCACCAGCGGCAATGTAGTGCCTTCCGATGAGATTCTGAATGAGGTGGGCGATGACGAGCTGTCCTTTGACGATCTGCACACCGACGGAAAATTCTTCAAATCGGCTATGTATGCCGGCAACCACGCCGCCTCTCTTCAGGCTGTGGTACAGGGAAATGTGGATGCGGCCGCCGTGTCCTCCAGCACCTATCAGAATCAGCTGGAAGAGGGGAATTTCAACGAGGAAGATGTGAAGATCATCCATACCTCCCCTCTGATTCCCGGCAGCCCCATCGCTGTGCAGAAAGACCTGCCCCAGGAACTGAAAGACAAGGTCCGGGATTTTCTGCTGGATTACAGCGAAGAGTATTTTACCGCTTTGGGCGAGCCGGATAAGCGGTATGTGGAAGTGGAAGACAGCACCTACGATTACCTGGCCGAGCTGAAGGAAGAGTATGGGCTGAGCGATTGATGGATCGGGCAGAAAGGAAAAGGCAAATGGAACAGGTGCTGAGTATACGCGGCCTGAAAAAATATTACGGATCCACCCGAGCGGTGGAGAATGTAAGCTTTGATGTGGCCCGGGGGGAGCTGGTGGTGATCATCGGCCCCTCCGGGGCGGGAAAATCCACCGTCCTTCGCTGCATCAACCGGATGATCCAGCCCACAGAGGGAGAGATCCTTTTTCAGGGGCAGGATATGGCCGCTCTTCACAGAGAAAGTCAGCTCAAGCCTTTGCGGCGGCAGATCGGCATGATCTTCCAAAGTTTCAATCTGGTTTATCGTCTTTCGGTGTTTCAGAATGTGCTTCATGGGAGGCTGGGATATCTATCCACCCCCGATGCGGTGCTGGGGCGTTACAGCGAAGAGGATAAGAAGAAGGCTTTGGAAATTCTGGAAATGGTAGGGCTGAGGGGAATGCTTTACAAGCGGGCCGGGGAGCTTTCCGGCGGCCAGAAGCAACGGGTGGGGATTGCCCGGGCACTGATGCAGGATCCTGTTCTGCTGTTGTGCGATGAACCCATTGCGTCTTTGGACCCCAATTCCTCCAAGGTAATCATGGATCAGATCCAGCAGATGGCCCACAAAAAGCAGATCGCCTGTATTGTCAATCTTCATCAGGTGGATGTGGCCCGCACCTATGCAGACCGGATCGTTGGAATCCATCAAGGACGGGTGGTGTTCGATGATGTGCCGGAAAAACTCACCGACCAGATGATCGAGACCATTTATGATGCGCCGCTCAGCCAGTTGACAGTGAACATGGAAGGGGGAAAAGCGGTCAATGAATAGGCACACAACCATTCCGCTGATTCCCCGGCGAGAAAAGATCATGACTCTCCTGCTGGCGTTGGGAGTGGGACTGCTTTTTGTGATATCCACCCTGTCCACAGGGTATAACCCCCTTGATTTTCTGCTGAATATGGAAAACTTCTGGGATTTTATTTTCCAGGATATCCTTCCGCCCAAGATCGCCGACTGGAAGACCATTGGCGAAGGAGTGCTGCAAACCATCTGCATGGCAGTGGGAGCCAGCCTGGTGGCATCGGTGTGTTCCCTGGTTCTGGCATTTCTGGGCTCCAATACCACAGCGCCCTGGCCGCCACTGAAGAAGATCGTCCGTCTGGTGGCTTCGGTGCAGCGGAATATCCCCAGCATGATCTGGACATTTCTGCTCATCATGTCTTTTGGCATCGGCAATCTGGTGGGCGTGCTGGCCCTGCTGATCACCACCTGCGGTTTTCTCATCCGTTCCTTTATCGAGACCATCGATGAGGTGGGGAATGAAAGTCTGGAGGCCATGGAAGCGGTGGGGGCCGGACGGCTGACCACCATCACCCAGGTGATCGTGCCGGCTTGTCTGCCCGGATTTCTGTCCTGGCTGCTTTATTCTTTGGAAGTCAACATTCGCTCGTCCACTTTGGTGGGCGCAGTGGGAGGAGGAGGCATCGGTCTTGTGATGATGGGATATATCAAACAATTTCGCTATCATTCCGCCATCGGCGTGATTTTGCTCATTGCTGCCATTGTTATTTTGGTGGATATGCTTACCAATTTCCTGAGAAAGAAGGTACTGGCCTGATGAACAGCATCGCTACAACTGCTCCGGCCAAGATGCTGGCCACCGGAAGCAGCCAAGGGAAAACCAGGCAGGAAGATCTGCTGCGGGACGGCAGAGGGCGTATCCGCACAAAGGATCCCAGCCGGGATCGGACCTTGCATTTGTTTTTGCTGGCCTTTGCGATTTTGGGCGTGCTGGCTCTTGTGGGCATGAAGCTGGATATGGAGCAGCTCATTCAGGGAGTGGGAGAGATTCCCACGGCCATCGGCAAACTGGCGGAACTGGATTTCAGCCAGGTGGACATCACTTTCACTTCTCTTTTGGAATCGGTGGCCGTGGCCATTCTCTCCACGGTGTACAGCATGCTGGGCGGTATGGTGCTGGCGGTGTTTCTGGCCAAAAATCTCACACCGATGCGGTGGATTTCCACACTGCTTTCTGCGGCCATGACTTTCCTGCGGGCCATTCCTTCCATCATCTGGGTGCTTTTGGTGCTGGTCTGCGTTGGGTTTGGTCCGGACGCCGGCATCATCGGCATCTGCATTTTCAGCACATCCTTTTTTGCCCGCTCCTTTGCCCAGTGCTTTGAGGAAGTGCCCCAGGAAACCTTGGAGGCTCTTCAGGCCATGGGTGCAGGCCGTGTGAAGATCTTTTTCAGTGCTGTGCTGCCTTCGGCCCTTACCGGAGTGATCGCCTGGACCTCCATCAGCTTTGAAAGCAATTTTGAAGCTTCTTCGGTGTTGGGCACAGTGGGAGCCGGGGGTATTGGCTATGTGATCTCCAACAGTTTTGGCCGCTATGCTTATGGCCAGGCCATTGTGGCCATCGGCATGGTGCTGCTGTTCACCTACGCCATGGAGATGCTCTTTACCTTTGTCAAAGAGAAAAAAGCCAGAATCGGATAGCAGAAAAGGGGAGAATGATGGAAAGTCACAATTATTCCAAGGTTCTTTGTCAAAGCTCCGGCCCGTGGGTGGTGGATCTGGCCAGGCCGGTGATGGACAAATATCCGGTGCGGGTGCTGCGCAAACCGGCCAAAACCCTGGTGATGATCAGAATGCGGGAAACAGTGGCCAAAGCTCAGTTTTATCTGGGAGAAATGTTGGCTTGTGAAGCCATGGTGGAGCTGGAAGGGAAAAAGGGATTCGCATTGATGATGGGCGACGACACCCAAAAGGTCATGGCGGCTGCTGTGGTGGATGCGCTGCGGAAAACCGATCTGCCGGAAAAGGAGCCGGTGCTCAGGGCACTGGAGCAGCGGAAGCAGGAACTGGAAAAAGAGCAGCAGCAGGACATTGCCCGTCACGCCCGCTCAAAAGTCCAGTTTGAGACCCTGGATGTTTCCTATTGACAGGAGGAAGGACTTATGATCACATCGGACCGATTTGACCTGGTGTTCGATTGCCAGAAGGTCTTTAAACAGTTGATGGATGCCCTGGCCATGCCGGGAAAGATCCGCTCCATTGCCCGGGAAGGACAAAACCTGGAGCACCCCCAGGGGGTTATGGCGGCCGCTGCTTTGACCCTTGTGGACCATAGCTGTACTTTTGCCGTCATCAGGAACCACTCTTTGGAAGAAGAGCTTCGCCAAATGACCTATGGACGGCCGGCGGCCTTGGAAGAAGCCGACTATATCTTTCTGCCGGACAGCCAGGACATGGAAAATGATCAGGTGGAAGAAATCCTGGAAAAGGCCAAGAAGGGGACTTTGCCGGAACCCCACAAAAGTGCTGCGCTGTTTGTGGGCATTCCTTCTTTGCAGGATGGGGAAGAAAGCATGCTCACCGGCCCTGGGGTAAAGGGGCGGATTTCCATCCATCTGCCTCAGACGGGGACCAGGTGGCTGAAAATCCGTCAGGAAATGGAGATCGAGTTTCCTTGCGGTGTGGAGATCTATTTTCTCACACCGGAGGGGGAGTTGATGGCCGTGCCCCGGAAAGTGAAATGGGAGGAAAAATAGCATGGGATATGTTGCAGTGACAGGCGGCCAGGAGGCCATCGACGCCTCCATTGAGCTGCTTCGTGATTACCGCTCCCGGGGCGATGTGCCGGTGGATCTGACGGCCCTGCGGGACCGGATGGGACTTCTGATCGATCGGATTATGTCGGAAGCGGGACTGTACGCACCGGATTACGCCGCTTTGGCACTGAAGCAGTGCGAAGGAAGTCCGGAAGAGGCGGTTTTTCTTCTGCGGGCATATCGGAGCACCTTGCAGCGAAATTACACTTCCTGTACGGTGGATGGAAGCCAGATGCATCTCCGCCGCCGGATCAGTTCAGCTTTCAAGGACATTCCAGGCGGACAGCAGCTGGGGGCCACCTATGATTATGTCCATCGCCTTCTGGATTTCAGCCTGGAACAGGAAAACGAAGAAGAAGTGCAAAGCTGGAAGGAACAGTTCCGGGCAGAAACCGAAGAGACTCAGGCCCTTTCCGATCAAGCGCCCCGGGTGCTGGATCTTCTCCGTCAGGAAGGGCTTTTGGAACAGGTGGAGGAAGATACCAGCGAGCCCTGTGATATCACCATGGAAAAACTTCCCCTACCCGCTCCCCGCAGCGCCATTTTACAGACGCTCACCCGGGCCGACACCGGTTTTGTCAGCGGCCTGGCATACAGCGATATCCGGGGATTCGGTATGTCCCACCCCACCATTGGAGAGCTGCGGTATGGCTGGCTGGATATTGAGGTGGATTCTCCGGTGGAAGAAGGAGAACGGATCTATGTGGGGGCAGTGGATATCACCGAGGTGGAAGGGCTTATGGGAAGCCGTCCCGGAAGCAGCGGCATCGGAGTGGGGTATGGCTGCGTCATGGGGCGCAATGATACCAAGGCTATTGCCATGGCCGTGCTGGATCATGCGCTCACATTGAAAGATACCGGACCTACCAGCGATATGGAGTTTGTGCTGCTTCATGGAGATTGTCTGGAAATGAATGGATTCATTTCCCATTTGAAGCTTCCCCACTATGTCACCTTCCAGTCCAAACTGGATGGCCTGAGAAATCAAAAAAGGAGCATGGGTCATGATGAGGAAAAATGACAGGGAGGATTATAACTTCGCTTTTTTGGACGAGGGGTCCAAACGGGAGATCCGCCGATCCATCCTGCATGCCATCGGCATTCCCGGTTATCAGGTGCCCTTCGGCTCCCGGGAGCTTCCCATCGGCCGGGGCTGGGGCACTGGGGGGATTCAGCTGACGATGTCCATCATCGGGCCGGAGGATACCCTGAAGGTCATTGATCAGGGCAATGATGACAGCGTCAATGCAGTCAGCATCAAGCGGCTGATCTGCCATACCACCGGAGTGGAAACCACCACCGACACCCAGAAAGCCGATATCATCCAGTCCCGCCACCGGATCCCCGAAGAGCCTTTGCGGGAGGATCAGGTGCTGGTGTTGCAGGTGCCCCAGCCGGAACCTTTGCGGCGGGTGGATCCTCACGAAGAGGTGACCCGTCAGCTGCATGCCGATGGGGAATATACCGGTATCTGGGTGAATCTGTTTGAAGCCCTTCTCACCCGGGGATCTCCATTTCTGGGCGCTTCCCATCCGGTGCTGGTGGATGGGCGGTATGTGATGAGTCCCAGCCCCATTCCCCGGTATGACAACCCCAAGCTCCACCAGGCCCAGTGTCTCTATCTGTTCGGAGCCGGGCGGGAAAAGAAGATTTACGCTGTGCCACCCCATACCGATGTGGTATCTCTGGCTTTTGAAGACCATCCCTTCCGCCAGGAGGATATGAGCGGCCGGAAATGCCGGTTGTGCGGGGCCGAAAATGTATATTTTGACGAACTGGTGGATGAAAAAACAGGGGAGACATATTATCAGTGTTCCGACACCGGCTACTGTCAGAAGCGCCGGCAGCAGCAGGAGCAGGCGGAATGCCAGGGAAAGGGGCCGAACCATGGATAACAGAACGCCGGTATTGGAAGGAAATCACATCACGGTGCGTTTCGGAGAGGGATGCGATTACTGCCGCAGTCATCCGGAGATTGAGCGGGGCCGGTGCCCCAAATGCCATACCATTTGGGCGGTGCGGGATGTGAGCTTTCAGCTCTTCCCCGGAGAGATCCTGGGGATCGTGGGAGAATCGGGAAGCGGCAAAAGCACCCTTTTGAGGGCCCTTTATTTTGATCGCCCGGCCACAAGCGGCGAGGCCCACATCTCCCTGTATCACCAGGGAAAGACCAATATTCTCCAGGCCAGCAGCCAGCAGAAACGGTATTTGCGCAACCATCTGATGGGCATGGTCTACCAGAACCCCATGCTGGGATTGCGCATGGGCTTGTCATCCGGGGCCAATGTGGCCGAAAAGCTCATTGCCGCCGGAAACCGCAACGCAGGAGAGATGATCGGCCGCAGTCAGCAGCTGCTGCGTCATGTGGAGATCCCGGTGGAGCGGATGAAGGAGGCTCCCGCTGTTTTTTCCGGCGGGATGCAGCAAAGAGTGCAGATCTCCAAGGCCACAGCCAACAATCCGCCGATTCTCTTTCTGGATGAGGTGACCACCGGGTTGGATCTCAGCGTACAGGCCAAGGTGCTGGATCTGATCCGATCCATTCAAAAAGAACTGGGCATTGCCATGATGGTGGTCAGCCACGATCTGGCGGTGATCCGCATGATGGCCGACCGGACCATGGTCATGTTGGGCGGCCGGGTGGTGGAAGAAGGCCTTACCGATCAGATTCTGGAAGATCCCATTCACGAATACACACAGACATTGGTCAGCTCGCTGCTTTAGCATGTCAAGGAGGAACCATGGAAGAGATTTTTATCATACACAATGGGGAAGTGGTTTTGCCGGACAAGGTGCTTTCCCAGGGCGCTGTTGTGCTGGAGGGAAACCTGATCCGGGAGATCTGTCCCAAAGGGCAGTGGGAGGACCGGTATCCCGGAGTCAGAACGCTGGATGTTCAGGGAAATTTCCTTTTCCCCGGATTCATTGATATTCACTCGGACAACATCGAAACGGTGATCCAGCCCCGGCCCCAGAGCATGATTGATTTTGAACTGGCCATGCGGGAACAGGAAAAACAACTGGTGAATCAGGGCATTACCACCATGTTTCATTCTCTCAGCATGACAAATGGCAATGTGCGGGTCAACCGTTCCAGTCTGCGCACGCCGGAAAATCTCACCAAGCTGGCCGGACTGATTCGCCGCTTCCACGAAGGCGACCATTTGATCCGCCACCGGTTCCATTGCCGCTATGACATCACCAATCTGGACTGCTACCCTTTGCTGCTGGAGTTCATCCGCCGGGGAGATATGCAGCTGCTTTCCTTCACCGATCACACTCCCGGCCAGGGCCAATACCGGGATCTGGAATTTTTCAAGCAGCGGGTGATGGCCCAGGATCAAAGCGATGAGGAAAAGGAGCGGATCCTTCGCCAGAGAATGGAGCGGGCCAAGCTCACAGCCCAGCAGCTGGAAGAAGCCGCCGATCTGGCGGCAGAAAAAGGGATTGCCATCGCCTCCCATGACGATGATAGCCTGGAAAAATTGGAATATGTCACTTCTTCCCTTCATGCGGGAATCTGCGAGTTTCCTGTGGAGCTGAATGTGGCCCGGGCAGCCAGAGAAAAAGGGATGCAGGTGGTGGTGGGGGCTACCAATGTGCTCATGGGCCGTTCCCACTCCAATAACCTCTCGGCCCGGGAGGCCATCCGGGAGGGATGCGCCGATATTCTGGTTTCCGATTATTTCCCGCCGGCTCTGCTGCATGCAGTGTTCCGCTTGTGGGAAGAAGGGATGCTTACCCTTCCCCAGGCGGTGAACATGACTTCCCGCAACCCGGCCCGGGCCGTGGGCATCGGCCAATGGACCGGCAGTATCGAAGAAGGCAAATGCGGCGATCTGCTGGTGGTGGGAAAAAAGGACGGTCTGCCGGTGATTTTGCAGGTATTCATCAACGGCCAGATGGTATCCAACCTGTGTTACCGCAACGATTTTATCCGGGAGGACGGCACCCGTTATGACTGATGGGAGAAAGGCGCTTCTGTTTGCCCGGGGAATTTTGCTGGAATGTGGGCGGGAGCTAATGCGCCGCCGATTGGAAAGCCTGGGAGAGGTGGAAGAAAAAACCGGGTATGACGATGTGGTCACACCCAATGACCGATGGGCTCAGGATTTTATTTGCGGGCAGTTGCAAAAGCGATTTCCGTCCCATGGGATCCTGGGGGAGGAAGGAGCGGAAAAAAAGGGAGAAAGTCCGTGGCTGTGGGTGCTGGACCCCATTGATGGAACGACCAATTTCATTCATTTGGGCAGGCTGTATGCCATCTCCCTGGGCCTTTACCATGGAGACAAACCCTATGGCGGCCTGGTGCTGGATGTGGAGCAGGGCCGGGTCTATGAGGGGCTGGAAAAACCGGTATCCTTGCCCAGGGGCGAAGCGGGCCAGTGCCGCCGGAGCCTGCTTCATTTGGGGTATAAGACCATGGAGAACCTGGCGGCAATGGGCTGCGATCCTTTGGCGCTTCCCCGTCAGTTTCGGGGCGTACGCTATTTCGGATGCGCTTCTTTGGAAATGTGTTCTCTGCCGGAAGAGGAAAGCGCCCTTTATCTTCACACCCACTTGAAACCCTGGGACTTTGCCGCAGCTGTACCGGTGCTTCACAGCCGGGGATGGGGAGTCACGGTGTTTCCCATGGGAGACAAAAGTTATTTTGTAGCGGCCTATCCCACCCGGACACTGTGGGAGGAATGCCAGTTATGGCTGCCGTCCCGGCTGATGGAAGGGATGAACCGAGACAGAGGAGGTATTTTCTGTGTTAAAGATTGAACATTTGTCCAAAGAGTTCGTCATGCACATTCGCAACAACGCCCAGATCCAGGGATTTGAGGACATCTCTTTTTCTGTGGAACCGGGTAAGCTGATAGCCATCACCGGTCCCAGCGGATCGGGGAAATCCTCCCTGCTCAAGTGCATCTACCGTACATACACTCCCACTGGCGGCAGGGTTCTCTATCGGGATGCACAGGGAGAACAGATCGACCTGGCCAGCGCAGAGCCCTGGGAGATCATTCGGCTGCGCAATCGGGAGATCGGGTATGTATCCCAGTTTTTCAGCGTCATCCCACGGGTGTCGGCATTGGATATTCTTACCAGCACCCAAACCGGACGGGGGGCGGATCGTAAGCAGGCCCGGCGGAAAGCCCAGCGGTATCTGGAAGCAGTGGGCATTGCGCCTCAGTTGTGGGATATGTATCCGGCCACTTTCAGCGGCGGGGAAAAGCAGCGGCTCAACATTGCCAATGCCCTGATTACAAAGCCCCGGCTTCTGCTTTTGGATGAGCCCACCGCCTCTCTGGATGCCCGGAGCAAACAGTGGGTGATGGATCTGATTCTGGAGCTGAAAAAGGAAGGAGCTGCCATGGTAGGGGTGTTCCATGATGAGATCGCCATCCGGACCCTGGCGGATCAACGCTTTGAGATGAAGGAAAAGCGGCTGGTGCCGGTGGATTATGCGGCCCATTATGGAGAAGAGTTTTTGGACGAGACGGCAAACTGACCGGGGTGAAAAATCGTGACCGATATGCATATTCACTCCCATTGGTCGGACGGGGACTGTTCTGCTGTCCAGCTGGTGAAAATGGCCGGAGAAAAGGGACTTTCCGGCATTATTCTCACAGATCATGATACCTTTGGTGGGGAAGACGGCGGAGAGGAAGCGGCAGAATCGGCCGGAATCCTTTTTCACCGGGGGATGGAGATCAGCTGCCGGCAGGAAGATGGACGGCCGCTGCATCTTTTGGCCTATGGAGTCCCCAGGGAAAACCGGGAGATGCTGGAAAGGTTCTGCGAGCCTTTCCGCCGGTCCCGGGATGAATCCGTTCGCCAAAGCGCATTGGTGTTGGAAGGACTGGGGTTTCCGGTAAAGCGGGAGCAGGTGGAAGCTTATGCTGGCCCAGGAGGTCAGCTGTGCAAGCAGTATATTATGGATGTGCTGATCAAGGCAGGGCTTTGCCAGGAAATGTATGGAGAACTGTATCGCAGCATTTTTAAAAAACAGTCCGATGGCGCTCCACCGCTGGCGCCGCTTCAAGTGAAATTGGCCGACCCTTTTCAAGCTCTGGAGGCCATTCGGTGCAGCGGCGGCTTGGCTGTGCTGGCCCATCCGGGACAGTATGGGAACTTTCAGCTTCTGCCCCAGCTGGTTCACCATGGCCTTTTCGGAATAGAGGCATATCATCCCAAACATGATGCGGAATGTACCCACCGATGCTTGGATCTGGCTCAACAATATGGCCTGGCCGTGACCGGCGGTTCCGACTACCACGGATGTTTTGGCGAGGGAGAAGAGCTGGGGGAGTGGGGAATCGCGGCCTGGCCGGAATGGTTATAATGGAGAAAAACCGCCTTCGGGCGGTTTGTGAACTTTTTTACTATGGAGTTTTACCTGTTTGTGAATATTAGCACTCTCACCTTGACAGTGCTAAAAAACGGACTATAATAAAGGTGTAGTAAAAAAGAAGGCCTGAATAAGACCTCCCAACGGGCACGACTTTACATCGTATCGAATGGAGGAATGATTTATGTTGCCCAGTATTTTTGGTGAGAATTTGTTTGATGAGTTCTTTGGAAACGCCTTTGACAACGACTTTTGGAGCACACAGAATCCGCTCTATGGCAAGAGAGCCAAGAACCTGATGAAGACCGATGTGAAGGAAGAGGAAGATGCGTACAGCATTGCCATCGACCTGCCGGGCTTTGATAAGGACAATGTGCAGGCTCATCTGGAAGATGGTTATCTCACCGTCACGGCCAACAAGAGCAGTGAGCAGGACGAGAAGGACCAGAAGGGCCGCTATATCCGCCAGGAACGCTATTCCGGTTCCTGCAGCCGCAGCTTCTATGTGGGCGATATCCGCCCGGAGGAAGTGAAGTGTTCCTATGAAAGCGGTGTGCTTCGCATTCGCATCCCCAAGCGGGATATGCAGCTGCCCGAAGGCCGCAAACAGATCGCCATCGAATAACTTTTGGATGAAAAATGCCCCGACCGTACGGCCGGGGCATTTTAATTCAGAAAAAGCAGAAATATCCCCTGTTCCTGCAGGAGCAAGGAATTTTAGACCACTGAAAATGCGAAAAACGGTCGATCGGCTGCACGCAGGTCCTTGCAAAAACTCAAAAAAGCGGCTTGTGCCACTTTTTTGATAGATAAAAATCCCCTGTTCCCACGGGAACAGGGGATTTGTTTTGCAAAAGGGATGGATTAAAGACCCATTTCCTTCTTGACTTCGGCGAAGCACTGGATGGCGAAATCCAGGTCTTCCTTGGTGTGAGCCGCAGAGATCTGGGTGCGCACACGGGCCTTGCCCTGGGGAACCACAGGATAGCAGAAGCCCACCACATAGACGCCCTTTTCCAGCATCCGGGAAGCAAACTCCTGAGCAACCTTGGCATCATAGAGCATGACGGGCACGATGGGATGGGTGCCTTCGGGGATGTCGAAGCCCAAAGTCGCCATCTTCTCGCGGAAGTACTTGGTGTTCTCGTGAACCTTATCCCGCAGAGCGGTGGATTCAGAGAGCATATCGAACACCTTGCAGCTGGCAGCGGCAATGGCCGGAGCCAGGGTGTTGGAGAACAGATAGGGACGGCTGCGCTGACGCAGCAGATCGACAATTTCCTGACGGGCGCTGGTGTAGCCGCCGGAAGCGCCGCCCAGAGCCTTGCCCAGAGTACCGGTGATGATGTCCACACGGCCCATCACGCCGCAGTATTCGGGAGTGCCCTTGCCGTGCTCGCCCATGAAGCCCACAGCGTGGCTGTCGTCCACCATAACCAGAGCGCCGTATTCATCGGCCAGGTCACAGATGCCCTTCAGGTTGGCGATAAAGCCGTCCATAGAGAAGACACCGTCGGTGGCAATCAGCTTGATGCGGCAGTCTTTGGCCTCTTCCAGCTTGGCCTTCAGGTCTTCCATGTTGTTGTTCTTATAGCGCAGTCTCTTGGCTTTGCACAGACGGACGCCGTCGATGATGGAGGCGTGGTTCAGCTCGTCGGAGATGACTGCATCTTCCGCGGTGAGCAGAGTCTCAAACAGACCGCCGTTGGCGTCGAAGCAGGAAGAATAGAGGATGGTGTCGTCCATACCCAGGAACTTGCTGATCTTGCTTTCCAGCTCCTTGTGCAGCTCCTGTGTGCCGCAGATGAAGCGGACGGAGGACAGGCCGTAGCCCCACTTGTCGTAGCTGTCCTTGGCAGCCTGGATCACTTCCGGATTGTTGGACAGACCCAGATAGTTGTTGGCGCACATATTCACCACATTGTGAGCCTTGGTGGTGTCGATGCGGGCGCTCTGAGGAGTGGTGATAAAGCGTTCGTCCTTATAGGTACCGGATTCCCGGATGCCTTCCAGCTCTTTGGCGTAGATCTTCAATGCCTCTTTCATGATATGAGCTTCCTCCTTTTGATAATAAAAACAGATGAAACGGGCTTATTTCTTTGTGGTCCAGTCCAGAACGACCTTGCCGGAGTTGCCGGAGATCATGGCTTCAAAGCCCTTTTCGAATTCGGTGTAATGGAAGTGATGGGTGATCACCGGATGGAGATCCAAGCCGCCCTGTACCATGGCGATCATCTTGTTCCAGGTGGCGAAGATCTTGCGGCCATAGATGCCCTGGAGGGTCAGACCCTTGAGGATCACATGGTCCCAGTTGATCTGGGTGTTGGGGCCCTGGAGACCCAGCAGGGAGACCTTGCCGCCGTTGCGCATCAGGCTGAGCAGCTGGTTGAGGCCGGGAGCGCTGCCGCTCATTTCCAGACCCACATCAAAGCCTTCCTTGATTTTCAGAGCCTCGAAATAATCTTCGGGCTTCTCTTTGGCCACATTGACGCAGGCGTCGGCGCCCAGCTTCTTGGCCAGATCCAGACGGAAGTCATTCACATCGGTGATGACAACATTGCGGGCACCGGCATATTTGCAGATGGCCACAGCCATGATGCCGATGGGGCCGGCGCCGGTGATCAGCACATCTTCGCCCACCAGATCCCACATCAGGGCGGTGTGAGTGGCATTGCCGAAGGCATCGAAGAAGGAGACCAGATCTTCGTCCAGATCCTCGTCCACAGGCACCACATTGCTCTCAGGAATGCACAGGTACTCGGCAAAAGCGCCGTCCCGGTTGACGCCCACGCCCTTGGCGGTGGGGCACCACTGGCCATTGCCCTCACGGCAGTTGCGGCAGGTGCCGCAGATGATATGGCCTTCGCCGGTGACCCGCTGGCCCACCTTGTACTTGGTGGCATTGGGGCCGCATTCGGCGATCTCGCCCACATATTCGTGGCCGGTGACCAGGGGAGGATTGAGGTTGGCCTGGCTCCAGGGATCCCAGTTGTAGATGTGCACATCGGTGCCGCAGATCGCAGTTTTGTGGATCTTGATCAGCACTTCGCCGTTACCGGGGGTGGGAACGGGCACCTGGGTGAGGGTCAGACCTTTGACGGGGCCGGTCTTGACCAGGGCGTCCATCATTCTTTCAGACATTTCGCTCATCTCCGTATTCATAATAAAATGTGTTTTCATGCAAAGGGACAAAGCTGTCCACAAACATTATATCACAGCTTTTTAACTTTTCAATGAGAAAAGACTTTCTTTTTCAAACAAAAATACCGATTTGTCCGCGCGTGGCGGACAGTTTGCCGCAACAGGAGGCCAACTTTGTGCAAAAGGCAAAAAAGGGCCTGTCCCGGCTTGGGGCGGGACAGGCCAACGATCAATTCAGAGGAGGCCGGGCGGGATCCACCACCTGGGAAGGATCAAAGAAATATTTGCTGATGCGCTCAGGGTGTTTGAGCATGGTGTAACCGTCCAGATTGAGGCGGTTCTGGATCATGCTGTTGCCTTCATAAGAGGTGGCCATGTTGGCGGCCACAGGACAGATGATTTTAAAGCCCTGATCCACCATATACTGATACCGGGGATCACTGGGGCTATAGTGGGCGCCGAAAGGAGTGATGAGAACTTGGGTAGGGCCGGTGTAGGTGCCGATCAGTTCCCGCCAGCGGGTCAGGTCGCTTTCCAGCTCTTCCATGGTGATATCGCCCCGCCAGTAGCCGTTGTGGGTATAGCTGTGGCAGCCGATCTCCCAGCCGGTTTCCCGCAGGCGCTGAGCGATTTTCTGCACATCCTCCAGCATTTGCTGGCCTTCTTCCGGGGTATAAAGCTCCAGGTCGGTGATCCGGTAGCCGAAGGCTCCCTGATAACCGGTGGGGGCCAGAATGCCCTTGGCTCCCCGGAAGGAAAATTCCGGATGTTCCTTGACGAACTGATCCACAATGGGCTGCACATCGCCGTCATAGGTGTTGCTCACCGTGCCATCAGGAGCTTTTACTTCGGTGACCACATCTCCCTGTTCGTTGATCACCAGCCGGGTGGCAAAGCCATCGGGGGCCATATAATCGTAATAACTCAGATCGTCCACCGACAGAATCAAAGGCTTTTTCCCCTGGGGCAGGTAGATGTCCTTCTGGGTCACAGAGCCATCTTCATTTACCTGGATCAGCTCATTGATATCATAGAGGACAAAACCATTTTCCAGCAGCAAGGGCAGCATCTTTTTAAATTCGCTGACGGTGGTCATCCACATATTGTAGCCCTCGGCCGGATGTCCCTCGTTGTCAAAAGCCAGCTCCGGATAAATGATCAGGCTGTGGAAAAACACATGGTAGGGCATCCCCTCATATTTCACCAGGGAGTCCTTGGCCTGCTGGCAGGTCTGGATGGCCTGCTGCACATCCTCATTCACCAGCTTTTTGTCGGCGTTTTCCAAAAGCTCCAGGGCTTCGTCATAGAAATATCCCCGGCGCAGGGTATCGGCTTTTTCCAGAAGCTGCTGACGCTGCGCTTCCAGCTGTTGAGAGTTTTCTCCCTGGCCGGGCTTGTGGTCCGAGGCGGGAGTGCCTGGCCGGCCGGTAAAGCAGGTGATAAGGGCAAAAACAGACAGGACAAAAGCGCAGCAGGAAAGAAGAAAGGCTGCGGCGCGGCGATGAGGAGAAGGATGAGATGTCATGGCAAAAGCCTCCGTTGCTGATTCGACAAAAAAATGGTTTTTTCGACGATCCTATTATAAAATAATAAGGACGAAGATACAACCCCGGGTCAGTTACAAACAGTAAAGGAATGGTTACAAAGAAAGGGATACAGTTCTTTACAATTTGTTTTTTTTTAAGATATTGCATTTTCATAATTTCGATGGATAATAAAAAACAGAGAAAGGCAGTAAGTCTTTGAGAAAGAAAAAGGAGGCAACACTTCTATGAATGAGGATAAAATGAATCGGGAAAATGGGGAGAACACCCAGAACTTCCATACAGCTTCCAATGGCGGCTGGGGCCAGGAGGAGCGGAGCCAGAGCGGATATCAGGGCGGCTGGAATCAGAGTGCCCAGAATGCAGGGGCAACTCCTTCCTATGGACAGGCCAGAAGCGCTTATGATACCCAGGGCATCTATGGCGGAAAACCCCGGCAGCCCCGGGCCCCCAAGGAGCATCGTTCCGGAGGAAAGAGCCGGGTGGGCCGTTTCTTCAAAGGAGTGGGCGCTCTGGTGCTGGTGGCCGCCGTGTCGGTAGGCTCCACCGTGGGCTATCTGAAATGGATGGGGTATGAACCTTCCAAGGGCACAAGTTCCAGCTCCTCCGGCAACACCACCAGCGGCACCAAGGTGATCTATCAGCCCACCTATTCAGAGGATTCCCTCACTTCCGCTCAGATCTATGAAGAAAATGTATCCTCGGTGGTGGCTATTACCAGCCAGATGTCCAATGGCAGCGGCGTGGGAACCGGCATTATCATGAAAGAGGACGGCTATATCATCACCAACGACCATGTGGTGGCCGATGCGCTGAGCATTACAGTGCGCACCTATGACGGCACGGAATACCAGGCCCAGGTGGTGGGCACCGATGAAAAGACCGATATCGCTGTCATCAAAATTGACGCCGATGGTTTGAAAGCCGCTACTTTCGGCGACTCCGATCAGTTGGTAGTAGGTGAGCCTGCCGTGGTCATCGGCAATCCGCTGGGTCTGGAATTTGCCAACACCATGACCCAGGGCGCCATTTCCTCCACCAGCCGTGATATCCAGATCGGCAACTATATCATGAATGTGATCCAGACCGATGCCTCCATCAATCCCGGCAACTCCGGCGGCCCGCTGTTCAACAGCCTGGGCGAAGTGGTAGGTGTGGTTTCCTCCAAGATCAACACATCGGAAGCGGTGGGCATTGGCTTCGCCATTCCCAGCAACACCGCCCTTAAAGTGGCCAACGACTTTATCGAATATGGCGCTGTACAGGATCGGCCTATGCTGGGCGTCACCGTGGAAGAAATCAATTCCTATTATGGCCGGATGCAGGGCATTACAGCCGGGCTGCGGGTGGCCGAAGTGGTGGAAGGCGGCGCAGCACAGCTGGCCGGCATCCAGGCCGGGGACTATATCGTCTCCTTTAACGGAGAAGAAGTGAGCACTCTGTCTGAACTGAACTATGCCAAGGATCAATGCCAGGTGGGTGACACCGTCGAAGTGGGACTGATCCGCGGCGGCCAGGAGATCACAGTGGATCTGGTGCTGAAAGACGCCAATCAGCTGGATGCCTGATGCAAAAAGAAGTAGAATCATTCCTCCCTGATTGATATTCCCATAAAATAGGAGCGGACACCGCAGCTGCGGTGTCCGCTCTGTTGCTTTGATAAACGATGAGATGCTATAATAGCCGACAAGGAGGAAACACTGAATGGACAGAACGAACATAGTACAGCTTGACCCGCTGGAAAAGGAAGAGCGGGAAGAATTTATCCGACAGGTGCAGCAGGCCTTTGACAAAGGGGCGCAGGATGTGTTTGGGAAGGATATCCCTCCGGCGATCCCGCGAAAAGATGTGGAAGAATCTCTGGACGATCCCAGGTGCAGGGCATACCATATTCTGCACCAGGGACAAGTGGCAGGCGGCGCTGTGGTGCGGTGGGAAGAAGAGGAAAGACGCTGCGGGCTGGAGCTGCTGTTCATTCGGCCGGACATCCATGGCAGGGGCCTGGGACAGAGCGCCTGGCAGGTCATCCAGCAAGCCTATCCCCGTGCCAGGGTGTGGGAGACCCATACTCCTTATTTTGACAAGAGGAACATTCACTTCTATGTGAACAAGTGCGGCTTTCACATTGTGGAGTTTTATTGCGATGCCCATCCATTGCCCCATGCTTCCAGTCAACCGATTCCTGGCGGCGATGTGTTTTTCCGCTTTGAAAAGCAGATGGAAGAATAGAAAAAGCCCGGCTGAGACCGGGCTTTTTTCAATGTTTTCCGTTGTGTTTTTTCACAATGCGGGTGTAGATCAGCAGTCCGATGGAGCTGATTAGCACCGTGATGGCAAAGACGATGATCGCCAGCTTGTAGTCCTGAAGGCCCATAGCGTTGCCGCCCATGGTGGAGGAGATCACCGAAGGGATCCGGGCGATGGTGGACAGCACCAGAAAGGTTTTCAGATTCATGGGCGTCAAACCGATGAAGTAGGTGATCACATCCTTGGGTGTGCCGGGAATGAGGAAAAGGAAGAAGATCAAAAGCTCCAGCTTGCGGCTGTTGTGGATAAATTTCAGCGAATCCAGCTTTTCCCGGGAGATAAAGGCTTCTACCATCTTTACACCGAAGCGGCGGGTAAAACCATAGATGATGATGGAGCCCAGTACAGAGCCGGTGAGGCAAAGAATCAAGCCCTCCCAGGCGCCGAAGGTGAAGCCTGCGGCGATTTCCACCACTTCGCCCGGCATGATGGCTACCACCACCTGAAGCACCTGGATGCCGATGAGGGCCAGCCGGCCCAGGATCCCCTGTCCCTGGGCCCAGGCACGGAAACCCTCCGGGTCGGAGGCAAAGGTGAGGATACGGCTGCCGAAAGTGAAAGTGATAAAAAGGAACACGCCGATCAGTCCCAGAAGGGAGCAAAGGCTTACCGCCTTGCGCCGGCGTCGGTAACTGCGCTCTTCCTGCTCCGGGGTACGATCTGAATGCATGGGAAACACCTCCCTTGGTTGTTGCAAGCAAGTATAACAGCAAAGTGTTGCAAAATCTTCTTGAAAACCTTACAATATTCTTAAAAACCCAGGCGCTGGTGAAAAAATCCCTTTTTTTCAGTATAGCACAAATGGGCGCTGGTGGGAACCGGAAGTGAGGGAAGAACAGGGTGACAAGATACTATTATGGCCAGGGCAAAGTGGTGCTGGCAGCCCGGGAACTGTTTGGCTGGCAGGAAGACTATGCCGATGAGAAATACAGCCGCTATACCGGTATGGAGATCGCTTTGCAGGATGACGGACGCTTTTCTGTGTGGGGGGATCTGGGCGAAGAGGATGCCGAGCTTTTGCGGGATACCAAGCCCGATCACAAAAATCTGCTGCCACGGGTGCTGGGGTTTGCAGACGAGCGGACCAAAGAATAAAGAATAAAGGAGAGGAAAGACCATGGCGGAAAAACCCACCTACTTGCTCATCGACAGTCAGGTGCTGCCCGATGTATTTCTGAAAGTGGTACGGGCCAAGGAAATGCTGGCCCGGGGAACGGTGAAAAGCGCCGCCATGGCCGCCCGCGCCTGCGGCATATCCCGCAGCGCCTTCTATAAGTATAAAGATAGTGTGGAGCTGTTTGACCGGGGCGGAGGCAGCATGATTACCTTGTATTTTTCCCTGGCCGATGAGCCGGGAGTGCTGTCGGCTGTCCTCAGCTGTATCTACGATGCCGGCGCCAATATCCTTACCATCAATCAGAATATACCGGCCGACGGCGTCGCGCCGGTGACCATTGCGTTGAAGCTGGGAGAGCAGACCACAGCAGCTCAGCTTCAGATCAGCCTGTTGGGAATTCCCGGTGTGGTGCGGGTGCGGGAAATCTGAAGCACCCATGCAAAAAGGACCGCCGAAAGGCAGTCCTTTTTGCGCATTGCCAGGCAATCAGCCGTCGTATTTGCAGTTCTTGCTGTTTTCAGCCTTGTTGTTCTCCATCTTGCCATTTTTACTGTTCTGGCTGTTTTTGCTGTTCTGGTTCTTCATGCGCTCACCTCATTTCTTGTGTTCCTATTGTGTACCGCCTCCCTGGGTTTTATACATTGATTTTTCACCAGGAAATGTGTTAAAATGAAAAATAGCGTTTGACCGCTCTTCCTTGGAAGAGGGAACGAAAAATGGAATCTATTTGAAGGATATAGGAGGGGACGAAATGTCCGGACATTCCAAATGGCATAATATTGCCAGGAAAAAAGGCGTTGTGGATCAGCAGCGCGCCAAAGTATTCACCAAATTCGCCCGCGAGATGGCGGTGGTCATCCGTACCGGCGGCTCGGCCGACCCCAGCGTCAACGGCAAGCTGCGGGATGTGATCGCCAAGGCCAAGGCCAACAATGTGCCCAATGACAACATCAACCGGGTTTTGCAGAAATATGCTTCCGGCGGCGCCGGTGAAGATTACGAATCCATCACCTATGAAGGCTATGGCCCCAAGGGCATTGCCGTCATTGTGGAGACTCTCACCGACAACCGCAATCGTACCGCCGGTGACATGCGTCACTACTTTGATAAATACGGCGGAAATCTGGGTGCTTCCGGCTGCGTGTCCTGGCAGTTTGACCGCAAGGGTATGCTGGTGGTGGAGCGTCTGGATGACATGGATGAGGATGATGTGATGATGCAGGCTCTGGAAGCCGGCGCTTCCGATTTCTCCGCAGAGGAGGATGTGTTCGAAATCACCACCACTCCCGATGATCTGGGATCTGTCCGGGAAAAGCTGGAGGAAAACGGCTTTACATTCCTGGAGGCCGAGGAGGCCATGGTGCCCCAGACCTACATTTCTCTGGATGACGAAGACGACATCAAGAACATGAACAAGCTTCTGGAAATGCTGGAAGATAATGACGATGTGCAGAATGTGTGGCACAACTGGGAGAATCCCACCGAAGCGTAAGAGTGAACTTTTTTGACTGAATAGCTTATGTTTTTCGCCAATAATCAGGGAATTAGCAACTGGGGTTTGAATGAGTTGTGTATTTTCTGATTTGAGCGATGACATACATACTTCCTTCTATTGTGGTATACAATTTGTGAGCAGAAGGAGGAAGTAGTATGAAACTGGAAGTGTTGGTCAAGGAATATCTGATAGAGATTGAGGTCAGAAAGTATACCCCCAAGACGATACGGGGGTATCGGAATGGCCTCAATCTTTTTTTGCGTTTTTGCGAAGAAAATCTTGATCTGGATGAAATCGAAGATATTACGCTTGCAGCAGTAAGGCAATTTGCAAAACATATGACCGAAGCGGGGAGAAAGGGAACATATATCAATGGATTATTGAAAATAGTAAAGTCTTTTTTGCAGTATTGCTACGAAGAAGGCTATGGCGGTTTTAATACCAAGAAGAACTTCAAATGGTGTAAGGAAGAGAAGCCTATTATTAGGACTTATAATCCTTCTGATGTGCGCTCTATGCTCCAATCCTGCAAGGGATATGATTTTATATCTATCCGTGATAATGCTGTTCTAGTTACATTGTTTGAAACAGGAATACGCTGTTGGGAATTGTGCTGTATCCAAAAGGAAGATATCCATGATGACTTTATTGTTATAAAAGGTAAAAACCATAAGCAGAGAGTTGTTCCTATTACGCCGCTTCTGCAAAAGGCCTTGTTGCGTTATCAATTAGCAGCAGAGCGCTATTTTACCCTAAAATCCACCGATCATTATTACTTTTTGTCTTTTCATGGCCGACAGCTTACAAATAGTGCTGTTGAGCATATTGTCAAACGACATGGAAGCGGAATTAAAGGAGTTAGAGTATCTCCCCACACTTGCCGACATTTCTTTGCACAACAGCAAATGAAGCTGGGGACAGACCTTTATACAATCTCAAGGCTCCTGGGCCATGAGAATATTAGAATTACTCAAACATACTTAAATAGCTTACGGGATGAAGAAATCATAGAGATAGCTAAACATAAAAGCGTTCTTATGAATTTGTAGTATAGAAGCAGGGCAAAGAGATTTTACTTTGTCCTGCTTTTTGTTTGTAGTGGTGGAGTGGCATAGTATAAAAGAAGAGTATTAAAAGTAATGTATGTGTTTGTAGTATCAGGCTGTTTCATTTTTGATATTTTTATAGTATCAAATCAAACGAACGATAGATTTAATACTTTCTTGGCAAGAGGGGACTAGATATGATTTATGGATATTGCAGAATTAGTACCAACAAACAGAATATCGAGAGACAGGAGCGTAATATTAAGGCGGTCTATCCAGAAGCTATGATTATCAAAGAGGCCTATACCGGAATAAGCCTTGACCGTAAAGAATGGGGGAAATTGTTAAAACAACTTAAAACTGGTGATATAGTCGTTTTTGACAGTGTAAGCCGTATGAGTAGAAATGCAGAGGAAGGTTTTGAAGCTTATCAAGATATGTTTCGACAAGGTATCAATCTTGTTTTCTTGAAAGAGCCGCATATTAACACAAGTACATATAAAGCAGCTATGGAGAATCAAGTACAACTGACAGGCAGTCATGTGGATTTGATTTTAGAAGGGGTCAATAAATATCTTTTAGCTTTAGCAAAGGAACAAATTAAGATTGCCTTTGACCAGGCGGAGAAAGAGGTTTCTGATCTTCACCAGAGAACAAGAGAAGGTATCCAGACAGCCAGAATGAACGGTAAACAGATCGGACAAAAGGCTGGTGTAAAGTTAATCACAAAGAAAAGTGTTGCCAGCAAAGAAATCATTCTGAAGCACAGTAAAGATTTTGGTGGAAGTTTATCAGACATGGAAATGATGCAGCTTACAGGTTTGGCTAGGAATACCTACTACAAATATAAGCGTGAGCTGAAACAGAAAGGTTAGTTTCAATTTATCAATGGGGTGAGGCTATAATGCTTTGCCCCTTTTTTATTATATTGTTTAAAATATATGGTGGAAAACAATGGTTTGCAAAAGAGATGAAATTTTATATGCCCCCCAATAAAGGATAAATTTAAGATGAAAATCTAATCAATTTGTTTACTAGGAGAATATGAGCAGGGCCCCGAAGGGGCCAGAATAGTTGGGGCATAGTTATGGACATAGGATAATGGGAGGAAGAAGGAGCTAGAGGTAGCAGAAACAGGAGCAATCCATGCAATAAAATATTGTAAAAAATAAATCATAGTCAAATTAAATATTTTAATTTTTAAGTTAAAATTATAAATTATAAAATTATACAGCTAAGTCTACAATACTAATAATGAAAAGATGGATTGAAGTTAAATCGCAAGGGGGGATGATTTGCACAGTGTAAAATAAAATTTACATAAATTAACTAAAATAAAACTTGAAATTTTAGGGAATTTATGGTATAATCTGTAATACAGACGAAAGAGTCTGAATACAAATCAAGCGGGTGATAGGGACTCTATTTATATATTACAAAGTAAAAAATACCAAAATTGTAAATCTAAATTATGATTTGGTATTTCTTTCTCCTATATAATTTTATAATACCATAATATATATAAAATTTAAAAATACCAATTTATAATGTGTGAATATATTTTGTTTTATTAAATGAATAGATTTTTAGAGAGGAGAAAAACATATAAAAGAGTTCCTGCCTGCGGAAAGGAATAGATGAGTAAATATAAGTATAATTTTCAAAATGTGAAAAAAGGTCAGCAATTTAAAGATTTTACAGCTTTTTTTGAAGCAATAACGGGGCAAAAACCACAAACAGGAGCTAAAAATCGAGCAGCAATTGAGCGAGAATTATCTAAATATATTAGCTATTGTAAAGCATCTGAGATAAAACCAGAGATTTCTTCAAAGCGTGCAATTATTATAAAAGAAATATATGATAGTCCACGCAAGATCGATGAGAATAGAGGAAGACACGGGAAATATGCAAATTATTTGAAACCATTACTTTTGCTTTCATGTGGATATTCTTCCTATGAAGGGAAAATGTACCGTCTTGCTAATTCTCTGGGTATATTCTCACAATATACATTTGATCAACTTAAAAATGCAGAAAATTGGAATAGAAGAGATAAAATGGAATTTAACCCCTGGTCCATTAAAGGAGATATGAGGCCAGGGAAAGAACAATATTTGCGTTCATTATGGAATCTCATTCGTACCACTATAGAGAGAAATTTAATTTCTATGCAAAAGGAGGGAATTTTAGAGTGGACATATTATCATAAGTTTACCCCTGATATATTGATAGATATTGATGGTCGTAAAGAGAGACGCTTTAAATCGAAAACAGAACTCAAACAAGATAACCAAAGGCGACAAAGATTTCTAGAAGAAATTGAGAAAGATAAAAATGCTATTTTACTACCAGAAACACTGGAATGCTTAAACATATATTCTAAAAAATGGGACAGTTATATTGATCAAAATACATTGAAACAAGAAGCATATAGGAATAATATGTATATCCCTTCTGAATACGCAGTTCTTGCAACACCGGAACAAGAATGTGCTATTGCTAATTTAGAGCAATTCATGCGTCAATATGCTTATAAGGAATATTATAAGCAAGAGAAATTTCCTCCCGTTGAAGATATCACAAATGAATTTGAATTTTTTCAAAACAGTCATTTGTTAAGAATATACATTCAACTGATCGAAACAATGTATCCCTGGCTTATTGAGTGTAAGGCTATCTGGAAAGAGGTAAAATATCAAGTTGTAGGAGATGCAAGTCAGATAGAACGATATATAAATGTGTCTAGCTTTGATAGTGAATTGGCCAAAGAATCCTTAAGCAAAGAATTTCTGAGATACATGGACACGCATTTAGAACAGATCATGTTTCTTCCAACAAAAACCACTTTATCAGACCTTAAAGGAAAACAATTTGGCAAGAGAACAGGTCCAATGATGGAGAGACCTGTTTCATCGAGTAAATCAGCGTGTGCACTGCACGAAAAATTAAAGCAGTTTTATCCAATATAATAGTACCCCCCAGAAAAGCCGTTAAGCCGATCTGGGGATTTTTTATTCATCTGATATCTCCAAATTTTTTAGTGCAAAATCAATAGACATTTGTATTAGCTCGTTCCTTGTGCGACCAGTTTGTTTTGCAACTTCATCAAGCTTTTTAATCATTTCATCTGGCAAACGAGCTGAGACAACTGAAGTTTTTCCGAAAGCTGGTCTGCGAGGATGGACTACAAATTTATTTTCCAATTATATCACCTAAGCACTATACTATCGAAAGAATTGTAGTTTTTATACACTACAAAAGTTTACAAAAAGATTGCAACATGATATTATAGATGTGATTTTGATATGTTGGGGTGATTTGTATGAAGAGAGTAACAGCTATATTATTGGCTACTCAAATGTTGTTAATGAGTATCTGTGTTTCTTGTACAGATGAGGGAAACACGACGAATGATTTGAACGGAGAAGGTAAAACAAGCCAGAACGAACAAAAAGAGAATGAAGTTATTTCAGTTTCCACAAAGGAAGAAATCGCTTTTAACAAACAAATAAGCGCAATAATTACGGGGTACTCTGTTCAGACAGAAGATGAATTGTGTCAAGAAATGATGGGATATAATGACGAAGAATACGAAGGCTTAAAACAAGATACATGGGTGTATGATAAGTGTATGGAGCTAGTCCATATAGAGCTTCCAGAAGATCATGTTCGAGTAAAAGTGTATATGACAGTGACGAATACAGGGGATGCGGAACTTTCTCTTCAACCTTTTTCGGGTGAGGAAGATGCAGATACCCCTATGCCAAAAGTTTACTTAGTGTCTCCGGATTTTCGTGCAGAATTAGTATTTCGCGCAGGATTTTGGGGAACGGATGGAGAACTGATTTATGAAGAATCTTCTGATAAATTATTGGAAAATGGCACGGCAGAAGCACAGATTGAAGTAGCAATTTTAGAAACAGAAATCTCAAACTTACAAGAATATACATTGCGCTTTGAGAGTGAAGGAAAGGTATTTGAGTGGGCGTTTGATAATCAAGTGGAAGCAAAATAGAAGATTTAGAAAGGGAGAATATTATGAAAGACAGATTTGTGATGAGATTTGCTGAGGATGAGTTAAATAAGTTTTTGGACGAACATCCTGACTATCGTATTGTGTGTATGACATATGCACACCAAAGTGCTTTCTACTATGGTATTATTGCGTATTTTGAAAAGATTAAATAAACCAGGCGAAATAATATTTTAGACACTGGTATTACTTAATCGAGAGCATAGAAAAATGCTGAAGGACAGTTAGGCGTGGAAATAGGAAAATGAAGGAGGGGAAACACAATGAAAAGAGCGGTATGGATTTTAATAATTGCCGGGATGTGCCTTTCATTATGCGCTTGCAGCAAAAGTGAAGCAGCTACAAAGGTAGACAATATGATCTCGGAAATAGGTGAAGTCACACTGGAAAGCGGAGCAAAAATAACTGCGGCGGAAGAAGCGGCTAATGAGTTGAAAGAATCAGAGTATAAGCAGTTGGAACAGATTTCCGCACTGAAAGAAGCAAGGAAAATTTATGACCAACTGATGGAAGAAAAAAGAATTGAAGAAAATAAAACGGAAATTGCTGAACTGGAATCGGCGATTGACTCGATTGGCACTGTAACTTTGGAGCAAGAATCGGTGATTTCTGATATTAGAAAGCAATATAACCGGGCCAATAAAGAAGTGCAGGTTGGTGTGACAAACTATAAAATACTGGAACAGGCCGAAGAGCAACTGAGCAATCTGAAGGTGCAAAATGTTATCAATTTGATTGATCAAATAGGGCAAGTGACATTAAACAGCGAGGAAGCAATCAATACAGCGAAGAGTACTTACAATAAATTATCTTCTGATGAGAAAACAAGAGTAATAAATTATGATAGTGTGGAAGCTGCTTCTCAAAAGTTACAAGAACTCAAGATGGAAAAGCGTGTAAAAAATATTGTGAGAGTAACCAAACTCCAGGTTAGTAAACCGGATTCTGTGGGTGGCGTGGATATATTTTTTGGTTTTAGAAATATGTCCGATAAAGTCATAAAATATATTACATTTGAAGTGGTACCATACAATGCCGTTGGAGACATAGTATACTGCGAAATCCGTGATTATGCGAATTTCAGAGGACAAGCTACAGGTCCGTATGCACAGGGGCAGGGACTCACCGGAAACTCTGATTGGTATTGGGCGAATGCATGGTATAACTCCACCATTGCAAGTATTCAGTTAAGGGGAATTGATATTGAATATATGGACGGCACAAGCGTATCTTTATCTGGAAACGAACTAAATTATGTTATATATTGACATACATAAAGCACCAACTTGTTATCAGTGTTACACAAACAGCCTTGCTCACTAATTAGAGCAGGGCTGTGCTTTTTGCTTGCTTCTATCTTTATTGTCTGGTATTATATATCTGTACAAATAAACTGTGCTATACATAGCGAATTGTGTGGTGCATGAGAGGAAGTAAATTCAGTCAAAAAGTTCTGAAAATGGTTGTTTTTTGCGTGTTTCTTTATCAAGAACATGAACAAGCTTCTGGAAATGCTGGAAGATAATGACGATGTGCAGAATGTGTGGCACAACTGGGAAAACCCCACCGAAGCGTAAGAACAAAAAGAGCTGGGCAAAATGAACAGGTCCAGTAAAAACGGACAGTGACAAAAGACCCCCTGATGTAGGAAAATAGACTACATCAGGGGGTCTTGTCATGAAGAAACGAAATTATACACATGTTCAAG
>NZ_JACJKW010000015.1 GCF_016901775.1 Intestinimonas butyriciproducens
AACTGGAAAAGGCCGTTACCGGCTATGAGCAGAGCCGGAAATCTGCGGAGAAGTTTATTGCCCTGATTGATAAGTACGAGAACTTCGACACGCTGACAAACACCATGCTCAACGAGTTTGTAGAGAAAATCCTTGTCCATGAGCGCGCCCGGAAAGGCAGCCAGGATACCACGCAGGAGGTTGAAATCTACTTCAACTTTGTGGGCCGGTATATCCCGCCCGCCTTGCAGCCGGTTCCCCTGACCCCGGAGGAACAGGAAGAACTGCGGAAGAAGGAGGAACGCAAGGACAGGCTTCACCAGAACTACTTACGCCGCAAGGCAAATGGCAAGCAGAAGGAATGGGAAGAACGCTACAACGCCAAACGCAAAGCCCAAGTGGAGGTGGCAAAGGCCGCAATCCGGGCCGAGGACATGGAAAAGGGCATTTTTACCACCGTCAGCCAGTTACCCAGGCAGGAGCCGCGCAAGGCAACCGTATCGGCCAACGCCGCAGTTTAACCATCACAGTGCAAAGGAGAATGAACATGAGCGAATTGACTTACACCCGCTGCGGGGATTACTACATCCCCGACCTGAACTTGTCTGAGCAGCCGGAGGCCCCCATCGGCAAGTATGGCCGTATGCGGCAACGCTATCTGAAGGAACACCGGCCCGGCCTTTATAGCAACCTAATTTTGAGCGAAAAGCTGTACCCGCACCTGTTGGAGATTGACCGGGCGGCGCGTGAACGGATGGACGCCATGCTGCCCCGTATGATGGAAGCGGCGGGCGTCACCGAAGAACTGAAAGCCCGTGACTCCATGCGCTGGGTGGGGCTGATGAACACGCTGAAAGCACAGGCGGAGGAAGTTATATTAGCTGAACTTATTTTGGATTAACATACACAATACACACAGAGGCCGGTTAATACGGCTTCTGTGTTTTTACAGCAGCAAATTGACTTTTCTGGGTTAGTGTTGTAAACTATGATTAGCCGTGACTAACCATGAGGAGGGCGCTCATACATGACAAATCAATACATGAATAATCTTTATCGTGATCTGCTCTCTAATTCACCGCAGACAATCACCATAGATATTCCGGCAGACATGGGAACCGGTCAGATTTCGCAGATTGTTACGAAGCAGGGGGCCGTTGTTTCAGATTGGAGAATGAATTACTTTTCGGATATGAATGTGCAAGGAGTGAGCAGTGAAGAATACATACAAATGCTGTTCTGCTTCAATGACGGTGTTTCCTGGAATATCGCAGACAACCGGCAAAGTGCCAGCATACAAAAAGGGGAATCCTGTATTTATCGCGGCCACGGGAAAATGGAATATCTATGCTATTCTAAAAAGAGCAATTTCCTTTTCAAAAATGTGAAAATACCTCTATCCTATTTCTACAAGATTTTGAATGACTACTTTGAGGCCGGTGAGATTGATGTCTATCAGAAAAAACTACTGGACGGCATATCAAAGGTGAATATTACTCCCTACATGGAACACATTTTTGCGGAACTGAAAGACTTTACGCAATATCGCGGCGGGTTGGGATACCTGTTTCTGGAAAGCAAGGTCTTTGAGTTGCTGTCGGTATATTTGAGCGAGGTCCTGGAGCTGAGTATTCTCGCATCAACCTATGTTGCAATTTCCAGAAGTGACCGGGGTTCCATCATAGAGGCAAAGAGAATTATTGACAGTCAGCTCGCTCTGGCTCCGAGCTGCGAGGAATTGGCGCGGCAGGTCAATATAAGCACTTCAAAATTGACAAAGGGCTTTTCCTCCCTGTTCGGAACATCAGTTCATGCGTATATCATCGACCAACGGCTTGAAAAGGCGGCAAGCCTACTGTTAGAAAGCAATTTAAATGTCAGCCAGGTGGCTATACTGGTGGGATATTCAAAAGCGAGCAATTTTGCGGCAGCGTTCAAAAGGAAATACGGAGTGAATCCAAAAAACTATAAAGCAGAAGTTACGATTGGATAAACGCAAAAATACTGATTTTGGGTAGAATAAAATTGGTTTTGGGTTGGAATCGTGAGCGCAAATTGCTATTATAAGTGGTGTGGTTAGAAGGAGCTAACCGCACCACATTTTCATTTTCTCAGAGATAAGGAGGATACTGGTATGAGTTCCCAGAAAAAAAGTTCCCGGCTTGAGGGAAAAGATTTAATTACTATCGGCATCTACACCGTCATCTATGTTGTCATCGTCATGCTGGTGGCGATGCTTGGCTTCATCCCCGTTTTTATTCCGTTGATGGCGGTGCTGTGCCCTTTGATTGGTGGCATCCCCTATATGCTGTATGTTACAAAGGCTAAAAAATTCGGGATGACCGCAATCATGGGTTTCCTGATCGGCCTGGTCATGGTGTTCTTCGGCAACGGCTATCTTACTATGGTAACTGGTCTCGTTGGCGGCCTGTTGGCTGATGTGATCCTGAAAAAGGCTGACTACAAGAGCGCGAAAAGTACAGTCCTTTCCTGCGGCGTGTTCAGCATCTGGGTGTTTGGCAATTTTGCTCCCATTTTCCTGAACCGTGAAAGCTATATGGTAATGCTGACCGAAGGATACGGCGCTGAATATGCAGCTACCCTTAATACATATATGCCTATGTGGATTGCGCCTATTCTGCTGGTTGCCTGCTTTGTGTTTGGTATTGTTGGTGGTCTGATTGGAAAGGCCATTTGTAAAAAGCACTTCCAGCGTGCTGGTATTGCATAATGGCGCGGGAAATTCTACTCAGCAAAAAAGCAGAAACAGGCCTGCGGCTTGATCCGCGTACAAAGCTGTTGCTCATCTTCATCATCAGTATTTTTGTCATGGGAGGGACAGGCGGAGAAGCTATGGGGCTGATCCGCCTTGTTCTTTGTGCGGTTCCGGCTATATTGCTGCTTACCTCAAAACAATGTGCAAAAGCGGTGGGCTATATTGCTGTGTTTTCTGTTTTTTATGCTGTTCAAATTTATGTTTTGCCGCACCTTACGGGGATATTGAATTTCCTCGTTCTGTTTACAACAGGATTCTTCTGCCGAATCCTTCCCAGTGTTGCGATTGCTGCCTATGCAGTGAAAACAACAACTGTCAGCGAATTGATTTCCGGCATGGAAAGAATCCATATGCCCAAAGAGGTGACGATTCCCTTAACAGTCATGTTCCGCTTCTTTCCGACTGTTTTTCAGGAGTCAGAAGCAATCAGCGATGCTATGAAAATGCGGGGAATTAAGCTTGGAGGGAAAAAATCTTCAAAGATATTGGAGTATAAGCTGATCCCGATGATTACCTGCTCCGTGAAAATCGGTGAGGAACTCTCCGCTGCGGCAATTACCCGTGGTCTCGGCGCTCCTGTTAAACGCACAAACATTTGCCAGCTCAAATTTAATTTTGCCGATGTGGTGCTGATTTTGTTTTGCTGCTTTGTAGTGTTTTGGGCGATTGCTTCCCCGATAATTTCCGCAGGAGGGATTTTGCCATGATAGATTTTCAAAATGTTTCTTTTTCTTATGGTGAAGAATCCTACGGCGGAGGTATTAGAAATATCAATCTAACCATAAAAACCGGGGAATTTGTTTTACTCACAGGGGAATCCGGCTGTGGGAAAACAACAATCACTCGTTTGGTAAACGGGCTGGTGCCTCATTATTATGAGGGCAATTTAGAGGGCAATGTCTTTCTGGACGGAAAAAGTGTATCCGATACGCCGCTTTACGACTTGGCTGCTATGGTGGGATCTGTGTTCCAAAATCCTAAAAGCCAGTTTTTCAACGTAGATACGGATAGTGAATTAGCCTTTGCCTGTGAAAATTTGGGCTATCCTCAGGAGGACATCCTGCAAAGGATGGACAGGACAATTTCCGATTATCATATCGAAGATTTGATGGGGCGGAGCGTGTTTGCTCTGTCCGGTGGGGAAAAGCAAAAAATAGCCTGTGCTTCATCAAGTGTATTGCTGCCGGGAATTATGGTTCTTGACGAACCATCTTCTAATTTGGATATGGCTGCCATTGATGACTTGCGGCAGGTCCTGAGCCTCTGGAAAAAGCAGGGCAAAACAATTCTGATTGCAGAACACCGCCTTTACTACCTTCACGATCTTGTGGACCGTGTACTATATGTAAAAGATGGGGAGATTGAGCAAGAATACACACCTGCTGAATTTGACAGCTTATCGGATAGCACTCGAAAGGAAATGGGGCTGCGACCGTTTTCTCTCTCGAAGCTGAAACCCGCTAATCAGTATCAGGCGCATACAACTAAACAGATGGAATTTCAAAATTTCTGCTTTGCGTATAAAAAGCAGGAACCGGAAAGCCTCCATATTCCGAGTGCAGAACTGCCCATTGGAGAAACGATTGCCATTATCGGCCTAAATGGCGCTGGAAAATCTACTCTGGCCCGCTGTGTTTGCGGGTTGGAAAAGAAATGTGGCGTCTTGCAGATTGATGGAAAATCCCTTGATTGGAAAGCCCGGCTCAAACATTGCTATATGGTGATGCAGGATACCAGCCATCAGCTATTTACCGAAAGCGTGACAGATGAAGTTCTTCTGAGCATGGATGATGAAGATGAGACTGTTGTGGAGCAAATCCTTGAACAGTTTGATCTGCTAGAATATAAAGACAGGCACCCGCTTTCTCTTTCCGGCGGGCAGAAGCAGCGAGTAGCGATTGCGTCTGCCATTGTGAGTAACCGGGAGATCATTGTGTTTGACGAACCAACCAGCGGGCTTGATCTCAAACATATGCGGGAGGTTGCGCGGAGTTTGAAGTCACTCGCGGATCAGGGCAAAACGCTTCTTGTTATTACGCACGATCCGGAGTTGGTGATGGCGGGATGCTCTTATGTAGTCCATATGGAAAAAGGGCAAATCAAAGAAAGCTATCCATTGGACGAATCCGGCAGTAAAAAGGTTTTGGATTTTTTCCGAATCCGCCAGTGAACTTTAGAAATTATGAATGTCAGGGCCGCCTTGACTGAATAGAAAGATAATGACAGGAGGCCGCTTCACTTTGGCGGCCTCCTGTTTTTGAAGCGCAGACAGTACGGCTCAATATAAGGAGGGCTTATATGTTCAAAAAAATCTTTGAGTACGCAGGGCCATATAAGAAAAATATGTATGCGGCCACGGTGGTCGTACTGGTTAGCGTTCTTATGGGCGTCCTGCCCTTTGTGCTGGCCTATCAGGTCATTTCGCCATTGGTTATGGGCGATTCTGTTGAGACAGGATTTGTTTTATTGCGTGTTATAGGGGTTTTGTCCTGTCTTATTTTGCAGGCGATTTTGTATGGATGGGGATTATCAATTTCTCATAAAGCCGCATATAACACATTGCTTCGGCTGCGGGTATCTCTGCAAAAGAAATTTGAGAAACTTCCTCTTGGCATTGTGGAGGAAAAAGGAACAGGAACAATCAAAAAGCTGTTTGTTGATGATGTGGACAGCCTGGAATTGCTCCTTGCCCATTCTGTCCCTGAGGGCATCGCAAATTTACTGATTCCGCTGGTAATTTATATTGCCATGTTTTGCGCAGATTGGAAACTGGCTCTTATGTCTTTGGCCTCTATCCCGATCAGCCTGCTCTCTATGGTTATTATGTACTCTGTTGGAATGAAGCGTATGGGACCGTACTATCAGTCTGCACAGAAAATGAACAATACAATCATTGAGTACATCAATGGCATGGAGGTTGTCAAGGTTTTCAACCGGGAGAGTGAATCTTACGAGAACTTCCGCAATGATGTAATGAACTATCGTGATTATACCCTGGCATGGTATAAGGCCGCCTGGCCCTGGATGGCGATATACGGAAGTTTGCTGCCCTGCACTGTTATTTTGACTTTGCCTCTTGGGGCGTGGTTTGTTCTCAGTGGCATAAGCACTTTGCCTGATTTGGTTTTAGTCCTCTGCCTTTCACTCAGCATTGGGATTCCTCTCCTGAAAGCACTGAGCTTTATGGAGACGATTCCGAATCTGAATTATAAGATTACAGCACTTGAACAGATGTTAAATGCGGCACCGTTAAAAGCTGCTGAAGATGATTTTCACGGACAGGATTTTAACATTTCTTACGATCATGTTTCCTTTGCATATCAGACGGCCCAGCCTGGCCCGGATGGAAACCCGATAATAGCGGAAAACGAAGTCCTCCACGATATTACCTTTGTGGCAAAGGCAGGACAAAAAACTGCCCTGGTTGGTGAATCCGGCTCTGGAAAGAGTACCCTTGCAAAACTGTTGATTCACTACTACGATCCGCAGAAAGGGAGCATTTCCATTGGAGGGCAGAAACTATGCGATATGAGCCTGGAGGCATTGAACAGCCGTATTTCCTATGTGGCTCAGGATCAATATCTGTTTAATACTTCTCTGTTGGAAAACATCCGGGTTGGCCGACTGAACGCAACAGACGAGGAAGTAATGGAGGCAGCAAAGAAAGCTCAGTGCATGGAGTTCCTCGAAAAACTTCCCCAGGGCATTCACTCTATGGCGGGTGATGCAGGGAAAATGCTTTCCGGCGGCCAGCGCCAGCGCATTTCTTTGGCGCGAGCGATCTTAAAAGATGCTCCTATCGTTGTCCTCGATGAAGCGACCGCCTACGCTGATCCAGAGAATGAGGGAAAAATGGAGGCTGCTATTGCAGAACTGGTGCAGGGTAAGACCTTGGTTGTCATCGCTCACAAGCTGCCCGCAATTATGAACGCTGACCAGATTTGTGTTATGGATCATGGTAATCTGGTGGCTACCGGAAAACATCAGGAACTGATCCAGTCCTGCCCAGAGTATCAAAAACTATGGAAAGCTGCACAGGACAGCTCCGAGTGGAAAGTATCTACTGCAAAGGAGGGAAGATAAATGTTTGCATTGATTTCAAGAATCCTGAACCTCTCCGGGAGGTATAAAAGCCGTATTCAAGCTGCGTTTCTATGTGCATTTGTCGAGTCCATTCTCTCCAAAATGCCAATCTTCATGGCGTTTATTGTCTTGGCCGGGTTTGCGGATAATACGCTGGCTGGAAAGACCTGTCTGTTTGTCGGACTTGGATTGTTAGCCATTGTAGTGGTTCAGACAGTGGTTCACTATTTGAGCGACCGTCTGCAAAGTGCCGCTGGATTTATGATCTTTGCTGATAAAAGGATGGAGTTGGGAAATCATTTAAGAAAAATGCCGATGGGTTATTTTACATCGGGGAATATTGGTAAAATCAGCTCTGTTCTCAGTACGGATATGGTATTCATTGAGGAAGTTTCTATGAGTACCATTGGAAACATGATGAGCTATATGCTGTCTACTTTGGTTTTAGCTGTGTTTATGTTCGTACTGGACTGGCGACTTGGAATGATTGCAGTAATCATTACCTTGCTGGCATCACTGGTTGCAAAATATATGAATAGGGTTTCCTTAACGGAAGCTGTCGGGCGTCAAAATCAGAGCGAGAATTTGACGGATGCGGTCTTATCGTTTGCTGAAGGAATTGGCGTTATCAAAAGTTACAATCTGCTTGGAGAAAAATCTGATGAATTAACAGAAAACTTCAAAAAATCAAGGGATGCCAATACGAAGTTTGAGCAGAAAATGACACCGTGGACCACTGGCCTAAACATTCTCTATGGCGTGGGCATTGCTGTTATCTTCGGTTTGTCCGTTTTTTTACATCAGGAAGGCGTACTCTCCCTGGCTTATCTTTTGGGCGTGCTGCTGTTTGTCTTTGATCTCTTTGGACCTCTGAAAGCTCTTTATGGAGAAGCAACCCGCCTGACCGTGATGAATGCTGCGTTAGACCGCATTGAAGCTGTTTTGGACGAGCCCGAGCTTCCCAATAACGGAAATCAACATATTCCGTCAAAGGCACAGCCGGACCAGCCAGAAGTACAATTTAGTGATGTGGGCTTTGCCTATCAGGACAAGGAAGTCCTGCACAATATCAGCTTCTCTATGCAGAAAAACACCATGACTGCACTTGTGGGGCCGTCAGGCGGCGGCAAATCCACCATTGCAAATCTGTTGGCCCGGTTGTGGGATGTAAAATCCGGCAGGGTTGCAATAAGGGGCGTGGATATTCGGAATGTGCCGCTGGCAGAACTGATGGATCAGATCAGCATGGTATTCCAGCGCGTGTATTTGTTCCAGGATACCATCTATAACAACATTAGTATGGGAAAACCGGATGCCACGGAGGAAGAAGTCTATGAGGCGGCAAAGAAAGCCCGTTGCTATGATTTCATTATGGCTCTGCCTGACGGGTTCCAGACTGTGGTGGGTGAAGGCGGCGCTACCCTTTCCGGCGGCGAGAAACAGCGAATTTCGATTGCACGCTGCATTTTGAAGGATGCACCCATCGTCATTTTGGATGAGGCTACTGCAAGTGTAGACACCGACAATGAAAGCTATATTCAGGAGGCCATTTCGGAGCTGGTAAAAGGTAAGACCCTGCTGGTGATTGCCCACCGCTTGAATACCATCCAGAACGCCAATCAAATTCTGGTAATTGACAACGGCCAAATCGCACAGCATGGCACCCATGAGGAGCTTCTGGAGCAGCCCGGTATTTATCAGGACTTTGTTAATATCCGAAAAAACGCTGCCGGTTGGAGCCTGGCCTAATAGCGAAGGGAGGTCTTAATGAAACTTCATGCGTCCGGGGAGGACTACCTGGAAACCATCCTTGTTCTCCAAAAGAAACTTGGTATGGTGCGCTCCGTAGATGTGGCCCGGCACATGGAGGTGTCAAAGCCCAGCGTGTGCCATGCAGTGGCTACCTTGCGGGACGGCGGCTTTCTTACAATGGACGAAGATCACTTTCTCCATCTGACCGATGTAGGCCGCGAGGTGGCCGAAAAAATCTATGAGCGCCATTGCTTCTTTACCGAGCAGCTTATCGCCGCAGGCGTTGACCCCAGGATTGCGGAGGCCGATGCCTGCCGGATTGAACACATTATCAGCGATGAGAGCTTTTCGCGGCTGAAAGAGGCAGCCGCACAAGAGCAAGAATAAACCGAATAAGACAAGCTATCCTGCCCCGCTGAACGGGGAAAGAAAAAAACCGTTGCAGGGCAGGCAGCTTCGTGCGCCCATAATGGCTTTTCAAGGTACTGCGGCGGTTTTGAGTAACATCAAGGCCGCCGTTCCTTATGTCCTCGACAAAGGAGTGACGCCTACACGCTGACACGGCGGCTTACGGAGGGAGCCGCCATGAAGCACACTGACCGCCGACAAATTCAGACGATATTTGCACTATCGTCAAAAAAAGCCCGGCCACCGAACAGGCCCCGTCTGGCAGCCGGTGCGAAAATTGTCACAATGTAACTGAATACCGTATTTTTTGCGCTCGAATAGCTTCATGCTGTCCGGGCGCTTTTTCATACCTATGGGGCCGGAACATCGGGCCAGCATGGCCCGAACCCTGCCCCCGGTGTCGTTCCCCGCCGCCCCGTTCAGATTTTCCCGCAAAAATCTGAACGGAGGAAAGGCCGATGGAAGTCACCATCCATTACAACGGACAAGCTGTGGCCGTGGAGGTCACGCTGGAAGTCTATGAATTTCTTGACCGGGCCGACCACAAAGCCGAAAACCTATCCCATGAGCAGCGGCGGCATTGGGATGGCCGGGAGTTTGACGAATACATAGTTGCCACCGAGGGCGTGGGTATCTACGGCGAAACGCCGGAGGAATACCTGTGCCGCATGGAAACGCTGGGCGAGCTGATGGCCGTCCTGGACACCTGCACCGAGGCCCAGCGCCGCCAGTTCCTTCTCTATGCCCTGGACGGACTGAGTTTTTGGAGATTGCTGCCCTATGCGGCTGCTCCAAGAGTTCGGTGCAAGGCTCCATTGAAGCAGTCAGAAAAATTTTTCAAAAAAATTTGAGAAACCACCCATACGAATGACCCCTTTTCGGGCTACCAAGTGAAAGGGATTGTTTCCCTTATCCCAGCGGGAGGCGGACAGCGGACAAGCTGCCCGCCTCTCCCATTTTCAGGAGGTAAGCCTATGAAAACAATCAATCTGCGGTGGATTTATCCCCACTACCGGCATGACGAGTTTGTGGAGGTCAGCGATGAAGTTTGGGAGGTCATGCGGCAGGCCCAGCGCGAGATGAACAACTATGAGCGCCGGAAGGTCTACCACCGCGCCTACTACTCTCTGGACGCATATAGCTGGACAGAGAACTACGCGCTGGAACAGGGAAGATCGCCGGAGGAAATCCTTTTGGAGCGCGAGGAACGGGCCGCCCATCTGCGGCTGCTGGCCGCCTTGCCGGAGGCCCTGGCCCATGCCACCCCCACACAGGCCCGTCGCGTCCGGGCCTACTACATCGCCGGTATCAGCCAGCCGGAAATCTCCCGGAGGGAGGGCGTACACAGCAGCAAGGTCAGCGTTGCCATCCGGCGGGGCCTGCGGAATATGCGCCGCTGCTATGACTGCCTTTTCCCGGCAGAGTGAGGGCGGGCCTATGCAGACCATCAACCTCAAACAGTATTACCCGTTCTGCACCGAGGACACCTTTGTGGAGGTGTCGGATGAAATTGTCGAGGCATTCCTGCTGGACAAGCGGGCCGAGGCCGCCAGGGAGCGCAAAATGTACCGCTACAAGGCGTTTTACTCCCTTGACTGCAATGATGGGATTGAGAAGGCCGCCATCGGCTGGGCGCAGCCATCGCCGGAGGATTGCCTGATGGAAAAGGAGGCGCAGGCCGAATATGCCGAACTGCTCCGGCGGCTCTATGAGGCCCTTTCCTCTTTGCCCCCAACGCAGGCCCGGCGCGTCCATGCCCGGTATATGCTGGGGATGAAAGTAAAGGACATTGCCGCGATGGAGGGTATTACCCCATCCCAGACGGGAAAGTCCATCCATGCGGCGCTCCGGCGGCTGCGCCGGTACTTCATACGCCGGAAATGGACAAGCGGCCTATGAAAACCATCAACCTGAAAAAATACTACTACCCGATTTGCAAGAAGGACACCTTTGTGGAAGTGCCGGACGAGGTGGCAGACGCCATTGTGGAGGAAAGCCGCGCAGAGGACGCCAATGACGCCAAGCAGCACTATCACTGTTATTCTCTGGACGCTTCCCCCGGCATAGAAAACCATTTCCCGGAACAGACCATTTCCCCGGAAGATATTCTGATGGAGAAGGAAACGGAACGGGAACAGGAGGCCGCCCGCGCCCTGATGATGGAACGGCTCCGGGAGGCTCTTGCCACCTTAACGCCCACGCAGGCCCGCCGCCTGCACGCCCGTTTTGTAGAGGGCAAGAAGTACCGGGAGATTGCGGAGGACGAGGGGATTGCCAGTGTGAGCCTTGTTACCAATACCGTCCGGGACGCCATTTTGAAACTGCGGAAATATTTTATCAAACACGGCTGGATGGAGCCGCTGAAGGAGGACGCGATATGCACAAAGAAATCACCACCCAAGCGAAACAGAAAAAAGACGAGCGCGAAGAAGTCCTGAAGGAGATCCGGCAGCTTGAGAACCGCCAGAAGATTTTGGAGAACAAGCAGCGGGGCGAGGAGCGCAAGGCCCGCACCTGCCGCCTGATTGAACGCGGGGCCATTTTGGAGGGCGTGTTCCCTCTGGCCCCCGGCCTTCCCGGCGTAGAGGTCAAGGAGTTCCTGATTGCCCTGTCCCATCTTCCGGGGGCGGGGGAACTGGCTGCAAAACTGCCGAAATCCGGGGAGAAGCCATAAGTCCATTCTCTGGAATGGCGCACTTATACACCGTTGCCGGTGTCGTGCGCCCTGCCGGGGGCTGTTGCGCTCTCCGAGCGCGATGGGGCGCTACACTCCCCAAACCCCTTGTGCGCCACAGGTCACGGAATATCCGCAAGCGGCTGTCCCGTCCCCTGCGGCCTGAATATCCCTCACCGAAAGGAGGCGATCCCCATAGATTTTTGTTATTTTCCCGTCAGTATCATCAAGCGTAGCGAGGGCCGTTCCGCTGTTGCCGCAGCCGCCTACCGATGCCCCGGTGAGCTCTGTCACGGGCAGGAGCATATCTGTGCCCGCCACCGGCAGCATGGTTTGGGATTTTGCAGCTTTCATTCCCCATTCCTCCTAACGTTTTGTTCTACGGCCCGCCCCTGTTCCAGGCGGACGATGCGGCCGCAGCCGGTGAGGGTGGAGGGCCGGTGGGACACAAGGAGCAGCAGCTTGTCCCGGCAGGCTTCCTCCAGCGTTTGCAGCAGCTCCTTTTCGTGGAGCACATCCAGACTGCTGGTGGGCTCGTCCATCACAATCACATCCGGGTTCAGCAGCAGCACACGGGCGATGCCCACCCGTTGGCGCTCTCCCCCAGAGAGCCGGGCGCCCATCTCCCCCATAGGGGTGTCGTAGCCCTGGGGCAGGGTTTCGATAAAGTCCGCCAACCCAGCCTGCCGGGCGGCCTCTCGTATCTCCTCCCTTGTAGCGTCAGGCTTCCCCAATGCGATATTCTCCCCCAGGGTGCCGCTGGTGAGGAAGGTCTCCTGCTCCAGCAGGGCGATACGCTGGCGCAGCTCGTTTAGGGAAATCTCCTGGATCGGGATGCCGTTTATGGTGATCTGCCCCTGCTGGGGGTTCCAGAACCGCAGCAGCAGCCGGAGCACGGTGGATTTCCCCACGCCGCTCTCCCCCATGACGCCCACCTTCTCCCGGCCGGACAGGGTGAGGGAGAAGTCCCGCAGCACGGGATTCCCCCCGTAGGAAAAGCCCACCTGGTCAAAGCAGATCTCTCGGATGGGGCCGCAGGCCTTGGGACGGGCGGGCTCCGTCACCTGGGGCTGAGTGTCCTCGATTTGGAACAAACGCTCGGCGGCGGCGTAGGTTTCCAGCAGGCTGGAGACCACCATGGTCAGCGACTGGGTAGAGGAAAAGGAAGCCGCCGCCACAAAGGAGAGCACCACCGTCCCCACCGGGTGGGAGCTGCCCTGGACCGCCAAGTAGGAGGCCGTGGCGATAATGAGAATCCTGGCCAGGTACACAAAGAAGGTGGGGGCACTGGACACCGTCTGCCGGTGGAGGGTCAGACCGTGGGCGGCTTTGTTGATCTCCCGGTTCTTTTCCTCCACCTGCGCCAGGCGGGCCGGGCCAAAGCCGAAGATCTGGATGTCTTTCAGGCCGTAAACACTCTCCAGCACCAGGGATTTCAACTCCCCCAGCCGGGTGCGGTAGCGCAGCCCCACGCCACGGCCCGCTTTCACGGCAATCAGCGGGAACACCACGCTGACTACCAGGTACACCGGCAGCAGCACGGCGGCGAACAGGGGGTGAAACCACAGCGCCAGCCCCAGGGTGACGCAGGGCAGGATTATCACGGTGAACAGAGGGCCAATGGTGTGGGCAAAGAAAAACTCCACCGTCTCAATGTCGGACACGGCGATATTCAGGATGTCCCCCTTTTGCCGGTCCATCAGGCAGGCGGGGGCCAGGGCCCGGATCTTCTCAAACAGGGCGACCCGCATGGAGGCCAACAGCTTGTAGGCACCGGCGTGGGAGACCACGCCCTCCACATACCGGCCTAGCACTATGAGCAGGGCGGAGAGGGCCATCAGACCGGCAAACACCCAGAGGGAGCCCTCCACCCACCCGGCGCAGCGGAGCAGCAGCAGGGCGCCAAAACCCATAATCCCCATCTGGGCCAGGTTCCCCAGGATGCTGGCCAGGGTGGACACCGCCAGCGTCCCCTTCACCGGGGCGGCGATGCGCAGCAGCCGCCCCGTCATCTGGGGAATGGAATAGGAAAACCGCTTAGGCATGGGCCAAGCCCTCCTCTCCTTTGCGTTCCAGCTGGGCCTGCTCCTCCACCAGGCGGCGGTAGAGGCCCGGCTCCGCCATCAGCTCCCCATGGCTGCCATGTTGGGCAATGGCGCCGTTTTCCAGCACATAGATCACATCGGCGCTGCGAATGGTGGACAGCCGGTGGGAGATGAGGACCAGCGTCCTGGTCTGGGCCAGCTCCTCGATGCAGTTCCAGATTTCCCTCTCGCTCTCCATGTCCACGCTGGAGGTAGCTTCGTCGAAAATGATGTACTCCGCCCTGCACAGCAGAGCACGGGCGATGCCCAGCTTCTGCCGCTGGCCCCCGGAGAGCTTGGCGCCGGTGTCCCCCACCGGTGTGTCCAATCCCAGGGGCTGGGTGCGGACCCAATCCCCCAGCCGCACTTGGTCCAGGGCTTCCAGCATATCCCCACGGGTGGCGTTGGGGGAGGCCATGCGCAGGTTCTCGGCAATGGTGCCGGAGAACAGGCTCACCGACTGAGGCACTAAAATCACCCGCTTTCGCAGCTCCTCCGGCGGGAAAGAGGTGTAGTCCCACCCCTCCAGCAGGATGCGGCCCTGTTCCAGGTCGTAAAACCGCATGAGCAGACTGGCGATGGTGGACTTCCCGCTGCCGGAAAGCCCCACCAGTGCCACTGTTTTCCCCCGGGGAACATCCAGGGACACGTCCCGCAGAGCCGCCTGTCTCCCCTGGTAGCCGAAAGAGATGTGCTCCAGGCGGATTCCGTCAAAGGGGCGGTTCTGACGGGGCAGGCCGGGATGGCAGGGCCGGGCGGTGTCGATGTCAAGGAGTTTTTCCACCTTGTCCGCGGCGGAGACCCCGGCCAGGGCGGAGTGGGTGGCGTTCATCAGCTGGCGCACGGAACCGAAGAAGCCAAAGGACAGAAGCAGCACCATCAGCGCGCCGGAAAAGGACAGCTCCCCTGTGAGCAGCTGCCCGGCGGCCAGCACCGCCGCCACCGCTACCGAAGCGTAGATGAGCCCATCCGTCAGGAGGAAAGAGGAGAAGTTCACCTTCATCACCCCCATCACTTTGCGGTTGAAATCCTGGGACTTTTCCTCTAAAAGCCGCTGCCGGTCCCCGTCCCTGCCAAAGAGCTTGAAGGTGCTCAGTCCCCGAACATTCTCCAAGTAGGTGCCGGTCAGGTCCTCCATGGAGGCCCAATAGCCGGCTTTCAGCTTCTCAATGTACCCCCGGAACAGGTTGTTCACCGGCAGCAGCACCAGGGACACCAGGAACAGCACCGCCGCAGGAAGAAGAGACACCCGGCCCATCCGCCAAAAGAGGTAAAAGGGCGCCGCCAGGCAGTAGAGCAGCCCCGGCAGGTATTTGCTGTAGTAGACCTGCATGGCCTCCACACCGTCCACGGCGGAGGTGATGGCGGACACGGGGCCGATCTTTTCAATATTGCCCACGTCCAGCTCCAACGCTTTGGAGAAAATGGCCCGCCGCAGGGAAAGCCGGGCTTTAGCGGTGCAGTGGTACTCCGCCTCGCCGGTGAGGAGCTCCGCCCCCAGAAGCAGCAGGGCCGTCAGCAGCGCCGAAAGGACGGCCTGCCCCGCAGCGGCCGCCGTCATCTGGGGGCTGACCAAATCTCCCAGAAACCCGGAGATAATCTGGGCAAAGGCCGCCGTGCCCACCAGCGTCAGCAGCTTGAGCGCTGTGATGAGAAAAATCCACCCCCACAGGCCCTTGGCCATCCGCAAGAGGGTTTTGTTGAGCAAGAGCATGATTTCGCCTCCTTTCATAACCTTGGCTTTCCCCGTTGGGAAGCCGCTAGTTAGTTATAACTAACTACAAAGGATAGTATACGACCTTCCCGCCGTCTTTGTCAAGGGCGGGAGGAAAGCTGGGTTTTCTCCTAGCGCGAAACGGTTCTTCGCACTTCCATCATGTAGAAAGATCGTGAAAAAACTTGCTGCTGCTTTTATACTTCAAAAGATGTATAGACCGTCCTTCTGAAGGAAAAAAAGGGCTGCCCCCACTGGGAGGCAGCCCTTTTCGCTGGAAACTGTTAGAAGAGGTTTTTTTCTGCCGCCTCACCCACGCTGGGAAGTTCACCCTCCTGGGGAGAAACATCACCCCTGGCGTAGCTGGCGGAAAGCCAGGCCTGGTAATGGGCCCTGGTGAGCAGTAGGAGCTCACAGAAGGACTCCATGGTCATGCTGAGGGCCACATGGTTTTCCGATTTCTTCCCGAAGCGGGGCACGATGAGTCCCTTGGCGTCCCGCTCTCCAGGGCCGCTGTCGGCCACCAGGAGAAAATCGGACCGGCTGCCGGGCAGCAGCTGAAAGACCCTGGACAGGCTCCTGCCGTCGGGCCTGGGCTTTCCCAGCTGCCGCAGCCGTTCCGCCGAGGTGCCGCCCATGCACTGGTACAGAGGGCCTTTGTCCCCGTCCCGCTTTTTGGCCTGCAGCGCCTGGCGCAGCTCCCCCGACTCCGCCTTCCGGCAGAGCTCCAGCAACTCGGCAATATCCAGGTAGATGTGGATGTTGTCGGTCTGCCGCTGACCGGCTGGGCTGTGCAGGTCGTAGGCCACAAAGGCCAGGTGCGCCTTGCCGATGGAGAACACATCGTTTAGGCTCTCCACAAAACAGCCGCGGGCATCTTTGCGGATGATCTGGTTGAGGTTCCGGTCCTTGCTCATGGTTCTGCCTCCACCTTCTCCCGAAGCCCGGCGACAAGCTGTCGGACCGCTTCCATGTTCTTCCGGAACTGGGGCAGGAACTCCCCTTGGAGGGAATAGTCCAGATAGAGCCGCTGGTAGACCATGGGCCTCACCAAGACGGCGGTTGCAATCTCACTGGCCTGTTCCAGCTCCCGGAAGCTCTCACAGAGGAACTTTGCCCCCTGCTGCCATTCCAGGAAGAACGGGTCGTCCACGGGGATGCGGAAGCTCCCTAACGCTGATTTGGCAGAGGGCGACTATATCCTCACCAGCAAGGTCAGCACCGTCCCTGTTTCCTCGGATGTGGCGCTCAACGACATCCCCTCCGGCAAGGTCGCCATCTCGCTGACTGTGAAAACGCTGGCCTCCGGCCTGTCGGATAAGCTGCAGCCGGGCGACATCATCCGCATTTATCACTTCCTGGAGACGGCGGAAGAGGTGCCGGAACTGCGCTTTGTCAAGGTGCTGTCGGTCACCGACTCTGACGGTATCAATGTGGACAATACCAAGGAGCCTACCGAGGACGAAGAGCCGCAGCAGTCTGCCACCATCACTGTGCTGGCAAGCCCGGAGCAGGCCCGTATCATTACTGAAATGGAAAATGACGGCGTGGCCCATGTGGCGCTGATCTCCCGCAACAACGACCAGCTGGCCGAGGAACTGCTGGCTGAGCAGGACAAGACGCTTCAGGAGATCTACTTCCCCGAAACACTGGTTGAAGAAAATGCTGAAAGCCAGGATGGCGGAGAAACTGCTGAAGGCGCCGCAGATAGCGAGTCCACAGGCGAAGCGGGCACCGAAAATACGGAAGGCGGTGTGGAAACAACTCCTGCGGACAGCATCCCGGAAGACGGCGAATAAAAATGGGCGGTGAATAGATTCACCGCCCGATTCCTCACTGCTGGGTAGAAAGATGATCCTCGTTAATCAGGAAAAGCTGTGGATTTTCTTTGCCCAAGTCAACAAGACGCTGGGTAAAACCGCTTTTAGAAAATATCCCAAAAATAGGCTGATAGCCTTTCCATACCTTTTGGATTTCGCCAGAAGCCTGCACCTTATCGCGGAGAGCAAAAAAGACAGGCGCATCCACCGGCTTATTGTGGTATTTGCACTCGCCGGCAAAGAATCGCTTGTTTTGATGGTCCACCGCCATCACATCAATTTCCGTATCGCTGTCCAAATCATTCAGCCAGTAAGCTCCGATCCGCGAGGGAACAAAGTCAATGGCACCTTCCCTGCAAAGGTCTGCAAAAATGGATCTGCAGATATCTTCATAGGCGAAGGCCACAAACTTCTGTACGAAGTCTTTTCGGATTTCATCTAGAACAATCTGCGTATTGTCCAGTTCCAGTTCCCCTTTATATGGATAGACATACCGGAACCAGAAACGCACAAAGTTATCAGAGATGAAATAAAGGCCTTTACGGGACTTCTCCGGATTTTTCTCCGTAACCGGCGTTTCCTTCACGACAAAGCCAAGGTCGCTGAGCGTGGAAAGATATGGCGTCAGCGCGGAAGTTTCTGTCCCCAGAGCTCCCGCAATTCTCCCCAACTTGTGGTTTCCATCCGCCATCACGCGGATAATGGAAAAATAGTTGACAGCGGATACCACTTCATCTTTCAGCAGAAAGTTTGGTTCTTCATACAGAAAACCGTTCTTCGAGAGAACCGCAGACTCCACCTGTTCCAGCAGTCCTTCCTGATCGTTGAAAAACTCCAGATATTTGGGTACGCCGCCGGTAATCGCATATTGCTCCACCGCACGCTCAAAAGAAAGATGCTGAGCGGCATACACATCCGGGAACGACAAAGGCGCCAACCGGATCTGTGCAGTCCGGCGGCCATACAGGGGGCTGTCATAAGACAGCGCGTGTTTTTGCATCATTCCAATCAAGGAGCCGCAAAGAATCAGCATCACATTGCTGTCCTTGAGAACCTCGTCCCATGCGTTTTGCAGAATAGACGGGAACGCCGGATTGGACTTAACCAGATAAGGAAATTCATCAATAATCAGGACTTTCTTTTCCTCCGGCCGGAATTCCGCAATGATATGGAACAAATCCAGCCAGTCGGAAAAGGCTGCACGCTGCAGCAACGGATTCTGTGTTACCCGGGACACAACACCAGACAGCCGTTTTATGCTTTGTGATTCCACTTCCTCCGTTGCGAGAAAGTAGAATGCCAGCTTACCCTTGATAAATTCTTTAATCAGCGTTGTTTTTCCTACACGCCGCCTGCCGTAAATCACAACAAAGCTGCTGTCTTTTTGGTATTCCCTTTCAAGAGACTCCAGTTCTCGTTGTCTGCCGATAAACTTCATGTTGACGCCTCCTTTATCATAATTTATTTTATGATAATCTATCTTATATTATACATTTGTTTTGCAAAAAGTCAAGGGCATTCCTCCCTTGGGAAAGGAGCTTAGTGTGAAAGTGAGTAGCCCGCCAGTGTGAGGGCGAAGATACGGCGCACAACTTCGGCAGCTTCCTCGTCTACGAGCCAATGCTCCCGTGTTTCATCCCATAAGTAACCGTAAATCACAGTGCCGGTCAGGTGCTTAAACTCATGATCTGCGAGAAGCCCTCGGTGGCACAGAGCGTGGGCAAGGTGTTGGACGCCGTCAAACGGTGCGACGGCTACCTGGAGAGTGGCGGGTATCTTGTGAGCTGGTGTGTCGGCCATCTGGTGGAGCTGGCCTAATGTCATCCAGCAGGCCGATGTCCATGTGACGCTTCATCGCCAGCTTGTAGTCTTTTTTGAACTTTGTTGTCCAAACAATGTCGCGCTTCATCTTTTCAGCTCCCGGAGGGCTTCTTCCACATCGGAGTAGTGCTTCACGCTGGGATCACGCGCAACCCGTTCTGCCTCCAACATGGCGGCAATGGTTTCCTTGTTGGGCTGTTCCAGCCTGACTTCAAAGGGAAAGCCACCGGCGCGGAGCGACTGACGCAGAAAGACATTGATCGCTGTGGTAAGGTTTACGCCTAATTCGTTGTAAAGCGTTTCACACTGCTTTTTGATGTCGCTGTCCATACGGACGCTGAAATTTGTCGTGTTAGCCATTGTATCAGCCCCTTTCAAGTTTATTGCACTTATAGTATATGCCATTTGCAACGCAAAATCAACTCAATAGCCTTGAAATTCACAAAAAAGAGGGAACCGCCTATGACTACCGTTCACTATCTTGTCACCGTCCACCTGAATATCCGCCTGCCCCTGCCCTCTTGCAGTCGGAACTGGCAGGCGCGCCCACCGGCCCGGAGCCGGAGGCCCATGCCTGCCAGGGCTGCGGCAACTGCGGCGGGTGTGGGAAGTGCCAGCATGAAGAAAAGCAAGCCTGAACCCGTCCCCGTCATGGACTACCGCCAGTACCGCAGGGCGCGGCGGCTGGTACATGAGTGCTGCAACTATGACGGCGGCAACTGTATCGCGCTGGACGATGGGGAGGAATGTGTCTGCGTCCAGTCCATTTCCTACTCCCTGTTGTGCCGGTGGTTCCGGGCGGCGGTGCTGCCGCTGGACAGAGAACTGGAAACGGCCCTGTTCCACCGCCTGGACGCCAAGCGGTGCGCCGTCTGCGGGGCGCTGTTCACCCCCGGCTCCAACCGGGCCAAATACTGCCCGGAATGTGCCGGGCGCATGAAGCGTATCAAGGCCGCCCAGCGCAAGCGCAAACAGAGGGCTAAGTGTCACGCTTTAGGGGCCGAAAACCCCTTGTAAATCAAGGACTTTTTCGAGGGTGTCGGCGGGGGCCTGATAGATTTATCCTCTGACCCCCAAAACGGCCCTCTAAATGCGTACAGAAGCCCAAAACGAACCCCAAGGAGGAACCCATGTCAGACAATCGAAAATATTACTACCTGAAACTCAAAGAAAACTATTTTGACGATGACTCCATCGTGCTGCTGGAAAGTATGCAGGACGGTGTTCTGTACTCCAACATCCTGCTCAAGCTGTATCTGAAATCCCTGAAACACGGCGGGCGGCTCCAGCTTGACGAGAATATCCCCTACACGGCGCAGATGATCGCCACCATCACCCGCCAGCAGATTGGCACTGTGGAGAGGGCCTTGCAAATCTTCCTGAAGCTGGGCCTTGTAGAAGTGCTGGACAGCGGCACTTTTTACATGAGCAATATCGAGCTGCTGATCGGCCAGTCCTCCACCGAGGCCGAGCGAAAGCGGGCGGCGAGGCTCCAAAACAAGGCTCTTTCCGCGCCCCGGACAAACGGCGGACATTTGTCCGACATTCGTCCACCAGAGATAGAGATAGAGTTAGAGAAAGAGATAGAGATAAAGAGAGAGATAGAGAAGGGACGCCCCGCCCGCGCCTATGGCCGTTACCAGAATGTTTTTCTGACGGACGAGGAACTGGCAGACCTGCAGGCCAGCTTTCCCACGGTATGGGGCCAGTACATCGAAAAGCTGTCCGAGTACATGGCTTCTACCGGCAAGCGGTATCAGAGCCATGCCGCCACCATCCGGCGCTGGGCCAGCGAGGACGCCAAGAAAGCAGCCCCGCCCTCTCGCAACCGGGATTACAGCGTAAAGGAGGATGAAACCGTATGATTGAGATTACCGCAGAAATCCGGGCGCTGATCGACAAGGCAGCCGCCGGTGTAGAACTGGCCGGGGACGAGTACATAGACCCGGCAGACGGCCTCATTCACTGTAAGAAGTGCGGCGGCCAGAGGCAGACCGTTGTGCCATGCTTTGGGAAACCGGGCTACTTCATGCCCCGCTGTATCTGCCAGTGCCAGCGGGAGGCCGAGGAACAGCGCAAGGCCGCCGAGGAACGGCAGCGCCGCATGGAGCGTATCAAGCGCCGGAAGGCTCAGGGCCTGCAAGACCGCTATCTGTACGACTACACCTTCGCCAACGACAACGGCCAAAATCCCCTGATGGACAAGGCCCGCGCCTATGTGGAGAACTGGAAGGAGGCTTATAAGAACAACACCGGCCTGCTGCTGTTTGGGGATGTGGGAACCGGCAAATCCTTTTTCGCCGGTTGTATCGCTAACGCCCTGCTTGACCGGGATGTGCCGGTGCTGATGACGAACTTTCCCACCATTCTGAACCGCCTGACAGGGATGTTCTCCGAGGACAGGGCAGACTTTATCGCCAGCTTTGACGAGTACGACCTGCTTATCATTGACGATTTGGGTGTGGAGCGCAGCACCGAGTATGCGATGGAGCAGATGTTTTTCGTCATTGACAGCCGCTACCGCAGCCGCAGGCCCATGATCATCACCACCAACCTGAAACTGGCCGAACTCAAGAACCCGCCTGACCTGGCCCACGCCCGTATCTATGACCGTATCCTGGAGCGGTGCGCCCCGATCCTCTTTGCCGGAAAGAACTTCCGGGAGGAAAACGCCGGGGCCACCAAACAGGCGGCAAAAGACATTGTGAACCGTAAGAGCGACTGATTGTTTTGCCGGACGGCGCAGCCCCGCCCGGAGAAAGGAGCGCCATGAACGAAGAAACCCGTACCATGCAGACCGCAGGCACCACCCCCGCCAGAGCGCCGGAGGACGCCCCCGCGCTGGTAAAGAAAATCGGCAAGACCACCTACAAGGTGCGCGTCCATTTCAGCAATACCAGCACCGAAACCATGAGCGACAAAATCAAGCGTATGCTCAAAAACGAGATACAGCAGATGTAAAACACAGCGGGCCGGAAACCTTCAAACAGGCTTCCGGCCCTTTCCATGCCAGGAGAAAAGCCGCAGAGGTCAATCCTCCACGCCTTCGCTTTCGAGAAACTGTGCGACGGTCATGCACTTTGGATGTTCCATATCCAGACTTAAAAAGTCTTTATCGCCGGTGAGGATAATATCCACATCCGACACAATGGCCGCGTTTAAGATCGGCTGGTCTTTTGCGTCGCGTATCAGCTTTTCCGCATGGTCTACCGCAGGAATTAACTCATAGGACATCTCTGCCAGCAGCACTTCGGCATCCGGGAGATACTTTGGCGCTTTCCGTCCGAGAATATCCCGCAGCTCCGCGATGTTGCGGTCACACAGGACAATTTCGTGATTGTCTGCGATGTAGAGCAACGCCCGCGCCGGTTTGGAACGGGGAAAGACCAATGCGGAAAACAGAATGTTTGTGTCTACCAATATCCGCATTTTACCGTCCCTTTCCATAACGCGCTTCGTCTACAAGCGCCTGAATATCATCCTCGCTGGATACGCCCAGTGCATCAGCAGCCCCGGCAAAGGCGGCCTGTGCTTTTCGGATGGCCGCAGCGGAGGCGTTGCTGACAACGATCTCTCCATTCTGCTTTTGGAGGAACAGGATTTTATCGCCGGATTTCAGCCCAAGCTGCCGCCTGATTTCTACCGGCACAGTGATTTGACCATTTGCAGAGATTTTCGCCAAATTCATACAAGTCACCCTTTCTATTCTTTAGAACTCAAGTTTTCTTTATCTCTGCTTATATTATATCCCATGCGCTGGGGAAAGTAAACACGTCCGGGCAAAAAAGAGGCGCTTGTTTGTGACTTTTTCGTGAATTTGATTAAAAAGTCCTTGACAACTCGTTTCGGGAAAGACAGCCAAAAGCATCATTGTCAGCGCTGCTGTACGGCTGGCAGCTTTCAACTTGCCCCAGATTGCCCGCATGACCAGCCGGGACGAGCTGGATCTGGGCAGCCTGGGTGAGCGGAAACGGGCGATTTTCTGTGTGATCCCGGACAACGACGCCAGTATGAATTACCTGGTGGGGATGCTTTATACCCAGGCATTCCAGGAGCTTTATTATCGGGCGGACAATTTGCATGACGGCGCTCTGCCGGTGCCGGTGCGGTGCATCCAGGATGAATGGGCCAATGTGGCCCAGCCGGACAGCTATCCCAAGATCCTGGCCACCTGCCGCAGCCGGAGGATTTTCCTCAATATCATCGTCCAGAACATTGCCAGCATCAAGGCACAGTACAAGGACGAGTGGGAGGGGATCATGGGCAACTGTGATGTGCTGCTCTATTTGGGCGGCAACGAACAAAGCACTCATGAATACATTTCCAAGCTGCTGGGCAAGGAGACACTGGACACACGCACCTACGGAACCACCCGTGGTCGCAGCGGAAGCAGCTCTACCAATTATCAGAATACAGGACGAGAGCTGCTGACATCCGACGAAGTGCGGATGCTGGATGATAACGATGCTCTGCTTTTCATCCGTGGCGAACGCCCCATAAAGGATAAGAAGTATGACATTATGAAGCATCCCAACATCAAAAAAAGCCGCGACGGCGGCGCACCCGCTTATGTGCATAAGCGGGAAGTACCTGATTATCGTTTGCCTGATCTGCCTTATGGAGAGGAAGATCTGGACTATATTACGATCCTGGATGATCCCGATGAGGAAGAGGATTTCTTCCAGGGAGAAAACAAGGAGGAAGGGTACGATGAAGAATGAAAAAGCAGTGTCCGCTGAACGCCAGGAAGAGCTGGTTCGGTGGGAAAGAAGATGCCGGAAGATCCAGCATGGGCTGCGGATCGCCATGATGGCGATGGTGCTGTTCATCGGTGTGATGACCATGGCCTTTGCCGATCCCCTGACCCCCATTACCAAGTTGTCCGAGTTTATCGGCAACGCCATCAAGGCCATCGGTATGATCATCCTGTTGTTCGGCGTGGTGCAGGTGGGCCTGTCTGTCAAGAGCCATGATGCCACCCAGCGGTCTCAGGGTTTCCTGACCTTCCTGGGTGGTGTGATCATTGCCTTTGCCCAGGATATCCTGGCCATGGTGACTGGTGGATGATCTTATGGCACATAAGCAAAATAAGCGGGGGAGGGGCCAGGAGCCCTTCCCCCAGGGAAAGGAAGTGACGCTATGACTTGGACGGCAGAACTTTTGCAGGATTCCCTGAATCGGTGGAACACCACCATGGAGACCATCTGGGAACTGCTGCTGCAATCGCCGCAAACCTTTAAAGGTGGTTCCATATGGATAACCATCGTCAATATCAATGGAGCAATGAAAGCCGCTGGCTATGCCCTTCTGGTGCTCTTCTTTTTGATCGGCGTGGCCCAGAGCACCATCAACTTCCGGGACTTTCAGCGTCCGGAGTATGCCATCAAACATTTTCTGCATTTTTTATTGGCAAAAGTGGCCATCACTTACGGCCTTCAGCTGATGCAGACTATCTTTTCCATAGGTGCCGGGATTGCCAGTACGGCCATGAGCAGCCTGGGCGGCGTGGAAAATACCAAGGTATCACTGCCTGCGGAAATCATTGAAGCCACCGATAAGATGAAATTCCTGGAGAGCATCCCCATGTGGGCACTGGCTCTGCTGGGCAGCCTGGGGATCGTGTTGATTTCCTTCGGACTGATCCTGGTGATTTACGGGAGATTTTTCAAAATCTATATGTATACTGCTGTTGCGCCGCTGGCCTTGGCCACCTTCGGCGGCACCGGAACCAGTTCCATGGGAAAATCTTTTCTCCGCTCTTATGCGGCCCTCTGTGTCCAAGGGGTGGTGATCGTGCTATGTTGTATCATCTTTTCCGCCTTTGCTTCATCCGGATCGCCAGCGATTGTGGATGGCAGCGCCATGATGAAGGTGTGGAATTACCTTCAAGAGACTTTCTTCAATATGGCGCTGCTGATCATTATGATCTTCGGGGCCAACAGCGTGGTGAAGGAAATGTTCGGCCTGTAAAGAAGGGGGAAAGTGCATGGCCATTGAGATTAAGATCAACAAAGAAATCAACAACTACAAAGAAAATATCTTTTTCGGCCTGACACTGCGTCAGTTTGTGTGTTCAGCCGCAGCAGTGGCAATCGCTGTGGGGGCTTATTTCGTATGCGTTCCTATTTTAGGGGAGGAAGCTGTGAGCTGGATCTGCATCCTGTGTGCAGTGCCCATGGGCGCTGCTGGTTTTATTGAGTATAACGGAATGCACCTGGAACAGCTCCTGTAGACTATCTGTAAAACGCAGCTGCTGTGTGCCGGAAAACGGGTATGGCGGGCACAAAACTATTATTTTGATGCTTTCGCTATGGTGATAAAGGAAGAAGAACAGGCTAACCGAAAAAGGAAAAAGCCGAAAAAGAAAAAAGACAGTGAGACAGGGGGAATTTGATGGCAGTGCAATTCAGCTTGCCTTGGATCAAGCCTGATCCGGAGAGGGATGGCTTTCAGGTACCGAAAAGTGCCCAGCAGAGCATCCCGATCAAGCGGATCTACAAAGATGGAATTTTCCAGGTGGCAGGCAAGTTTTCAAAAACATGGAGGTTTTCCGATATCAATTATGCGGTGGCATCTATGGAGCGGCAGCAGCAAATGCTTCTGGCTTGGTGTAACCGATGAAATATGGTTTTTCTTTGATGTGGAAACCAAAGATGTCCCGAAGTGGGATAGTAGGCTGAAAATTATCCGTCACCTGCGCTCCTTGCGTAAAGACTCTAATATTAAAGTCAGATTACTGATGACAACGGGCTGTATCGAATATTGGCTGATGCTGCATTATGAGATGCTTGCTCCTTCCATCCAAACGCCGGAAGAAAAGAAACGGGTGATGGATCGGCTGTGCGCAAGGGTACCGGAGTATGAAAAAGGTAATGCGGCAGTTACTTCCAAAATCGCAAAGAATTATCCAACAGCAGTTAAAAATGCCCAAAGGACCATATCTAATTTGCTTGCAGAAGGACTGCCCGGCTTGGAAGATTCTGATGAGAGAAACCGATGGTTATGCCAAAAGTGTCTGACTTTTTCCAATGTGCACGAAGCAATTGATTTTTTGCTTCAACTGAGATGATGTTTTCGAAAAAAGTCTGAAAAAGTGAATAAGGATGAAAAGACAGACTGATAGCTGAAAGATTGGCTGACCAGTCTGTCTTTTTGTTTTGGAAGAAAGAGGTGAAGCCATGAGAGATATCAAGATGAAAGAAAAGGCCGAACCCACGCTGCACACATTGGAAAGGAAAGTGTGGCGGATTAAGGATGCGCAGGGGCTGAGAATGCCGGTGCCCAGGATCGGGAAGGAGATCGACCGCTTTGGAAGAAGTGGGAAGCAGAATGTTTCCCAGCTATCCCGAATGCGTCCGGAGCAGGGGAAGCCGGAAGAATTCAATGCTCAGGAAGGGCAGGGGCAGCCCCAAATGGAAGGGGGGCAGGTGGCGAATTTAACGCTGCATACAGAAGAACAGCTGATTCGGAATATAGGACAAGTTTCCCCCCCATGCAGCGCAGCGTCTAAAAGCAGTTTATTTGAAAAAACAAGCCCAAAAGGCGGCCCAGGCTAAGCAAGCAGAGATCATCCCAGCTCCACCAGTGGAAGCTGCTCTAACTTCACAGATTACACCCCCCACACCCATGGAGAGAGGGCGGCAAAAAGCAATCTCTGATGCACAGAAAACTGCTGTGCTGCGAAAAGAATGGGCATCCCTGGCTGAAAAAGAAAACGAACTTTCGATATCAGAATTTGGCCTGAAAGAACAGGGTAAAGCGCTGAAGATAAAGTCAGCAGGAGAAGGGCCTACGGATGAACAGCGTACGAGATTTGCTTTCCGTGAGCGGAACCCTTCAGTTAGTGCGCTCAAAGAAAGAAACACTATTGTAAGTGCGTCCCTCAAATCCCGATCGACTTCTTCTGTTTCGGCTAGGCAATCCGCAGAAGCTGCGAAACAAGGCAGTGCGGCGATGCTGAAGAGCGGCATGGCCAAACAGGCAAAGGCGCGGGTACAGAAGCAGGCGGAAGAGCGCCTGAGAGAAACGGTGGTAAAAAAAGCGAAGAAGGTCGTGGCTGCGGCACGAAAACGGGCACAGAAATCCACAAAACAGGCAGCTCAGGCAGCGGCTATGTTTGCCCGGGTGTTGATTGCCGCTGTTGGTGGTGGTATTTTCGCATTTCTTCTCTTTCTCGTGTTGGCTTTGGGAGCAGTAATTGCTTCTCCTTTCGGCATTTTTGCAGCTGGAGAGAATGACACTCCTGGAACTATCGCCCCGTCTGCGGCTATTGCCCAGGTCAATGAAGAATACACGGAAAAGCTGGAAGAGATCCAAAGTTCTTTTGAAGGCTCTTACAGCCGGATTGAGACTGATGGTGCGCTGCCGGACTGGCGGGAAGTGCTGGCGGTATTCGCTGTTAAAGTAGCGGGCAGTGATGGAGAAGATGCCACCGATGTGGCCACCTTTGACGAAGATCGGGTAAAACGGCTGAAGAAAGTGTTTTGGGATATGGTGGAGGTCTGGGGTGAGGTAGTAGAGGTGGAAGAAGGAGAGCTGAAGGTAAAGGTGCTCATTCTACACATCGAAAGTAAGACCGTGGATGAGATGCGGGATTTTTACCACTTCACCGAATATCAGAATACCGACCTGGATGCGCTGCTGGATGGGCTGGGAATGTTTGACGATATGCTTGGAGATCTGACCATTACCCAGGAGGATGCTCTTAAACTGCTGGAAAACTTGCCGGAGGGTCTCAATCCTGACCGCAAGGCCGTGATTGAAAAGGCATTGACCCTGGTGGGCAAGGTGAACTACTTCTGGGGCGGCAAGAGCAACGCCATCGGCTGGGACAGCCGGTGGGGAACTATGCAAAAGGTCACCGCAGAGGGCAGCAAGACCACAGGGACTTATCGGCCGTACGGCTTGGATTGCTCTGGATTTGTGGATTGGGTCTTTCACAACGCCCTGGGATATAAGCCTGGCCACGGTGGCGGCGCAGCGTCCCAGCATGATTATTGCACACCGGTTTCCTGGGCAGATGCTCAGCCGGGTGACCTGGTCTTTTATGGTGATGACAGCCATGTGGGTATCGTAGGGGGCCGGGATGAAGATGGCAATCTGCTGATCATCCATTGCTCCAGCGGATCAAATAATGTGGTGATCTCCGGCAAAAAAGGTTTTGACAGCGTAGGCAGACCAGAAGCATTTCGGTAAAAGAAATGGCTTTTCAGTCTGACAGTTGGTATACTAGCTGCTTTGCAGCTAGTATACTTTGTTTTTACAGCCGTTTTCTCGTCCCGCAAGCGGGACAACCGAAAACACGGCCAATATACCACTTCACTGTTGTTTCGTGGTATAATAACTTTAAATGGAGGTGAGCAAATGCCGAAAGAGTACGAATTGCGGTTGTTTGATGAGACCTTGCTGACCTTTACCCTGGAGGAAAAAGGAATCCAGGGCCTTGTGGCTCATGTGACCGGGGTGAAATCAGAAAAACGCAGTCTGCTTCCTTTGGAATGGTACGGAGACAGCTGTGATGAAAATTTGCTTCAATGGCTGCGGCGGCGGGTAATTCCCAAAAACCGCACCTTTGTGGACGAGATCTTAAAGACCTTGGGGCTGTCTGTCAATGACACAAAAGGCATTATTGATGTGTGCAAAGGGCTATCTTTGAATGACAGCTATTGGGTTGTCCCTGCTGGTTTTGAGGGCAGCTTTGCAGAGTATAATTTGTACGAAAATCGCTTTTCGGAGATCCTGGCTTTGGTAGCCTACACTGGTGCGGGAAGCAGCCATCAAGTGTTTACTACTTCGCCGGAACTGACCACAGGTGGTATGCTTCCCAAAGCCTGGCGGTTTTTGGGCAAAGAGGGAATTTGGCTGTACAAAGGTGGAACTTCCGGTGCGGCCAATACCGGAAAAGAGCCATATAGTGAATACTACGCCTGCCAGGTGGCAGAAGCGATGGGACTTCATGCTGTTCAGTATGATTTGGAAAATTGGAAAGGTATCCTGGCTTCCAAGTGCAAATTGTTTACCGACATACACACTGCATTTGTTCCCATTGGACGGATCGTCACTTCTGGTGGTCTGCCAGCTTGTCTGGCTTATTATGAAAAGCTGGGTAAGGATGCCTATGAGCAAGTCAAGAGTATGCTGGTGTTTGACGCCGTAATTTACAATGAGGATCGGCATTTCGGCAATTTTGGTATTTTGCGCAATAACCATACCGGCGAAGTGCTGGGAGCCGCACCAATTTTTGATAATGGCTTGTCGCTGTTTAATTTTGCCATGGAATCCGATCTGGCCAACTTGGATGCATATGCCCGTACACGAACGACCCCTTATGGCAGCGTCACTTATGAAGCTATCTGCCGGGAAGTGATGGGGAAGGTGCAGGCAGAACAGCTGAGAAAGCTGATTGGATTTACCTTTACCCGGCATCCTCACCTCAATCTTCCGGAAGAACGGTTGAAAGCCATTGAAGGACATATGCAAAAGCGTGTTCGTTATTTGTTGGAGCTGTCCCGAATGAAAAAACGGGAAAGAGCAGAAAGAGCTTCAGAGCGGTGAAACATCCATTGCTTCAGCGGATCGAATAATGTGGTGCTCTCCGGCAAAAAGGTTTTGACAGCGTAGGCAGACCGGAAGTATCTCAGTAATATTGACATTTCAGCGGCCTTGAATTATACTGAACATAGAAAAAGGGTGCCACCGGCAAACGGTTAGCCCCCTACCTGATTACTGAAGTAACCGCTGGTTTGGGAAGGCCGGGCGGTTACTTCTTTTTATTGGCCTGAATGAACAGGGCAATAATGGCAACGACTAAAATACCTGTCTGAATCAGATCAGAATATGTAACCATTGTCAGCCCCCCCTTTCTATAAAGATCAGGGGGCAAGAAGCGCCCCTGATCTGGTCAGGGGAACTAAAAAGTGGGAAATCCTTTGAGATTTCCCACTTTTTCTTTGCTGGGAAAGGAGGATCAATTTGAAGGGAATAAAAGTGAAAAAGTATAGGGGGATTGTCCGGCGTATGATGGAACGGCTTTCAGAAAACGGAAAGGATTGGGCGAAGCCTCGTTCCACTGTTATCCAGGCATATAAATCTCCGCTTTGTGATCAAATGCACAGCTCAGATAGAAGAAATCTTGATGGCGGAGCTGATCAACAACTAAGCCTGTTCCCTTCGGAGAAAGAACAAATACAGAAAATTGATGAAGCAGAGAATGCGGAAGCATCCTCTGCTTTTTCTGTTTCCCGACCTGTGGGCTGTATCGAATATCTTGGAACAGATGGAATGCCAGTGGAAACTGTGGAGTATGCGGATGCAGAGCGATTTGTCCGGGATATTAAAGAGGAAACCTTCTACGGTGCACCCTTTACCCTTGTTTTCTACCGGGACAAGCAGGGACACACGATGTCACAGGAGTTTTTGATGGAGCTTGACCCTCCACCGATGGGATTTCGTGTGGAGGACGCCCCTGTGTTGGCTGCGCAGCGGGAACAGACATCCCGGTATGAGGTTGTTGTTTATCACCCTTTTGAGAATGGTTTTGATGAAAAACTGGACTATCCCACACTGGAAGAAGCGAAGGAAATCGCGCAGAAGTATGTGGAAGGCTCCATGGAGCCGGATGGCTTTGCCTACGCTCGGCGTTCATCAGCTCACGGGCAACGTAGAGGAATACAATCAATTTTTTGAAGCGTTAAAGCAGATTTCCCCAGTCCCTGTAGCCTTTGAACAAATAGAAAGCGGCGCCAACGGATATTACCATTTAGAGGACAGACGCATTGCAATTCAAGAAAACATCAGCGAATTGCAGACGGTCAAAACCGCTGTTCATGAAATCGCCCACGCAAAGCTGCACGCTTTACCTGAAAAGGAAGCTCAACCGGACGCGGTTAAAATTGACCGACGCACCCGTGAGGTGCAGGCGGAAAGCGTGGCGTATACCGTATGCCAGCACTTTGGTATTGATACCTCCGATTACTCATTCGGATATATTGCAAGCTGGAGCAGCGGACGGGAAACGGAGGAACTGAAAGCCTCTCTTGAAACAATCCGTAATACGGCGGCAGAATTTATTGACGCAATCGAGGATAAATTTTTAGAGCGTGAACAGGCGCAGAACAAGGCCGCTGAACGGTCAAAGCCTGTAAAAGCCCAAACCGGAAAAAAGAAATCTATCAAAAAGCAGCTTGCCGAAAACAAAGGGAAATCGGCGGCGCCAAAAAAATCCGCACCCAAAAAGGAGGAACTTTCCCTATGATACATTTTTCAGACGAGGAAATAAATTTGATTTGTATTTTTGATATGTCCTGTAAAAGCGCTTTAATCGCCGATATGCAGGACGCATTATTTTATATGGAGGACGACGAATTAAAGAGTATAACCAAAAATATCATAGCAAAATTCCGGGCTATGACCGACCTTGAATTTTCGGCGATTGAATTTATACCGCCGTTTGGGGGGTGATGAGGTTGAGTGATACCATTCGCGCATTGGTTGTAGAGCCGTGCAAGGAACCGTACATAAAAGACATTGAAAGCGGTTTGGAATCCCTGCAAAAAGAAGTCGGCGGCCTCATTGAAGCCTTTTATCCGTATGAGGACGCTGTTTGTATTATCTGTAATGAGGAAGGCAAAATAAACGGCCTTCCTCTGAACCGCGCCATCTATGACGACGACAAAAATATGATTGAAATTATGGCGGGGACATTCCTTGTTACGGGTCTTACAGAAGAAAATTTCGGGAGCTTATCGGACGAGCAGGTATTAAAATACGGGGATATGTTCAAAAACCCGGAGACCTTTTTAAGTATCGGCGGGGAAATCATTGCCCTGCCGTATAAGGCGGAGGATAAAAAGCCCTCTATCCGGCAGCAGCTTGCGGCAATAAAGGAAAATACCGCGGAGAAAAAGGACATTCCCAAAACGAAAAATAAAGAGATTGGAGGCGAGAGCTTATGAGCGGTGAAAGCTATGTATTTCAGTTTACCCTTGTAAATAAACAAGACCCTGAGAATACCGTGGATATTACCTTTCCCACAACGGCGGAGGCAATAAACAGCGCGCTCAAAGAAATAGGGCTGCCCGAAAATGCAAGCCGTGATTTATATTTCCTGATAAGGTTTGAAACGCCTTACGAGGATTTTCAAACAATAGACAACATCTGTGAAACTACCTATGTATCAGGGAATAAGGTATATGAAAACAGCATAAACGAACTGAATTATCTTGCGGAGCTATTGGACGGTATGACGCCTGACGAGAAACTTGTTTTTTCGGCGGCGATTGAAGCGGGCGAGCATTGCATGTATATATCAGACCTCATAAACCTTGCGCAGAATACGGAGTGTTACAATGTTATAGACAATATATACGATTATGAAGATGTAACGCGGTATTTTCTTGCTGAACGCGGAGTTGACATATCCGGGCTTGGATTTTTAATTGATTACATTAACTTTGAAAAATGCGGCAAGGATTTATGCAAAGAAGATGGCGGCGTCCTGCTTGACGGGTGTTATCTTGAAACGAACCGCGCCCGTTTTGCGGAGGTATATAACGGAGATATTTTTACTGTTCCCGAACAGTACCGGGTTGTACCCTTTGCGCGCGAACCGGATTTTTTGGATAGGAAGGTTGAGCGTTCTATGGAACTGGCATTAGACCTTGACAGCTTCTTCCGTTCCCACGATAAAGAGTACGGCGAAAAATACTCTGCCGTGGACGTACCCGAACATTTATCCGATTGCCTTTTAGAAAACAACCTTGATAAAATCAAGGAAATGCTTGCAGATTTGGGGCAGCTTGAAAACGATGTGCTTCCGTCGGAGCTTGCGGAATATGAAAAGATATTTTTGGCAGACATACCGGAAAAGCAGGAAAGAGATTTTGAAAAGCCGGGGCGCCATTTGATACATGTTCAGTCGGCCTGCAACAGCAACTATAAAGGGATGATTGCTTTTGTGGGCGACGACGGCAAGGTGTATTTGGGAAAACAGGAAAACTATCTTTTCCGAACGGAGCATATTCCATTCTATGCAGTTCCTTTTTCTGCTGTGCCAGTTCTCCGGCGGCACGGTTTAATGCGTCAATCGGCAGCGCTTCTTTCCCTTTCAGATATTTAGCCGAAGCCTCAAACAAAACGATTTCCCTGCGGTATTTATTTTCAAAGGCGGCCTTGTTTTTCGCTCTTTTGTATTTCTCGTAAACCGGCTTACAAGCGGAGTGGGTCTCAGCGTGTTTTATCAGGAGGGCGGTTTCGTTTATACTCTTTTCCGTCCCCTTGATTTGCTCCGAAACGTCGTCAAAAGAGGCGTGTATTTTCTCTGTTTCCCGTTCCAATTCCTCATACGTACTGATGTTGTGTTCGGTCAGGAAATTCAGCGTTTTGCTCGCCTGTTTCAAATTATACAGCTTCGCCCAATGCTCGTAGCCCTTGCTTTCCTGCGCCTTGATATTGTTTTGAATATCTATCAAAAGATTGATACGGCGCTCCGGTCTCGGTGATTTTGTTCTCTGGGCGATCCTGCCTTTGATTGCTTCTTCGGTATAGCGCGGGCCTAAGGTCTTGCCCCTTGTAAACCGTTCTTTTCCCTTTGGGCGGAATGAAATGTATTTGCCCTGCTTTATCTCATAGCCGGCAATCTCCATACGCAGGAGAAAATCTTCAAAGTCTGTTGCCCGTGAAACCACCTTGTCAATATCCGCTTTTATCTGCGCTTTCCAGCTCGTGCCCTGTTGGGCGGCGGTGTGTTCTATGTAGCTTTTGCCTTTATTCTCATTTGGCGGTATGACGGACAAACCGTGCTCCCCGCACAGCCGGTCGCTGATACGTCGGACGCGGCTTTTCCACTTCCGGTTGACATGGCTGTGTTTGAAGTCAACAAAGCTGACATCGTTAAAAATGATGTGGTTATGGATATGGCCGCGGTCTATGTGCGTTGTCAGCACATATTCATATTTGCCGCCCAAAACCTCCTCCGCAAGCTGTTTCCCTATCTCGTGCGCCTGTTCCGGCGTGGTCTCGCCGGGCTTAAACGCCTGTATCAAGTGCCGGGCTAAATGCGGGCCCGGCTCCCGCGCCTTTTCCCGCGTCCATTCAAATTCAATATCCGCTGTTTCCGGGGCACAGCCGTAGGAATATACCAGTAGCGTACCGTCCGTTTTGGCAGGGTTACAGATATAGTCAACCGCCTTTTTCAGCGTAGCGTTGATAGGATGGTTCTTTGTAATTGCCATATCTCGCCGAGCCTTTCCCGAAGCTCCGTAATATCCCCGCGGTATATATCACCGGTGGAATTGACGCGCTTTGCAATCTGGTTTATGTTGCGGCCGATTGCGCGGAGCTCCTTATTCATCTCTTTTATGTTGGCGGTGTCGGTATAAATAATATACCCGTCAATCGCCATTTTCCGTATGTACGCGCCGATTTGGGAAGTAGGCAGCAGCTTCATTTTCTCGTCAATCAGCCGCCGTTCTTCCTCTGTCAGCCATATTTTAAGCTGTATATTGCGTTTCCTGTTCACCATAGCGTAAGCCTCCGATAAATTAGGGTTTACAGACAATGGACAAGCCATTGTCTGCATAAGTTCCGCCAGCGAAAACAAGTTTTCGGGCGTCACTTAAAGGGTTTGGGACTATCCCAAAAATATTTTGCACAGTTCGGGGCCGCCGACAAAGTGCAAAAACCGCGAATGGGTACTCATTCGCTTTGCTTGCTATTCCGTAAAAGTTAGTTTTTCCCCTATATATAAGGAGTGCGGAAAACGCCTTTTCAGCAACCCGTTTTTGAAAAAAGCATATGAAAATTCTGTCGTACTGAAAACCTCCAAAATCCGCCACAGGTATACCTGGCAAACAATGATTTTGTATTGACAACGTACATATTTTGTGAATATATTAAGAGTGAAAGGAAATGGGTACAGTGGCGACAACGAATATAAGTATCCGCATGGATACGGAATTAAAGAAACAGGCGGAATCCATGTTTGCAGAGATGGGACTGAACATGACCACTGCAATGAATATATTTTTGCGTCAGGTTGTGCGTCAGGGTAAAATTCCTTTTGAAATCGCAACCGACATACCCAATGCCGAAATGCTTGAAACTATGAAAGAAATGAATGATACCATACATGATAGCATCCCTGCGGAAAAATTTACAGACACAAAGGAACTGCGTGAGGGTTTGGATTCATGAAAGACATAATGAAAATGAAAAATACATAGAAAGGCATAAACATGATGATAGATGAACTGAGGAAACGGACAACGGTAAGCGCCATCCTTTTAATTGGCCTGTTTACCTTTATCTTTTTAGGCGCGGAATACTTGTATGTAAATATGATTGCGCTGACCGCGGAGGCGAGAAAGGCCGTAAACGCGCAAAACTATGCGCTGGGCGTAAGCGTAGCCGGTTTTTTACTGTATCCGGCGCTGAGCCGCCTTGTAAAAAGACAGTATCAGGGTATCATTACCCTGGCATTAGCGCTGGCAGCGATTGTGTGTATATTCGTTATGCAGCAGCATTTATCCTATGCGGCAATTCTCATATCCGGCATGGTGCTGTTTTTTGTCCTTGGCTTTTTTGGCAGCGCGGTCCACAGCATAGCGGCGCGCATTGTTCGGGCAAGCGCGGCGCTGGCGCGGATTGTCGGGATAGCCTATGCCCTGGGGATTTTGCTGCAATTTTTAAACAACAACCTGGTCAATGTCGAAACCGCAGAAGCGGGTTTTCTATCCGCTTTTTTAGCCATGCTGTGCGTCTTAATGCTGTGGACACAGCAGCGGTACTTAAAGCATGTGAAAGAAACGGAACCGGAAAGCAGCGGGCAAAATGAGGAGGCGGCCATGTCCCGGAAAAAGCTGTCGGCAGGGCTTTTGCTGGCGTTGCTTGTCGCGCTGATGGCCTGCGTATTCAGCACATTGGACAACGCGGTAACACTCCCTCACGCGTCGGGACACGCGGACGTCGGGCAATGGCCAAGGATCCTCCTGGCTGTTAGCGGGCTTATGGCAGGGTTTTTGTTTGATATACGGAAAAGAAAGTTTATGAACCTCATCATGTACTGTGTGATGATGCTGTCCACGTTGTGTGTTGCGGTAATATGGCTGGGAGACCCGTTCCTGATCGGGCTTGTGGTGTTTTACCTGACTGCCGGTTTTTTCGCGGTATACTTTACCACCAGCTTTATGGAGCTGTCATTGCATATGCGGTTTCCAGCGCTGTGGGCAGGTCTTGGCCGCGCGGTTAACAATCTCAGCGCCGTCCTGGTTACAAACGGTTCGGTTACGCTGCTGTTTGCAGGCGGCGGTATTATCACAATCCTGCTTGTGCTGCTCTTGTTCGCGGCGGTTATGGTTGTAATGGCCGCGTATGCCGCGCAAATGCGGGAGATTACCAGGATGAACGATGCGCAGCGCAGAGAGGCAGACAAGTTTTCAAAATTTACACAGGTTTTCTCCCTGACGCCGCGTGAGAAGGAGGTTTTTCAGCAGCTGCTTGCCGAGCCAAACGAAAACCTCCAGGTAATCTCGGAACAATTGGCGATTTCCAGGACGGCTTTATATAAACATATCCGCAGCCTGAACGACAAGACGCAGACAGGAACCCGGCTGGATTTAACGCAATTTTATTATCAATGGGGCGAACGAAATACAATCAAAGGACCTATTGGCCAGCCCTTTAAAACGGAAACGGAAAATTTGTAAGTATATTTCTCCTCCCTTCTTAAATGGCGTTTGTCTTTTTCTGTGCTATTTTAAAAATATCGTGCGGATTTTACATCTTAAAAACAAAAACATAATCCATTGATTCTTTGAAATGGAAAGCGAGGCGTTTGCCCCGCTTTTTTTATTGCTTTTTTCATATGCAAATATATGTTCGTAAAAACAGCCTCAAAATATCAAATAATAGAAAAAAATACATGAAAAATAGGGGGTTTACAAATGTTAACCCCTCCAAAACAGGCCAGAGTTTACATTTGATAACCCCAAAATGGCCGGGGGTTTACAAAATTCAACCCTGAAAAACAAAAAATGTACGTTTGTAAACTTATATTTTTTTCAGGACTATGCTATATTTTTTTTCAGAGACCGACAGTTGTTTGGAGGGAAATAAAAAAATCTGCAACATTAACAGGATGGACTCAAATGGGGATGCTCTGCCGGGCATTCAAAAAATAATTGTAAGAAGGAGGCAGAAAAATGGAAGTAATGGAAAGGATGCTCCCGTATGCAAAAAAAAATGTCCAGCTTGCCGTATATGACATGCTGGATCAGATGGAGGCAGAATACGGCGATGGCGAGGCGAAGGACGTGATTGCGGAGGCAAACATTTACGGCAATGTAAGCAAGTTTTCTATCACAGTGAAAGAGGGCGGTTGCGGAACCATTATGACACTCGCTATGCTTGCGCCATGCTGCGGACTGTCCATTCCCGGACAGCAGCGTGCTTTGACCGCCGTGGCTGACCGGATCACCCAGCATCTAGAAAACGTGTTGGTGATGAAGGGCGTCCGGTTCCAGCCGCCGGAAGATACAGGCGCGGCGGCACAGTAAGCTGTGCCGAATATACTTGCCATGCGGAAGGAGGCCGACGGCCTGTGCAAATCAAATGCAAGCGGCGCTTGCCAGTGGTGTTATCCGTTACCCTGCTGGCAGCAGTCCTTTCCGCCTGCGGCGTTAAAGCGCCGCCCGTGCAAACCGGGATGCCGGTTCAGACGCCGGACAGCGGAAACGTTACCATTACCAAAACCAAAGCAAAAGCAACCGAGACAGAGTTGTACAGCGCGCCGGACGGTTCGTTCAGCATGCAAATCCCGGCCGGCTGGTCGGTATCCAGCGGAGGCACCGGGATGTATCACAGTATCCGCGTAACCGACCCGGAGGAGCCGCTGAACCAGATGTTCGTTTTGCTGAAAGCGGACGCCCTGCTGCACAGCCAGGCGGGGAAGGAGGCGTGGCAGTACACTTATGCAGCGGGCAACAGCCAGGCGTACCTATTTACCCTTGCGCCGGTATTGGCGCAGCCGTCCACTGAAAATTTCTATAAGCTGTTCCCCCAGTATGCGGACTTTGCCGTGCAGGCAGAACCAGGCTACGCGGGCTACACCTTCCCACGGTTTGAGGATTTCACTGTTACCGAGCGTTTCCCGTCTGCGGGCAATTTCGGGCAGGCGGCGCTGGGCGACGAGCTGCTCCGCGCCACCTTCACAGAGGATGGCAGGGAAGGCGAAGGGATGTTCGCCGCCACGGTGGTAGATTTCGGACCGGTTCAGATTGCCGCGGGCGCTCCGTCGGGCTATCAGATCCCCAGCGCGGACGGCGGCTATTATATGGCGTACAATATCATGGCGGTCACCGCTGCAAAGGATACGCTGATTGAGTGGGAAGACGTGCTGACCCAATGCATGGGGACGCTGGAATACTCCCAGGCTTATGTGCAAAGCGTGCAGCAGGCGGGGCAGGAGCAGGTGGCGCAGGCGATGCAGTTCAGCGCCAACGGCAATGCTGTTTTGGACGGCATCATGTCCTCCTGGGAAGCGCGCAGCACCAGCCAGGATATTATCAGCCAGAAGCAGAGTGACGCCACGTTGGGATATGAACGGGTTTACGATACTCAAACCGGCGAAATCTACCGGGCGGAAAACGGCTGGAGCGATACCTACCAGGGCGGGCGCTACGAGCCTGTAACCGACGACAGTATGTATACAAAGCCAATTTCCGGCTATATTGAATAGGATAAAATCCTGGACAGGAGGGATTCCATATGAAGATACATAGCAAATTGCTTGCTGCTTTCCTTGCGCTGCTCCTGGCCGCGCTGCCCCTGCAGGCCTTCGCCTTCAGCGATACCCGGGGGCATTGGGCGGAGGAAACCATCCAGGCCATGACGGAAAAGGGGTATCTCAGCGGCTATCCGGACGGCACCTTTGGGCCGAACAACACCATCCGCCGGGCGGAGTTCATGAGGATCCTGACCTCCATGTATGGCCTGACGGAACGGTCAGACGCTTATATCCTTTGGACAGACGTCCGCTCTGACGCATGGTACGCCCCCTGTATGGGAGCCGGCCTGCTGCTGCCGCTGTATCCGGGGCACTATATCTATCCGGAGGAGCCCCTGACCCGGCTGGATGCGGCCTACGCCATCCTCATGACCCATGACATCGAATTTGACTATGAGAGCACATCGGCCCAGTCCATGGGCGACTATGCCGGATACGCCGGCGACGCGGACGTGTGCGCCGTAATCTCCACGGCGCTGGACAGGGGCATCATGAAAGGAACGGGCAGCGGCTTCGCGCCTTACGAATACATGACCCGGGCGGAGCTGTGCACCCTGCTCAGCCGGCTGAATCCTGAGGAAGCCGATGTGGAAAAGCTTAACGGCATCATTGACGGCCTGATCGACGATGTGGCCGCCAGCGCGCCTGCCCAGGGGGTGCCGGGCACTGTGGAGGGCTATTCCGAGGAGTATGAGCAGGTGCTCTTTGAGATGGTGAACACGGCACGGACGGAGAACGGACTTCCCGCGTTGTCCTGGAGCAACGCCCTGGCCGGCATTGCCCGAAACCATGGCGCGGACATGATCCAGCGTGGCTACTATGACCATGTGGATCCAGAGGGCCGCGGCCCGGACTACCGGGCGGACGCCGCCGGCATCTCCTATTATCTGATCAGTGAGAACATCGCTGCCGGCAATGTGTCACCGGAGGTCATCTTTGACGGCTGGATGGCCTCCCCCGACCACCGCTACAACATCCTGGATCCGGAGGTGGATCAGGTGGGAATCGGGGTAGTCCTTGGCGGTGAAATGGGGATCTACTGGGTCCAATGCTTCATTGGATAAAGATTATATCAAATAATTGCTTTGTCAAAGGAGGAATCAGGCAATGAAGAAAACTGGAAAACGACTGCGGCGGGCAGCCTCCCTGCTGCTGTCCCTGTGCCTGTCGGCGGGGCTGCTCACTACAGCGGCCCTGGCATCGGATGCGCCGGCGGCGCCCACCAACTTGCGCTTTGAGATTGAGCCCCATGACCCGAAGCAGGAGAAAGTATCAAATTCGCCAACAGACACACATCCGTGGGCGCTCGTTTGGCGCTGGGATGAAAAAAACCACTGGCGCGACTGTCTGGAGGAGGGCTGCAGAGAACAGACTGATAAGGCAGCCCACCTCATGGACACCGATGGCAGCTGCACGGTTTGCGGTTATGCCCCGGACTATCCGGACCTGGCTGTACCCACAAACCTTCGCTGGGACGGTACGGTTGCTAAATGGGACGCTGTGAAGAATGCAGGCAATTACAGGCTCACCCTTTATCAAAACGGCAAACTCATGTGGGCTCAAGACGTTAAAGCCACTGAAAGGGATTTTGGCGGATGGCTGAAGGATCCGGGCGAGTTTTATTTCACTGTAGCCCCTATGCAAGCAGGCTATACCTATTCTTATCCGGGACCGGTACCGCACTGGGCAGAGCAAAGCCCGGCCTATATCAATGAGACTGGGAGCAAGGAAGAACAACCCTATAACCCGACCGTAATTGAAAGAATTGAACTGGATATGGAAGCGCCGGCTGCCGGGCAGCCGCTGGGAAGACCGAGGACAGCGGAGGATGCGCTGTACCAAGTGGATGGTTTTAGCTGGCAGCTGTGCGCCGGTCCCGGCGGCAGCGGCATAGAGTATCTGGTCTCCGGGGAAGACAATTTTGAGAATGGTAAGTGTTACCGTCTGTACATAGAATTGCAGGCTGAATTTAACTGCGTGATCTCGGAGAATGCGACGGCTACCTTCGGTGGCCTCTCACCCGATCGAATAGAAATAGAAACTTCCGAGCACGGAGACATCAGCTCGATTGTTGCATGGTTTACCGTAGGTAGTACGCCGACGGTGCCGACGGAGATTTCAGAGCTGACTTTTTCCGATATTCCGGAGCCAACGAGCGGAATCAATTTCACCGAGGCTCAGGAAGCGGCACAAACCCATATCAATGATAGTGTGGCAGGGATATACCAGGCCAGAGTAAGCTATTACAAATGGGATGGAGCAAAAGACTGGGATTGGCAATACAGCAGCAACGCTTATGATGAAAACGGGCACTATGCCCTTGGCCTTGAACTAAAGGCAGCGGATGGATACAAATTTGGCGAGGAGATCACGGTCACGGTAAACGGAAAGACCGCCAGAATCATATCCCAATCCGACTATTCCATCGAAGTGTTTATGCTGTTTAACCCTGATAATCCAATCATAATCAATTATGTCGAGATTAATAGCAAGGCATGGCCCCATGATAAGGTGGAAATCCAAATTGAGGAGGACAACTTCCAAATCAATGACTATATCCACTCCTACGGTGATATGGCGATGTTCACCATCAAGGAAGCGGAGCTGAAGATCAGCGAGGATCAGGGCTCTACATGGCGTTCTTTGAAGTCGACGGATACGCACTTTGCCCAACGGTTTCGGTACGGCTTCTTCGTCACAGTAGAAGCACGGGAAGGCGCGAAGTTTGACCCCAATATGACGGCGTCAATCAATGGAGCAGCTTCGGTTCGGGTATCGAATGATGGGAAAACGGCCGAGATATACCGCGACCATCTGCGGGTGTATAAAAACGCGGGCGTCTCTAGTATGTCCGGCGATGATACAATCTGGGATCACGACAGCGTCCCCATTGCTATCAACAAGCCTGTGGCGGGAGCCTCAACCCTGGTGCAGGAGAAATATGCCGCCGCAGTCGTAACGAGCCGTTCCCTGGGACTGAAGGCAAACGGCCATTGGTACGAGGTGCCTTATGTGGGCTCCACATATGTGCTTAAGGATAGACCGGAAACTTTTGAGTCCGGAAAAACCTATATGCTGGCGGTAGACTTCGAATGCGAAACCAGTGGGGAATATTCCTTTGGCGGCCCATTTGAGGTGGAGAAATTTGTAAACTATAATGATATTGACGAGATCATCAACTACGCGCGCAAAGAAGCGCTGACCAATGACGACCCCCACTTTAAACAAAGCTATCGTTACTGGTTCACGGTTGATGGCGCTACATCTGAGCCGGAGAAAATCACCTCGATCAACATCACCGGACCGGAAGTCCTGCGGGATGCGCTGGGTGATGAAACGATTTATTCCCTCAGTGAGGAACAGTTGGCGCAATTCGAGGTGGATGGAGACGTTACGGTTGAGGATATATGGTGGTCTGTATGGTGGTCTGGCAGTGGCCGACTGTATCTGGATCTGGCCGTGCCCAGCGGACACTATTTTGAGATTCCGAGCAAGCTCTCCGTCAAATACAACGGTAGCGACGCGCAGATATACACGGTGGGCTTTGGTGTTTATCCCTACGACCTGCTGTCCGTAACGATCATGGACGTTCCGTCCGCGGCAGCCACGGTCACCCAGGGAGAAGTGGTGACGGAATATGAAACCCTGGAAAGTGCGGTAGCGGCTCTGGGAGAAAATGAGGGTGTTATCACTCTGCTGCGAAGCGCCGAAGTAGTCGGCACAGACGGCAGCAGTACTCTGAGCATCCCGGGTACGGCCGAACTTAAAATCAGCGAAAACGCCACATTGACGGTGCCGGAAGGCAAGACCCTGCAGCTGGCGAATCCCGCTTTCTTGAACAGCCCCGGCTCCATCGCCGTGGAGGCCGGTGGTACGCTGAATATCCCGGCGGCTAATGGAACGACGGAAGCCTTTGTGGGCGCAGACAATAACGCCCGAATCCACCTCACTTCCGGCACGCTGACCCTTGATATGGGGGAGGATCTGCTGACCCTCAGCGAGAATGCCGTGGCAGAGATCCCGGAGAATCAGGAGGCGTGGCTCCTCCAGAGCACGGACGGCACAACGAAGACCCCGCTGGATGCCGTCATTGAGACCGGCGCGAAGCTGACGGTCAATGGTACGCTGAATGCGATCTCCGGCACCGACCGGAGCGGTTCCACCCTCACTGTGAAAGGCACGCTGGACGCCTCCGGCGGCACCCTCTCCGTGGCAATGTACGCCGAGGTCGCGGTGGAACAGGGCGGCAAAGTCACCCTGAGCCCCGCCTCCCTGCTTTCCGGCGGGATACTGGGCAAGGCCACCATCGCCGCCGGCGGCTCTGTTGCTGTGGGCGATGATGACTGGATCGGCACCGGCGGCAATGTGAACCTCACCACCGGCCGCATGACGATGGACTTCGGCGACATCGCAAGCAGAAAAATCGCCGCCACGCTCACCGGAAACGCCCAGGCCACCGTCCCCACCGGCAAGCGCTGGACACTGAAGGTCGGCACGGAGGACGCCTCCGCAAATGTAAACCTGGCGGTGGAGACCGGCTCCACCCTCGCTGTGGCCGGCGAATTCCATGTGGCCAACAACTCTATACTGACGGTGGACGGTGCCGTGGATATCACCGGGCATCTGAGCATCGGTTCCGCAGGCACTGTTAACGGCAGCGGCGGCATCACCAATCAAGGTATTCTCACGCTGGACAAGGGCGAGGGCGAGGCCGTCGGTAATCTGAGTGTCAATGTAGCCCTGAGTGGCAGCGGCAAGGCTTACGCTATGACGGACATTGCCGAAAAGCTCACCAATGCCGAGAAGCTGGAGGACAATATCTACAACAATGTGGAATACGCCTTTGCCTGGGCAGCAAAGGTGCCCGATCCCACCCCCGGTGGCGGCAGTGGCGGCGTGAGCACCTATGCCATCACGGTGGAGGACAGCGAGAATGGTGAAGTGGAGAGCAGCCGGACAAGAGCCGCCCGGGGTGACACGGTGACTTTGACCGTCACGCCGGATGAAGGTTACGAGCTGGATACCCTTACCGTCACCGACAGCAAGGGTGAGGAACTGGAACTGACCAATAAAGGCGGCGGCAAGTACACCTTTGAGATGCCCAGCGGTAAGGTGACCGTGGAGGCGGAGTTCGTCCCAGAAGAAGCGGAGAAACTGCCTTTCACCGACGTACCTGAAGACGAGTGGTACTACGATGCGGTGGCCTATGCCTACGAGAATGGGTGGATGAACGGAACCACCAGCACCACCTTCGCACCGGGGAGCACCACCTCCCGGGCCATGATCGTGACAATCCTCCATCGGATTGAGGGCAAGCCCTCAATCCAGGAAAGCACTGCTTTCCTGGATGTTCCTCTGGACGCGTGGTATGCCGATGCGGTGGCCTGGGCGGCGGAACACGGGATTGTCGAAGGATACAGCGACACGGCTTTCGGACCCAATGATCCCATCACCCGGGAACAGCTGGCAGCCATCCTCTACCGCTACGCTCAGTACAAGGGCTATGACGTAAGCGCAAAAGCAGATCTGAACAAATTTACAGATGCGGACGAGATCAGCGGCTACGCCCTTGAGGCCCTCCAGTGGGCCAACGCGGAGGGGCTGATCAACGGCAAGGGGGACGGCGTTTTGGATCCCAGAGGCCAGGCCTCCCGGGCCGAGGCGGCAGCCATCCTCATGCGGTTCATCGAGGATGTGGCAAAATAGCAACAGGGAAACAGGGGGGCGCTGCCCCCCTGCTCCCCAAACTTTGAAAAAGGAGGAAACTACTATGCAACGAACGAGAAATTTGCGGCGCATTTTAGGTTTGCTCATGGCCATTTGCCTGCTGGCCGGATTGCTGCCGGTGACCGCCATGGCGGCGGAAGACCCAAGCGTTGTCTACGACTACCGCTTTGTTACCGAGGACACCATTGAAATCATGGGCTATAACGGCACGGAAACCGACCTGGTGATCCCCTCGCAAATCAACGGCTACACCGTGGTGGGGATAGGAGACCTTGATCTTCTGGGTGACGACACCGATACGGTGGAAAGTGTCGTTGTACCGGACACCGTGAAGTACATTGAAACATTTGCCTATTACCCAAATACAGCTTACTATGTGAGTAGTCTGACGAAGGTTACACTGCCGGAAGGCTTGGAAACCATTGGCGATAATGCGTTTGCAAGCGCCCCGGGTTTGTCGGAAATCAACTTGCCCTCCACGTTGAAATCCATCGGTGAACGTGCTTTTATGAACTGCAACATAGACAATTTCACCATCCCAGCCGGTGTAGAATATATCGGCGCCAACGCATTCAACGAGACCTATATGGCGGTTCGTAAAGCAAACGAGGTAAGGGCTCGTGGCGGAGACCCCTTTATTGTCATTGGCGGAGAGCTGGTGAAGTATGCAGGCGATGATACTGTGGTCACCGTGCCGGACGGCGTCAGGGGCATTGCTACTGACGCTTTCTCCCCCTATGGCGGCGACGTCACCTCCATCACGCTGCCGGACAGCGTGGAATATATTGCGGAAGAGGGTTTTTCCGATCTGTCGGCTTTGGCTACAGTCAACTTTGGCAGCGGCTTAAAAGAGATTGGCGATGCCGCATTTTCCGGCTGCGATAGTCTGAACAATGTCGTGCTGCCGGAAGGGCTGAAAAGGATAGAACAACTTGCATTCGCCAACTGCTCCTCACTGACCAATGTTACCTTCCCCAACACACTGGAAGTGCTCTATGCGGCCGATGAAAGTTCACGCACGGGAAGTTTTCAGAATACCCCATTTTGGGAGAACCTGCCGGGGGGTGAAAACTATCTTGGCAGCGTATTCTGCTTTAAGGAAACCGAACTGGATCCCTGGTCATCGCTCCATGTCGATGTCCGTCCCGGTACGCTGGGATTGGCGGCGTGGCAATCCAGCCGGCATTCCACTACCGTGTCCCTTCCGGACGGGCTGCGCTATATCGGACCCAACGCATTTCCTTATGGGATGCACGACCCCAAAATAACTGATTTCAGACTTCCGGAGAGCGTCACCTATATCGACCACGAGGCCGGCGTTCCCACAAGCGCAATGCTTGACTTACCGGATGCCCTGACCTATATCGGCGACTCTGCGTTTGTCGGAAGTGGCCAGGTTGATCTTACCTATCTGGAAATCCCCAACGGAGTGAAGTATATCGGACAGCATGCTTTCTCGGGCGTCCATATGACCTACGAGGTAGAGGTGGTCGATGGGGATGATGTATGGCGGCAAGATCGCTATTGGACATCAAAAATGGATGTCCGCCTGCCGGACAGCTTGGAATATATGGGCTGGGAGGCGTTTGCGGGTAACAACATTGGCCAGATCACCAACTGGCCTGCCGCCATCACCACATGGGATAACTTTTTGTCACACTGCCCGATGGATGCGCTAACCCTGCCGGATACAATTCTTAACATTCATGGTCTGACATCAGATTCCATTCCCGTCATAAACCTGAACCAGGCAAAGGTGATAGAAGGCTTTGACGGCTACAGAACTGTTGAAATATACACCTCTGACGCCATCCAGCCGGGCAGCGGAACCATCCTGATGCCCAACATGGAACGGGTGTACCCGAATACCCGTGTCGGCGGCGATGGCGCAGGTGTGGTGGCCATACCCAATATGGATGTTTACGTCCCCTTCAACGGTGTTGATGAAGGCTTTGATGAGCATTTGAAGGTTGTCATCTTTGATGAATCCATGCTGGAAGGGCTGCCCTCTGCGCCGTCGAGCGCCGCGCCAATGGTCGGCTCCTTTACCGATGTGCGGACAAACAACTGGTTTGCAGGCGCGGTGGAGTACGTGGTGAATAACGGCCTCTTTTCCGGCGTGTCGGACACCTCGTTCGCGCCCAATGAACCTGTTACCCGCGGTATGCTGGTGACGGTGCTGTGGCGGGCCGCGGGCGAGCCTTCGGCAAGTGCAAGCGCCTTTGCGGACGTACCGGCGGATGCGTGGTACGCCAAGGCGGTGGCATGGGCGAACGCCAACGGCATTGTACAGGGCTATGACGCCTCCACCTTTGCCCCGGACGACCGCATCACCCGCGAGCAGCTTGCCGCCATTTTCCAGCGGTATGCGGGCTTTAAGGGTATGGAAACTTCCGGGCGTGGCGACCTGTCGCAGTTCGGCGACACGGGCGCGGTATCTGGCTGGGCGCAGGAGGGCGTGTCCTGGGCGGTCGGCGCAGGGCTCATCTCCGGCAAGGGCGACGGCGTCCTCGACCCGCAGGGCGCCACCACCCGCGCAGAAGCCGCAGTGATTTTGCAGCGGTTTTTGGAAAAGTAATAAATAATACGCCTTCGCAAACGAAGGCAGAAAGATACAGCGAAAGCCGTTCGCAGGAAGGTTTTACTTTCCTGCGGACGGCTTTTTTCTTTTTTTCGCCGGCTTTTTAATCAGCGTGCGCCCCTCTTGATTTGAGGCTATAAGAAATCTATTCTGAAAAATTTTTAACTTTTTTTAATTTCCGAGTTGCCAAAAGGACATGTTTTGCACTCCTTAAATGAAAGGGAAAAACAACACCGACTTTCGCAAAGAAAGGAGGTGAGAAAATGAAAAAATCCAAGTCTTATGAGGAGCGCATACAAAATCAATTCGGCGGTTTTTGCACCCGTGTTTTGAAGAACGAAGCAAAATACATCTATCGGGAATTAAGTAATCAGGCGGTAAAAGAAAAGGTGTTTGACGAACTTTCTGATAAAGAACTTTCCGAATTGGCGGTATACGATAATTACTTCAATTCGGAGCATGTATTCAATGTTCACGGAAAAGAGGTAGTTGTCAACGGCGATTTGCTGGCGGAAGCGTTGGAAAAACTTCCGGCGGATAAAAGGGACGTCATTCTGCTGTCATACTTCCTTGAAATGACGGACGCTGAAATCGGGAAAGAACTTGACACAGTAAGGCAAAACATTTCAAAACGCCGTGCCTACATACTGAAACTGATGCGCAAATATCTGGAAAAGGAGGGTTTTGAATGGCCGCAAACGTGAAAAATCTGCCTTTATCGGTTATTTTTGCCGCAAAAAGCGGTGACGGACAGGCTTTAGGCGCTGTATTAAACCACTACCAGCGGTACATACGCAGTTTGGCGACAAGAACGCTTACAGACGAATGTGGAAGCAAACTTCTGATGATACAGACGCATACGACCTGATTATGAAGGACAAGGAGCGGCTGCTCAGTTTGAAGGAACCGGTGCGGTTTATTTTTTCCCACTCGGCTCTCCGGGAAGGCTGGGATAATCCCAATGTGTTTCAGATTTGCACTTTGAAGCCCCAGAGCGCTTCGGAAATCAAGAACCGACAGGAAATCGGCCGTGGCCTGCGTCTGTGCGTCAATCAGCAGGGTGAGCGCATGGATGAAAGTGTGCTGGGCAGCGAAGTGCAGGAGTTGAACAAGCTGACGCTGGTTACTGATATGGGATTTGCGGCGTTTGCTACAGCATTGCAGAACGGCCTGGCTGAGTCCCTGGCTGACCGGCCCAAGAAGGTGGATGCACAGCTGTTCCTGGGCAGGGAGCTGGTCAATGCCAACGGCGAAAAGGTCAAGGTCACACAGGACCTGGCGGAGGCAATTTACGAGGATTTGATCGGCAGCGGCTATGTGAAGCGGGGCGAGTTGACGGACAAGTACTACGCCGACAAAGCCAGCGGTACCGTTCAAGTGGCGGACGAAGTCAAAGACTGCGCCGCCTCCGTGGTATCCATCCTGTCTACCATCTATGACAGCCACTCTGTTGAGCTTGAGGACGCCCACGGAAATAATATAGAGGCCAAGGTGGACCCAGATAAGCTGAAAAAGAAGGAATTCCTGGTACTCTGGGAGAAGATCAACCAGAAGTCCTTCTATACGGTCTCTTTTGACACAAAGGATCTCATTCAGAAAGCCATTGACAAGCTGAATAGCCATCTGGAGGTCTCCCGCATTTTTGTAAAAAAGGAGTACGGCGAGCAGGAGGCGAAGATCCAGTCGAAAGACCAGCTGCTTCAGGGAGAAGGTTTCCGGCAGAAAAAGGGAGACCAGGAGGTGGCGGACCGTTCTGTACTGGGCAGTGTGCGTTATGATCTGGTGGGCAAGCTGGTGGAAGAGACAGGCCTGACCCGTGCCACAGTTGCTGCAATTTTGGCAGGTATGGCACCAATCAAGTTTGCCATGTACCGCCTCAACCCGGAGGAGTTTATCCTCAAGGCGGGGAAAATTATCAACAACGAGAAAGCTACGGCAATCATCCAGCATATTGCCTACAATAAGCTGGATGCAGTCTATGATACTGACATCTTTACTGCGGCAACCTTGCGGGGCAAGCTGGGGCAGAATGCCATGCCGGTGGACCGGAGCATCTACGACTATCTGATTTACGATTCGGATGGAGAGCGCAAATTCGCCGGGCAGTTGGATATCAATGAAAAAGTTGCCGTCTATGTAAAACTGCCGAAATCCTTCTTTATCTCTACACCGGTAGGCAAATATAGCCCCGACTGGGCGATTGCTTTCCATGAAGGTACTGTGAAGCATGTCTATTTCGTGGCGGAAACCAAAGGCAACAACGACACTATGGAGCTGCGCGGTGTGGAGGAGGCTAAGATTGAGTGCGCCAAAGCCCATTTTGCGGCAATCAGCAACAGCAGCATCACATATGATGTGATAACAAGCTTTGAAGAATTGATCAATCTAGTTTCTTGATAGGGAAAAGATCGGCAGGTTAAAAGTCACGCATTTCCTAGGAAAAGCGTGACTTTTAACTTTAAGAAGGAGTAGCAAAGCAATGTAGAATGCGTACAATTCTACTAGTTTTATGATCTTCATGACTCATAGAGCGGATGATCTGTTTTTACAAGATGGTGCTTTTATTGATTCTTGAAATGAATTTGGGTGATTTGGTTTAGAGCAGCACAAAAATAGATTAAAAGAAATCATATTTTATTTGGTCTATTGAGAAGCAGAATTCAGAAAACATAGCAAAAAAGCTTGCTTTCTATGCTCATCACATCATCCAGCGGGATCTTTGTGCCGTCTGTGAGAAGCATCCACCGTTCAGACGGATTGATTTTTTTGAGATTCCCAGCTTTCCTTATATACGCACCGCCGGATTTTTTCTCATCGGGAACAAAGTAGGTGACGGTGAGAGAAGGCAACTCATCCAGTTTTTCCAGAAGGAGCCGCTGTTTTCTGTCCAGTATTGCTTTTTCCTCTTCGCCCAGCTCCGTTTTTTCCTCTGTCAGACGCCCGGTCTCATAAATGGCTTCCTCATAACCGGTGAGGGCGGCAAAAGGGGAAAACTGGGCGGCCCTGTCCTGCATGGGCATCCGGGGATGTTTTTCCGAGACAGGGTGGGGAAGATGGATGATGTCACCGTATTTCTCAGTTGTGCTCATGCCTTGTGCCCTCCGATCTGCCTGTTCCGCTCCTTTGCCGTTGCGCCATCCTCCAGGTTCATTCCCTTGAGGATGGCGTTTTTTCCATATCGCTTTTTAATATGCAGCATGGCTTGCTGTATTCTTTTTTCCCTCTCCAGCTCTTCTTCTTCCTGCTTGTGTTTGGCTTCCAGAGCGGCATAGTCGGTGAAAAGGTCAAGCTGCTGAAACTCCCCTTGGGGGGAGGGGGCAGAGGCTTCCTGGATCACATGGTTTGCGGTGATGTTCAGCCGCCGGATCAAAAGGTTTTTGTCTGCAATCCGGTCGAACAGATCTCCGGCGGCGTCCATGATCCGTTTGGAAGAAGAAGTAAAGCGTCTCAGCGGGATGGTGCCATGGGAGTGCTTGGGTATTTGCCGCCCATAGGGATCCTTCACAATTTCGCCGTGATAGGTTTTCCGGCGGAGGGGATTGGTGAGGTTTTCCATGTCGTAACCGATGGTAATGACCAGCTGATCGGTGACAAAGCCTTTGTCCACCAGATCCAGGGAAAGACTGTCCGCCATTTCCCGCAGCACCAGTCTTGCTTTTTCAGCATCATATGGCTGGTGAAGAACCTGTCCGGAGCTCATGCTGTTGGAAGCAGGTTTGTAGGCCTTGACGGCTTCCACGGTGCAGGGTTCCCAGCCCCAGGCATGGTCGATGAGAAGTTCTGCGTTTTTGCCGAACAGCTTGTAAAGCAAGTCCTCATTGGTAAGAGAAACCCGGGCCACATCTCCCATGGTGAACATTCTGTATTCTTCCAGCTTTCTGGCATAGCCTTTGCCCACCCGCCAGAAATCGGTGAGGGGCTGGTGGGCCCAGAGGGTCTGCCGGTAGCTCATTTCGTCCAGCTCTACGATGCGCACACCGTATTGGTCGGCTGGAATGTGCTTGGCCACAATGTCCATGGCCACTTTGCACAGATAAAGATTGGTGCCGATGCCGGCCGTGGCTGTGATGCCGGTGGTTTCCAGCACATCCAGAATGATTTTCCGGGCCAGGTCCCGGGGAGAGAGCCGGTAGGCGGCAAGGTAGTTTGTCACATCCATAAAGACCTCGTCGATGGAATAGACGATGATGTCCTCCGGGGCGATGTATTTCATGTATACCTGATAAATGCGGGTACTGTATTCCATATAATGGGCCATACGGGGCGGCGCAATGATGAAGTCGATGGCAAGGGAGGGATCGGCCTGGAGCTGGGAAAGGAAATGGGATGAGCCTGCCAGCCGGCGGCCCGGTGCATCATGGCGCCGGTCTGCATTGGCCTCTTTGATACGCTGCCGGACTTCAAACAGCCTTCCACGGCCGGAAATGCCATAGCTTTTCAGAGAGGGGGTCACCGCCAGGCAGATGGTTTTGTCGGTGCGGCTTTCATCCGCCACCACCAGATGGGTGTCCAAGGGGTCCAGTCCCCGCTCCCGACACTCCACCGAAGCATAAAAGCTTTTCAGATCAATGGCGATATAGGTGCGGTTTTTCATGCTCCGGTTTCCTCCTTTGCGGATGTCCCCAATAGGGGATGAGATAAAACGAACATTTGTTCGTATTCATCATATCATAGTTTTCTTTTGTGCGTCAACCATATTGTGCTATTGGGTGCGAGAGAGTTTAATTTTTAGAAACAGAAAGAATAGGTAATTTATAAAAAACGACAGATGGCAAAGAGTTTTATTAGACTTGGCGGGCAGAGCGTCTGAAGGGATGATCCGAATTATGAGTAAAACTATTTATTTGAGTTGAGATGAGGCTGTGGTTGTTGTCGTTTTTTGTTATTTATGGTACCATATTCTTGTATCGGCCTTAGCAGGGTTTGTGACTTTCAGACAAATGGGCGAAGCGAGGATGTGACAAAATGGCACATTTTATTGGGTCTGATCCTCATACGGATAATTGGGGAGAAGATTATGTCATTGAGAAATGCGTGGAGTATCTGGACGACTCCTGCATCATTTATCGCAATAGAGAGGTTTTCGGCACGCAGTTTGATGTGTGCATTTTGCTTCCTGATCAGGGGATTGCCGTGATCGAGGTCAAGGCCTGGCGGCCGCAAACCATTCAGCGGGTGGAAAATGGAGACAGAATCGTCATCCGGACTTCTTCCGGAGGGGAAGAGGGTGCAAGTCCCACGAAGCAGGCCCGGGGATATGTGTTTTCATTGCGCAATCGAATCCGTCAGAAAACGGGAAAGACGCCATTTATCTTTCCTCTGGTTTGTTTTCCCCAGCTGACAGCGGAGGAATATCAGAATAAGCATCTGGAATCTGTTTGTGAACCGGAGACCACACTGCTGAAAGACGACTTTGTCAACAAAGCCGCTTTGTATCGGAAAATGAACCTGGCCATGGGCAATGGCCAGAGGAGCCTTTCCCATTGCAATCCATTGGACAAGCAGCTCATGCTTCAGGTGCGGCAGATTTTTGAGTCGGAATTGGATCTGAGCAGCCTGGATGAAGACAAAAAAGAAGAGATGGTGCGCACCGTCCCGCTGGAAAGGGATACCATATACTCACTTTTTTATTTTTTCCAAAAAGGCGAGCATCCCTCCCAGGAACAGATCCGACAGATTGTGCAATACTATCTGGATGGAACGAAGATCACCGCTGTTGTACGGGATAGGGCTTTAATGGAACAACTGGTGCAGGCGATCGCAGGGGCCCTGACGCAACGGGGGCTTACAGCCTGGGGAGAAAATCTGAAGCTGTGTCTGGAAGAAGAAAAAACGGAAAAAATTTCCTCGCAATCAGAATATCGTATCTTTAACTGTCTGATCGGCCTGGCCGATGATGGGCTCAGCGGAGATATTCCGTCTTTTTGTGTGGCCGATGGCAAGACAGAAGGGGAAGAGGAAAACCGGCGTCTCCATGAGATCGGCCAGCACAGCGCCTTTAACTGGGAGCAATACCAAATAGAGCACGCAGAAGCATCGAAAAATATTCTGATCCGGGCCGGCGCCGGTACCGGAAAAACATATACCATGATTTCCCGCATCGGTTTTCTTTGTCGGACACAAAGCTGCAATGTGCAGGAGATGGCCAATCGCATTGTGATGATCACCTTTACCAACGATGCGGCCAATCAGATGAAGGAGAAAATCAAGCAATATTTCAACAACTTCTATCTGCTCACCGGCAATGTAAATTATTTGCAATTTATGGGCTTGATCGACAATATGCGCATCAGCACCATTCATTCCTATGGCAAATACCTGATTTCCCTGTTGGGGATGGAGCTGGGGTATGGTGCGGAACTCCATGTCACATCGGGGGAGTACATCAGAAAGCAGATTGTGGAAGAAAAGCTGGACCAATACCTGGAAGAAAAGGTAAGACAGCATGGTGACAACTACACAGCCAAACTGGGCCAGCCGGTGTATGCCATACAGAATAATATTCTGGAGTTTATTAACCATCTTCACAATCAAAGCGTGGATGTGCAGAATGTGGATGCATCTAGCTTTGGCGAGCTGGATGGTCAGCTGGGCTGGGATGGCGCAAAGGAACTGCACCAGCTGTTTGCATCCTTGGTTCCCGATGTGGAGAAGGCCTATTCGGCGCAGCTGCTCAAAGAAAATCAGATCCATCTGAGCACCATGATGTCGGTGCTGAAGCGATGCATTCAGAATCCGGACAATGTGGAGCGGCTGCGGAAGATGCAGACCGGCACACCCCAGTTTATGTTTGTGGATGAGTTTCAAGATACTGACGATGTGCAGATCGAAACACTAAAATCCATTGCACAGCTGCTGCAATATAAATTGTTTGTGGTGGGTGATATCAAACAATGCATCTACCGGTTCCGAGGTGCAAAGGAAAAGGCCTTTGATCAGCTGCATATTGAAGAAACAACAGATCAATGGCTGACATTCTCTCTCACCAAAAACTTCAGAACCGACATAGGCCTTTTGGAATTATTTGATAAATCCTTTTCGCAGTGGGGGATCACAGAAGGGGAGAAGGACCCGCTGCTTGTTTATGATCCGCAGGAGGACAAGCTGGTCGGAACCAGGTCCTTTAATGAGGACTGCTCTGGTTCTAAGTTTTACAAGGCAATTCATGTGAGTGAAGAGCGATACCTGATGGGGTCGTTGTTTGAAGAAGTGAAGCGGCAGATTCGCCGCATAGAATGTGAAGAGCAGAATGGCCGTACATTGAGCCGCAAAGAAAAGGAAATTACCATTCTGGTGCGTGAAAACTGGCAGGCCGATGCCATCCGTCAGGAAGCCAAACGGCGGAAGCTACCTTTTGAAGTCATAACCAATACCGGCGGGGATCTCTACCGCACCGAGCCGGCGCTGGATATGCTGACCCTGGCCAATGCGCTGCTTCACTATGATGAAGCGGATTATCTTTATACATTGGTGGCTTCCAACTTTATTGGCGGCGGGGCCAGCAAGGCCTATCTGTATCATCTTCGCCAGAAGCAGAAGGGCGGCTGGCGTCAGCGGAACAAAGTGACCGACACCGATCAGGCCAAGGCGCTGCAGCGCCTGATTGATGGGAAGTGGGGCGATCAGGAATTTAGCTGGAATAAAGTGGTGCGCAGTTTGCGTATCCAGCCGGTGATGCAGGTGATGCGCACGATCTATTCCTCCCTGAAACCATGGGTTTCCTATGGGGGAGAGAACCAATGGAAGCAAGATTATTACCGCCAGAATGTAGACCTTTTGTTTGAGCAGCTGATGACAGCCTGCAACCTGGATGTGCTGACCATCAACTCGCTGGCGGATATTCTGCTGAGTAACATCCGCTCCTGCAAGAATGTGGACAGCCGCAATCCCACCTACAATCCGGAAGAAAATCCCATTGTTGTGCGAAGCATCACGGTGCATAAGGCCAAGGGATTGGAGTATGGTTCTGTGATTTTGCCCTATTGCTGGAATGCCATCAACCGGCCGAAAAATGCCAATCTGCATATCAGCACATCCCTGGAGGATGGGCATTACCGCATCGGATACCAGATCCGGACAGTGGAAAAGCAAACCTATCAGAACAGTTTTTTTGATATGGTCACAGAGGCAGAAGAGCGGCAGCGGGAAGAAATGCGCATTCTTTATGTGGCAATGACCCGGGCCATACGGTCCTTTTCGTGGCTGATAGTGGACAACAAAAACACAGTAAGCTGGCAAAGCATGATTTGGGAGGGGGAAGTATAATGTCCTATAAAATTTATACATATACCGATCCCTACCGGCTACACGAGACAGATTTCTGGGAGGAGATTCAGGCCATCCCTCATCTGTGCTCATCCCGTACTCTGGTCAATGGCCTGGTGGATGTGATGCAGGACAGCATCCACTGCTTGATCTGTCCATTGGATGAGATCATTGGCGACAAAAGGGTATTCCGCTCCTGGACAAGAAATATCACAGGCCAGATCCAACAGTATGGATATCTGACCAGTGTGTATGCACAACTGCCTGAAAACGATAAGACCGGTGAATTTGACGATGCCTTTCTGTCGGCGCTGAAGCACAATAAAAATTCCATGCTGGAAGCCATCCGCCTTTTTGTGGAATTGGATATTCCTGCGGCGTCGCTGCATCCGGAGGCGGCCAACAAGGAACAACGGCTGTTCATCCAGCTTCTGAGGGGGATACAGGAAGAAAAGAATCCGTTGTTTGCTTTTCCGGCCCCGCCCACCATTCCGGTGATGAAACAGGTGATTCGGGACAAAGCCGCCCAGGAAAAAGAGGATTTTCAAAACAGAAACCAGGAAAGCTCCAGACGAAATCAGGAATTTTACCGCAAACGGCTGGCCATGTATGACAGAGGCATTGCTGCGGCGGAAAAGTGGAGCGGAGAAAAACTTGTCATCCATGGGGTGCATCAGTTTTCTCCCATACAACTGCGGTTTATCATAGCTCTGGAGCAGCAAGGCACAGAGATCATTTTTCTGCACAATTTCCAGGAAGAGTTTCCAGCGATGTATTCTTCCTGGAATTATATCTACCAATATTTTGGAGCGGAAACCCACGCAGACCAGAACATCAAGACCTATCGGGTGCCGGGCCAGCTGCCCAGACCGGGACACGCCTTGGCCGAAGCCATGGGCCTGATGTGTGAAGATGGCGCAAACCGTCTTAATCCCCGCTTCAAAGCAAACTTTGCCCTATACCGGGACATGAAGGTGAAGTTCTTTGAAAATGTGTCGGAATATGCGGGGTACATTTCAGATCGGGTGGAGGAAGCCAAAGAGCGTATAGAAAATGAGCGGTATCTGTATGAGCGGCCGCAGAAAAAGATGGGGACGGCAGCGGTGCTCAGCCGGATGAACGAGCTGATCTACACGGCCAACAAGGATGTAGAGGAACTGCTGCAGATTTATTATCCGGAATATTCCAGAAACCGTCATTTTCTCTCCTACCCCATTGGCCAGTTTTTTTCGGCGCTGTACCGTTTGTGGGACTGGGAAGCAGGAGAAATCCGTATTGAATACAGGGATATCCGGGAGTGTCTGAATTCCGGCATTCTGGCTAAATACCAGGCGGCAGAGCTGCTGAAAACAGCTATGAATTTAGAGCCCCTCTTCGCCAATGTGGCCACCTATTCCCAGCTGATGGAGCGTTTGCACAAGGATTATTTACCTCAGTATCAGGAGGTTCGGAGGGCCGTTGCAGGCTCCAATGCCTTTCCCTTTCGGCGCATGACTATTTACCAGGAGTACAAGGTTAGTCAGAAAAATATTACCGATCTGATGGGGGCTATCCAGTCCATCAATAAGATCGCCTGCGATTTGTTTCGCTCAGACGATCAGCAAATCAGTTCCCACTACCTGTCTTTTCGGAAGCACTTCTGCAATTTGGAGAAGTTTTTGAAAGAACGGCAGGACGATCTGGCCAATGAGGAAGAGCGGGATCTGATTACAAAACTGCTGGTGCGGTTTGAAGAGGTGCAGCTGACTTCCGAATCCAATAAGATGCAGGGTACCTTTGAGGATTTGCGGAATGGAATTTACTTTTTCCTGAAACAAAAGGAACAGCCCGATCCCAACTGGTTGGTGAAAAACTTCGAGCAGATCGACGGCGATATCCTGAGCAGCAAGAAACAAAACCGGCCGGGGCAGAACAAGATCTACCACTTTGCCTGCGTCTCCGACCGGGATATGAACCAATCGGTCAACGATTTGCTGCCCTGGCCCCTTTCTGAGCGCTTTATTGAAACGGCCTATACCCCCATTGATCTGCAATTTCAGGTGTATTATGCGGCCCTTTGCGAAAGGAGCTCATTTCTTCGCTATTGTCTTTTTTATGGGCTGTATTACAACCAATGCGATTCCTGCATCAGCTATGTGCGGCAGTACGGGGATGAAACCACCGAAGAATACCATCTGCTCCGGCTTTTGGGGGTGGGGGAGCAGGCGATCTCCCTGGCGGTGTCCCAGGATGACAACGCCCTGGTCTGCGCTCTGGAGGGGAAGAACATCACCACCATGCAGTATGACCAATATCAGATGATGGCCATGTTCCTGTGCCCATACAAGTACCTGCTGGATTATGTCCTCAACCCTCAGCCCGGTGTATCCAACCTGTTTTTGTACGGGCGGCTGTTTGAGAATGTGCTGGTGGCCAATGTGTGGAAGCGGCTGGCCGGGTTTACAATAGAACAGGCGGCCCGGCAGTATTACAGGGTGGTGAAGCAGGAAGCGGACAAAATAAAACGCTTTTTCCCCTTCTGGCGCAACCGTAATTCGGAATTTTCCGATCTGATCCGCAGAGCGGACAATTATTTCAAAAATCGGGTAATTACACCGGAGAGCCAGCACAACAGGCAGCAGCCTGTTCGGGAATACAGTGAAAGTCATATGAAAATGCGGCAGATCTTTGGAAAGGCCCGTTTTGATGTGGAAAACAATGGGTTAGCGGAAGCTCTCCGGCCAAAGGCTTTTGAAAGCCTGGTGCAGCAGGAAGGGGAGAAGAGGATCTATTCTCTTCATAAGCTGCCCAAGGCCCAGGCGAAAAATCAGGAACCCATGCGGCAGGCGCTGCTCCAGGCCACGATGGATTACCTCAACCAATCCAGCACGCCGGAACAGCGGGTGGGGCCGTGGTGTTATAACTGCGGGAACAGGGATATTTGCCTGTATTCCTATGCTCCCGAGGCATTTAGCGAGGTGGAATGACTGTGGTTTGCGGCCAGTATGTACGATGCCCCGTTTTATTTGAGGAAAAAGACGAAAAATTTCCTAGAAATTTTATCCTGGCCAAGGTCATCGGGGTCAACGACCTTTCGGAAACGGTGACGGTAAAAATCCATGACCTTTGCGGGACCAGAAAGCTCTATGAGCACATCTTTGCAAAAGGGGATACACCGGAGTTTCCCCATGGCAGCGTGGCCCGTTGCCATGGCTGCAAAGGGGCCAGGGTGATGACGCCCGACGGCTGGGGCAAGATCCTGACGGCCAACCCCCATCAGCCGGAGGATGTGTATTTTTCCTATTATGTCACCCTCTACAATGGCGAGATCCGGCGATACACCGAAGACGCACTGGAGATCGAATACACATCCTGCGATCATTCACCCCTGGAGCAGATGATCCACTATGAATTTCAGAACCCCAGCTGGTATGCACAGCGCTTGCGGGTGAGTGAAAATATGCACATGGTAAATAATGCCATCTATGGGTTTGATGTGATCTCCGGATGCAGGGTGTTTTTGATGGAGCATCAGATCACCACCGTGGCCAGAGCATTGGAAGCAAGGCCTGTGAGGTATATGCTGGCCGATGAAGTTGGATTGGGCAAAACCATCGAGGCCTGTTCCATTATCAAGGTGATGACCAGCGAAAATGCCGGTTTGCGGGTGCTTTATGTGGTTCCCCGCACTCTGCTGCGGCAATGGCAGGTGGAGCTGAAATACAAGTACAATCTGTATGCCCAGGACGATATGGCGCTGATCTCCATGGCCAGCCAGTTTATTGTGGCTTTGGAGGACCTGGGGCCTCAGCACCAGGCCTTGCAGGAGGATTGGGATCTATTGCTGGTGGATGAGACCCATCGGCTGCTTTCCATGCCGGACAAATACAGCCAAGTGTTTTCCATCAGCAAAAAGACGGAACATGTGCTGCTGCTCAGCGCAACGCCCATACAGGACCGGAAGGAAGAGTACCTGAATCTATTGAAACTTTTGCTGCCGGACCAGTACGAAACCATGGAGTTGTCCCGGTTTTCCAAGCTGCTGAACAACCAGGAAAAGATCCAGCGCCGGGTCAATCGGGTGATGCGGAACATCCATGATTTTGATGACCCGGACCGCCGGGAGGAGATCTTTGCCCTGCTGGAAGAGCTGGCGGAGATACTGGATGACAAATACCTTCATCGGCGACTGGCCCAGGTGGACAAGGAGGGCGAGGACAAGGGTCTGGAGACGGTGCAGCAGTGCGTGTCGTACATCACGGAAAATTACCGTGTGCAGCGAAAGGTCATCCGGAACCGCCGCAGCAGTCTGGGCCTGGCCATCGGGCAGCGGAAGCTGCATGCGCTGTCTTATGCTCCCTGTTCCAACGAGGAAAACTACGGGGAGATCGATGTTTACCATATTCTGCTACAATCTCTGGCCGACCGGTGCGACGATGCAGAGGATGTGGTCACCACGGTGCAGCCATTGCTGATGGCCATGTTCAGTTCCCCCTGGGCCTTGCTCCGGGAGCTGAGACGGCAGGGAATCCAGGACCAGGCGCTGCTGGAAAGCGTGGAGCTGTGGGTGCAGCAGGCTGAGGACGAAATCCGCATGGCCGATGAATACCTGGACGAGCGGCCCGATGAGATCAAGAGCCGGCTGCTGCGGGCGGTGGACTACATCGAGCAGGAAATCGATGTGGGCGATGATGAGCCGAGAAAAATCGTGGTGTTTACCCGCTTCCCGGAGACCCATGAGAAATTCCTGGAGCTTCTGAAGATGCGCCATTTGCAGGCGGTGGCTTTTTGCCAGGGAATGTCCACAGAGGAACTGGAAGAAAGTGTGTATCAGTTCCAGAATGATCCCCAGTGCAAAATCATCGTTTGCGACGAAAGCGGCGGCGAAGGCCGGAATTTCCAGAACGCCGACTGGATCATCCACCTGGATCTGCCCTGGACGGCCAACGCCATTGAGCAGAGGATCGGGCGTCTGGACCGCCTGGGGCGGGACGAAGGGCACATGGTGGTTCATTCGGTGGTTCTGTTTGCAGAGGAGACCATGGAAAGCCAGCTGTTCCAGGTGTGGGACCGGGGCATGGGGCTTTTTGAGGAATCCCTGAGTGGGATGGAGATCATCACCGGAGAGCTGAACGAAGCCATTGCAGAGGCCATGGCCGACGATCTGCACAACGGCCTGAGCCATGCGCTGGAGGACATCATAGAGATCACAGAGGACGCCAGGGATGCTGTGGAAGAGGAACAGCTTTACGATTCCGGCGCGCAGATCTATAAACCGCTGGGAATGGCGGTGAACCATATGCTGAAGCTGTACCAGAGCGGCGAGGGAAATCCCTTCCAGGTGTCCATGCTGCAATGGGCCACCCAAGCAGGACTTGTGCCGGAAAAGAACGATGAAAGCGGAAAGCTGATTCGCTTTAATGAGAGCCATTTCCGCCCTCATGCGGCCATGCAGGCCCTGCTGGTGCCCCCCAGCTGGAAAAGATACCGGAACACTCCCAGTATGCGGCGCTCCCATGGGATCCTGGGCACTTTTGACCGGGCCACGGCCATTCAAAGGGAGGATCTGCTGTTTTTTGCCCCAGGTGATTCGGTTTTTGACAGCATTGTGTGGAATGCATCCCACAACGGCCGCGGGCGCTGCTGCGCCTTTATCGCCCAGGGGACTTTTGACTATGCCGGGTTTGTTTTTACCTACAACATCGGCCCCAACATTCCCTTTTTGCTGGATCATCGTGTGCCGCTGCCGCTGCTGTCCCAGTTCGGGGTCTATTTGCCGGCCCATCAGATCCGGGTCTTTTTGCCATTGCGGCGTGAGTATGAGCAGGTTCCGGAAGACACCCTGAATGCCTTTTTGGGGGAAAGCTATCGTGTGCGCAAAGCGGTGCATCTGGGGGCGCGGGCCGGGGAGGAGGGTACTTCCCGCATAGAACAGTTCATCCAGCACAATCCCTTTGACGAGTGGAGCGCATTGATCCACAGAGCGTCCAAAATGGCATACAAACGGGCCATGGAAAAATGCAAAGAAGAGGCCGACCTGGTGACGGCCAAAAAAGAGATCATCCGCGTGGTCAATGGATACGAAGCGGAGTATATCTATGCCGGAAAAGATCTGAAGCAGCTGGAAGAGATCAAGGATCACTACCGTGCTATCCTGCGCTCTCTGGAGCGGCCGGCTGTTTCCCTGGATTCCATTTGCTATATGAAGGTGGTAAACCGCTTGTGAGTTACATTGAATTGTTTTCCGATTACGCCCGGGGAAAGGAACCGGCCAGCGGGGCAGAAGGCCGGATAGGGGAAGAGTATGCCCGGCTTCTGGGGGAGGGAAAGGTCAGCGAGGCCACCCGGGCCCAGCTTTGCCTGACCTTTTTCACCCGGTACCGGCAGTACAACAGCGGGGCCATTTCGCGCCAGGATCTGCTGCTGTTTCTCCGGGATTTCATCCTTTTCGTGGGCCGTTTTCCCATGCCAGCCCCGATGGAGGCCATCATCCGACAAAGCGGAACCGAGTACGGGTTGAGCATTGCAGCAGACGGCTGTGCCGATGCCGCTGACATTCTTCCGGAATGGTTTCCCAACCCCGATTTTGTGCATCAGGTGTACGGGCTGGACGACAGCGGGATGGAGCGCCCCGCCCCGGCCGTAGGGGACGGCATCCTGCGGCGTCACAGCCGCTTCGCCCAATACCGCTCCATCGAGCAGAAGATCGCCGCGCATGCGGCAGTGAATCTTCCAGAAGATGCCACTCTGATGGTGTCGCTGCCCACAGGCGGCGGCAAAAGTCTGATTACACAGATGGTGTCGGCGGTGTCCCATGGGCTGACGATGGTCATGGTTCCCACCGTGGCGCTGATTTCCGACCAGTATATGCAGGCGTGTAGCTGTATGATAGAGGAATTCCAGGAGCATATTTTCTGCTATCGGGGCGATACAGGCCCGCGGGAAGCGGAAAAGATGCTGGGGGAGATCCGAAGCCGAAAGGCGCGGCTGATCTTCACCTCTCCTGAGGCGCTGCTGAAAAATCAGGCGCTAAATCAGGCCCTGCGGAAAGCGGCCCAGGAGAAATACCTTTGCAATGTGGTCATTGACGAGGCCCATATCGTGCCCGACTGGGGGACCCATTTCAGACCGGATTTCCAGATCTTTTCCGTGGTGCTGCGAGAGCTGCGGGAGCTGTCCGGCCACAGCATCCGCACCTATCTGCTGTCGGCCACCCTCTCCCAGGATGTGGTCCAGGTCCTGTTCGATCTCTTCGGGCAGGAGGGGAAGAATGTGGCGTATCGGTGCGACACCCTGCGCAAAGAGCCGCGTTTTGTGTTCAGCGAATGCCGGGATTACCGTCTGCGGGAAAGCCGAGGGATGGAACTGGTGAAAACCCTTCCCAAACCCCTGATTCTGTATGTGATCGAGCCGGAGGAAGCAGAACGGCTGAAAAAGAAATTCGTGCAGCAGGGATACAAGAACATCCAGACTTTCACAGGGGATACCCCCAAAAAACAGCGGGAGCATCTGCTGAAAGCGTGGAAGGACAATCAGATCGATGTGATGATCGCCACTTCGGCTTTCGGCATGGGAGTGGATAAGCCCAATGTGCGCACCATTGTCCACCGGTGCGTCCCGGAAAATTTGAGCCGGTTTTATCAGGAGGTGGGGCGGTCCGGGCGGGACGGCCTGCCTGCTCTCAGTGTGCTGCTGCCCTACATGGGCAAAGACGGGCAAAAAAGCGATCTGGATACGGCATTTGGTCTTGTGAACAAAAGCATTCTGGGCGTGGATAAATTGCTGGTGCGTTGGTACAGCATGGTGCAAAATCCCAGCACCTACCTGGAAGGGGACCGGATGATCGTGGATCTCAGCACGGTGCCCACTTCCTTCTCCCCGGAGGATGCCCAGTACGCCGGGGTGCGGAACATGATGTGGAATGTGAATGCTCTTCTCCTTTTGCATCGGGAGCATTACATTGACATTCAGGGGGCCCGGTTCATTCCGGAGAAAAACACCTATTCCTTTACTTGCCGGCTGCTGGATACAGAGACCCTGATGGAGGAAGAAAAGCTCCGCCAGGCTCTGGAGCCAGACCGGCAAAGGGAATACGATATGCGGGTCTATGGGTACCGGCAGATGGCCGACCTGGTGCACAAGCCCAGGGTCCGGTGCTGGGCCAGAAGGCTGACGGCGCTGTTTCCCCTGGCCGAGGAATTTTGCGGCGGCTGTCCTGTGCATCCCCGGAAGCCGGAAAACGAGGAGGACGACATCAAAATCCGGGAGGCCTTTCTCCTGGAATGGAGCGCCGCAGCCCCAAAGGCCCCCTTGCAAAAACTGTTTGGCAGCCTTCACGATGTGGTGGTTCCGGTTGAAAACTGGAACAGCGTGGATCTGAATGGGCTGGTGCGCCGGGCCAATGAATGGGGCATCGGCTGCGTGGTTTTGCCCCAGGTGCAGGGCGTTACGGCCCTTTGCGAATCCATGCTCCTGTCCGCTGATGAGTTTCTGGTGATCGGCCCTCTGGCGCCGTGGCTCTTTCAAAAGGGCGTTCTGATTTTGTTTGATGAGGATGTAGGCCGGAACAACCGCCTTTTCCAGGTGAGCCATACGAGGGCATTTTCCTCAATCCATAAAATCCTTCTGGCCCGGGAGGATATGATGATTTATTCACAGATGCGGCCGCTCAATGAGTTCCTGGACTGCAATTATGGAACTTTGGCGCAATTCCAGAAGGAGTAGTTGATATGTTCAAAAAACATTACGACCGGATGCGGCCCGGGGCCACGCCGGAAAGAGTGCTGGCCATAGCGCGTATGATCCGGCAAAAGCCTATGGGTCAGATGGAAGTGGCAAAATTGTGTGAATTGAGAGACGATGTATCTGCTGCATCGGAAGGCATCCGCTATACCCTAGCCGCGGCCGAGGAATTGGGGCTGATCGAAAACCGGGAAGGGAAGTACCACTTTGTGGCAGAGGATCAGGCCGTTGCATCCCCCTCCGCCTTCCGCCGGTATGTATCCCCCAGAGTGTTCTCCAAAGGGGACACCACCTTTTTCAAAACAACAGAGTGGTTTGTATCCTCCAACAAGGCGGTTCTGCCGCTGAACACCTTTGCCACCGTTGCGGCGGAGATCGTCAAGTCGGGCCTTTCTCATGTGGACGAAAACGATGTGCTTGGCTGGCGTTTCTGGATCCGCTTTCTGGGGCTGGGCTACCAGTACGAAAAGACCCTAATCCCCAATCTGTGCATCCGTTTGCAGGATGCCATGCACAATATCCCGGTGGGGACGGAAATGAGCGGGACGGAGTTTCTGACCTGGCTGAAAACCAATGTGCCCGAGGCGGCCTCCTCCTGCACCCAGGCCGGGCTGTGTCTCGCTGTGTCCAATGGACTGCGCACCTTGCACGATCTGGGAAAAATCCAGATCGTTTCGGCAAACGATGCGGAAAAGGTTTATCTGTACCCGCTGCCCGGCGTGCGGATGAACGATTTTTCCGCGATCCTTGTAAAGGAGGCCCTGTGGGATGAATTGGATTGAGCTGACCCACCGAATGGAGCGGTCTGTGATCAAAAAGGACAGCACAGCCGCAGACAGCCAATATTTTATGGCCACCCATGTTCCCTTTCGGGATCTGGAGGTGATCGAATCCGGCGATATGGCCACAGAGCCTGCCCATCTGAGCGAAGAAGAAATCTACCGGAAATACATCCTGAACCGGGCCAACCGGCACCAGATGATCATTGTCCGAGGTCAGGCCGGTGCAGGCAAGTCCCATTTGATTTGCTGGCTGTATCACCGTCTGGTCAGTGATGCGGAAAACTACAACCCCGACAAAGAAAAAGTCATCTTTTTGCGCAGACTGGGCAACACCAGCCGGGGTGCGGTGCAGCAGATGCTGGACGCCGGGATGATCCGGGACGAAGAACTGAAAGAAAAATTCCAGAAGTTCGTCCAAGCCGGGGAGTCGCAGAGCGAAGAAGAGTTCAAGCAAACGATCTACAACGCCTTTGTCACAAAGGTGCAGACCGACCGCAGCAATGGGTTTTACCGCCCCGGCACCTGCAAGGACATTGCCAGCTTCCTGCAGGATCTGCGGGTGCAGAGCCACCTTATGGAGGAAAACGGCCCCGTCACCCGGTGTTATCGCATGATTACAGCCGGGGCCAATGCCGGGGAAATGGCCGATGGGATCTTTCTCCCCGGGGACTTTGCCTTTCCCAGGGAGATGGTCCGGGAGCTGAAAAGCAAGGCCGGGGAGGAAGCCCGGAGCTTTTATCTGGACGAGCTGCACAAGGACGAAGAGGCCATGGCCAAGCTGGCGGCCTATCTGAACCGTTTCACATCTTCCGTCATCCAGAGCTGCGCCAACATCACCAGCGAAAACGCACGGGATCTGTTTGTGGATTTGCGGAGACAGCTGCTGAAAGAAGGGAAGAACCTCACCATTCTCATCGAGGACTTCACCTCTTTCAGCATTGTGGACAGCGAGCTGATCACCGCCCTGGCCGTGGAAAATGGCGGCGGTTACAGCGATCTGTGCCGGGTGACTTCCATCATCGGCATCACCGACAGCTATTATAAATCCTTCCGGGACAACTTTACCGACCGGGTCAGCGAGCAGATCAATGTGATCGAGCAGTCTTTCAGCGACGAGCCATTTCTGCTGGAGATGGCGGCCCGGTATCTCAATGGGGTGTATTGCGAGCCGGAGCTCCTTGAGACCTGGTATCAGCAGGGGGCCCGGTCAGAGACCCTTCCCGCCGCCGGTTTCACACCGGCCCATCCGTGGGACAGCGTCCTGGTGGATGGCAAGGAAATGACGCTGTATCCCTTTACCAAACACAGCCTGATGGCCATGTTCCAGGGGCTGAAAGAAAAGAGCCCTCGCCATTATCTGGATTATGCTATCAAGCAGATGTTCCGGCAGTTTGCCATGGATATGGTGGACAAGGATTGGTCTTTCCCCACCATCCCCTCGTACATCACCCCGCCTTCCATGAACATCACCTATGCCAGCAGCGTGGAGGACAGCAATTTGCCCTCCCGGGACAAAGACCGTCTGAAAACCTTGCTGAGCACCTGGGGAGATGGGACTTCGGTCAGCAGCAATGGCTGCACCGGTTCCATTCCCAATGAGTTTCTGAAGGAAATCGGGCTGGGGGGATTCTCCGGTCTGGGTCAGACCCAGGGAGGGCAGCCGAAAAGCGGGGCAGGGGAAGCGCCCCAGGATGGGGTGCAGCCGGATCAGACAGAGGTCCGGCCTGTGCAGGCTCCCAGGGCCCGGTCCAAGGCAGAAGTGGAATATGACCGGTTTTGCGAAGATATCCAGGCGTGGTTTGAAAAAAAGACCAAGCCCAATTACGATGGCGACTACTTCAAGTGGGTGGGAAATTTCGTGGCCCAGGCCATTCCCTGGCAGGACGAAGGAATCCCGGCCCATTTTGTGGACCGCAGAAAAAACAGCGGCCAGTTTGTGATGATCGAAGGCTCTGAGAAGGAGATCGACCCGGCCGCCGCAGCGGTGTATCTGCCCAGGATACCGGAATCCCGGAATGTCCTCTATGGGCTGGCTACATTCAATCTTTATAAAAACTGGGATTTTCCCGATGGGGAATATTATCAGTATGTCCTCATTTCCTGGCTGGAAAAGAACAAGGCGGAGATCAAACGGCGGATCTATGGCCCCGTTACCGTGCAGGGAGAGCAGCCCTTTGTCACATGGTGTCTGGCCCTGGAATATTTGCAGCGGTGCCTTCGGGGAGCAGCGCTGGAGGGGGAGGGGGACACTCTGCTGAAAGCGCTGATGGGGCGGCAGCCGGAACACACCAAAGTGAAGCGATCCAACCCGGTCTGGGAACAGGCGGTGACTGGCTTGCAAAATACATCGGCTGCCTATGTCCAGGCCAACTCCCTGCTTTTGTCGGGGGCCAATACCACCATGGGAGTGATTGGCGACTCCGCACCCAGCACGGCCAAGATCTACCGGTACCATGAATTGTGCAACTCCCTTGCCCATCTTCAGAAAAAAGGATGGGATGTATCCGATGAATTGGGAGCGTATCAGAACTATAAGCTCTATGCCAATACGGTGAAGCTCCTGTCCGATCTGTATGGAAAAGTGGCCCGGGTGGCCCAGGAGGAGCAAAAGCTGGCGCAGGAGACGGTGGCCCAGCTGACCCGGATCGTGGGGGAACCTCCCACAGAGGATTCCTTGATGGATCTGGTGGGTGAGATCCAGCGCTTCTATGCCCAGTGCAGACAGTCCAATCAGGTGTATCGCCCCGAGCTGGAGATGCAGTTCAGCGGGGAACCGAAAGAGCTGGCCCACCGGATGATGATGCTGTTTGAAACGGTGAGGGAAGGGGCGAAGATCACAAATCCAATTGAGATCATTGCCTGTTTTTCCAGTGACCCTGTTGCTCAGCTGAAAGAGTACAGTTCTGGTTTACAGAAAATTGCAGAGTTTGCAGATGTGGTGAAGCGGCAATTCCAGAAGCTAGCCGGCAGCGACCAGACCGCGGTGGATACCGATACGGCAAGGGCTGTGATGGATGAACTGGATTACATTTTGGAAATCACGGAAAATCTGGAGGTGCGGCCATGCTGATGCGAAAATTACAAGAAGCCTGCGCCACCATGGCGGTAGCGTCCCGGCTCCGGGATGACAAGGCTGCGGTGGAGAAGCTGAATCTGGATCTGAAACATCTGAAGACGGCCGCCGATCAGCTGCAGGTGCTGGCTGAGATCATGCAGACCATGGAGACCTGCGGCATTGCACCGGCCGTTCTCACCCAGGAGCAGCGGGATACGCTGAACCAGTGCATCAGCACCTGCGGGGAAAAAACCGACAACAGCACCCTTTCGGAATCCGATGTGTCGGCTTTGAAAAGCGCGGCCAGTACATGCCGGATAGAGGCGGAACAGGTCTGGAAAACCAGCGAGTCCAAGCGGGTGGCCGATGGGGTATACAACTCTCTTTATTCGCTGAAAGGATTGCTGCCCGATCGGGCCGGCACGGAAAAGCTGCTGAAAAGGCTGGCGGAAAACAAGGATGCACTCCCCAAAAGCGGCAAGGGGATTGTCTATTTTGTCAATGATGTAAACCGGGGTCAGGATTTGCTCAACAGCCTGAATCTGGATCCGCAGATCGAAAATTTCCTGGTGAAAGCCCGGATGCACCAGGCCACCCTGTCAGATCTTAACGATCACATTCTGGAGTGGATCAAGAAGAATCATCTGACCAGCAAGCTGAAAATCCAGTTCTGACGCCTTTGAAAGGCACAAGAAAAGAGCACGGTGTTCTTTCGAAACACCGTGCTCTTTTTGGCTTTTTTATACGATCTGCCGGATGATGTCTGCGAATTTGGAAAAATCCACATCCGTGCTGCCGTCCCAGGAAAGGCGGATGGCTTCTGAGCGTCTTTTTTCGTCCAGACCCATGGCTTCCAGCACATAGCTCAGCTGGTGGCCGGCGGAATTGCAGGCCGAGCCGTTGGAAAAGGCAAAGTCGTCGCCCAGGCAGAGGAAGGCGGCCTCTGCATCCAGTCCGGCAAAGCTGATGTTGATGGTGGTGGGAATGCAATACTGGGGGTCGCCGTTGATCTGGTAGTCCATGCCCTGGATGGCCTGCATGAACTGCTCCTTGAGGGTGGCGCATTTTGCCATCATCCCATCGTGCTCTTCTTCGCTGAGGCGCAGGGCTTCGGCAAAACCGGCGATCAGAGCCACCGGAGTGGTGCCCGGACGGTAACCCCGCTCCTGGGGGCCGCCGTACATCAGCGGTTCAATGGGCGGGCGGCTGAAATCCTTTCCCCGTTTCAGAATGAAGGCGCCGATCCCTTGAGGGCCGCCGATCTTGTGGGCCGTCATGCTCATCATGTTGTACTGGGTGTGCCGGATCTCGTCATTCAGCTTTCCCAGGGCCTGGGTGGCGTCGATGTGGAAGAAGATGCCCTTTTCCTCCAGGATGGCCCCCAGCTCCTGCACCGGCTGGATGATGCCCGTCTCACTGTTGATGTACATGACGGAGACCAGCGCCGTGGTGTCCCGGATGCGGGACATCACATCCGAAACAGAAATGCGGCCATCGGGGCCGGAATTCACATAATCCACGGCAAAGCCCTGCTGCTCCAGGCGGCGCAGCGGTTCCAGAATGGCTTTGTGCTCCATGGAAGTGGTGATTATATGGGTTTTGCCGGTTTCTTTGGCCCACTTGGCCAGGCCTAAAATGGCCATGTTATTGCTTTCGGTGGAGCCGCTGGTGAAAATCAGCTCAGTGGGATCGATGTTCAGCAGGGAGGCCATCTGCCGGCGTTTTTCCTGGACAAAGGTCTGGGCCGCCGTTCCATAGCTGTGGGTGCGGCTGTCGGCATTGCCGATGATGTGGGTATAGGCCTGCACCATCACATCCAGCACTTCTTTCCGCAGCGGTGCAGTTGCATTGTAATCCAGATAGAGAGCCATGTTTTATTCCTCGCTTGGCAGAGAGTCCAGCAGATCCTGAATGTTCCGCAGGACATCCCGGGAGCTGTAATGGTTGATGCCCCGGTTGAGATGGAGACGGAAGTATTTCAGCAGCGTTTCGGGAGAATCGCCCAGGCCGTCCTGGAGGCACCGCTGCCGGATCACCGCTTCGTAGATCTCATGGTATTCACCGGCAAAGGTGATCCAGGACATCTCCACATTGCTGTCGGACTGGGGATCGACGCCGCCGGGAATGGATTCCTCATTCAATGACCAGCAAAGGGCCCAGCGGCACAGAATATTCCAGTTCTGGATTCCGGTTCTGGATTTGATGCGGATGAGCTTTTCCTTTTCCGGCTGGGAGAGCTTGAACTGTTTGCAGATCATTGCACATCACCTCCAAAATAACCGGGACGGATGGAGCTGCATTTTTCCATGTCGTCGTAGATCAGGGTATAGCTGTCGTTCACATAGGACTTGATGTCCTCCAGATATTGGCCATAGACCTCTTCGTCCGTGCTCAGGACGATAACCTGGGAGCTGGCATTGGGAAGATAGCGGTTGATGAAGTTGGTCCGGTGGGCCGAGTCCAGACGGGCCATGGGGGTGTCGATGATCACAGGCAATTTGTAGCCGGAGGTCAGGGCCAGGCCCCACAGAATGGAGATGGCAAACATCTGCTTTTCACCGGCCGATAGCTGATCCTTCAGCAGAAGGCCGCCGTCATAATCCCGCAAGGTGATGTCCAGTGTGGTGGGGTCGATGGAAATGGAGGTGATGATCGCCTGTTTCTGAGCCAGGTAGTGGAAACACTTTGCGATATTGGTCTCCAGTTTGTGGACTTTCTGTGCCTGCAAACGGGCGGTAAATTCCTGCATGATATCCAATGTGATGGTGGCATACTGGAGGATGCGGCTGTTGTCATCGTTGGCATCGGCCTGGGCGGCCATCTGAAGCAGTACCTTGTTGCGTGTGCTTTCGATGGCGGCCTGCTGGTTTTGCAGAGCATGCAGTTCTTCGTCGCATTTGGCAATGCTTTCTTCGTACCGGCCCTTCTGGGTTTCAAAATCTTTAATTGCATCCAGAAGCTCCACGGCCCCGGCCTGGTCTGTGCTGCTGTTGAGATGCACATCCAGCTGAAGAAGCAGGTTTTCATTGGTGTCCCGCTGCTCATGCAAGTGACGGGCCAGTGTGACGGCCTTGGTGTATTCCGTGTCGATGAACCGTTCGATGAGAGAAAGGGAGAGAGGGCTCAGCTCCACAGAATGCGCAGGGGTGTGGGGCGTGCGGTACTCCTGGAACTGGGACTGGATGATCTCTTTCAGCGTGGGGTAGAGCTTTGTGTGGCCGAATTCCGTTTCGCATCGGCGCATCAGGCCGTCATATAAGGCGGTGACAATGGGCTCGGCGTATTGTCTGGCCCGGTCCTGTTCCTGGGCTTTGGCGGCGTTGTAGGCACTGACCACCAGGGATTTGCAAAGGCAGAGGGGAGTGGCCGGCAGGGAGGCGGCGTTGATGGCCCGCAGTTTGTTTTCCGACTCCACTGCGCGGAGATGCTCTTTTTGCCGCTGGATCTCTACTTTGCTCAGACCCAGAGTGCCGCCTTTTTTCCAGAACTCCTGCTCGGTGGTTTCTAGTTTATCCAGCAGGTGTTCCAGCATGGGCACCAGTTCACTCCGGTGCGCCTTGACAGTGCGGATCCGGGTATCCAGTTCCTCCAGCCGGGCCGACAGCATGGCTAGCTCAGCCTGGCTTTTGCTGTCCTGAAAGGCCTTGAGAGAATCTGCCTTGTTTTTTGCGATTTTGGAGATGTGTGTGCAGAGGGATTCGATGGTGGTAACGCCCATCACAGATTTGATGGAATCCTTCACCTTGTCAAAGGCATCGTCGTCTGCAATCTGACTAATTTTTTCATTATCAAAAAAGAAAAATTTGGCAATTCCGAAGGGGATGAGTTCCTCCACATAATACTCCCAATTTTCCGACAGATACTCATCCGGAAAGCCGTTTTTCAGCACTTCCAGCTGGGTGTCGATCTTCTTTCCGTTTCTCTGCCAGGAGCGGGTGATGGAGATGGTGGAAGAAAAATCGTCGTCCAGTGCAAATTCCAGCGTGATGTAGGTCTTTTGATCGGGGGTGGATTTGTTGATGCGGTCCCGCAGAACGCTGGCGTAGGCTTCTTTTTTGCCTGTGATATATTCGGTGGCTTTCCGGCCGTAAAGGCAGAGAAAGACCGCATCCAGAATGGTGGTTTTGCCCCGGCCGTTCATGCCGCCCACCAGGGTGATATTACGGCGCCCGTTCTGGTTGTGCAGGGTGATGCAGTGACGGCCTTTGTAAATGCCGAAATTATGGAGAACAATCTTAGAAAAATACATTTTGCATCACCTCTTTTATTCCACATCTTCCGGCAGGGTTTCTTCGTCCTCCGGCACGGGCTCCAGCCCCTGTCTGCGGCGGCGCTCCAGGATCTTGTGCTCTGCATCCGCCTCGTCTTTGTAATAGGCCCGCTTGATTTCGCTCTCCAGTTTTTTCAGAACATTCTTTTTGGAGTTGAGGGCTGAGTTCTTGGCCTCGATGTCCAGCAGGGTGCTCTGTAATTCCAGCATCAGCTCATATCCCGGGTACTTGAGATCGCAGACCTGCTTCAGAAGATCCCATTCTTCTTTGCTGTAATATTTATTGCCCTGGATGGCGTTGTCCTGAAAGGCTTCCCCGGTTTCTTCCTGGTAGATCCGGGGGAGGGAATCGTCAAATTCATGCTTTTCGTCCAGCCAGATCTTCCGGATATAGCAAAGCTCCTCGTGGGTGATCAGGTTGGCATTGCGCACATTTTCGGGGCCGGTTTTGCGGATGAGCATTTGCAGCCGCAGCAGCCGGCGGAGGAAATCCTCCCGGACCTCTTTTTTGTAGGGGCCATGCACAAGACGGTCGTTGTGCCAGGTGAGGTTTCCGCTCATGCGCCGGAAATCACGCCGCTGCCGGTCCAGTTCGTCCTGGCCCTTTTCCTGGTTGTAGGCGGCAATGTAATTGCGGAAATCTAGCAAAGGGAGCATCCAGGATTTTTCCTCGTCGTTCTGGATCATGGCGGCCAGGGACTTGTCCTGGGTGACCATGGTGCAGACCCAGCAGCCCATCCGGCTGCCGCCGCAGGAGGGGGTGCCGGATTCCACCACCAGAGGGCACTCATTGTCGGCCGAGGCTCCCCGGTACATGGCCAGAAGGTCTTTGTTGGAATGACCCCAGGGGTTTGAGTATTGCATCAGCAGCTGCCAGACCATGGAATCGGTCCAGTTTTCAATGGGGGTCAATACATAGGTGTTGGGATAGGAGCCGTTGGGGCTCAGGTATTCCCGATAACGCTTTTTTTCATAGTCCTCCATCACCTGTTTACGGGCGCTGCTTTCGGCCTTCCGGGAGCCTAATACCAGGATGGCTTCGCTTTCGGCCTCCAGGATGCTTTTGATAAATTGGTTGGAAGGGTCGATTTTCATGCGATCAGTGCACCAGCGGAAGTTGGGCCGGGGATAGGGATAGCCCCGACCAATCAGGTTGACCCAGTAAGTATTCTGGATCTGGGGGGTGAGCCGGTGGGGAATGATGGGGAGCATCTCCTGGGTGGCAGCTTTGCGCATTCGGGTCAAAGAGAGTTCGGCCCAGGCGGCCACAACAGGGGACTCCACCAGGGTATCCGTGCTGATGACATGCACCGCTTTTTTTCGTTTTTCAATGGGAAGCTGCTGCAGGGCCATCCAAACCAGCTGCACCACAGCAGAAGAGTCTTTGCCGCCGCTGTAGCCGCAAATCCAGGGAATGTTGTCGGAAAGATAGATCTGCTGAATGATCTCCAGCGTCTGCCGCAGATCTTCTTTTGTCAATAACTTAGCCATTGATAGCACCTCTGATTGCGTTGCGCAGTATGTTTTCCATCATTTTCTGGGTGGCGCGGGAGGAGATGACACTCCCATTGACCACGATGCCCTCTTTCCACAAAGGACCGGTTTTGTGCCAGTCAATCTGGGAAAGAGGGGAGAAAGCCGTGTTTATCGTCTCCGGCGCATTGTGAAGAATTTCATTGCCGATGGCCCCAAGGCCCTTGATGGTAATGCTGAGAGAGGAAAGGGAATTTTGCCGAATGGCATAGGCCTTTATTTTTCCATGATACACATCTTTCCAGTCTTGCATATATTCGCTGACCACATTCCAAAATATAATCCCGGTCTCCCGTTTCTTTTCGTAATTCCAGGGAAGTCCGGAAAACAAAGCCTTTGTGCCCCGGTGGAGGCCACTCAAAGTGAACAACTGGTTGGATCGGTTGGAAATGGATGTATGCTCTGTATCCACCAGATCTTTAAAAACCGGCACATTTGCAATGATGTCCTTCACCAGTTTGGAATCAGCATCCCGGTTGTCGTACATGATGTTCAGCGAATGCGTCGGACGCAGTGCAAATTTATTGAGATCAGAAAACATTTGCTGGGAGCGTTTCAGCCCCAGATCATGGTATAAAATGACGGGGATGTGTTCGTATTTGAGGTCGGGATTGAGTTTGAGTGCTGATTTTATGGCAGCATACCGATGCTGCCCATCGTTGATCAGAAGCTTGGAGGAAAAATCGATGGTAATGGTTCCGATGGAGGGGTATTTTTCGTCAATGGGGGTGAAAAGAATGTTCCCATCCACCGAAGCTGTCAATGCGGAGAATACATAAGAGGTGGGATTTTTTATGATGTAGTCACAAATAGCGGGAATGCGTGCTTTATTCAGGATACGCTGCGCACGCAGTTCGGGAGGAAGATCCTCGTTATTGAATATAAACAATTTCGAAAGACAATCAAGAGGAACCATTGTTGCGAAATATTCCATATTGGCTTGAATGCCTTTTACCGCTTGGAATACAAATTGAGCAGAACTCATGGGGAGACCTCACTTTTGAGCGCAAATATACATTCTATCTCAGTATAGCATAAAGCACTGTACAGTGGTAGTTTAATTGGGATGGAAGTGGATTTTTTTCGATAAATTTAGGTAGGCCATAGCCAAGAATATGCTAGCAATGCAATTCCTGCCGGGAAAGAGAAAGAGGCGGATCGCATTACATCGGGAGAAAATTCCCAAAATATTTCTGGTTTTTCTTGCTAATGGTGCAGGGTTACAGTATTATAATAGATGAATAAAAAATCATCAATGACATATTGAAAAGCAGTAAAAAGCAAATAAAAAAAGTCCGCAAAGCGGACTTTTTTCTCACACACTGTGAAGCCGGACAAACCGGCGCTTTTGGCAATGCCGTATTTGAACCTGTCGTGTTGTTTCAGATGGTAGTCTGAACATTCACATTATAGACTGGATGCATAGAAAAGTCAACTTGTTTGATGGGGAGGAAGATATATGCAGCGGAAAGACCGTTATTTCCTAGGACTGGACATCGGCACAGAATCGGTGGGATGGGCGGTGACGACACCGGATTACAAATTGGTCAAGCGCAATGGGAAGGCTTTATGGGGTGTGCGACTTTTTGATGAAGCGCAAACGGCAGAGGAACGCCGGGGATATCGGGTGGCGCGGCGGCGCATCGAGAGACGGGCCCAACGGCTGAAGTGGCTGCAGGAAGTCTTTGCATCAGAGATTGGCAAAGTGGACCCGGGCTTTTTTCAGCGTCTGCAGGAAAGCAAATTTTTAGAAGAAGACAAAAAAGGAACCGTTCCCCTGGGAAAATACACCCTGTTCGCCGACAGAGAATACACGGACAAAGAGTATCACAAGCAGTTTCCCACAGTGTACCATTTGCGCAAAGCTTTGATAGAACAGACGGAAACCTTTGATGTCCGGTTGGTCTATCTGGCCGTGCACCATATTATGAAATACAGGGGGCATTTTTTGTATGGAGATCTCCCCCTGGAAACCATTTCTTTGGAAAGCGGGCTGGAGCGACTTTCCTATACCATGGAAGAACGATTGGGAAAGACGATGACAGTCCAGGACATGGACCTTTTGAAACAGACACTGATCTCCCGGTCGCTGAAAAAAGTGCAGAGGAAAAAGCAGCTGGCCCAGTTGTTCTCTGTGTCTAAGGAAGATGGAGCTTGTTTTGCCGTGGTGGAGCTTTTGGCCGGGGGAAAAGTCTCTCTGAATGATTTGTATGAGAGAGAGGTCTCCAACGAAGAAATATCCAAAATCAGTCTGGAAGATGAATTTGATTCGGTGGAGGACAAGCTGGTTTCTGCCCTGGGAGATGATATGGAGCTGATTTTGGCAGTCAAGGAGATTTATGACTGGGCACGGCTGGAAACCATGCGGGATGGAGAGCAATATCTTTCCTTCGCCAAAGTGAAGGCCTATGAGAAGCATCACAAAGATCTGGAACGATTGAAGGCAGCGATCCGAACCTGGGGAGACAGGGAGCTATACCGGGAGGTCTTTCACCAGGCCAAAGACAAACGGGATAACTATCCGGCCTATGCAGGCATGGATGCAGCCAATTATCGCTGTGATTATGATGCTTTCCGAAAATACATCAAAAACAAACTGAAAAGTCTTGGTGGAGACGATCCGGAAATTCAGAACATTCTGGATGAGCTGGAACAGGGGACTTTTCTGCCCAAGCAGACCAGTAAGGACAACGGTGTTATTCCTCATCAGCTGCACGAAGCCGAGCTGGTGAAAATACTGGAGAGGGCATCGTCCTATCTGCCCTTTTTAAAGGAGACCGATGCAAGCGGATTGACAAAGATGGAGCAGATCCATGAGATGTTCCGTTTCCGTATTCCCTATTATGTGGGGCCGCTGGATAGCCGTTCCAAGCACAGCTGGGTCGTTCGGAAAAACGAGAAGATCTATCCCTGGAATTTTGATCAGGTGGTGGATCTGGAAGAGTGCCGCCGTGGGTTTATTACACGCATGACGGCCAAATGCAGTTACATCGGGGAGGATGTTCTGCCCAAGAACTCCTTGCTTTATACCAAGTTCATGGTGCTCAATGAGCTGAACAAATTGAGGATCAACGGGAAAGGCATCCCGGTGGAAACGAAGCAGCGGATCTATCAGGATCTTTTCCTGGAAGGGAAAAAGGTGACAGGGGCCAGACTGCGCTCCTATCTGGATTTGGGAAAAGAGGACGAGATCACTGGATTCGATCAGGATGTGAAAGCGGACCTGGCGCCCTGGAAGCACTACGCATGGCTGCTGACCCGCCCAGGGGGGATGGAGGCGGCCGAGGAGATCATCCGCCATATCACACTGTTCGGAGAGGATCGGAAACTGCTTCAGAAGTGGCTGAAAAAGACCTATGGGTCGCTCATCACCGGGGAAGAGCAGAAAAAAGCGCTGGCTTTTCGGTGCAGTGGTTGGGGGGGACTGTCCGGACGGTTTCTGACGGGCATTTACCATACCGATCCCAACACAGGGGAAGCATGGTCCATTATGGATATGCTGTGGCGTACCAATGACAATCTGATGGAACTGCTCAGCGGCCGCTATACCTTTGCCCAGTCGGTGGAAGAATACCGAAAAGAAAAAATGGGGAAACAGAGCATGACATTGCAGGACTATCTGGACGAAAGCTACGCTTCCCCCAGCATCAAGCGGGCCATCCATCAAGTGATTGCCATAGTCGGGGAGATCGAGGGCATTATGAAATGTCCCCCTGAGCGGATCTTTCTGGAAATGGCCCGGGGCGGAGGAGAAAAAGGAAAGCGGACGGTGTCCAGAAAAGCAGAACTTGTGCAGCTGTATCAAAAATGCGGTGAGGAGGCAGACGGCCTGTTTGAACAACTGTCTCAGGAAGAGGATGGTAAACTGCGCCGGGATAAGCTGTATCTGTACTATACCCAGATGGGGAAATGTATGTACAGCGGGGAAGCCATCGACCTGAGCAGGCTGGACAGCGACTATGACATTGACCATATCTACCCCCAAAGCAAAACTAAGGACGACAGCATCCAAAACCGTGTACTGGTCAAGCGGGAGCTGAACTCGGCCAAAGGGGACAAATACCCCATCGCCCAGGATGTGCGGGAAAAGATGCGTCCCTTCTGGACGATGCTGGAGAAAAAAGGATTCCTGTCCAAGGAAAAATACCAAAGATTGATCAGGGCCACTTCCTTTACAGTGGAAGAGCAGGCGGGATTCATCAACCGGCAGCTGGTGGAGACCCGGCAATCCAGCAAAATTGTGGCAGAATTGCTGCAGCGCCGCTTTGGGGAAAAGACCCAGCTGGTTTATGTGAAAGCTGGCAATGTGTCCTCTTTCCGGCAGGATCAGCGGTTGACTCTCGGCGGACAGCAGAAACAGGCCAGCCAGTGCAAAGGGGAGAAAACGGTGCAGGACCCCCTCTTTGTCAAGTGCCGGGAAATCAATGATTACCACCATGCCAAAGATGCCTATCTCAATATTGTGGTGGGAAATGTTTACTATGTAAAATTCACCCGTAATCCGGTGAACTTCCTTCGGGAGAAGGATGCCCGGTACAGTCTCAACCGAATGTTTGATGTAGATGTGCAGCGGGGAGGAGAGCGGGCATGGACAGCCGGGCCAGAGGGCAGCATTGCAACGGTTCGCCATGCTATGGGCAAAAACAATATCCTTTTTACCCGCAGGGCTTCTGAGGAGAAAGGCAAGTATTTCGATCAGAACATCGTGGCTGGAGAAAAAGGAAAAGTGCCTATTAAAAGCGGAGATCCCCGCATGGATATCAAAAAATATGGTGGATACAACAGTCTGAAGGGAGCCTATTTTGCCCTGGTAGAGCACACCGACAAAAAGAAGCGAGTACGGTCTTTGGAAGTGGTGCAGCGGCTGTATAAAGGGTTATACGAAACCAATCCGGAAGAATATTGCCGGAAGATCCTGGAGCTGAAAGAGCCCAAGGTCCTGATTCCCAAAGTCAAGATCAACTCCCTGCTTTCCTTTGATGGGTTCCGGATGCACATTTCCGGGCGTACAGGAGTGCAAATTATTTATAAAAATGCCAATCCCCTTGTGATGGCTCCCCAGTGGCACCAGTATGTCAAAGGGATCTCCAAATACATGGAGCGCTGTAAAACGGCCGGCCAGGAGCTTCCTATCACTTCCTTTGACAAGCTGACAGCGGAGGAAAACAGGCAGCTGTATCAGCTGCTGCGGGAAAAACTGGAGAATTCGCTGTACCACATCAATTTTGGGACGGTGGCTCGTACATTCCGGGAAAATGAGGAGCGGTTTGCCGCCCTCACTGTGGCAGATCAATGCCGTATTCTGCTGCAAATGCTCAATTTATTTGCGAATAACGCAAAAATCGCAGATTTGAAATTGATTGGAAGAAGTGCAGAAAGTGGAAAAATAACATTGAGTAAGCGTCTGCCGAGGAGGAGTAATCATCGTTTTCTTCTGATCCACCAATCGGTCACCGGCTTTTTTGAGCAGGAGGTCGACCTTCTGGCCGAAGAGCTGTCGTGAGCTGGCGGGTGGTAGTGGTTTCCAGCAATGCCAAAGTGGATTACAAGCTGGATTATCTGGTGGTGACGACTTTGGATGAAGTGAAGCGGGTGCATCTCAGCGAAGTGGGTGTGCTGATGCTGGAGAGCACCGCCATTTCCATTACATCCTATCTGCTTTGCGAACTGCTGCGCCGGAAGATCAAGGTGATCTTCTGCGATCAGGAGCGCAACCCCTGCGGAGAACTGGTCCCCACCTGGGGAAGCCATGACAGCAGCGCCAGGATCCGCCAGCAGATCCGATGGCCTCCGGGGATTTGCCAGCAGGTTTGGACAGAGATCGTCCGGGAAAAGCTCCGGCGGCAGCGGGACCACCTGCTCCGCCGGGGGCTTCCCCAGGCAGAAATGCTGGCCGGCTATTTGAATCAGCTGCAGTGGAACGACCGGACCAATCGGGAAGGGCACGCAGCCAAAGTGTATTTTGGCGCCTTGTTTGGGGCGGATTTTACCCGGACGGAAGATTGCCCCATCAATGCCGCGCTGAATTATGGATACAGCCTGATCCTTTCCGCCATCAACCGGGAGATCTCTGCCGCAGGCTATCTGAACCAACTGGGGATCGCCCATGAAAACACCTATAACCCCTTCAACCTGGGGTGTGACTTCATGGAGCCTTTGCGTCCATTGGTGGACAGCGCTGTTTGGGAAATGCAGCCGGAAAAACTGGAGCGGGAGGAGAAAATGGCTTTGGTGAATCTGCTGAATCATCCGGTGCAGTATGATGGAAAAAGGCAGTATCTCCTCTATGCCCTGCGCCTTTATTGCGGCAGTTTGTTCCGGGCCTTGCAAAGCGGGGATGTGGCGGAGATCAGATGGATCGGATATGGACAATAGATTTATGCGTGTGATGGTGTTTTTTGATTTGCCGGTGGGAACCACGGCAGAGCGGCGGGAATATGCCCGGTTCCGCAAAGGCCTGATCCGGGATGGGTTTGTGATGATGCAGGAATCGGTCTATTGCAAACTGGCTCTGAATCCCACGGTGGCGGGGCGCATCATGGATGGCGTGCGGGCGCAGAAACCAAGCAAAGGCCTGGTCCAGATGCTGGTGGTGACAGAAAAGCAATTTGCCCGGATGGAATTTGTGCTGGGGGAATACCATTCGGAGATCATTGATAGTGAAGAACGGCTGGTGATTTTATGAGACTGACCCATCCTCTGCTTTCAGCGCCCATCCATTGGCAGGAAAACAAGACGCCGGTGCTGGTGGCAGAGAATCCCAAACTGTTCCGGCAGATGGTGTTTTCTCTGGCGGAGCAGGCCCAGGGGGAGGAGGGGGAGTTTATGCTCTCCCTCCACTATGAGCCCCTTGACTGCGGAGAACATCTCCATGTGCTGCGGGATTATGTGCATTTTCCGCTGGACGACCGAAAATTGCAGAACCGTTTTCAGGCCCGGCTCCAGCAAATCGTCAGGGAAGAGCTGGCGGAAGAAACCGATGGGCTGCAGCAAGCCATTGCCGGATACCTGGAAAAAGTGGTCATGGCCATGGAGTGGCCCATTTTCCTGTCCGGCGGAGAATATGCCCTGCCTTTGCTGAAGGCGCTGAAATGCCAGCCGGTTTTGGATGGAAAAGAGCCGCTGGAACGGCTGATGCAGTATTTGGATCTGTATCACACATTGCTGAAAGACCAGTGCTTTGTTCTGGTAGGCGCCCGGGCATATTTTTCGTCGGAGGAGATGGAAGGGTTTTATGCCATGGCCCATTACAAAAAGTGGCGGGTGCTATTGCTGGAGCAGCACCGCCCCACCCCTCTTCCGGGAGAGAGCCACTGCCTTTTGGATGATACGCTGTGCGAACTGCGCCTTGATTTTCCTCCGGATTTCCGGTAAACTGAATATGGAAAAACCATCTGAAACAATGCAGCGCATGTCGTGGCGTTTCTCTCATTTGAGGTTTGAGAATTGTGTTATTTTAGATGGTAGTCAAACTATTACCATAGAAAGCCATAGGAACACTCGAGTTTGAGAATTGTGTTATTTTAGATGGTAGTCAAACACCACGGCCAACATAAATGCGATGTCCAATGTTTGAGAATTGTGTTATTTTAGATGGTAGTCAAACTGATGACTATGATTCGCTCCCTGCCCTCTGTTTGAGAATTGTGTTATTTTAGATGGTAGTCAAACCAACGCCGATGACGAAACCATGTTCAACAAGTTTGAGAATTGTGTTATTTTAGATGGTAGTCAAACTAATGTTTTTCCTTGAAACAAAATGGTTCAGTTTGAGAATTGTGTTATTTTAGATGGTAGTCAAACCATAAAGGCCGCTGCTGCTGGTGAATCCAAGTTTGAGAATTGTGTTATTTTAGATGGTAGTCAAACCCCTGCGTGGCGCCAACGACTTCCCCAAGGTTTGAGAATTGTGTTATTTTAGATGGTAGTCAAACCCAGCTTATCATGGATGGTGTGTCTGTGGAGTTTGAGAATTGTGTTATTTTAGATGGTAGTCAAACCTGATGACTATGATTCGCTCCCTGCGCTCTGTTTGAGAGTCGTGTTATTTTAGATGGTAGTCAAACCCATGGGGGGCGGGCCCCCACCAGCTACCGGTTTGAGAGTCGTGTTATTTTAGATGGTAGTCAAACCGCAGGTGGTCCATACTAATATCTTTCCCCGTTTGAGAGTCGTGTTGTTTTAGATGGTAGTCAAAAGCTGCCGGACGCCCGGTATGAGGCTCTGGACGCACAGTATGCCAAAGAGCAGGACGCCCTCAATGCGGAAATCGCTGAACTGGAAAAGGCCGTTACCGGCTATGAGCAGAGCCGGAAATCTGCGGAGAAGTTTATTGCCCTGATTGATAAGTACGAGAACTTCGACACGCTGACAAACACCATGC
>NZ_JACJKW010000016.1 GCF_016901775.1 Intestinimonas butyriciproducens
CAGCTAAAAACGGGAGAGGCGCCGCTGGCGCGACGCCTCTCCGCCTAAAAACTTAATATTTCCTGCCAGGGGGCTTTTTTGTACTGTCCGCACAAGATGGGGCAGTTCAAAAGCCCGGCTCTTTTTATTTTTTATAGGTCAGAGTGATGAGAACATTATAAAGGGTGTATGGATCCTTCAGAAAGGGAAAGTGATAGGTTTGGCATGGGGTGTGTATTTTTAGCGTGTGGCAAGGGGCCAGAGAGCAGCCGGAAACAAAAGAGAGAGGAAGGTCTACCGTTCCACCTGCCGGAGTATACCCATACAAGCGGCAGTCGGTGATGGTCAGGGAGATTTTTGCAGCTGATCGGTAAAGCCGTAGAAAAAGAAATTCCGCCGTCCCCCAGATCCCAATCAGGAAAAGAATCTGGGGGCGAAACAGGAAACACAGCAGAGCGAAAAAAGGCAGGGGCACCCCAGAATGCATCCCAGGGCAAAGGGAGGAAGAAGCGGTTTTCCACAGGCCAGGATCTGTTTACAACGGTTCATTGTTCTCATCCTTTCCGATTCCATGTGGAGAGTGTAACAAAAATAAATATAATAATCAACTAAAAATAAAGATTATAGTTTCTTAATAGCAGATAATAGCCCGTATACACTAAGATAGAGGTGGTTGTGTTGGACTATGCATTGCTGGGGAAACGGATCCGGGATGAGCGGCTGCTGTTGCGCCTGACCATAGAACAGCTGGCCGAAAAAGTGAACAAAAGCACCAACTATATCGGTCAGATCGAGCGCTGTGATGGAAAACCCAGCCTGGAGACCATTGTGGATATTGCCAATGCCCTGGGCACCACGGTGGACAGTCTGCTTCGGGACAGTTTGCCGGCGGCCCAGCGGGATGGAGCGGACCAGGAGCTGCTTTCTCTCTTTGCATCCCTGGATGAAAAAGGGAAAGCCTTCTTGCTGGATGTGGTCAAACGGTATGTATATTATTATGGAAAGTAGCCTGAGTAAAAGAAAAGACCGGCCTTTGGCCGGTCTTTTCTTTTACTATTTTCCAAATACTTCTTTGGCCCGGGCCATGTTTTCGGTGACCTTTACACCGAAGGGACAGCGGCTTTCGCAGGCACGGCAGCCGATGCACTGGGAGGCATGGGCCCCCAGCTCTTCATAGTGGGCCTGGACGGTGGGAGGAGGCGTTTGTCCTTTTTCCACCAGATCCAGCAGTTTATGGACCTGAGCGATGTTGATATGGGAAGGGCAGGGCAGGCAGTGGTTGCAGTACATACATTTGCCCTTGAGAGAGAATTGGGGCGTGGAGGCCAGGACCACAGAATAGTCCTTTTCTTCCGGGGAGGCCGTTTCATACCGGAGGGCTTCTGTCATTTCTTCCGGTGTTCGCACACCCACCAGCACGCTGCCCACCGCCGGACGGTCCATGGCATAGTGGATGCATTGGATGGGGGAGAGGGCCACGCCGAAGGGGGAGCGCTGGGCAGTCAGGAGAGAGCCGGCCGCCAGGCTTTTCATCACGGTGATGCCGATGTTTTCCCGCTGGCAGGTCTCATAGAATCTGGCCCGCAGGGGGTGCATTCCCAGAAGGGGCTGCTGATAGGTGGCGGGGTCAAAGAGAGGAGCGGTGGAGCCCAGACCGTCGGGGAGCAGATCGTAGGCCGGGTTGATGCTGAAGAGGATCACATCCACAATGCCGCTTTCGATGGCCCGCAGGCCGATGTGAGGATCGTGGGTGCTGATGCCGATGGTGCGCACCGTACCTTGTTGTTTCAGCTTCTGAGCGTAGTCCGCCGTACCGCCGGAGAAGATCTGGTCAAACTCCTGGTCGGTGTCCACACAGTGGAACATACCGATATCCATATAATCGGTGTCCAGACGATGGAGCAGATCTTCGAAGAAAAACTGGGTTTCTTTTAATTCCCGGGTGCGGCCATACTGGCCGTCCTTCCATCGGGCGCCGAAATGGCCCTGGATGAGCACTTTGTCCCGCCTTCCCTTCAAAGCCAGGCTGATATCCCGGCGCACATTGGGTTCGGACATGAACACATCCAGAATATTGATGCCGCCCTCCAAAGCGGTATCCACCACCCTGTGGATGGTTTTGGCGTCCAGGCCTTCCAGGTGCTCGCAGCCAAGGCCGATTTCGCTGGCTTGCAGCCCGGAGCGGCCCAGGGTTTTATAAATCATATATGGCCACCTCGTTTCATGGATTTGCCTTTATTGTAGCACGGGGAAAACAGTGGAACAAGGAAAAAGAAAGGAGCGCCCCGAAGGGCGCTCCCGAAAACGGAGGAGTGTGCAGTTTTGTTGGGCCCAGCTCAGCTGTTCAAAGCGGGTCAGGCCGGCGGGAGTCAGATTGACGCCCTGGAGTTTTTGATTGAAAGCCCGCACATTGCTGCCCTGGTACAGGAGGATCTGGGGGCACAGATGATTGAGGGTCTTGTTCAGCTCCACGATGGCGGCATCACGGGCGTCGTCATCGATGGTGGAAGCGATGGCATCGATCTGGGCGTCGATTTCCGGAATGTTGGTACGGCTCTGGCTGGAAGAGCCAATGGAATTGCTGTGGAACACACCCTTCAGGAAGGTGACGATATCGGTGGAAGAATAGCCGCCGATGGAAGCGGTGAAGTTGCCTTCAGCTGTCACCGACACATAGGTGGCGGTATCCGGGCTTTCGATCTCACAGCTGATGCCGATTTCTTTCAGATTGGCCTGGATCACCTCAGCCATACGGCGCTTACCCTCATTGGAGCACAGGATGCTCAGTTCGATGGAAGCCGGGTCTACGCCGGACTGCTCCAGCCACTGCTTGGCCTTTTCCACATCATAGGTATCGCCGTTTTTCCCGCTGGTGGAGCTCATGCCCACGGGCAGCTGAGAGACGGCCACGCTGCCCAGGCCGTTGGCGGCCACGGTGACCAGATCTTCCTTATTGATGGCACAGTTGCTGGCATGGCGGACCGCTTCATTGTCCAGGCCGGGTTTTTCGTTGTTCAGAGTCATCCAGGACAGGATGTTGGAATTGGAGCGGACGGTGTCCAGTTCTTCGTTTTCTTCCATGCGTTCCAGATCCACGGTTTCCACTTCCATGAGGAAATCCACTTCTCCGGCCTCCAGGGCAATGGTGCGGGCCGAGCCTTCGGGAATGATCTTCCAGGTCATGTCCTTGATGGCGGGAGCGCCGGCATAGTAATCGTCAAAGGCTTCAAAGGTGATGGAAACGCCGCTCTGCCAATCCACAAATTTGTAGGGGCCGGTGCCGATGGGGTTTTTGCCGAAGTCATTGCCGCTGTCAATGAGTTCTTTGGGCAAAATGGCGTTGCCGTGGTTGGACAGGTCATAGAGCAGAGTGGCTGTGGGGGTGGGAGTGGTGATCCTGATGGTGTAATCATCTTCTGCGGTGACGGTCTCCACGGTGGTGGTATAGTTGGAAATATCGGTGCAGGTCTTGGCCCGTTCCAGAGAGGCCACCACATCTTCGGCGGTCATATCGCTGCCGTCGTGGAACTTGACGCCCTGGCGCAGATGAAAGACCCATTCGGTGTCGCTGGTGTTTTCATAACTTTCCGCCAGATCGGCCACAGGCTGCATGTTTTCGTCCATGGTCACCAGTGTGTTGTAGGTGAGCAGATTCATGTAGATGCCCGCCAGAGCGTTGTGTTCTGTGGGGGAGAGTGTGGAGGCTTCGCTGCCGGTGGCAATGACAATGCTGTCCTTGGCCGGTGCTTTTTCCTCTTCTTTGTCCGCGGTCTGGCTTCCCTTGGTGTTTTCCTGGGCTGTGTCTTTCTGGCATCCGGCCAGAAGCCCCAGGGACAGCATCCCGGCCAGAGCCAGAGCCAAAAGCTGCGTTGTGCGTTTTTTCATCATGGCAGCCTTTTTGAAAATATTAAGAAAATATGTCGGATCTGTTTCCGTAGGGTATTGTAGCGGGGAAAAACGCCCAATGCAACCTTTATTCGATATTGTGATAGGGTAAAGCAGCGTTATTGAATGTGTCTATAATAACTCAGGATATTTTGTGCAAAAGGACGGAAAACTTTAGAAGAGGGAGAAACGGGAACTTTTGGAAAAGGGAATCGTCTAATGGAGTAAGCAGCTCTTTAAAACACGAAAGGAGAGGACGGGACATGAAAAGAATCATGGCGTGGATCGTGGCAATGACGCTTCTGCTGGGGATGACCCCCAGCGCTTTGGGAGCATCGGAAGAGTGGAATCAGCAGGCCCAGCAGGTCACCCAAAAGGTCAAGGCTCTTCTCGGGATCGGCGATGAGTACACCGATTTCCACAGTGAGTATCAGACCAACGAAGGGGTGCCTTTGTGGATGCTCAACTGGAGCTTGGGTGAGCTGCGGCTGACGGTGGAGGCTACTGCTCAAGGGCAAGTGATGGAATACCGGCTGGATGATGGGGACTATTCCTCTCAGGAGCCGGGATTTGCTCCCTCTGTGCCCAAGGTGAGTGATGCCCAGGCTTTGAAGTTGGCCCAGGCCTTCATCGACAAGCTGCTGCTGGAGGGGGAAAGCGTGAAGCTGGACGCTTCCCAGATCAGCCGGGGCGGCGATGAGATCTGGTTTTATTTTGATATTGCCCTCCATGGTCTGCCCTCCCCCTTGTCTGGACGGATCACCCTGGACGGGGAAGATGGAACGGTGATTTCCTATCGCCGCACCAATCCGGAGAACTATCGGGGTGGAGTGGATAGCCCCAAGCCTTCGGTAACTTTGGAGCAGGGCCGTGTTACTTTGCAGGGAACCCAGAAGCTTCAGCTGGAATACACCCGGCAGATGGAAAATGGTACAGAGAGCCAGCAGGCTCATTTGCGCTATGTGCCGGTGAGCGGGGACAATTATGTGGTGGATGCTTTTACCGGAAAAGCGGTCAACCTGTCCCAGCTATGGCAAGAATACTATAAGGAATCCGGCGATCAGGAAAGCGGAGGCAGCAATTCTGCTGCGGACGGCGGCCTGAGCGAAGTGGAGCTGGAAGGGCTGGGCAAGCTGGATCAGGTTCTGGAAGAGAAGGAACTGGACAGTTTGCTGCGGCAGATGCCTCAGCTGGCCCTTCAGGATTTTCAGCTGGCCGAGACGGCCTATTATTATAACAAGGAAGACGATTGCTATACTGCCTCCCTCAGCTATACACGGCAGAAGGGAGAGGTGCGGGAATACAAAAATGCCACTGTCAATGCTTCCGATGGACAGCTGATCCGGTTCTTTGCCTTTGGAGATGAAGAGCGGGAGGTTTTGGAAGGAGAAGCGGCTATGGCAAAAGGCCGGGCCTTCCTGGAAACCTATTTCCCCCAGCAGTTCAGCCAGGTGGGAACCTATGAGGGAAGTAGTCTGCAAGGAGAAGGCGTGGCGCTGGTGCGTCAGGCAAATGGCGTGCCTTTCCCGGAAAACTATTATCGCATGAGTTTTGACAAGCAGACTGGCGCCCTGCTGTCCTTCCAGGGGCAATGGGATGAAGATGTGACCTTTGCTGGCAAAGAGGGGATCATTTCCCTGGAGCAGGCCGAGAGCATCTGGAAGGAAGCTCATCCGGTGGAGCTGGGGTATTCGGCAGCTCCCACCGATCATGGGGATAAATTGATGCTGGCCTATCAGTATACGGAGGAGGCCAAGCAGGTTTATGGTGTGGATGCACTGTCCGGCGATGCTCTGCGCAATCAGTGGGAGCAGGTGCAGGTTTCCTATACCGATGTAAAGGAAGGAGACAGCGAGATTTTGGCCCTGGCCCAGATGGGCGTGGGCTTCAAGAGCGATCTGTTCCAAAAGAACAAGGCGCTGACCCAGGCGGATCTGCTGGCCTTCCTGGTGTCGGCTCAGGGTCAGTATTACGATCCTCAGGTGCCGGAAGAGCTGGAAAGCCTGTACTGGAGTGCCTATGAGCTGGGTATTCTGGAAAAGAGCCAGCGGCAGGAGGACGCCCTGATTACCCGGGGGCAGCTGGTGAAGATCATTCTGGATATGTCGGGCTATGGCAAGGCGGCCGGAATGTGGCAGATCTATCAGTGCAACTTCAGCGATGCCGGAAAGATCCCCAAAGAATATTACGGTTATGCCGCCATTGCCCAGGGATTGGGCATGGTGAAGGGGAATGGCAGCGGCCGGTTTGCGGCCCAGGATACCGCTACCCGGGAGCAGATGGCGCTGATGTTCTACCGCTTTATGAATCGTCCCGTATAGACAAAAAGCCAAAGAAGCGGCCCGCATTGCGGGCCGCTTCTTTGGCGCATGGGTTAGTTTTTTGGTTGATTATAAAAGAAGGGAAGAAAGGGCACATCCTCCACCTGGAAGGTCTTGCCCCTGAGATAGGAAAGCTCGCCCCAGTCGCCTTCCTGGGAAAAATGAAGTTTGTAGGAGTAGAGAGCCTGATGGGTCATGCCATAGGGGCGGTTGCGCTCCATGGTGCCGTACTTGGTGTCGCCCACCAAGGGCCAGCCCCGGTGGGACAACTGCACACGGATCTGATGGGTGCGGCCGGTGAAGAGCTCACACTCCACCAAAGAGAGCTTGCCCCGGCTTTGCAGCACTTTATAGCTCATGGAAGCGGTGCGGGCGCCGGGGGTATTCTTTTTCACCACCCGCACCTGGTTTTGCTTGCTGTCCTTCAAAAGGGTATCCTGGATGACGGCCTGCCGGGGGGAGGGGGTGCCGTGGACCAGGCAAAGGTAGAATTTCTGCACCTGGTGCAGCCGGATCTTCTCGTTGAGCACCCGCAGCCCTTCCGCCGTTTTGGCGGCCATGACAATGCCGCCGGTATACCGGTCGATCCGGTTGCACAAGGCGGGGGTAAAGGACTGCTCTTTGTCCGGGTCCCATTCTCCTTTTTCATAGAGATAGGCCTTGATGTGGTTGATCAGGGTGTCCAGCGTGCCCTGGTCGTCTTCATGGACCACCATTCCGGGGCGCTTGTCGCACAGGAGAATGTGATCGTCTTCATAGAGGATGTGCAGCCGGGGAGTGATGCGGCGGAAGGCTTCCTCTTCCTTCACAGGCTGGAAAAATTCATCGTTGATATAAAGGGAGAGCACATCCCCCTCGGTCAGCCGGTCGCTGGTCTGGCACCGTTTGCCATTGCATTTGATCCGCTTGAGGCGCACATATTTGTGCATCAGGGAGGGGGGCAGTGAGGGCAGGGCTTTTTGAAGAAACTTGTCCAGCCGCTGGCCGGCGTCGTTTTTGCCGATGGTCATCTCTCGCATGGCGTTCTCCTGTCGGGTTGTTTTTTTCGGGAATTTGTGATATCATTATACACCAGCGGCGCTCTTTTGCAAACGGGCCGCTGAGGTCCAGGGCGAAAAATTGGGAAATGCGGGTTTTTTGAAACTATTTCTTGACAAACCCCTGGCAGAACACTATAATATTCGATGTATCATTGTGGGAGGTGTGTATTTGTGCTGCTCAACCTCCGTGATGTGCTGGCTTCCGAAGGGATGTGTCTGCCCTTTGATTATGCCTTTTCCCTGGCGGAAGAGGAGCTTTATGGGGAGCACCCGTTTCAGGAGCCGGTGAAGGTCCAGGGGAAATTGGAGAACAAGGCCGATGTGTTTTATCTCTCGGCTGCCGTTTCGGTTCCTGTTTCCACCCGCTGCGCCCGCTGCGGCAAGCCGGTGGAGTATGTGAAAAAACTGGATCTTGCGTTGGTCATCACCCAGACGGTCAGCGGCGATGATATTGCCGAGGATGTGTATGTGGTGGAAGGGGACAGCTTTGAGCTGGACGATATCGTCCGGGAAGAGCTGCTTCTGCACATGGAACTGTCGGTGCTTTGCAAAGAGGATTGCAAGGGACTGTGCCCCAAGTGCGGCCACGATTTGAACGAAGGAGACTGCGGCTGTGACCGCAGGGAGATCGATCCACGCCTTCAAAAGCTCACACAGCTTTTTCAGGAATAAATAATATGTTTTCATAGATCGAGGAGGTGTCACCGATGGCGGTCCCGAAGAGTAAAATCTCGAAACAGAGAAGAGACAAGCGGCGTAGTGCCCACTGGAAGCTGGAAGTTCCCGGTATGGTCAAGTGCCCCAAGTGCGGCGAGATGGTCATGCCCCATAGAGCATGCAGAAGCTGCGGCACATATAAAGGCCGTGAGGTCCTCAAAGTCGAGGTCAGCAAATAACACACGCATGAAAGATAGAGAGGGGACACCACCTTCTCTATTTTTTGTTATGTGGATGTTTTTGACCAAATGTTTGCCGAAAAGGAGGAACGGCCTGTGCCTGCCAAAATTGTGCATGTGGATCCCCAGAGCCCGGCCGAGAAGGCTGGGATCTCCGCTGGATGGTGGCTGCAAAAGATCAACGGCCATGCCATCCGCGATGTGCTGGATTACAAGTTTTATTCCTATGACAGCCGTCTGGAGCTGACTCTGAGCCAGGAGAAGGATGGGGAGCAAAAATCCCTTTCCATCGGAAAGGCCGAAGGGGAGCCGCTGGGGCTGGATTTTGAGACCTATCTCATGGACAAACAGCGCAGCTGTGCCAATAAATGCGTTTTTTGCTTTATCGACCAGCTGCCCAAAGGAATGCGTTCTTCTCTTTATTTCAAAGACGACGACGCCCGTCTCTCCTTTCTCATGGGCAATTATATCTCCATGACCAACCTGAGCGAAGCCGATGTGCAGCGGATCATTGCCATGCACATTTCGCCGCTGAATGTATCCATTCACACCACCAATCCGGCTCTGCGCAGCCGGATGCTGGGCAACCCCCGGGGCGGGGAGAGCCTGGAATACCTCCGGCGGTTTGCTCAGGCCGGACTCAGGATCATGGGTCAGATCGTGGTGTGCCCCGGCTGGAACGATGGGGAAGAGCTGGAGCGGACGCTGGAGGATCTGGCGGCCATGCATCCCAGCATTGCCCATGTGGCCCTGGTGCCGGTGGGGCTGACCCGTCATCGGGAGGGGCTGGAGCCGCTGCGTCCGGTAGGAAAAGAGAAAGCACGGCAGATCATCGGAGTGGTGGACAAGGCCCGGGAAAAATGCCTGAAAACCTGCGGCGAAGCCTTTTTCTATGCGGCTGACGAGTTTTATCTCAAGGCAGGATTGCCTCTTCCGGGGGAGGAATACTATAACGGTTATCCCCAGCTGGAAAATGGCGTGGGGCTGATGTCTCTATTTCGCCAGGAACTGCAGGGGGCGCTGCTTATGGCAGAGCCCACGGAAAATCCCCCGGCCTTTCTCATTGCCACCGGCGTCTCTGCCGCTCCCTTTATGGAGGAGATGGTGGCGCTGTGCAAAGAGAAGTGTCCGGCCCTTCAGGGGAGGGTGCAGCCGGTAAAAAACGACTTTTTCGGCCATGGTGTGGATGTGGCCGGCCTGCTCACCGGCGGGGATATTATCCGCCAGGTAAAGGATGTGCTCCGGCCGGGAGAAGAACTGTGGATCCCCGACTGCATGCTTCGCCACGGTGAGACCGTCTTTCTGGACGATGTATCGGTGGAAGAAATGGAGCAAAGCCTGGGGACAAAGGTGCGGGTGCTGCCGGTGGACGGCGGCGCCTTCTGTGATGCCATTTTCCCCTGGGAGGAATAAAAGGGAGGCGGCTTTTCCCGCCGTAAGATCGAAAGGGGGCAGCTATGCGAAAGCCTGTCATTGCCATTGTGGGACGGCCCAATGTGGGCAAGTCCATGCTTTTTAACCGGCTCATTGGCCGGAAACAGTCCATTGTGGAGGATACTCCCGGCGTCACCCGGGACCGGATCTACGCCGAGGGTGAATGGCGGGGCCGGGCCTTTGAGCTTATCGATACCGGTGGTATCGAGCCCAAAACCGACAACGAAATTCTGAAATTCATGCGGGAGCAGGCGCTTATCGCCATTGATACCGCCGATGTGATCATCTTTATCACCGATGTGCGCACCGGCGTCACCGCTGCCGACCAGGATGTGGCCGCCATGCTCAAGCGGTCCAAAAAGCCGGTGGTGCTCTGCGTCAACAAACTGGATGCTCCCGGTGACCCGCCGGCAGAGTTTTATGAGTTTTACAACCTGGGCATGGGCGATCCCATCGGCGTATCGGCCATCCACGGCAACAACACCGGTGATCTGCTGGATGCCTGCTATGCCCATTTTCCCCCGGATACCGGAGAGAGCGAAGAAGAGGAGAACTGTATTCGGGTGGCCATCATCGGCAAGCCCAATGCGGGCAAATCTTCCCTGCTCAACCGCATCGCCGGGGAAGAGCGGGTCATTGTCAGCGATGTGCCCGGCACCACCCGTGACAGCATCGACCAGCGGGTCAGCAACAAATACGGCGATTATATCATGGTGGATACCGCCGGTATCCGGAAAAAAGCCCGGGTGGATGAGGATATTGAAAAAATCAGTGCGCTGCGGTCCATTATGGCCATTCAACGGGCCGATGTGTGCCTGATTATGATCGACGCCACCCAGGGCGTCACCGAGCAGGATACCAAAGTGGCCGGTTATGCCCATGAAAACGGCAAGGCCGCCATTATTGTGGTGAACAAGTGGGATCTGGTGGAAAAAGAGACCAACACCCAGCGGGAATTTGAGCTGAAGGTGCGGGAAGGGCTTGCTTATATGCAGTATGCCCCGGTGATTTTCTTGTCGGCCCTTACCGGTCAGCGGGTGGAGCAGCTGTTCCCCCTGATCAACACCGTGGCCCAGAACAATGCCATGCGCATCACAACAGGCACTTTGAATACCATTCTGGCTGAAGCAACCCTGCGGGTGCAGCCGCCCACAGACAAGGGCCGCCGGCTGAAGATCTACTATATCACCCAGACGGGGATCAAGCCCCCCACTTTTGTCTGTTTCTGCAACGATGCCCGCCTGTTCCACTTCTCTTATCTCCGGTATCTGGAAAACCGGATCCGGGAAGTCTTTTCTCTCACAGGCACTCCCATCAAGATGATTGTGCGGCAAAAAGGGGAAGAATAGGCGCCTTTTTCCTGTTTTTCGGTTTACAAACCGGCATCCTTTGTTGTAAACTGGATGTAAATTGATCATCAAAATAGTTGAGGGGGAGAAGAAATGTTTCCGCACAGCCTGTGGGCCTGGGCGCTGGCCTTGGTCTGCGCTTATCTGATGGGGTCTTTCAGTACATCCATCACCGTTTCCAAACTTTTTTACAAAACCGATATCCGCAAAATGGGCAGCGGCAATGCAGGGGCTACCAATACATTGCGGAATTTCGGAGTGAAAAAGGCGTTGCTGGTGGTGCTGGGGGACGGCCTCAAAGCGGCGCTGGCCATGGTGCTGGCCAAGATCCTGGTGGGACCTGAGGCGGTACTCTATGCAGGCTGCGTGGCAGTGCTGGGGCATATCTTTCCGGTGTATTATGGCTTCAAAGGCGGCAAAGGCGTCATGAGCGCCGCCGCTATGATCCTGGTGTTCGACTGGCGGATTTTTCTCTTTGTTCTGGCTGTCTTTTTGCTGGTGGCTGTGTTCACCCGCTATGTGTCTTTGGCTTCTATGCTGGCGGCAGTGGCTTTTTCCGTGGGGCTCCTTGTCTGTTATCGGGACCATTCCGGTTATCTGGCGGCGGGGCTTTGCACAGCGGCCATTGTGGTCTGGAAGCATCGGAGCAATATCAAACGGCTTTTGCATGGAGAAGAATCCAAGCTGGGTAAGAAAAAATAGATCCACTTTCAGCAGGGCCATCGCGGCCGGAGGTTACTATGAAGATTTCTGTTATCGGTTCGGGCAGTTGGGGCATTGCTGCCACCAAGCTGCTCAGCGAAAACGGCCACGACATGACTCTGTGGTCTTTTGATCCCAAAGAAGCGGCCCTCTTGCAGGAAAAACGGGAGAATCCCGGGCTGCTCCCCGGCATCCTTCTGCCGGAGCGGGTGCAGGTGACCACCGATATCGCCTGTGTGCAAGAGGCTGATATGGTGGTAGTGGCAGTGCCCAGCTTTGCCGTATTTGAAACCGCTCAGAAGATGCGGCCCTATGTGAACAAGAACCAGGTGATGGTGCTTTTGTCCAAGGGCTTTGATAAAAACAGCGGCTACTCCCTGTTGTCCGATCTGTTGGAACGGGTGTTCCTGGGCGAGGTGCCGGTGGTGGCCCTCACTGGCCCTTCCCATGCCGAAGAAGTGGGAAGAGGCATTCCCACCGCTGTGGTAGCCGCTTCCATGAATCAGCAGGCGGCCGCTCTGGCCCAGGAGGCCTTTATGAATCCGGTGTTTCGGGTGTATACCACTCCGGACATTGTGGGAGCTGAACTGGGCGGCGCTATGAAGAACATCATGGCTTTGGCTGTGGGTATCAGCGACGGCGCCGGTTTTGGCGACAACACCAAAGCCATGCTGATGACCCGGGGCATTATGGAAATGGCCCGTTTCGGCGTGGCACTGGGCGGACGGCCCGAGACCTTCACCGGCCTTTCCGGCGTGGGGGATCTGATCGTCACCTGCATTTCCCAGCATTCCCGCAACCGGCGGGCTGGATTGCTCATCGGCTCGGGGGTTTCGCCGGAAGAGGCCATCCAGAAGGTGGGGGCCACAGTGGAAGGGTATTTTGCCGCCCAGGCCGTTCATGCCCTGTCTCAGGGGAAAGACCTGGAACTGCCCATTTGCCAGGCGGTTTACGGCCTGCTCTATGAAGGCAAGCCTTTGGATGAAACCGTGCGGGCCCTGATGACCCGGGATAAAAAGAGCGAGACCCAGGAAAGCTGGATGCAGCATATCAACTGGTAAAAGAACAGCCTGCCCGGAAAACCGGGCAGGCTGAGCGTGTCGAAAAAGTGGCTTTGGCCACTTTTTCGAGTTTTTGCAAGGAGCTGCATGCACGCCTTCGGCGCACACTTGCCCCTTGAGAGGTGCAAAAAGCCACGCACAGGTCGCGGCTTTTTGCGGATTGATTAAAATCCAGCGAAAGGATCACTCATACGGCAGAAATTTTTCGATAGACAAACAGCCTGTCCGGAAAACCGGGCAGGCTGTTTCTTTATATATGGATAAGCAAAAGAAAATCAAAAAACCCTCTGCCAAAGCAGAGGGTTTGATGTTTCACACATATTCCAAGGGAAGGTCTTAGATAGCTCTGGTGACCTTGCCGGAACGAAGGCACCGGGTACAGACATTGACATGGCTGGGAGTGCCGTTGATCAGCACTTTTACACGCTTCACATTCGGCTTCCAGGTCCGGTTCGATCTTCTGTGTGAATGGGAGACTTTGATGCCGAAGCTGACGCCCTTGCCGCAAATATCACACTTTGCCATTTTCTCTGCACCTCCTTTACCCATAAGCTACAAAGCGACACAAGCTATATTACCACAACTGTTTTTTAAAATCAAGGATTATTCGAAAAAAATCATTCTGTTGCCAAATTTTATTTCATCCCCTATAATGGAAACAGAAAGGACAGGCCGCGTGGCCGATTTTAAAAGGAGGTTTTTGGCGATGGAGAAACCCTTTGTCAAACTGCATCAGATCATCGATGAGTTTCATTTGAATCTGTTTTATGCGCCGGCGGGCTGTCTGGAGTCCCATGTGACCAGCATGGATGTGTACCGTCCGGGCCTGCAGCTGGTGGGCTTTTACGATCATTTTGACGCCGGCAGCATCCAGGTGCTGGGAAAAGTGGAGTGGGCTTTTTTGCAGGGACTGGATCCCCATCAGCGGGAAAAGGTCTTTGAGCAGCTGTTTGAAAAGAAAATTCCCTTGCTCATTTTTGCCCGGGATTATCAGCCTTCCCCTGAGTGTCTGGCCATGGCGGAAAAATATGGTGTGCCGGTGGCCGGTTCGGCGGAATATACCACCGACCTGATGGCGGCCATGACCTCTTCCCTTCATGTGCACCTGGGACCCACCACCACTCTTCACGGCGTGTTGGTGGAGGTGTATGGCGAAGGCATCCTTTTGCTGGGAGGCAGCGGCATCGGCAAAAGCGAGACCGCCATCGAGCTGGTCAAGCGTGGTCACCGGCTCATTGCCGATGATGCCGTAGACATCAAAAAGGTGTCGGCCAAGACGCTGGTGGGTTCGGCACCGGAAATGATCCGCTATTTCATCGAACTGCGGGGCATCGGTATCATCGATGTGCGCCGTATTTTCGGCATGGGCTCGGTAAAACCCACCGAACGGGTGGATCTGGTGGTTCGTCTGGAAAAATGGGAGGACGGCAAGCCTTATGACCGGCTGGGAGTGGACGAAGAGACCATGACCATTCTGGATATCAAGGTGCCGGCTCTGACCATTCCGGTGCATCCGGGGCGGAATCTGGCGGTGATCCTGGAAGTGGCCGCTATGAACAACCGGAACAAGCGGATGGGCCACAACGCTGCCAAAGAGCTGAGCGACAAGCTGTACCGCACCATGCTGGCCCAGCAGAACCCGGAAGAAAACGCCTAAAACATACCTGCCCAAGGGCGGACCGTTTGTCCGCCCTTTTTCTTTCCGATGAACGGGAGAAATCTCCCCTCTCCACTACCAATGGAGAGGGGTTTGTGCTATAATTATAGTAGAATATTGTGCGCATTGGGAGGACACTATGGAACAGAACAATTCCTTTAGCCAAGCCGCTGAAAAAGAAGATATCAAGATCTATTGGGATGAACCCATGAGCCGCCATACCACCATGCAGGTGGGCGGCCCTGCCGCCATGCTGGCTCAGCCCCGGGATATCCGGGAACTGGTGAGCCTGGTCTATCTGGCGGGAAAGAACAACTTCCGCTGCATGGTCATGGGCAATGGCTCCAATCTGATTTTCCCCGACGAAGGGTATCAGGGTCTGGTGATCAAAACTGTACCCAATTACGGGGGCATTTATGTGGATGACGACGGGGTGATCCGGGCAGAAGCCGGGGCACTGCTGTCTCAGGTGGCCACGGTGGCAGCCCAGAATGGCCTCACCGGACTGGAATTTGCCCAGGGCATTCCCGGGACTGTGGGCGGCGCTTTGTGCATGAACGCCGGGGCCTACGGCGGAGAAGTGGGGAATCTGGTGCAGCGTACCTGCTATATGGATGCAAACGCCAAGCTGCATATGCTGGCCCCTCAGGATCATCTGTTTGGCTACCGTACCAGTCTGTTTAAAGAGAAGCCGGGAAATGTGGTGCTTTACACCGAGTTTAAGCTCCAGCCGGGGGATGAGAAGGAAATCCAGGAGAAAATGAGCGATTACGCCGCCCGTCGCCGGGAGAAGCAGCCCTTGGATCAGCCTTCCGCCGGCAGCGTTTATAAGCGCCCCGAAGGCCACTATGCGGGAGAACTGATCGAGCAATGCGGCCTGAAGGGATATCAGATCGGGGGAGCCATGGTTTCTCCCAAGCACGCCGGGTTCATTGTCAACACCGGCAAGGCCACCGCTTCCGATGTAATTGCCTTGATGGAGCACATTGAGGAAGTGGTGCTGGAAAAAACCGGCGTTTCTCTGGAACGAGAAGTGCGGGTAGTGACTCACCGGCGGTAACAACCGCCGGAAGGATGTCCGGAAAGGAGTGTGGCTTTTTATGGAATGTTTGATCATATCGGGCATGGCCGGTGCAGGCAAGAGCATGGCGGTGGATGTGCTGGAGGATATCGGTTATTATTGCATCGACAATATGCCGGTTTCCCTCATTCCCCGTTTTATCCAGCTGTTTGAAAAAAGCCGGGAGCAGTTTGACCGGGTGGCCCTGGTGGTGGATGCCCGCAGCGGTGACGGCTTTGAAGAGTTGTGTCAGGAGCTGGACGATGCCAGAGGGCTGGATTTTTCCTACCGGATCCTGTTTCTCGATGCCCGCAATGCCATTTTGACCAACCGGCATAAGGAAAGCCGCCGGCGTCATCCTTTGCAGACGGCGGATATGGATCTGGAACAGGCACTCTATCAGGAGCGGCGGGTGCTGGAACCCATTCGCCGCCGGGCAGACTTTATGATCGATACCAGCGCCCTGCTGCCCGCCGATTTCCGGGCCTATCTGGTCAGCTTGTTTGCCGGCGGGGAAGAAGGGGGCAATATGGTCATTTCCATCGGCTCCTTTGGCTTCAAATACGGCATGCCCGGCGAGTCGGATATGGTGTTTGATGTGCGTTTTCTGAAGAATCCTTACTATGTGCCGGAACTGAAAAACAAGACCGGTCTGGATCAGGATGTATTTGACTATGTGTTTTCCGACCCGGCGGCGGAAGATTTCTGCGAGCGGGTCTGCTCCCTGTTGGAATTTCTCATTCCCCGGTATATTGAGGAGGGGAAGATGAGCCTGGTGGTCTCCATCGGCTGCACCGGCGGTCAGCACCGTTCGGTGTCGGTGGCCCGGCATCTGGGCCAGCTGTTGGGAAAGCACGCCCGGAATGTGAATGTGCGCCATCGGGATGTGAAAAAACACTAGGAGGCCGGTGGTATGCTGCAAAACCAAGTGCCCCATGATCTGTTGCGGGCCGCCCGGGCGGCGGGACGCAAGGTGGCGGCCATCGGTGGAGGCACCGGTCTTTCCACTCTGCTTCTGGGGCTGAAAGAATACACCGACAATATTACCGCCATCGTCACCGTTACCGATGATGGCGGCGGCAGCGGTGTTCTGCGGGACGAATACGGGATGCTTCCGCCAGGGGACATCCGCAACTGCCTGCTGGCTTTGGCCAACACCAGCGATGCCATGAACGAACTGCTCAATTACCGCTTTTCCGAAGGCTCCCTCAAAGGCCAGAGTTTCGGAAACCTGTTTCTGCTGGCCCTCAATGGGGTGTGCGGTTCTTTCCGCACCGCTGTGGCCCGGATGAATGATTTTCTGGCAGTCACCGGCCAGGTCTTGCCGGTGACCACCAGCAATGTGAGCCTGTGTGCTCAGTTTGAGGACGGTTCCTGTGTCACGGGAGAGACCGCCATCACCAAGGCCAAAAAACAGAACAATCTGGTGATCCAGAAGGTGGGTCTCAAACCGGAGGGAGCCAAGGCCTTGCCGGAAGTGATCAAAGCCATTGACGAAGCCGATCTGATCATCCTGGGGCCGGGGAGCCTTTATACCAGCATTATCCCCAACTTGTTGGTGGAGGGAGTGTCGGAGGCCATCCGCCGCTCCCACGGGCTGAAGATCTATATCCTCAACATCATGACCCAGGACGGCGAGACCGAGGGATACAGTGCATCAGAACATCTGAAAGCGCTGATGGCTCATGGCGGCAAAGCCGATGTGTGTCTGTACAACACCGATCGGGTGGCCCACAGGCTGCTGGAAAAATATGCTGGCGAAAGTGCCCGGCAGCTGTGGCCCGATCCCCGGGAGTTCCGGCAGATGGGGGTGGAGCTGACGGGAGAATCCATTTTGTCCCGGGATGCTCATTTTGTCCGTCATGACCCATTGCGCCTGGCCTATGCAGTGATGAAAACCGCTGCCCGGCTGGCGCCCCGGCAGCAGGTGCTGCGCTATTACGATGAATTGATGCTGCGGCAGGAGGAGTAAGATGTCCTTTACACAACAGATCAAAGAAGAGCTTTGCCGCCTGGGGCCGGGGAAGGATTGCTGTGCCCGGGCAGAGTGTTATGGCATGCTGCTCTTTGCCGCGGTTTTCTCCCAAAGCCGCCTGCGGGTACACAGTGACCTGGCGGCGGTGCGGGGGAGAGTCCGGCAGCTTCTCCGCCGGTGCGCCGGGGTGGAGATTTCTTCCCGTCCCGATGGGACCAACGCGCTGATTTTGGAAGACCCTCCTTCTTTGCGGCGGGTTTTTTCTGCCTTTGGATATGAATTTGAAGGAACTGCTCTTCATCTCAACCGGGCCGTGGTGGAGGAAGATTGCTGCCGCATTGCTTTTCTGCGGGGAGCTTTTCTCACCGGCGGGTATGTATCGGCTCCCGGGAGGGGGTATCATCTGGAACTGGTGACTTCCCATTACAATGTGGCCCGGCAGACGGTGCTGCTGCTGGAAGAAATGGGCCTTAGCTGCGGGTTTGTTTCCCGCCGGGGGAATTTTGTGCTTTACTATAAAGACAGCAATGTGATCGAAGAGATTGTGGGACGCATGGGAGCCCCTGGGGCTGCTATGGATTTCCGGCTGCGGAAGGTGGAAAAGGATTTCCGCAACAACATCAACCGCAGGGTCAACTGTGAAACGGCCAATCTGGGGAAAACGGTGGAAGCGGCCGCCCGCCAGTGCCACGCCATTGGCAGATTGGAAAAAGCGGGGCAGCTGGAGCAGCTGCCGGAAAGTCTGCGAGAGACCGCGCGGGTGCGTATGGAGCATCCGGAAGAATCCCTCACGGAGCTTTTGCAGCATTTTGATCCGCCTCTTTCCAGACCGGGGCTGAACAACCGGCTGCGGAAACTGGAGCAGCTGGCAGCCAAATTGGAAGATTGAGAAAAGGCAAAGAAATTGGGAGATAAAGATACTATGGCCATTGATTTTGTCCATTTGCATGTGCACAGCGTGTTCAGCCTGCTGGACGGTGCCTGTCCGGTGGCGGAGCTGCCCCGCAGGGCCAAGGAGCTGGGGCAGCAGTCCCTGGCCGTCACCGATCACGGGGTGATGTACGGGTGCATTGATTTTTATAAAGCCTGCAAGGCGGAAGGAATCCATCCCATCATCGGCTGCGAGGTCTATGTGGCGCCTCGCAGCCGCTTTGACAAAACCGCTGAGTTGGACGGGGAAGCCTATCACCTGGTGCTTTTGTGCCAGAACCAGAAAGGGTATGAAAACCTGATCTATCTGGTGAGCCAGGGCTTTCTTCAGGGATTTTACAACAAGCCCCGGGTGGACTGGGAGTTGCTGAAAGAATACCACGAAGGATTGATCTGCCTGTCGGCCTGCCTGGCCGGGCAGGTGCCCAGGCTGCTGGAGCAGGACAACTATGAGGGAGCCCTGGAGCTGGCCACACAATACCGGGATCTGTTCGGCCCGGAAAACTACTTCATCGAGGTGCAGGACCACGGCATCCCCGAACAGAAAAAGGTCAATGAGGGACTGTGCCGTTTGGCCAAAGAGCTGGGTGTGGGGCTGGTGGCCACCAACGATGCCCATTATCTCCGGCGGGAGGATGCTTCCAGCCAGGATGTACTTCTTTGCATCCAGACGGGAAAAACGGTGGATGAACCCAACCGGATGCGTTTTGAAGGGGAAGAATTTTACCTGAAAAGCGGAGAGGAGATGGCCCGGCTCTTTCCCGAGGACACATTCCCCGGGGCCATTTCCAATACGGTAAAGATCGCCGAGCGCTGTCAGGTGGAATTTGATTTTTCAGAGCAGCATCTGCCGGCCTTTGATGTGCCCGAAGGGTATGATGCAGAGGGATATCTGCGCCACCTGGCCGATGAGGGCTTTGCCCGCTTGTATCCCCATCCGGATGCTTCTTACCGGGAGCGTCTGGAATACGAACTGGACATGATCTGCCGTATGGGGTTTACCGACTATTTCCTCATTGTGTGGGATTTCGTCCGCTTTGCCCGGTCACGGGATATTCCGGTGGGCCCTGGCCGGGGCAGCGCCGCAGGCAGCATGGTCAGCTATTGTCTGGGCATCACCGACATCGACCCTATGCGGTATAACCTGTACTTCGAACGGTTTCTGAACCCGGAACGGGTGTCCATGCCCGATATCGATATGGACTTCTGCGGCGTGCGGCGGCAGGAGGTCATCGATTATGTGGTGGAAAAATACGGAGAAGACCATGTGGCCCAGATCATCACCTTCGGCACCATGGCGGCCAAGGCGGCGGTGCGGGACTGCGGCCGGGCGCTGAACATGACCTATGCCGAAGTGGACGCGGTGGCAAAGCTGGTGCCCCAGGAACTGAAAATCACCCTGGACAAGGCTTTGAAGGTCTCCCGGGAATTGCGCAGCCTGTATGAAAGCGATGAGCGGGTGCACACCCTTCTGGACACCGCCCGGAAGCTGGAAGGCACTCCCCGCAATGCTTCCACCCATGCCGCCGGTGTGGTCATCACCAAAGAGCCGGTACATCGCTATGTGCCTTTGGCCAAAAACGACCAGGGCGTTGTCACCCAGTATATCATGACCACGCTGGAAGAGCTGGGCCTTTTGAAAATGGATTTCCTGGGGCTGCGGAACCTGACCATCCTCCACGATGCGGTGGAACTGGTAAAGCAAAGCGGGGTGGAGCTGGACCTGCACCACATCGATTATGAGGACAAAGGGGTCTATGAGATGCTCTCCCAGGGCAAGACCTCCGGGGTGTTCCAGCTGGAAAGCGCCGGGATGCGCGGGGTGGTGGTGGCCATGAAGCCCCATTCCATCGAAGATATCACCGCGGCCATCGCTTTGTACCGTCCGGGCCCCATGGCCAGCATCCCCACTTACATCGATTGCAAGCACCATCCGGAAAAAGTGCAGTACAAGCATCCTCTGCTGCGGGACATCTTGCAGGTGACCTATGGCTGCACCGTTTACCAGGAACAGGTGATGGAGATCTTCCGCCGTCTGGCCGGCTATTCTCTGGGAAAGGCCGACCTGGTGCGCAAGGCCATGAGCAAAAAGAAGATGGATGTGCTGCAAAGCGAGCGGGAGAACTTTATCCACGGCAACCAGGAAGAAGGCATCGCAGGGTGCGTGGCCAATGGTGTTCCCGAGGAAGTGGCTTCCCAGCTCTTTGACGATCTGCTGGACTTTGCCAATTATGCCTTCAACAAAGCCCATGCAGTGTCTTATGCGGTTTTGTCCTATCAGACCGCCTATGTAAAATACCACTATCCCACCGAATATATGGCGGCTCTGCTCACTTCGGTGCTGGACGACAGCGCCAAAGTGTCGGAATACATCCTGGAATGCCGGGAAATGGGCATCACCATCCTCACTCCGGACATCAACCAATCGGGAGCGGACTTCACTGTCCGGGGTAAGACCATCCGTTTTGGTCTTGCGGCGGTGAAAAATGTGGGCCGGAGCTTTGTGGCCGCTTTGGAAAAAGAGCGGCAGAGGGGCGGGGCCTTCCGTTCCTTCAGCGATTTTTGCTCCCGCATGGTGGAGACCGATCTGAACAAGCGGGCGCTGGAGAATCTCATCCGCTGCGGTGCCTTTGACAGCTTCGGTCACCATCGCTCCCAGCTGCTGCGGGTTTATGAACAGGTGTTGGACGCTTCGGTGAGCGAACGGCGGAAAAACATCGAAGGTCAGATCGATCTGTTCGGTATGGCCCAGGAGGAAGAAGCGGCGGAAGTGGAGCTGCCTGACATTCCGGAATATCCCAAGCGGGAGCTTCTGGCCATGGAAAAGCAGACCACCGGCATCTATCTGTCCGGCCATCCGCTGGATGAACAGGGGGAGCTGATGAAACAGGTAGGAGCCACTCCCATTGCCCAGGTGCTGGCGGCCTTTGCTCCGGAAGAGGAAGAGGGCATGGGAAGAGCGGAAAGCAATCTGCGGGATGGGATGTACATCACTTTGGCCGGTATCGTCTCGGCAGTCAAGCTGAAGACCACCAAAAACAATACCACTATGGCTTATGTGACTCTGGAGGACCGATCGGGGAGCATGGAGCTGCTGGTGTTCCAGAAAGCCATGGACAGTGCGCCTGGCGCTTTCGCAGAGGACAACGCTTTGGTTGTATATGGCCGTATCTCCGCCAGGGAGGATGAAGCGCCCAAGCTGGTGTGCGACCGGTGCGCCGTGCTCACTCCCCAGAGTGCAGCAGAATGGCAGAACAAAAATAGAAATAGCGGATGGAGAAATGCCTCCCGTGGCTCCTCTCCACGGCCCCAGGCCCGGGAGACACAGGGAAGGACGGAAAAAGAGCCTTCCGGCCCCCGGCTGTATCTCCGCTTCAGCGGAGAAAACGCCCCGCTATTGGAACAGACCAAGACTCTTCTGCGCCAAAGCCCTGGCAGAACGCCGGTGGTCATCTTTTACAGCGATACCGGAAAACGGTTTCTGGCCCGGCAGGAGCTTTGGGTCACACCGGGGGAGGAACTGATCCGGAGCCTGGGCGGGCTGCTTTCTTCCCAGAATGTGGTGCTTCGATAGAAAAAGGGAAAGGGAACAAACATACATGACGGAATTTGATATCAAATACAGCGCCTTGCGCAAATCCATCCTGGAAGAGGAATTTTCCGGGCTCAACCCCATGCAGCGGGAAGCGGTGTTCTGTACCGAAGGGCCTTTGCTGCTGTTGGCCGGAGCGGGAAGCGGCAAAACCACCGTGCTCATCAACCGGGTGATCAATCTGCTGAAATACGGCAGGGGCTACGAAGAGGAAATTGCTCCTGTGGGGGCCACCCAGGAGGATCTCCGGCGCATGGCTGCCTATCTGGCCCAGCCGGAGGATGTGACGCCGGAAGATATTGTGGACTTGTGCAGTGTAGATCCTCCCCGCCCCTGGCAGATCATTGCCATCACCTTTACCAACAAGGCGGCCGGGGAACTGAAGGACCGGTTGGAAAAGGCCTGCGGCGCCATGGCCGAGGACATCTGGGCCCATACCTTCCATTCGGCCTGCGTGCGGATTCTCCGCCGGTATGGGGACCGGATCGGCTACGGCAACTTCACCATCTACGACGAGGACGACAAAAAGAAAATGATGGGTCAGGCTCTGCGGGAGCTGGGCTATGATGAAAAGAAGTTTGATCTGCGGGGGGTCATCAGCCAGATCTCCCGGGCCAAGGACAAACTGATCACTCCCCGGCAGTATCAGCAGCAGGCGGGAGATGATTATTACCAGAAGGCCGTGGGCCGTATTTACGAAGAATACCAGAAGCGGATGCGCCGGGCCGGAGCCATGGACTTTGACGACATCATCATGGAAACCGTCCATCTGCTCCAGGAGTGCAGCGATGTGCGGGAGCATTACCAGCGCCAGTTCCGCTATGTGCTGGTGGACGAATACCAGGACACAAACCATGCCCAATATGTGCTGTGCAGCCTGTTGGCCGGGGGCCATGGGAATATCTGCGTGGTGGGCGACGACGACCAGAGCATCTATAAATTCCGGGGCGCCACCATTGAAAACATCCTGGAATTTGAAAAGCAGTATGAAAATGCCCGGGTCATCCGTCTGGAGCAGAATTACCGCTCCACCATGAGCATTCTGGAAGCGGCCAACGAGGTGATCTCCCACAACACCGCCCGGAAGGGCAAGCGCCTGTGGACAGAAAACGGCGAGGGAGACAAGATCGTCTACTTCTCCGGAGACAACCAGGAGGACGAGGGGCAGTTTATCGCCAGCGAGATCCTCAAAGGCTATGGGAAAGGCCAGAAATTTTCCGATTTCACTGTGCTCTATCGGAACCATGCCCTGTCCAACAGCATCGAAGGAGCCTTCAAGCGCAATGCCATCCCTTACCGGATGGTCAGCGGCCTGCGGTTTTTTGACCGGGCCGAGGTGAAGGATATGCTGGCCTATCTGTGGGTCATTGTCAATCCTTCAGACGGCATCCGTCTGCGGCGGATTATCAACAATCCGCCCCGGAAGATCGGCGCCAAGACCCTGGAGCATGTGGCCGATCTGGCGTCCATGGAAAATACCGATGATTTTTCCGTGATCCAAAGGGCAGGGGAATATCCCGATCTGGCCCGGGCCAAGGACAGTCTGGAGGCCTTTGCCAGGATGATCGAGGGCCTGCAGGACAAAGCCCACGATCTGTCTTTGGGCGAGCTGTATGACGCCTTGCTGGAAGAGAGCGGGTATCTGCGGATGCTGCGCAGCCAGGAAAACATCGAAGCCCAGACCCGGATCGAAAATGTGATGGAGCTGAAATCCAACATTGTGGAGTTTGAAAGCACTCACGAAGGGGGGACATTGCTGGACTTTCTGGAAGAAGTGGCCCTGTTCACCGACATTGACCGGTACGATGAGCAGGCCGACGCCGTTACGCTGATGACCATGCACTCGGCCAAGGGATTGGAGTTTGACACGGTGTTCCTCTGCGGCATGGAAGAGGGCATTTTCCCCTCCCACCGGAGCATGGACAGTGATGAGGAGCTGGAAGAGGAGCGGCGGATCTGCTATGTGGCCATGACCCGGGCCAAGCGGAAGCTTTATATCACCTGCGCCCAGCGGCGGATGCTCTATGGCCAGACCTCCTTTTGCCGGCCTTCCCGGTTTATCGGAGAAGTGCCGGAAGAACACATGGAGAAAAAGGCAAAGGCCCGTCCGGCTCCCCAGCGCCGTCAGGCCGCCAGCATCCGTCCCACTGTGCAGAAAAGCTTTACCTCGGCCTTCTCCGGCAAAGCCAAGGAGGCCCAGAAGGATCTGCCCTCTGTGCGCCCTGGTCAGGCCATCACCCACAAGGCCTTTGGGGATGGGGTGGTGCAGGCCTGCACGCCCATGGGCAACGATGTGCTGATGGAAGTGAAATTCGCCGAAGGTACCAAAATGATGATGCTGCGCACGGCCAGCCAGTTTATCACCATCAAATAAAGGAGGAAAACCTATGATTCGTCCCATGCGTCTGGGAAAGCGGGCTATGGAAGAGGAAAAGGCCCGGAAGCTGTTGTCGGAATGTGAATATGCCCTGTTTACTACGGTGGATGAAGAGGGGGCGCCTCACACCGTGCCGGTCTCTCCGGTGGTGTTGGGAGATACTCTGTATTTCCACTGTGCTCCGGCGGGAGAGAAGCTGGATAACATCCGGAAGAACCCCCAGGTCTGCCTGTGCGCCCTGGGACGCACCCAGGTGTTGCAAAAGGAAATGACCATGGCTTATGAATCGGTGGTGGCCCAGGGAAAAGCCCGGCTGGCCCAGGGAGAGGAAGCCCAGAAGGCCCTCTTGGCCATCTGCCAGAAATATTCTCCCGGCTATGAGAGTGAATGGGAAAAGGAAATTGAAAAATTCCCCAAGGTGCAGGTGGTGGCCGTGGACCTGATCCATATCACCGGCAAGAGTAACCGCCTGTGATGGAAAAAGACCTGCCGGAAAGGGGAAGCTGGTGCCTGTACATCCTCCGCTGCGGCGATGGCAGCCTGTATACCGGCGTGACCACCGATCTGCCCCGGCGGCTCCGGGCCCATCGGGAAGGGCGGGGGGCCAAATACACCCGGGGCCGGGGAGAACTGACGCTGGTTTACTGGGAGAGCTGCCTTAGCCAGGGAGCAGCTTTGCGCCGGGAGCGGCAGGTGAAAAAGCTGAAAAAAAGAGAAAAGCTGAAGCTGATCCAAAGCCATCCTTTTTCTTCGGGGGAAACGCTGCCCTGAGAAAATGGCACAGAAGGGAATGGAAAAGGAAGGGGAGAAGCCAAAGTGGAAAGAGAGATTTTGCTGCTGGGAGATCCCAGGCTATACCAGGTTTCCCAGGAGGTCAGGCAGGAAGAGCTGGAACAGCTGCGCCCCATGTTTGAGGATTTGTTTGACTGCATCCGGGGCATTCGCCGGGATTATGGCTTCGGGAGGGCCATTGCGGCCCCCCAGATCGGGATACACAAACGGGTGATTTGTATGCTTACCGACAAGCCCTATGTGATCCTCAACCCCCATCTTTCTTTCGTTGGTGATGAAACCATGGAACTGATGGACGATTGTATGTCTTTCCCGGGGCTTTTGGTCCGGGTGCGCCGGCACCGCCACTGTTTACTGCGCTACCGGGACGAAAACTGGGTGGAGCAGGAAATGCAGATGGACGATGACATGGCCGAACTGATCCAGCATGAATACGATCATCTGGATGGCATCCTGGCCACCATGCGGGCCCTGGACAGCCGGTCTTTTGTGATGAAGAAGCGGCCATAGACTGGCCTTGGGAAGGAAGAAGGCTGCAAAGAAGCAAGAACAAAGGAGGAAAGGCCCGTGCGCTATGATCTGGCCCCTTTGGAGGGGATCACCGGCCCTCTGTACCGGCGGACCCATCACCAAATTTTCGGCGGCGCCGACCGGTACTATACCCCCTTTCTTTCCCCGGGGGAAGGGGGCACGCTGAACAAAAGAGAGCTGCGGGATATTGCTCCTGAGGAAAACCAGGGGCTGCCCTTGGTTCCTCAGCTGCTCACCCGGCGCAGTGGGGATTTCATCGGCGCGGCCCGCCGTTTGGGGGAGATGGGCTACCGGCATATCAACCTGAATCTGGGATGCCCTTCGGGCACCGTCACCGCCAAAGGCAAGGGATCGGGGTTTCTGGCCCATCCACAGGAGCTGGATCATTTTTTGGAAACGATCTTTTCCGCCGCTTTGCCGGTGAAAATTTCGGTGAAAAGCCGGTTGGGTATGACTTCGGAAGATGAGTTTCCTCCCATTCTGGCTATTTTTGAAAAGTATCCCCTGGAAGAGCTGATCCTCCATCCCCGGGTGCGTCAGGATCTTTACCGAAAACCGGTGCGGCCTCATGCTTTCCGGTGGACGGCAGAACACACCAGCCTGCCCCTTTGCTACAATGGGGATCTGGTGACAGCGGCGGACTGTGCCCGGATGGAGCAGGAATATCCCATGCTGCGGGGGTTGATGCTGGGACGAGGGGCTATTGCCGATCCGGCGGTGTTCCGCAAGGCCAAAGGGGGCAAAGCGGCCCGGCGGGAAGAGCTGCGGCTGTTTCACGATACTTTGTACCAAGGATACTGCCAGGCATTCCAAAGTCCCAAAAACGCCATTTGCCGCATGAAGGACATCTGGCGGTGTATGATTTATCTTTTTGAAGATGAGCAGGGGCTGGGTAAGAAATTGCGCAAAGCCACAGAACCGGCGGATTATCAGTGGGCTGTGGAAGGAATTTTCCGCCTGCCCCTGCGGGAGGATGCCAAAGAACCCTGGTGACCTGCTGTTTCCCCAAAGTCTTTTGGGCTTTGGGGAAATTTTTTTGCCATGAGGAAGCAAAACGACAGGGAAAAGCGTCCAATGGGAGAAAGGAGGAAGCGGGATGGAGCAGGAGGAAAAGAAAGCCCTTTTTCAGAAGATGCTGGAACAGGAGGGGGACCGGCTTTTGCGGCTGTGTACCCTCTATCTGAAGGATGGGAATCTGGCAGAGGATGCGGTGCAGGAAAGCTTTTTGCGGGCTTTTCAGCACATGGACGAATTTCGGGGTCAGGCAGCCATGGCCACCTGGCTGACCCGCATTGCCATCAATGTATGCAAAGGCTATCTGCGTTCGCCCTGGCATTGGCGCCGTCTGTCCTCTCAGGTGCTGGAACAGCTGCCGGCCCCTGGGATGCCGGAGACCGATGACACCTTGCCTGGGGCGGTGATGGCTCTGTCCCGGCCCTACCGGGAGGTCATTTTGCTTTATTACTATCAGCAGCTGAAGGCGAGGGAGATTGCAGAGATTCTCCATGTCCCCTTGTCCACGGTGACGGTGCGTCTGTCCAGGGCCCGTCGGCAGCTGAAAGAGCAGCTGAAAGGATGGTATTACGATGAAGAATAAGCGGGATTTTCGTCAGGATATGGATCAGGCCCTGTCCGGGCTGACCTTGGGAGAAAAGAAGGAAGAAATCCTGGAAAAAGCGTTTGCTCCTCAAAAGAAACGGAAAGGCCGGATGGCACGGCGTGTGGCGGTGGCCTGCTTGGCGGTGTGTGCTTTGACTGCGGCGGTCTTTGCATTTTCCCCCGGCCTGCGCCAGATTCTGAATCAGCACCTGGGCAGCTGGCAGGAAGAAAGCCAGCAATTTTCCGGTTTGGAAACGGAGGACAATGGTATCGTCGTCCGGGCAGTATCCGCCCTGTCCGATGACGGTTTTACCCAGATCTACCTGGAAATCCAGGACAAAACAGGAGACCGTCTGGGGGAGAATACCAGTCTGGGATCCTACGGAAGTGACTGGAATCTGGAATTGCCTTCCCAGGAGATGGCTACCATGGGCCAGAAATGTCTGGGTTATGACCCGGAAAGCCGCACCGCCTTGGTGAAAGTGAGTTGGAGTGGAGAAACTACGGGAGAAGAGCAGGTGGCAAAGCTGACCTTACAGAAAATCAGTGCCCGGGAGGAATTTACAGCCTCTTTGCCCCAGACGGAGATTGCTTCCCGGATCCAGAAAACCATCCTGGCAGAAAACACCCAGAAAGCTGGGGAAAAGAGCCCTGTGCTCCAGCCGGGGGAGGAAGCGGCTCCTTTGGAAGAAGGAAAGGGATTTTCTCTTTCGGCCCTGGGCTTTGGAGACGATGGAGCGTTCCATGTGCAGGTCAAGTGTCCGGAAGACATCTGTCTGGAGTATCTGAATGTGCTCACCACTCTGCGCAGCAGAACCGGCCAGGAAGCTCAGTATAACCAAAGTCTGACCCAGATCCTGTTTGAATGGGAAGGGGAACTTTATTACGATATCGCTTTTGGAGGCGTGGGGCCGGAGATCCTGGATGATCTGATGTTGGAGGACTTGTATTTTCTTTATCTCAAGATCCGGCCTGTGGAAGGAAACTGGGAGCTGGAGATTCCTTTGGAGACGCCGGATCAGCTGGTGTATACCCCGGAGACCCAGGTGGAGGGATGCCCGGTGAACCGCATCGTCCTCACCCCCATGACTCTCAGTCTGGAAATCGGAAGCGATCATGCAGGCTTTGGCCAGTCCACAGTGACCTTTGTGATGGAGGATGGCTCCAAACTGGTTCTGGACAAGGGGGACTGCGTCACCAGTTTCTGGAATGGACTGGAAAAGCAGAATGGTACCGGACATTTCTTTGGACGGTGGCTCTTCCCTAAAGCCATCCAGCCGGAAAAAGTGCAGTCCATTGCCTTGGGAGATACAGTGATTTTCTCCAAATGAGCAGCAAAAAAGAGGGTAAGGCCATTGGCCTTACCCTCTTTTTCTAGTTGTTCCAAGCACGGACAAGAGCCTGGGTCAGAGCGGGGATCTCCTCCAAAGGCAGCCGTCCATAGCCGCAAAGCAGGGTGGAAGGGGGTGCCAACATAGGGTCATGGTAACAGTGGGACAGGGGAAGAAGGTCCACTCCCTGCTCCCGGGCCCGACGGGCCATCTCCTTTTCCGAAAGGCCGCCATGGAACCGGAGAAGGAAGTGGAGCCCGGCCTGGGAACCTAAGATCTCCAGGTTTGGGCCCAGGGGAGAGGATTTCAGGCTGGCCGCCAGCTCTTCCCGCCTTTTTTTGTACAGAATACGGGTGCGGTTGAGGTGCCGTTCCCAGTAGCCTTCTTCCAGAAACCGAAGCAGGGTGTGTTGTTCAAAGCGGGAAACGGTGGAGGACTGGAGGGAAAACAGCCGGTGATAGGTGGGAAGCAGGGACATGGGCAGCACCAGATAGGCGATACGGATGGAAGGGGCCAGGCTGCGGGAAAAGGTACCGCAGTAGATCACCCGATCATGGAGATCGCTGCCCTGCAAGGCGGGAATGGGACGGCCGGCATAGCGGTATTCGCTGTCATAGTCGTCCTCGATGAGATACCGTCCTTCCTGCTCCGCTGCCCACCCCAGTATCTGGGCCCGGCGGGGAGCAGGCATCACTCCGCCGGTGGGAAACTGGTGGGAAGGGGTGAGATAGGCGCAGCAGCCCCCGCTTTCTTCCAGCTTCACCGGATCCATTCCGTCTTTATCCACCGGAATGTGGACAACTTTCCGCCCCAGATTGCGGAAGGATTGGGCGGCTTTGGGATAACCGGGCTCTTCCATGGCGTAAACCGTCTCCGGAGGAAGGAGGCAGCAAAGCAAAGTGAGCAGATATTCCATGCCTGCGCCGATGAGAACCTGGCAGGGCTGGCACTGAACGCCCCGGTACTGGTGAAGATAGCGGCACAAGGCCTGGCGCAGGCATAGATCTCCCTGGGCTTCCCCTTTGGACAGGAGCTCCCCCTGTCCCATCACTTCCCGGGTGAGCTTGCCCCAGGTGGCAAAGGGAAAGGCGCTGGGGTCGGCAGAGCCGGGGGAGCAGTCAAAAGGAAGGTATGGTTTGGGCGCTTCAGGCGGCGGTGGGGGAGAAACTGGCCGCTGGGGTGTGGGAAGCTGCGGCAGAGGACAGACATAAAAACCGCTTTTTGGGGCAGCGCGAAGATAGCCTTCGGTGGTGAGCATCTGATAAGCGGCGTCCACCGTATTGACACTCACCGAAAGATGCTGGGCCAGGGCCCGTTTGGAAGGAAGCTTTTCCCCGGCTTGCAGTCCTCCTTTTTTGATTTCTTTCAGGATATGTCGGTAGAGCTGAAGGTAATAAGGCTCGCCGCCGGAAGTGAGAAGGGGAAAGGTAATGTGGCTCATGATAAAACGCTCCTGCAAATGTGATAGGGTATAAAAGAGAAAAAATCCCTTATGAGACCGGATCAGATCCCTTTTATCATAGCAGAGGCGGGGCCAGGGGACAAGGTCAGTTTTCCTTCGGGCCTTGGAGCAGACGGGGAAAAGTCCGGTCAATGGCGAAGGCGCCCAAGGGGGCCGTAATGAGGATGGCCAGCACTGCCACCGTCAGCACCAGTTCTCCGCAGGGCAAACCCATGGCCAGAGGCACTGAGCCGATAGCCGCCTGCACAGTGGCTTTGGGGGTATAGGCCAAAGCGCAGAACAGCCTTTCTTTTTTGTTCAGCGGTGTTTTCAGAAGGGAAAGCCCCACTCCCATCATGCGGAAACAGAGCACGCCCAGCAGCAGCAAAACCGCCATGGGCCCGGCTTTGAAGGCGTAGGATACATCCACCTGGGCGCCTACCAGTACGAAAAGCAGAATTTCCGCACCGCTCCACAAAAGGGACAGCTGCCCGCTGAGGGAAAGGCTGGTTTTGGGGGATGCGTGCCGCCAGGAAACCCCCATGGCCATCACGGCCAGCAGGCCGGAAAAGCCGATAAAGCCGGTGAACAGGTCTTCGGCAGAGGAAAGCAGGAAGGCACAGGAGAGCGCCAGAAGCAGACGGCGAACAGGAAGCAGATTCCATTTTTGACAGAAGTGGGCCAGAATCTGTCCCAGCAAAAGCCCTGCAAGACAACCGAAAACAATGGATGTAGGGATGCGCAGAAGAAAAAGGGGAGAAAAGTGGCCGGTGGCGCACAGATCGGAAAAGACCGAAAAAAGCACGATCACATACACATCATCAGCAGAAGCTCCGGCCATCACCAACTGGGGGATGTGGTGGTTTTTGCCCCATCCCTTTTCCAGCAAGGAAAGCATTTTGGGAACCACCACCGCCGGAGAAACAGCAGCGATCACAGCGCCCAGCAGAGCGCTTTCCAACAGGGAAAGTCCCAGCAAAGAGGGAGCCAGCAGGATCATGCCGCATATTTCACAGGTGGCCGGGAGAAAACACATCAGGAAGGCAGGGCGGCCCATCTGCCGCAGTTCTCCCGCATCCAGGTTGAGACCAGCCCGGGCCAGGATGATCAGCAAGGCCACCTTGCGCAGGTCGGCAGATACGGCGGAGAGGGAAGGGGAGAGCAGGTCAAACACAGAAGGCCCCAGCAGGATGCCGGCCAGAAGCATTCCAAAGAGGGGCGGCAGCCCCAGTTTCTGAGAGGCTTTTCCCAAAAGCATCCCCAGAAGAAAAACAAGTGCCAGACTGTATAGCATTTCGATTGCTCCTTTCTGTTTCGGGGCAACAAAAAAGCTGATGCCCCTGCGGAAAATATCGCAGAAGTCATCAGCCAAAAAGCGGTTTGGGCCTGAAGAGGCCGGGGGAGAACTTCATTCCCGGAAAAAAGAATACCACAGCGCAAAGAGTTTGGCAAGAAAAACTTCCCCGAGGAAACCCTCGGGGAAGCAGATACATTTTGTTATTTATTTCTGGGGCTGGGGAATGGGAATCTCTTCGGGGATGGGGCAATGATAGGTATCACCGTGCATCCGCTCTTTCCATTCTTCCTGTGCCTTTTCCACCAAGGTGGGATCATCCACCAGCTTGCTGGCGGTAGCGGCCAGCACCTTGGCGCCATAGAGCATACCCTTGTGGCCGATGCTCATGCCGGCGCAGGCAGTAATCTGCCAGCTGTGGCCCGGAGCGGCCCGGTTGCAGGTTGCAGTGCTCACCATGATGCAGGGAACGATGTGCTGCACATCGCCCACATCGGAGGAACCATACCCGTTGCGATTGGCAATGGGAGGTACCACCGAACAGATGGCGGGGCCGTCCAGCAGACCTGCGGCCTTCATCTTTTCATACTGGGGGCTTTCCAGATTGAGCTTCTGGGCAAAGTCCAGCTCTTCCTCAGTCCACTGGGGCAGGGGGATCTGCTCCATCATGTCGTGGGCTACTTCCACCAGCACCTTGTTGCTCATGGAGTTATAGCAGCCGCCCAAAAATTCAATTTCCAGCTTGGTTTCGGTCATATGGGCGGCGCCTTCGGCCACCTTGACCAGACGGGCATAGGTATCCTCAATGGCCTGGCGGCTCATGGCCCGCACATAATACCAGACACTGGCGTTATCAGGAACGATGTTGGGGGCTGTGCCGCCTTCTTTGATCACATAATGAATGCGAACATCGCTGGTCACATGCTCCCGCAGGTAGTTTGCACCCACATTCATCAGCTCTACGGCGTCCAGGGCCGAGCGGCCGTTGTGAGGATCGCCGCCGGCATGAGCGGTGACGCCGTGGAAATGGAAAATGGCGCTGTTCAGGCCGTTGGAAGTGCCCAGATTGACTCCGTTCATGGAGCCGCCGTGCCAGGCCAGAGCCACATCCAGCTCTTTGAAAGCGCCGCCGCGGGCCATGAAGGTTTTGCCGGTGAGGGCTTCTTCGGCAGGGCAGCCATAAAAGACCACAGTACCTTCTTTTCCGGTCTCTTCCAGATGGGCCTTCATGCCCAGAGCGCCGCCGATGCAGGCTACGCCCAGCAGGTTATGACCGCAGCCCTGGCCAGGTGCGCCGGGAGTGACAGGATCTTTCTGGGTGCAGATTTTCTGGCTCAGGCCGGGAAGGGCGTCATATTCTCCCAAAAAGCCGATCACCGGATGGCCCTTGCCCCAGGTGGCCCGGATGGCGGTGGGGAGACCGGCATAGCCCACTTCCACTGTGAAGCCCTGCTGACGCAGATAATCGGCCAGCCACTGGCAGGCGTTGACTTCGTTGTAGGCGGTTTCGGGAGTTTCCCAGATCTTCTGAGCCAGTTCGGTCAGTTCCTGAGCGGCCTGATCCACAGCACGGGTGGCAGCGATGTCCAACATAAAAGTTCCTCTCCTTTTCTGGTGGGAGGGTAACCCGGAAAGAGTAAATTCGGCAAGTTGCTGAAAAATGCAAAAAAATTATGTATAAAATACATAAATGCTCCGGTATATGCCCTTCCATTTGTGGATTATGAATCAATTTTACTCCCGTTATAGCGGGTTTGTCAATGCGCCGGGATCATTTGACGGCAAAAGAGGGGATATGGTATCATCAGAAAAAAACAAAGGGAGGATGCGAAAGTGAAGAAGGCATATATTTCTGCGGATATCGAGGGAATGGAAGGAGTTGTCACAAACATCCAGTGCTCCCGGCAGGGGGCGGATTTTGCTGTGGCCCGCAAACGCCTGGCGTTGGATGTGAACGCTGCGGCCCGTGCCTGTTTTGACAGCGGGTATGATGAAGTGCTGGTGTGCGATGGTCACGCCGATATGGAGAATCTGCTCATTGAAGATCTGGACGAGCGGATTAAACTGCTTTCCGGCGCCATGCGCCAGAGCCTGCAGATGGAGGCCATCGACGGCACCTTTGATGCTTATATTTCCTTTGGTCATGCCGGAGCCGGTCTGACTCCCGGCGGCGTCATCGACCACTGCTACAATGGGGGAAAGGTGTACAACCTGCGCTTTAACGGCATCACCATGAACACCGAAACGGTGGCCAATGCCGCCATGGCCGGTCATTACGGTGTGCCTTTGGTGGCCTGCATCGGTGATGCCGCCTTGGCCAAAGAAGTACAGGCTTTTGTGCCGAATTGTGAGGCCATTGTGGTGAAAGAGGGTGTTTCCCGCTTTGCTGCCATTTCCATTCACCCCAACAAGGCCCGGAAGCTGATTTATGATGGAGTCAAGGCAGGACTTGCCCGGCGGGATCAGATCCAGCCTTTGCGCCTGGGAGATCAGGTGACCATGGAAGTGGATTATAAAGATTCCAATATGGCCGATACCGCTATGCTCATTCCTGGAATGCGCCGCCTGAGCCAGCGGACAGTGGCCTATACAGGGGATGCCGAAACGGTTTTCAAACTCCATGAACTGATGCTCTATCGTCTGGTGGACAAGCTGTAAAAAGAAGGGAGAAAAAAGTGCGCTACCCAGAATTTTTGAAAAAAGGGGAAAGCCTGGGTTTTATCGCCCCGTCTTTTGGCTGTGCCATCGAGCCCTATCGCTCGGCTTTTCAGAACTCTCTGAAAAAATGGGAGAGCTTGGGGTATCGTGCCTTGCTGGGACCCAACTGTTATGAAGGTCAGGGGGTGGGAATCAGCAACACGCCCCAGGCCTGCGGAGCGGAGGTCAATGACTTTTTCCTCCATCAGCCGGTACAGGCCATTTTGTCCTGCGGCGGCGGAGAACTGATGTGTGAAATCCTGGATCATGTGGATTTTGAAGCCATCGGCAAAGCGCATCCCAAATGGTTCATGGGTTATTCCGACAACACCAACCTGACATTTCTGCTCACTACCCTGTGCAATCAGGCTTCCATTTACGGTCCCTGTGCTCCGGCCTTCGGCATGGAGCCCTGGCACCCCTCTCTGAGGGATGCTCATGGGCTGCTTACCGGGGAAAAGTGGACGGTGGAAAGCTATGACAAATGGGAAAAGGAAAGCCTGAAAGATGAAAACCACCCCTTGGAACCCTATCATGTCACAGAGGAAAACCGGGTTCTGGCCTTTCCCCAGCAGGACGCCGCTTTTTCCGGCCGGCTCCTGGGCGGGTGCATGGATTGTCTGGTGAATCTTACTGGTACCCGTTTTGACAAAGTGGAGGAGTTTTGTCACACCTACCGGCAGGACGGCATTGTGTGGTTTTTGGAAAGCTGTGATCTGAATGTGTTTGCTATTCGCAGGGCTTTGTGGCAGATGAAGGAGGCCGGTTGGTTCCGTCATGCCAAAGGTTTTCTCATTGGCCGCCCCGGTATTCACGGCCAGCAGATGATGGGCCTGGATCAATACCAGGCGGTGACAGAAGTGCTGCAAGAGTTTTCCGTTCCGGTGATTCTGGATGCCGACATCGGACATTTGCCTCCCATGATGCCTTTGGTGTGCGGCGCTCTGGCCCAGGCAGAGTACCGGGGAGGAAAACTGTCTCTCAGGATGAAGCGGGGATAGGGCTTGACGAACAACTTGTGCCCATGGTATGCTGAGCATAGAAAAGAGCGTTTTGCGGATCATACCCGATCTGCAAAACGCTCTTTTTTTATTTTGGGAAAAGGAGCGGAAGTGTATGACAAAATATCGGAAGATCGGGGCCGATGTGGTCATGGAGATCCTGGGTGGGATGCTCATTGCGTTGGGCGTTTATAATTTTGCTCTGGAAGCTGACTTTCCCATGACCGGCTTTTCCGGCATTTCCTTGCTGCTTTATCGTTTTTTGGGGGTGCCCATCGGCCTTTCCACGGTGCTGCTCAATGTGCCGGTGGCCATTTTGTGTTTCCGGCTGCTGGGACGGGGATTTTTCTTCCGTTCCATCCGGTGTATGGTGCTTTCCTCGCTGCTCATTGACTATGTGGCGCCCTTGCTGCCCCATTATGAAGGAAGTCGGTTGCTGGCGGCCATCTGCACCGGTGTGCTGGCCGGGTTGGGATATGCTTTGATCTATCTGCGCTCCTCTTCTACCGGCGGCACCGATTTTATCATCATGGCGGCCAAAAAGAAATGGCCCCATGTTACCCTGGGCAAGATCACCTTTATCACCGATGTGACGGTGGTGCTGTTGGGAGGACTGCTGATGGGAGATGTGGATGGCGTGATTTACGGTATGATTGTCAGCTATATCATGGCCATTGTGGTAGACCGGGTGATGTACGGCGTGGACGCAGGCAAACTGGCCCTGGTGGTTACCCGGAAAGGGCAGCAGGTGGCTGATGCCATTGAGGCCTGTTGCGGCCGGGGGTCCACCTTGCTTCAGGGGCAGGGGGGTTCCAGGGAGAAGAGAAGAAAGTGGTGATGTGCGCCTGCAACAACAAACAGATGCATCTGGTGCGTCAGGCGGCCAAGGGAGTGGATCCCCAGGCTTTCATCATCATTCTGGAATCCAATGAAGTGCTGGGAGAAGGGTTCAAAACAGGCGCAGCATAAAAAGAAGGCGGAGGGTCTTCCTCCGCCTTCTTGCTATGGCATATTGTTTTTGTGTTTATTTCACCACAGAGCTGTCTTTCAGCACCACATCGTGAGAACCACCTTCCACAATGCTGGTGGCCGAGACCAGGGTGATCTTGGCGTTTTTCTGCAGATCGGGAATGTTCAGCACGCCGCAGTTGCACATGGTGGAACGGACTTTGTTCAGAGAAACGGTTACATTGTCCTTCAGACTGCCAGCGTAGGGAACATAGGAGTCCACGCCTTCTTCAAAGGAGAGCTTCTTGTCGCCGCCCAGGTCATAGCGCTGCCAGTTGCGGGCCCGGTTGGAACCTTCGCCCCAGTATTCCTTCATATAGTTGCCGTTGATGATCACCTTGTTGGTGGGGCTCTCATCAAAGCGGGAGAAGTATCGACCCAGCATGATGAAGTCGGCACCCATGGCCAGAGCCAGGGTCATGTGATAATCGTGGACGATGCCGCCGTCGGAGCACAGAGGGATATAGATGCCGGTTTCTTCAAAGTACTCGTCCCGGGCCTTGGCCACTTCGATGACAGCAGTAGCCTGTCCGCGGCCGATGCCCTTCTGTTCACGGGTGATGCAGATACTGCCGCCGCCGATGCCGATCTTGATAAAGTCAGCTCCGGCTTCAGCCAGGAAACGGAAGCCTTCGGTGTCCACCACATTGCCGGCGCCAACCTTCACTTTGTCGCCATAGCGGGAGCGGATCCAGTCCAGAGTGATCTTCTGCCACTCGGAGAAGCCTTCGGAAGAGTCAATGCACAGCACATCGGCACCGGCTTCCACCAGAGCGGGAACCCGCTCGGCATAGTCACGGGTGTTGATGCCGGCGCCCACCATATAACGCTTGGAGCTGTCCAGCAGTTCATGGGCGTTTTCCTTGTGGGAGGAGTAGTCCTTGCGGAAAACGAAATACTTCAGCTTCTGATCCTTGTCCACCAGAGGGAGAGAGTTGAGCTTGTGTTCCCAGATGATGTCGTTGGCTTCCTTCAGGGAAGTGGAATCGGAAGCATAGATCAGTTTGTCAAAGGGAGTCATAAATTCAGATACCTTGGTGGAGGTATCCATACGGCTGACACGGTAATCACGGCTGGTGACCACACCCATCAGTTTGCCGTCGGGGGTGCCGTCATCGGTGATGGCCATGGTGGAGTGGCCGGTTTTTTCCTTGAGGGCCAGCACATCAGCCAGGGTATGTTCCGGAGTCAGGTTGGAATCGCTGCGGACAAAGCCGGCTTTATATGCTTTGACCCGGGCAACCATAGCGGCTTCATCTTCCACGCTCTGGGAGCCATAAATGAAGGAAAGGCCGCCCTCCTTGGCCAGGGCAATGGCCATGCGGTCATCGGAGACCGACTGCATAATGGCCGATACCAGAGGGATGTTCAGAGTCAAAGCAGATTCTTCGCCCTTTTTGAATTTGACCAAGGGAGTTTTCAGACTCACATTGGCCGGAATGCACTGGCTGGAAGAGTAGCCGGGGACCAACAGATATTCACCGAAAGTATGGGAAGGTTCCTCATAATAAAATGCCATGCTCAACTCTCCTTTATCTCTATATGTTTTCTACAAAAAATAACACAAAACTTCGGCAAAGTCAACAAGAACTTTTTCGGATTACAAAGCGGGGGGCTGTTTCATGCCAATACAGCTGAATACCACCGCAGCAGCGCCAGCCACAATGGCGGAAATACCCAGCACCAATCCGGTGATGGCAAAGGCTTTTTTCATAGGATCCATCCTTTCTCCCGGCAGGCCGGGTATATCGGTTTTTGAAAACGGCTACATCTACATCTATAATAGATGTAGTATAACACACACTGAGACAAAAAGCATCTATTCTTCTGCGGAAAAACAGAAAAGAACAAGAAAAAGTTTTGGCAAAGCAGAAAAAACAGTTGAAAAATACAAAGCAATCCGTTATACTATCTGAGTAACACGCCGGTGTGATGGAACTGGCAGACGTACGGGACTCAAAATCCCGCGGTGGCAACACCGTGCGGGTTCGACCCCCGCCACCGGCACCATACTGGAATGGAAACATTCCACTTGAAGAGCCCAGCCAATTTGGCTGGGCTCTTTTCATAACTATTTCCAGCAGAATTGGTTGAGCTGGGCGGAAAAGTATGTCTGCTTTCGCAAATAGCAAAAGTGAATGAACGGCTGATCGTAACCCCGAGAAGAACATAACAGTTCTTCTCGGGGTTTTGTTGAATATTAACTTTAATTTCCTATTGACTTTAATATTATTTATGATATACTCAATATAGTTAAAGTGAAAACGAAAGGAGAATTGAAATGGAAATAGATAAGATTCCACAGTGGATTCTTGCATTGGAACCGGAAGATGCGACTTTTCTTAAAAATTTTGTGCTGAAATCCGGGTCGCTCAAAGAAATTGCTCGCTTGTATGAGGTATCCTATCCCACTGTTCGTCTTCGTCTGGATAAACTGATCCAGAAAATAGAGCTGAACGATAAAAAGGAGGAGGAGCCCTTTTCCACTTTCATCAAAGGGCTGGCCGTGGATTCCAGAATCGATCTGGAAACGGCGAAGCTTATTATTGATAAGTACAAGCAAGAGAAAGGAGAATAGCAATGTAACATTGGATCTTTATGATCGTTGTCATAGGCCTTTTTGCAATCCATGAAAAATGGGACATTGGTTTATAACTGAGAACCTTTGATTGAATGAGCATAGATGCGTAGGGCTGAAATGATGAAAGCAAGTGATATATAAGGAAAGGGAGAAGCGAGAATGATTGATGTAACGGTTCTAGAACTTGTTGCTGGTTTTGCTATTGCGTTGGTATTGATGGTGGCTGAGAATCTCTTGTGTACAAAGATGAAAAGTCCCCTTTGGGGTGGTATGATTCCATGCTTGATCCTTATAGGAACCATTTGGATTTTTGCCAGCGGTATTGTTCCGTTGGAAATGCGGTATGTTTTTCCCTTCGTTATCCTGAATACTTTGTTTTTTGGAGAGTGGGGAAGTGGACGGGATAAATACAAAAAGCTGCAGCAGAAAGAAATGGAACGCATGAGAGCGAAAGATATGTAAGGAGGTAAATTTGATGAAGGCAGCAATTTCGTTGGTGATTGCCCTCGTTGTGATCGTATTTCATTATTGGGCTTGTCGCCGTCCTCCGAAATATTGGTATGTGGGCGGAATTATCCCTTTTGCGTGGATTATCTTTTTGGCCGTGCTCTTCTTCAATGGTATGATCAATTTGGCAGAGGACTGGAAAACAATTTTGTTTCCTACAGTGATTGTTTTTTTGATGTGGGCCGAAGGCCATGAAGTTGCGAAGAAAAAAGAAATCGCCAAGATGAAAGCAAAAGATATTTGAATCAAAGTCAGACCGTAAAACAGGGAAGCGGTTGACCCTTTGTTTTTTAGTGCCATAAATGTTTTATCGTTGTTCCAAAATCCACAAGCTTTCTTAAGAGCTTGTGGATTTTTTTGTGTTCGGAAAAACATTTACGATTTACGGGGGAAAAGGCGGAACAGGGTTTGAAAGTTGAACCAACAGGGAAAAAGGTGTATAATATAAAACCAATGTTTTGATCATTTGACAGCCATGGGGCGGAGGAGTGGGAAAATGGCAAGGGAAAAAAGACCGGTGTGGCAGGTGCTGGCCTGGGACTGGGGATATTTGCTCTGTTTTGAGCTGGCCCATAAAATGGCGGGATTTTTGCTGCTTCTGCCCTTGTTCCGGGGTATGTCCGCCCGAATGCTTCGCACTTCGGAACTGGAGACCGTCACAAAGCAGACCTTGCGGGCCATGACCCAAAGCCCTTCGGCGGCCGTGGTGAGTTTTCTCTGGGCGCTGCTTTTTTTGTGGTATTTTTATTTTGAAATGATGACCCTGGCCCTGGCTTGTGAGCGAGCCTGGCGGCGGGAGAGCACATCTTTTCTCAGACTGCTGGGAAAGGCTTTTCTCCGCTCTGTGCGGTTGTTCCGATGGGCCAATCTGCCGCTGCTTCTTGGCCTGACGGCGGCGCTGCCGGTGCTGATGGCTCCTTTTACCGGGAACATGGGCATTGCAGGGCAGATCGTCAATTCCTTTCTCAATCTGGCCCAGCAGCACAGTTGGGTATGGGGACTTCTGTTGCTTCTGATCCTGCTTCTGGCCGGGGCGTTGTTCTGGTTTCTTTTCGGCTTTCAGGCCATGGCCCAGGGGGCCAAGTTTCCTCAGGCATGGGAGCAAAGCTGCCGTATTCTCAGCCGCTATAAGAAACAGGCTTTGAATCAGGTGGTGCGCTATTTTCTGCGGATGGGCCTGGGTGTGCTGGTGCTTTATCTGGTGGCGGTGTACATCACGGCGGGAGTGGCCAATTTCCGTTATGATACCGACGAAGCCAGAGCAGTTTTTCAGCTGGATTATCTGGCCTGGAGCCGATTGGGGCGCATTGGTGTGTTTGTTCTTTTCTCCGTGGTGTTCTTTGCGCTCACCACTGTGATGTATCACCGGTTCCGGGGAGACCGGCAGCCTCAGGGAAAGCAGAGACGGCGGCTGGCACGGATATTGCGTCTGACTTCCATCACGCTCGGTTTGGCGGCGCTGGCCGTTTTCAGTGAGACCGAACTGGGCGGTCAGGTGTTTTATTGGCCGGAGACCCAGATCCAGGTGGTGGCTCACCGGGGCGGCGCCCAGTTGGCGCCGGAAAACACACTGGCTGCTTTGCGGGCGGCCAAAGCCAGCGGATCGGCCATTGCGGAGATCGATATCCGTCAGACCAGCGATGGCACACTGATTCTGCTCCATGACACTTCCTTGCGCCGCACGACCGGCTATAATGCCCAGGTGTGGGATGTAACTTATGAAGATATACAGAAACTCAATCTGGTGGAGCCGATTCCCACGCTGGATGAAGCCATCAAGACGGCAGGGAAAAAACTGGATCTGATGATCGAACTGAAGGTAACCGGAAACGAACGGTCTTTGGTGGAGCGAACCGTGGCGCTCATTCGGAAGAACAAAGCAGAGGAACGCTGCTCCATCGCGTCCATGGATCTGGAAACGCTGGAGCGGGTGAAGGAGATCGCACCGGAGATCAAGACGGTCTACATCACTTCCTTGCTTTATGGAGATCAATATAATATTGATTATGTGGATGGATACAGTATCCAATATACATTTCTCAATCCCTTGCTGGTGTCGCAGATCCATGCCGCAGGAAAAGAGGCCTATACCTGGACCGCCAACAGTGAATGGGGTATCCGACGGGCCATCTATTGCCAGCCGGACGGCATTGTCACCGATAACCCTTATCTGGTACAATATTTTCTGGAATCAGGTGATCAGAGCCTGCTGCTGGAATTTTGGACGCCGGTATTTTTCGGCTATCCCACAGCGCCTTCTGTTTTGCTGGATGAAGTAAACGATTTGTTGGAATAGAAAAGGGGACAGATGTGAAACAGGCCATATTTCTGGATACTTTTTTGGGGCGGGTGGGTATCGCCCAGGAAGGTGAGGCCATTACCCATGTGTTTTTTGGAAACTCGGTGCGGCCCGATGCCTTTGTGGAAGAGAGTACCCCTCTTTTGGAGGAGGCCGCCCGGCAGTTGAGAGAATATTTGGAAGGAACGCGCAAAGAATTTGATCTGCCCCTTTGTCCTCATGGAACAGAGTTTCAGTGCCAGGTGTGGCAGCTGCTCAGACAGATCCCCTATGGAACCACCATCACCTATGGGCAGCTGGCCCGGATGGTTGGTAAACCCGGGGCAGCCCGGGCGGTAGGGCAGGCCAACGGCCGCAATCCCATTTCCATTTTCATTCCCTGCCACCGGGTGGTGGGGGCCGCAGGAGTGCTGCGGGGATATGCCGGAGGCACAGAGCAAAAGAAGAAACTGCTGCATCTGGAAGGGGCATTGCCTCAGAAACCGGGAAAGGAGAAGAAAAAATGACAGGAGAATACACCATTGCCGTTCACGCATTGGTCTATTTGAATCATATGGGCACCATGTTGTCCAGCGAAAAGATGGCCTCCAACATTTGCACCAATCCGGCTCGGGTGCGGAAGGTGCTGGCCAAGCTGAAGCGGGCCGGACTGGTGGAGACCCGGGAAGGCAGCGAAGGGGGATATCGCTTTCAGAAAGATCCCGATCAGGTGACGCTGCGCCAGGTGGCCGAGGCGGTGGAAACCACTTTTGTGGAATGTTCCTGGCATTCCGGCGGGGAAGACATCAAATGTCAGGTGGCTTCCGGAATGGCCGGCGTGATGGACGATATCTGCAGCCAGCTCAATAGCATCTGCCTGGACCGTCTGGAGCAGATCACCATCGCCCAGATTGAAAAAAGACTGTTCCATAAGGAATGAATGGCAAAGGGCCGCTTGACCTGGAGCAAACTCCAGGGAGTACAATGGAAAAAAGAAAGGCTGGGAGGGAAAGGCATGACCATTGGAGAAGCGGCGCAGAAATATGATTTGTCCGTGGATACACTGCGTTATTATGAACGCATCGGTTTGATTCCGCCGGTACCACGCACCCCCAGCGGACTTCGGGATTATGATGAAGAGTCGTGCGGCTGGGTGGAATTTGTCAAATGTATGCGCAGTGCCGGCGTGGCTGTGGAGGCCCTGATCCAGTATGTGGCGTTGTTTCGCCAGGGGGAAAGCACCCGGGAGCAGCGGAAGCATCTTCTTCTGGAGCAGCGGCAGCGGCTGTGCAGCCGTATTCAGGAAATGGAACAGACTTTGCAGCGGCTGGATGCCAAGATTGACAATTATGAAAACTGGGTGATTCCGGCGGAGAAGCGCCTGTTTCATTCTCAGGATGTGGAAAAATGCGTGGAATAAGCGGGGCGCACAAGAGTGCGCTCCGCTTATTCTGTTTTGCATAAAAAATGTTATCGAAAAATTTCATAAATATTGAAAATGTGCAAATGATCTTTGAAAAAGTAGGTAAAAAATCTCAAAAAAGCAAAAGATTAAATTGAAAATTTGTGAAAAATGTTTAAATAAAGTGTCGCTTCCATAGGCGGTGAAGAAGATAAAATTGTGCAAATTTCTGATTTTAGAAAAGTAAAGTATGCAAAAATATACAAAAATCAGCGGCGGATTCCAGCGAGGAAACAGGAATTTATTGTTTTTTAATTTTTGACAGCAACCAGGCAGGGGGCTATAATAAAAAGCAGTCAATGGAAAACACAATCCGGAGACAGAACCCAGTTTTCACCTGCGGGGTGCAGGTGAAATGATGAAAATGAGGTGAAAGGTATGAAGAAGAAAACACGAATACTCAGCTTCCTGTTGGCCACTGTGATGGCTTCCGGCTTGTTGGCTGGCTGCTCCAGCGACGGCGGCGATAAGGACAGCGGTAAGGAAGATGGCGGCAAGAAGGACAGCATTGTCATTGCTACCATGGGTGAGACCCCTTCTCTGTCTCCCACTGAGCACAACGCAGTGGCAGGCTCTTATATGAATATCCTCACCTATAACACCCTGTTCAAAACCAGTATGGACCTGGAACCGGTTCCTGATCTGGTGGATTCCTATGAGAATGTGGACGACAGTACATGGCACTTCAAGCTGAAGGAAGGCGTCAAGTTCCACAACGGCGATACCATGACCGCTGATGATGTGGTGGCTTCCCTCCAGTGGGCCCAGGGCTTTGCCGAAGTCAATCTGTACAATAAGAACTTTATCTCCATCTCCAAGGTGGACGACCTGACTGTTGAGATCAAGACCGACGGCCCCGACGCCATGGTGCTGAGCAACCTGACTTCCCATGGTAATGCCGTTGTTCCCAAGAAGCTCATCGACGAAGGTCATGACTTCAACGCCGATCCCATCGGCACCGGCCCCTACAAGCTGGTCGAGTGGAAGCGGGGCGACAGCCTGGAGTTCGAGGCTTTTGAAGATTATTTTGAAGGCGCTCCTTCCATCAAGCATATGACCTGGAAGATCATCCCTGAAGGTTCTTCCCGTACCATCGCTCTGGAAGCTGGCGAAATCGACTTCATCATCGAAGTGGAAGCCATGGACGCTGATCGTCTGAAGGAAAACAGCGATCTGTCCGTTATCGAGTATAACGCCACCAACCTGACCTGGCTGATGCTGAACAACGAAGTGCCCGGCCTGGACAATCAGGATGTGCGTCATGCTATCAACACCGCCATCGACAAAGAAAGCGTCGTCACCGTGGCTTACAACGGTATGGCCACCCCGGCTCTTTCCCAGATGCCTATGAACTTTGAAGGCGCTACCGAAGAGAACGCCGACACCTATGATGTGGAGAAGGCCAAGGAATGGCTGGAGAAATCCGGTGTGGATCCTGCTTCTGTCCAGTTCTCCATCATCTGCTCCGATGACACCAAGAAGCGCGCCGGTGAAGTAATTCAGGCCAACCTGAAGGAAATCGGCATCAACTGCGAAATCGAGAGCATGGACCTGGCCACTTATCTGTCGGCCACAGCCGAAGGTGACTTCACCGCGGCCATCGGCGGCTATTCTTCTGACAGCCTGCTTTCCTATGTGGTAGGCGTCTATCACAGCTCCTCTATCAATGCTTCCAACAAGACTCGTCTGAACAATCCTGAAGTGGATGCCCTGATCGACAAGGCGAAGATCACTGTGGATGCGGCGGAGAGAAAGCCCATCATGGAAGAACTGTCTGCTCTGCTCAACGAGATCTGCTCCCAGGCTCCCATCTATCAGCCCATTTCTATGAGAGCTTTTGATGCCCGCCTCCAGGGTGTGGAAATCACCGACGGCGGCACAATCTTCTGGCAGTATGTCTCTTGGGGCGAATAAGTTTCCAGTATATTGATTCCAATCCAATAAAAAAGCCGGGGTTATTGCCCCGGCTTTTTTGTACAAATGAAGAAGCAGATTTATTGACATTTTCTTGACAAATAACCATGCCTGGGGTAGGATGGTAGCGAGAGGAGCGGGACCATGCGGGAAGAAGAAAAAAAGCCGTTGGATTTGTCTGAATATGGGAGAACAGATCTGATTTTTGATTTTGTCTCCACTTATTATGAAAGAACCAATATTTCCCGGGATTACGGCACGGGGGACTCCTATTCCATGACGGAAGTGCATATGCTCACCCGCATTGCAGATCATCCGGGAATCACTGTGACCGAGTTGTCTCAGCGGGGAAATCGCACCAAAAGCGCCATTTCCCAGGTGGTCAAGCGCCTGGAGGAAAAAGGCCTGGTGGAAAAACGCAAGGCAGCAGACAATGGAAGCCGCACATTGCTTTATGCTACCCCCAGCGGCCAGCAGCTCAGTGAATACCATAAAGCTTACGATGTGGAACACGGCGCAGCTTTTGATGCCATGCTGGCAAAAGAAAAAGGGGAAGAAGCTGTGGAACAGTTTTACGAAGTTTTGGCCTGCATGTATAATTATATGCGCCGGAAGAGAGAAAACAGCATAAGGGAAAAATGCTGTCGGGGATGCGGCTGCGAAGAAGAGCTGACAGCAGAAGAATCATAAGAGTGCAAAACGGCGCCGGAAGCCCGGCGCCGTTTTCTTACAATGTTTATTTAGCGTTTTAGAAGAAAAAAGAGATGGAACAGCGGAGAAAATCCGATTGGAAGCAGGAGAGAAAGGGTTATCTCTGGCGGAAGGTGGCGCATTCGGTCTGCTGGCCCGGGCCGCTGCGCACGGTGACCTGGGCAGCTGTGCAGCTGCCGCCTGCGTTGTAGGTGCAGCTCTGGGCTGCGCAGGAGATCTGGCAGTTGGGATGGGGAACGCCCTGGGAGGGGCCGTTCTGCATTGCGCTGTTCTGAGGCTGGAACGAAGCGCAGCAGGTATCGGCACACTGGCTGGCCTGTGTGCCGCCCACTTCAATGCTCTGGAGACAGCAGCAGCCCTGGGAATTGTTGGCGCAGGAACTGACGCCGCATTGCAGATTTGTCATATCGATCGTCTTCCTTTCTGCGTCCGTCCTTGCCGCTTGGCGGCGTTTCGGACCGCAGTGATAGTTTTTCCCAAAAAAGACGGTCTATTCACAATTTTATTCGTTTGCAGTTGACGGGCTTTTCAGAGCATGGTATACTTCGAACTGTTTGAATATCAAATAAAAAACAACCTGAAAGGAAAAGAAAGGGGCGGAAAGATGGCGGGAAATTTGGAAAATCTCAATGGATTTTTGGTAGGGCTTTTCAATGAGATTTTGAAAATCGAAGGAAATGCCTTGTGTTCTGGGGAGACCCAGGAGATCTCCTTGAGGGATATGCACATTATTGAGGCCATCTGCGCCGGAAAAACCATGCGTGAGAGGCGGACAACAGCCGTGGCCCAGCGGCTGGGCGTGACCACGGGAACATTGACCGTGGCCATCAACAGCCTGGAGAAAAAGGGATATGTGGAGCGCCAGCAGGACCCTGCCGACCGAAGGGTGGTATTGCTCTCGCTGACGGAGAAAGCACTGCGTGCTCAGCAGATCCATGAGAATTTTCATCGGGAGATGGTGGAGAACATTGCCGGTGTTCTGTCTGCGGAGGAAATGGCTGTTTTGATGCGGGCCTTGGGGGCAGTGCAAAACTATCTGCGCTCGTATCAATAAGAATATTTTGGATGGAAAAGAGAGGGGTATTTTATGTCTGTGCGCATTTTTACCGACAGCACCAGCGATTTGTCCCAGCAGCAGGCCCAGCAGTTGGGCGTGGAAGTTATTCCGCTCACCGTCCGGTTTGGTGAGGAAGAGTTTGTGGACGGCGTCACGATGACCCCGGCAGAATTTTATGAAAAGCTGGAAAGCAGCCAGCAGCTGCCGCAAACAGCCCAGATCAACCCGGATGTGTTTGAAAAAGTTTTCAAGGCGGCCCGGGAGCAGGGGGATACCCTGGTGGGGATTTTCCTTTCTTCCGATTTAAGCGGTACTTTTCAGTCGGCCCGGGTGGCCCAGCAGATGCTGGGGGAAGAAGGGATTGTTTTGGTGGATAGCCGTACGGTCACCTTTGGACTGGGGCTGTTGGTGCGGGAAGCAGCGGCGATGCGGGATGCAGGAAAAAGCGCTCAGGAGATCGGTCAGGCCCTGGACGAGCTGCGCCACAGAGTGCGTTTGTATGCCGCTGTGGATACATTGAAGTATCTTCGCCTGGGGGGAAGGCTTTCCGGCGCTGCTGCGGCCCTGGGCGGACTTCTCAACATCAAGCCGCTGATCTCGGTGCAGGAGGGAAAGGTGGAGTCTGTGGCAAAAGTGCGGGGACTGGGACCGGCGCTGGACTGGATCGTCTCCCGGATCGAGACCGAAGAGATGGATCCGGAGCATATGGTGATGTTTGGTCACACAGCTTCCCCGGAAGTGTGTGGAAAATTTGCTCAGAAGGTGCTGGAAAAATTGCCGGTGGCCCAGTATGACTGGGCAGAGATCGGCAGCACTGTGGGTACTCATGCAGGGCTGGGAGCCGTAGGCGCCGCCTTTATCAAAAAAGCGTAGACAAAGGTCAAAAAGAACAGGGAGAAAAGATGGATTTGAATACTTCCCTGAAGGTCAAAACCATGAAAAAAGGGCAGATACGCAAGATATACCGCCAGTGGATGCGGTGGGATTTCCCACCGGCTGAACGCCGTCCTCTCCGGCGGATACTCAAATTTGTGGCTCAAAAGAAATATGAATGCCTGGGACTGTGGCGGGGGGAAAAACAGGTAGGCTATGCTTTTCTGGCTCTGGATGGCCGGGGTGGTGCATTGCTGGATTATTATGCCATGGCCCCGGCCTGCCGGGGAAAAGGCTATGGCAGCACCTTTTTTCCCTTGATCGCCTGCCGGTATCCTGCCGGAATACTGGCAGAAGTGGAAAGCCCGGAAAAGGCCTCCTGCAACCAGGAAAAGGCTCTTCGCTGCCGCCGGGTGGAATTTTACCGGCGGCTGGGGATGAAAGATACCGGCCTTCGCTGCTTGCTTTACGGAATCCCTCTTGCTTTACGGAATCCCTTATGAAATTTTGTGGCATCCCGGCTGCTGGAAACAGGAGGAACTGCACCGGCATCTGGATGGATTTTACCGGCAGCTGATGACACCGCTGATGTACCGGGAGAACCTCCGGTATGAAATGCCGGATAAGATGTGACCGGCTTTACATTTTCTCCTGGGGAGAGTATCATGGGAAACAGCGGGGCCGAAGGCCCTTTTGTGAAAAAGAAAAAAGGAGTGGAGAAATATGGCCAAAGGCATTGTGGGGGCGGAGGACTGTGCCGCTCTGCTGGAAAAACTGGTGACCACCAACACCTGCCAGCCAGAGGGAAACGAGGAAAAGTTGGGACAGATGATCGCCGGTCTGTTTCCTGATTCGGTGGAAAAGCGGTGGATTGATCATGGCAATGGCCGGGCCAGTCTGGCACTGCGCATTCCTGGCGAGAGTCCGGAAGGCGGTCTTGCCTTTATGGGGCACATGGATACGGTGTCCTGCGGCGATCCGGCTTTGTGGAAATGCGATCCCCTCAGCGCTCAGCGGGAGGGAGATCTGATCTACGGCCGGGGCACCGCCGATATGAAGGGCGGCCTGGTGTCGATGATAGAAGCTGCCCTGGCTCTGCTGAAAAAAGGACAGCCGCTCAAGCGGGATCTGTGGCTGTGCTTTACAGCGGATGAGGAAGCTCACGGTACCGGCGCGTTGGCTTTTTCGCAGAATGGCTGGCTGAAGGATGTCAGTGCGCTGGTGGTGGCCGAGCCCTCGGCGGAAAACATCGGTCTGTGTGAAAAGGGGGCTTTGTGGCTGCGGTTTTCCGCGGTGGGCGCCCTGGCCCACGGCTCCCGTCCGGAGATCGGCATCAACGGCGTGGAAAAGCTGATGGAGCTGGAACGCCGCTTCCGTACCATGGTGCCGGTGGAGGAAGAGCATCCCAGCCTGAACCATACCACAATGGCTGTGACACGGCTGGAAGGGGGCATCATGACCAATGTGATCCCGGCTAATGCTGTCATGGAGCTGGATATCCGTACATTGCCCAGCCTGTCTCACGATGCCCTTTTGGAGAAAGCCCAGGGGTTGTGCCAGGAAATGATGGAGGCTTGCCCCGGCCTGCATCTGGAGATGGAAGTGCTCAATAACCGTCCGGCGGTGGAAGTGGCGGCGGAGCATCCCTTTGTATCCTTGGTGCAGGACTGCTGCAAGGAAGCCGGGATCCAGCCGGTGTGCAAGGGGCTGTATTTCTACACCGATGCCTCCCAGGTAGTGCCTGCTCTGGGATGCCCCTTTGTGATCTTCGGGCCTGGCGAAGACACCATGGCTCACCAGATCGACGAACGCATTGACATCCATTCCATGGCTCGGGTGGGCGATGCCTATTATTCCGCCATGGAGAAGATCTGTTTGTAAACGCTGAACGGAAAGAAAAAGACGGACGAAGAAAATTCTTCGTCCGTCTTTTGTTATTTTGGGGAAATGCCCTTTTTGGTTTTCACAAGGGACTTTTAGGCAGCGGGAACTTCTTCGGTGGGAAATTCAGGGATCTGGCCGCCCAGCAGCTCCATCAGATCAAGGACAGTGGAGCCGGCTGCGGGCTCTGTGAGCACAGCATCGGTAAGCTCGCTGTAATCCATGGACAGTTCCATCTTCATTTCCATAGGCTCACCGGTGAAGGCATCGCCGGACAGAGAGAAGGACAGAGTGGTGTTCTTGGTGCTTTCAGCCACATTCATGGAGATCTCCATGCCTTCTGCGGCGGCAGTCAGATCCATTGTCATGGCGGAGATCTTGCCGTTGGTCTCGGTGAGGGTCATCTTGAGGCCTACACTCTGACCATTCTGGGAAAATGCAAAGTTGGAAGTGTACACATTGCCGCTCTTGGTGAAGGCCTTGTCGCCCAGAATGCTTTCGCAGGTATTGAGCACAGTGACCACCTGAGCATAGGCGTCGGGGGCGTCCTTGACCATGTCGGCTGCCATCAGCAGGGCGTCCACAATGGGCATATCCTGGCTCTGAGTCATCAGAGTGGCAAAGTCCACATCCATACCCAGAATCTGCTGATAGATCTCATTGAGAGACAGGGAATACCAAGCATCGGCCTGGAAAGAAGGTTCCAGCTGAGCTAGAACAGGCATATTCAGATAGATCATGCCGGTCTTCATGTTGATGATGTAGTTGATTTCTACATTCTTCAGCGCAGCCATGAGCTGGACAGCCTGCTGGTATTCTTCCTTTGTCATGGAGGATTCGTCCAGCAGCTTGGTCAGATCCAGGGACAGATTGGCCTTCATGTTGGCTGCATCCTCATTCATGCCGCCGGAAATGGTGCCGGTGATGGAGATGGGAAAGGTGGTGCCGCTGTCTGTGACAGACAGCTCCATATTCAGCTTGCCGGAGAAGGACAGCTCTTTGGGCATGGCCTCCTGCATTTCCTTGGAAGCACGCTCCATCAGCTGGAACTTATCCCCATAGGCAGCTCTGAGGGCATCCACATCGATGACATTGACCGTCTTGGTTTCCTGATCCCAGCCCACCATGCAGCCCAGGGCCTGAGCGGCAAAGCGAACGGGAACCATGGTGCGGTCGGTGTTGGGATCGATGTACGGAGCGGCGTCGGTGGGCACAGTCTGGGTCTCATCGTTTTCAGTGACGGTCACCTGGGTGGTGCCCAGAACGAAAGAGACCTGGGTGTCATCCCGCTGAGCGGTAACGGTGCGGGTAGCGCCGTCGTAGGCCACCTGGGCGCCCAGGGCTTCAAATACAGCACGATAAGGCACATAGGTCCGGTCATCTTTCAGCTGAGGAGCGGCATCGGTAAATGTGAGAGCTTTGCCGTTTACCAGCACAGTCACCTGCACATCGGAATCGGCCGGAGCAGCTACAGCGGCCATGGAAAAGACCATAACCAAAGCCATGACCAGAGCCAAAGACTTTTTCAGCATACGGTTCATAACATTTCCTCCTTTTGTGATAAAAGTGAGCCTTTCTCTATGAATATAGTATAATACAGCCGGGTAAAAACCGCAAGGCATTTGGGAGGGGGAGGGAGTTTTCTTTTTGTCCGGAGCGTGATATAATCGGGGTGTGCAAAAGGGGAGAAACTGGGGAAAAGAGAAAATTTTTCAAAAAGGAAACAAAACCGGACTTTTCTCCGTCTAATGCATTTGGATACAAAAAAGAAGGATGGGAAAGAATATATGGATTATACAGAAGTTTCCATTGAGACAACCCGTCCCGGGGCTGAGGAGCTGACAGCAGTGCTGGAGGATGCAGCCCAGGGATTTGTCATCGACGATCCCCAGGATGTGCAGGATCTGCTGACGGCCCCTTCCCCCCGCTGGGATTATATCGACGAGCGTCTGGTGGCGAAAAAAGAGGATCAGACAGGAGTTACGCTGCGCTTTTATCTGGAGGACAGCGAAGATGGACAGCTTGCTCTGGCAGAGGCCTGTCAGCGGGTGGAGCAGCTGAAAAACCAGGGGGAGGACATCCTGGGCAGTCTCTCCATGACAGTGCGTCCTGTGCGCAGTGAGGACTGGGAAAACAACTGGAAACAATATTATAAGCCCTTTGCCGTCGGGCCCCGGCTGCTGGTGCGGCCCTCTTGGGAGGAAGCCCAGCCGGAAGAAGGGCAGAAGGTGTTGGTGATGGACCCGGCCAGCAGTTTTGGCACCGGAAGCCATGCCACTACCCGCCTGTGTCTGGAAGAGCTGGAGGGAATGGATCTGGAAGGGCGGATGCTGCTGGACGCCGGCTGCGGCAGCGGTATCCTGGCCATTGCCGCACTGCTGCTGGGAGCACGGGAAGGGATGGCCTGTGATGTGGAGGAAAATGCCATCCGCACCACTTTGGAAAATATGGAGAAAAACGGCCTGGAGAAAGAGCGGTGCATTTTGCTTCAGGGGGATTTTCTTCAGGATGAGACGATGTACCGGCAGTTGGCGCAGCATCGTTATGGGATCATTACAGCCAACATTGTATCCGATGTGCTTATCGCCATGGCGCCCCACCTGTGCCGCTTTTTGGAAGAAGAGGGCGATCTTCTGCTTTCCGGCATCATCGATGAACGGGGAGACGAAGTGCTGGCCTCCTATGAAAAAGAAGGAATGCTGGTGAAAAGCCGCAAAAGCCGGGAAGGCTGGACGATGCTACACCTGGGAAAAAAGGTGTGAACAAGGTGAAAATTTTTCTTCTCTCCAGTGTGGAAAAAGCTTTGTCACTGGACAAGTTGGAAAGTTTTTGATAAAATAATAGATACTGCTTCTAACAAAGATAAGAGAAGAGGAGGGCCGCCGTGCGTTTTTTTATCAGCCGTCAGGATATCAGCGGTGACACGGTGCAGCTTTCTTGCGAGGACAGCGCCCATATCAGCCGTGTGCTTCGCCGTCGGGAGGGGGACAGTCTTTCCCTTTGCGATGGAGAGGGCATGGATTATGAGGCCTGTATTCTGGAAGCGTCTCCCCAGGGTGTGAAGGCCCGGATCACAGACCGTTTCCCCAACCGCACAGAGCCCCGTATCCAGGTGACGCTGTATGCCGGTTTGTCCAAGGGAGAGCGGTTTGATCTGCTGATCCAGAAAGCCGTGGAGCTGGGGGTTTTCCGCATCGTGCCAGTGCTTTCCCGTTATTGTGTGGTCAAGCTGCCGGAAAAGGAGCGGGAGAAAAAGCTGGCCCGGATGAATAAAATTGCTCTGGAAGCCTGTAAACAGTCGCTGCGAGGCCGTGTGGTACAGGTAGGGCCGGTGATGGATTTTGCCCAGGCGGTGGAGGAAATGGTTCAAAGCCCTTGTCCGCTGCTTTTGTATGAAAAGGAAAACAAACAATCCCTGTCCCGGATGTTGAAGGACAATCAGCAATGTTCCGCCTTTGCCGTGCTCACCGGTCCCGAGGGTGGTTTCAGCCAGGAAGAAGCGGACTATGCCATGGGAAAAGGGCTTTCTTCGGTGTCCGTCGGGCCGCGGATCCTTCGTTGTGAGACGGCGCCTCTGGCCGCTTTGTGCGCCATCATGTACCAAACGGGAAATTTCGATATCGGAGAGTGAGATCTTGAAAAAGACAGAGAATAAGGCGCGGCGTACGGCCGCCCAGGAGAGCGATTATGTGACCAACCGGGTGCTGACGGTTTTTGCCGGCGGCATTCTGCTTTTGATCTTTGCTACCTATCTGAAAAATGGCTTGAGCTATGCCTCTTCCTTTACCACTGCGCTGGGCGTGGCCCAGGGAAGCATCTGGGCAGGATTGGTTCTGGCTCTGGCCGGTCTGGTCCTCACAGGACGGCAGCTGGCCAAGGGCAGCTATAAAAGCACCACCCTGTTCAATGGCAACGGCCTTTTGATGCTGGGGCTGCTTCTGTCCCTGTGTGGTTATCTGATGGTGGATTTCGGGCCGCAGCAGGCTTTGCGGGCTCTCTATGTGATCATCCCCGTCTGGGCCATCCTCTATCTGGTTTACAGTGTCTATCCCCGGGAGTTCTTTACCATTGCCACAGCCATGACCCTTCTGGCGGCTTTCCTGTGGCTGGTGGCCAAGAGTGCGGCCAGCAACAGCTTTACCGCCACTACCGGAGTCTTTTTGGCCCTGGGGCTGGTGGTGTGCGCTGCTCTGGAAGGCCTTTACCTTGCAACCCGTTCCCATCGGGGACGGCTGAAATGGGGCAAGGTGTCTGTTGCCGTCTTTAACCATGACACCAAACATGCTCTTGTGGCCACGGTGGCGGCCGCAGGCGCTGTGCTGCTTCTGGCTGCCTTTTTCCTGGGCGGCAGCGTGGGTTATTATGCCATGTATGCCGTGGCGGCTGTACTGTTTCTGATGGCAGTTTATTATACGGCGCGGATGATGTGATCTCCGCGCCGATCCCCCTGAAATGACCGGAAAAAACTTTTTTGAAAAATTTCGAAAAAGGGGTTGACTTTTCGGGGGAATGGCCCTATAATATGTCTTGCTCGCCACGCTTCACAGCTTCACAGCGAACGGCAGCGAGTGAAGAAATGGCGGCATAGCTCAGCTGGCTAGAGCATTCGGTTCATACCCGAACGGTCGTAGGTTCAAGTCCCACTGCCGCTACCATATTCGGCCCGTTGGTCAAGAGGTTAAGACACCGCCCTTTCACGGCGGTAACGCGAGTTCGATTCTCGCACGGGTCACCATCCATGGAGGCATAGCTCAGCTGGCTAGAGCGTTCGCCTCACACGCGAGAGGTCGTTGGTTCGAGCCCAACTGTCTCCACCATGGAAAAAGCACCACATCCTTTGGATGCGGTGCTTTTTTATTTTTTTATACCCGCAGATCTTCCCGGGAAAGATTTCCGGTGAGAAAAAGAAGGAAAATATAAAAAAGCCCGGTGAGCAAAATGGCCGGAATGAAAGAGGCGGGAATCAGCAGACGCACGGTGAAGCAGGAGCAGGCCATGCAGAGGGCTGGGCCCAGAATCCACTTTTTCCATTGGAGTGAAAATCCGGCGGTGTCTTGCAGACAGCGGATGCTCAGAGTTCCGTTGAAAATCTCGCTGAAAAACAAACACAGAAGATAACCATAGATTCCGGTGGAAGGAAGCAAAAGAGCCAGCAGACCCAGAGAAAGCAGAGACTCGGCAATGTTGATCCGGGCCAGACGGCTTTGTTTGTCCATGGCTTTGAGCATAGCGTCCACAATATCGTCCAGGTACATGATCATCACAATGGGACTGAGGATGCGGAGAAAGTGGGCCACCTGAGGCTCCTGGTAGATGGCCAGACTGATGTCCTGGGCATAAAACAGCAGGATGCCGCAGACACCGATGGAAAAAAGCAGAGACAGACGGAAGATCCGGGTGACGATATAGCGGATGTGAACCTGGTGGCCTTGGATGTGATCTTCGGCCAGTTCCGGAATGAGCAGAGCGCTGAAGGAAGCCAGAAGGGCAGAGGGAAACTGAAGGATGGGCATAGCCATGCCACGGATCAGGCCGTACTGGGCAAGGGCTGTTTGGCAGGACAGTCCGTAGCGCTCCAGCCCCAGGGGCACCATGACCTGTTTGGCCGTGTTGATGGCCGAACGCACCAGGGAGCTGAGTCCCACCGGCAGGCAGATGGAAAGGATCTGATGCAGCCCAGGACCGCTCGCTGGAGCAGAACCGGTGAGACGGCGGCTGTCCAGGCGATAGAGTATAAGCAGACAGCAAAAAGAGCAAACTTCCGATAAAGCCCCGCCGATAACCAGAGCCAGGCAGGCCGCTTCCAGCCCCTGGGGTGCGAGCCAGGTAAACAGGGCCACCGTGAGGCCCATATGGCTCAGCTGTTCCAGCACCTGCGCGGCGGCGCCTTTGGCTACCCGCCGCACAGCGGTGAAATAGCCGCTGTATACGGCGGCTCCGGCCATAAATGGAAGGCTCAGAGCTAGAAGGCGCAGAGGAAGGGGGGAGATCTGTCCGTGGAACCAGGCGCCTGTGATGGGCTCCGCGCCCAGGAAGAGCAGACAAGCGGCCAGCAGACTGCCAGACAGGCTGTAAAGAAAACAGCGGAACACAGCCCGACGGGCCCCCTGGGCGGAAGCACGAGTGAGCTGTTCCGCCACCAGACGGGTGGTGGCCAGGCTCACTCCGGCCAGAGAAAGGGTGATGCCGAAGGAATAGATGGACAGCAGAAGCTGATAGATGCCCATTCCTTCTGCGCCGATCTTGTTGGAGATGTATACCGAAAATCCCATGCCCAGGGTGCGCAGAAACAGGGATGTGGCGGTGAGGATCAGGGTGTTGAGCAAAAATTTCCGAGCCTTTTTCATGGGGGATGCCCCCCTCCTTCTCCATGGTCTGTTTATGCCAGTCTATGCAGAAAGGAAAAAGGGTAGAAGAATGTTGACAAAAGTATACTTGTAAAGTATACTTTTAAATAGAACAATTCCAGAAAAATAACAGGAGGACGGCAATATGGATCTGAAAGCATTCAATCAGCTGAGCTGCGGGCTTTATCTGATCAGCAGTGCCTATGAAGGAAAAGAAAGCGGCTGCATTGTCAACACGGTACAGCAGGTAACAGCGGAGCCGGCTCAGCTGGCAGTGACCATCAATAAAAACAGCTACACCGGAGAACTCATTGCCCAGTCGGGGATGTTTGAAGCCACGGTGCTCAGCAAGGATGTAGCTCTGGAGCAGATCGGCCGTTTTGGTTTTCAGTCCGGCCGGGATACAGAGAAATTTAAGGGAATTTCCTGCCTGCGTGATGAAGAGGGGATCCCTTATGTGAAAGAGGGCATGACAGCTCGTTTCTTCTGCCGGGTCACAGGGCAGATGGATGTGGGAACACACCGGATTTTTGTGGGAAAGGTGGAGCAGGCCCAGTGCATGGAAGGGGAGAGCATGACCTATGCCTACTACCATCAGGTGAAAAAAGGCGGCACTCCAAAGGAGGCGCCTTCCTATCAGGGAGAAGAAAAAGGGCAGCCGGCACAAAAGGGCTGGCGGTGCAAGATCTGCGGTTATGTGTTCGAAGGAGAAGCCCTTCCTCCGGATTTCGTTTGTCCCATCTGTAAGAAGGGGCCGGAGTACATGGAGCCTCTGGCCGGGTAACCGCCCTTCTTTGCCCTTTTTCCGGGCCTGGACAGTTTTCCCGGGCTGTGGTAGACTGAAAGCAAATAGGCCCCTTCAGGGCCGGGAAAGGGTGAAAAGGGATGAATCAACAGCGTCTGGCCAGAGTGCGGCAGGCCATGGCAGAGCAGGGACTGGAACAGATTTTGGTGACGGCTCCTGCTTCGGTATACTATCTCACCGGTCTTTGGGTTTCGCCCATGGAGCGGATGTGGGTGCTGTATATCACAGAAAAAGACTGCGTGCTTTATGCCAATGAGCTTTTTGGGGTGGAAGAGCAGGAAGGGGCGGAGCTGGTGCTTCACAGTGACAGCGATGAGCCCACTGCGGCTTTGGCTCAGCGAGTGCTGCCTGGCAAGCTGGGAGTGGATAAGTTCTGGCCCAGCCGGTTTCTGATCGATCTTCTGGAGGCGCGGGGAGATGTGGTGCCCGTCCATGGCTCTGCACCGGTAGACCTGGTGCGGATGTACAAGGACAAGGAAGAGCAGCAGGCCATGATCCATGCCTCCCAGGTGAATGACCGGGTGATGGAACAGGCCATTGCCGCTTTGCGGGAAGGGGTCACCGAGCAGGAGATCGCCGCACTGGTGGAAAGCCTGTATCAGAAAGAAGGCGGCAATCGGGGCGAAGGGGTTATTGTCAGCTTTGGCGCCAACGGGGCCGATCCCCATCACAGCCCGGATCAGACGGTGCTGCGCCGGGGAGATTCGGTGGTGCTGGATCTGTTTATGCCCATTCAGCGGTATTGGTGCGATATGACCCGGACGGTGTTCTTCGGTCAGGCGGATGAGGAACAGAGACGGGTCTATGAAGTGGTTCGTCAGGCCAATCTGGCGGCAGAACAGGTGCTTCGTCCCGGGGTTCCGTTGTGGCAGGTGGATCAGGCGGCCCGCAAGCTGATCGAAGAGGCGGGATACGGTCCCTTCTTCACCCATCGCCTGGGCCATGGATGCGGGCTGGAGTGCCATGAACCGCCGGATAACAGCAGCGCAAGCCAGGCGATTGCCCAGCCGGGAATGGTCTTTTCGGTGGAGCCGGGGATCTACCTGCCCGGCCGCTTCGGCGTTCGTATTGAAGATCTGGTACTGGTGACCGAAGATGGCTGCCAGGTGCTCAATGCACTGTCCAAAGATCTGCACATTGTGTAAATTTTTACGGCATAGAAAAAGAGAGCCCCGTTTTGGGGCTCTCTTCAGACTGTCGAAAAACCTATATAACGAAAAGGGTCGTCCGCCCTACCCCTATAAATCCGCGAAAAGCCGCGACCTGTGCGTGGCTTTTTGCACTTCTCAAGGGGCAAGTGTGCGCCAAAGGCGTGCATACAGCCCCTTGCAAAACCCCCTAAAGTGGCCTAAGCCACTTTTTCGACACGCTCTCAATAATTTTCGCAGTTGATCTCAAAGAAACTCTGGGGATAGGAGCAGGTGGGGCAGAAGGCCGGGGCCGAAGGGCCGGTGACGATGTGGCCGCAGTTGCGGCATTCCCATACCTTGATCTGACTCTTCTGGAAGACCTGAGCGGTTTCCACATTGTGGAGCAGAGCACGATAACGCTCTTCGTGGTGCTTTTCAATGGCAGCTACCAAGCGGAATTTGGCGGCCAGCTGGGGGAAGCCTTCTTCTTCAGCGGTTTTGGCAAAGCCTTCATACATATCGGTCCATTCGTAGTTTTCGCCCTGGGCAGCATGGAGCAGATTCTGGGCGGTATCTCCCAGTCCTCCCAGCTCTTTGAACCACATTTTGGCGTGTTCACGCTCATTTTCGGCGGTTTTCAGGAAAAGGGCGGCAATCTGCTCATAGCCTTCTTCTTTCGCTACCGAAGAAAAATAGGTGTATTTGTTCCGGGCTTCCGATTCACCGGCAAAGGCGGCGGCCAGGTTCTTTTCGGTCTGGGTTCCGGCATAGGGGTTCATTTTGGCCGGCTGCTCCATCTTTTCAAAGGAAGAGGCCGGCTGGCGGCAGACAGGGCAGACAAAATCAGGGGGAAGTGTTTCCCCTTCGTGGATGTGTCCGCATACTTTGCATTTCCACTGACTCATCATCTGAGATTCTCCTTTGTTGTCATATTCATTGCAGGGGATGCGTTCCAGAAGCTTTCGGGCGGCTTCTGCCGGGAATTGGGGAGAGGGAGGGGACTGCACCCATTTTTCCAGAAGGTCGTGGGCGTTTTTGCTCTGGGGGAGCATATAGCCGCTTTCCCGCAGCAGGTCTTCGTTCACCAGCCGGGCCGATTTGGCCAGTGCAGTCATCAGCTGGTAGAGACCGTCTGTCTGAGCGCTTTCCGCCAGCTGTAAGGCGGTTTTTTCCTCCAGGGCCTTGTTTTGGGCCAGAGCAAAAGCGGGAGAGCACACCGCCTGGGTTTTTGGCTGCTGCGGAGGATATTCGGCGGGCACCATGGAAATGGCCCCGCTGGGACAAGCGTCGGCGCAGATGCCGCAGCCCAGGCATTTTGTCACATCAATGATGCTGTTCTCTGTGTCGGTGGCGCCGGTGGGGCACACATAGAGACACAAACAGTCTTTGGTACAAAGACGAAGGTTTCGTACAGCATATCGTTTCATTTTCCCTTCCTCCCTTCCACAACATCGAACTTCCATGCAGGAACCTTGCACACCGGGCAAAGTTCCGGGGCACTGTCGCCTACATAGATAAAGCCGCACACCGAACAGACCCATACACGGGTACCTTCCAGGAAGGCCTCCCCTTCCTTCTGATAGCGTTTGAGAAGGGCATCTGCAATGCGGGTCACTTTCTCACCCCAGACACAGATCCGCTGGGTGCCCCGGTCCCCTTCCGCTTTGGCAGCAGAATGGAGAATGGGATAGCCCTTCTCCAGATCCTGGGATACCAGGGACGCCAGATCTTCCAGGGTGTTTTGCGGGGAAGAGGGGACAGCGGCTGTGAAGAAATCGGTCAGCTGGCGGTAAAGGGCGGCTTCTTCCTCCTGGTATTGCTTTTCACAGCCCCGGGCCAGGTTGGAGCACACGGCGGCCAGAATGCCGGGAGAGAACTCTTCCAGATCTTCCTGGATCACCGGGGCAGGGGCCTGGGGCTTTTCCTCCGCTCCGCCCTCCGGGGAAAAGGAAGCCTTGCTGGCCCCGCACAAGGGGCAGACCCAGGAATCCGGGAAAAGGGAAAAGGGAACGCCTTCCTTCTCCTCGTCATAGACATAGCCGCAAATCTGACAGATCCATTTGCTCATATTGTTCCTCCTTTCAAGGCGTATCGCCATTGGGTGATGGGATCAAGTGTCCTGGTGCGGATCCTGCTTCATCTTCTGGCGGCACTCATCACAGATGTAGATCAGTTTCAGGTCATAGGACAGAAACGGGATATCCAGTTGGTTTTGCAGCTGTTCGGTAAGATCTTCCAGGTGCAGATCGGCCAGCTTGCCGCAGACCTGGCAGATCAGATGGTCGTGGCGCTGGGGCCGGTCATACCGGTCCGGCATTCCCTCGGCAGAGATTTTCCGCAAAAGGCCGCTTTGACACAGCTTTCCCAGGTTGTTGTATACCGTGGCCAGGGCTACGGTGGGGTAAATCTGCCGCAGCTGAATAAAAATCTGATCTGCCGTCATATGGCTGCCGGAAGATTCTACAATTTGTTGAATGGCTCGGGCGTATTTTGTCATAAAAAGACCTCTGAATTGGAATTGGAATTGTTCTAAAATAATTATAGGCTTTTCCAGACCGGTTGTCAAGGAAGAAAAAGGAAGAGGGAACAAAAAAGTCCCCTTTGCCGGGGCGGGGACGATGGCCGGGCAAAGGGGACGGTAAAGCGCAAAGACAAGCTGATTTGGGAAGATCAGTTTTTGGAACCGCCTTCCACAGCAGCGGTTTTGGCGCTCAGGTCTTCGCAAAGATCCAGGGAGGCAAATTCGGGATTTTCCGGGAGAATCAGTTCCCAGTCTGCGATGGGGTTCAGCTGCCAGGAGAGGGAAGCGGCCTGCAGGTCCAGGATGTGGCCGCCGGTGGTCTTGTCCTGGCTAAGGAAGTGGAAATGCCAGCCGGGCAGATTGATCCCTTCCACATAGGGCGGGCAATAGACAGCAATGACGCTGCCGGACACATTCTGGTAGTGGAATTCTTTCTGATGGCTTGCTGCCTCGGAAAGGGTGGGATAGGGCTTCTGGCAGGCATAGCAGCTGCGCACATGCATGGTTTCAAAGACCCCAGTGGCTTTGATCATATAGAAGATATTGGGGTTTTTCTCCACATAGGGAGCCAGCTTCTCTTTCAGCGTTTCGATGGATGTGATGTTTTCCAGCTTTTCCACCGGGGCTGTGAGATCAAACTTGATCACAGTGCCAAAGGCCACACCATCTTCCGGGGACATCACTGTGACATTGCCGTCGGCTGTGGCCCGGTAAGCTACGCCGTTTTCAAAGATGGCCTCCCCGTCCAGGCCGGTATAGGTGCCGATGCCGGTGTCTGCATCGGTGAGGAAGGAGCGGACCGAGGTGGTGCGGTCAAAATTGCCCAGCATCAGGGCATTGAGTGTAGAAGCTTGGATCATTCTGGTCATAATAAGACTTCCTTTCTGGAATGATTTGAGAAAAATCAGCTATTGAACCGTTTGGGAAGAGCCGGCCGGATGCCGCTTGAGCACCCAGCGCACCATGAAGGGGCAAAGAATATTGGTGACAGCCAATACAAAGGCCAATGTAGCTACGGCGCTGGTGGTGTACTGTTCCAGGGCGGTGTTGGCCTGAGCAGCTATGGAAGGGATGGCCAGAGCTACGCCGGCCAGCGATGCGCTGGCCACCGAAGCATAGCCGGGGCGGTGGAGCACACGGCGCTCAAAAATATAAGAGGGTGTGATGACGATGATGAAGTACAGCACACTGAGCATCAGTCCCTGGGGGAGCATTTTGAAAGCGTCAAACAGATTGATGGTAGAGCCGAATTCAAAGCCCAGGAAGGGCAGGATGATGGCATTGCCGCCGGCAAACACCTTGCGGATATCTTCATCCAGGTTGCCCAGGATCATGCCCAGCACAAAGGGGATGAGCAAAGAGATGATCTGAAGCACCTGAGCGATACCAAAGCCCGATGTGCCGAAAAATCCCAGAAAGAGCAAAGGGAGCAGGGGCATGGAGCAGATGAGCATAATGCCGAAACTGGCTTTGTCCGATTTATCGCCGAAGGGCTGGATGATGCCCATATACAAGGCGTCATTGGCGCTGGTGACAGCACAGACAAAGGCCAGGAAAGAAATGCCCAGAATGCCTTTATAACCGAAGGCGGCATAAAACAGCGCGCATAGGGCATAGGCGATGACCAGGCGCACAAGAATGAGCAAAAAACCGCGGCGCAGCGCATCTTTCAGATCTCCCAGTTTGAGAGAGGTGCCGGTGCAGAAGAGCATCAGGCCGATCAGCAGCATCTGACCGCTGGAGGAAAACATATCCTGCATGGGGTTTCCCAGATAACTCCATAAATCAAACTGGAAAATTCCCTGGGCCACTGTGGTGATCAGAGCGCCGATGATCAAGGGGACAAACATGGTCCCGGCGGGAACCTTTTGCAGGCTTTTCCAGATGTTCACATTCTTTTTTTCTCCGCTCATATCGATTCCTCCGATCTGTTTTACGGATTGTTTCCGGTGGTTATAATAGTCGGGAAAGCTGGACTTTGCACCGGTCCGATGATATAATTTTGAATCAAGCATTTGTGCTGTCAGCACAAGAGGAGGAAAAGTATGGATTGGGACAGGCTGTTGCAGGATTTTTTGCGGGATGACAGCCTGGATCCGCTTCTGAAAGACGCCGGGAGTATGCTGGGATGTCCTCTTTTGGTGGCGGACATCGCCTTTCATATCATGGGGAGCTATGTGCCGGAAGGGTTTCAGGATGGGGTGTTTGAAGCGGCCCTGGGCCGGGGAGAGATCACTTATGAAGTGGTGTCCGCGCTCAACTGGGATGCAAGGCCCGATCCGGCAGATGGCATATTTCTGCCGGTGGAGGACAGCGCCTATACCAGACGCTTTTCAGCCCTCAATAGCGGCGGGATGCGGTTGGGTTATCTGATCTGCGTAGATAGGAACGGAGATCTGGCGGAAAGGCCCAAAGAAGACTTTCACAGACTGGAAGCCATTTTGGCCAAGCAGCTTTTTTGTCTGGAGCGTCGGGGACGGATCTACGGCACCACAGCGGAAGAGGTGCTCACCCATTTGCTGGATGGCAAGTTTTCTGAACGGGCTGCCTTTTACACCCAGGCCATGACCACCCGGCTGATCAATTACCGCCCGGCCCGGTTGGTGCTGATCAATCTGGGGCTGTATCGCAGCCTGAATTTTCGGGATGATATGCTCAAGCATGAATTGCAGCGGGAATTTCCCCAATCGCCTCCTTTTTTGTATCGGGATGAAGTGCTGCTTCTTTTGGAAGAGCCGGAGATCTTGGAGCCGCTGGAGGCTCTGGCGCGGTAAAACCGGCTGCGGGTGGTGGTCACCGATCCTTTTGAGGATCTGTATCTGCTCCCTCAGGTCTACCAGGCGGCTCAGGAAGTGATGCAGTATCTGTTCACCCATCGGGAAGGACCTTTTTTGGTGAAAACAGGAGAATGCCGTAATCTGATGCGGCTACGCCATCTGTCCCAGCGGCCGGATTTCATCGATCCACCGGTGAAAGCGGTGGCTGCTTACGATGAACTTCACGGCACACAGCTTTGTCTGACACTGTACACCTATTGCATCTGTCATCACTCCATTCAGCAGACCTGTGAAAGGCTGTTTACCCACCGGAATACCGTGTTTTACCGGCTGCGAAAGCTGAAGGAAGATTTCGGGCTTCTGCTGGACGATTCGGAAGAGGCCATGCCGCTGCTGGTATCCAGCGCACTGGCTCTTTTGCAGAGCCATCAGGACCAGCTCTTTGTCCGGGATTTTTCTCTGAGGCCAGGGGAGAACGGAGAGGGAACCCAAGAGGAATGGCAAGAAAACGGGCAGAAATGACAGCGTATCTTGGTGGTATTGGAAAAACAAGGCCGGTATAATAGAGACAAACAACCGCTGAGGAGGAAGTACATGAGTTTGGGAAAAAGCTTGTATCAGGCCCGGAAGAAAAGCGGTCTCTCCCAGGAAAATGTGGCGGAACAGCTGGGGGTCAGCCGCCAGACCATCTCCAAATGGGAAACCGATGAGACTTTGCCGGATATCCGCCAGTCGAAAAAGCTGGCTATGCTCTATCATATAACGCTGGATCAGCTGATCGAATACGATTTTGACGAAGTTCAGGCCCGGGAGATGATCGATAGCATCAGCGAGGAAGCTCAGAAGAAAATTGATTGGAATAAGGTTTGGAGCAGCAAATATCCTGTGCTGGCCGCCTATCGCGAAAAAGTTCGGGTGGAAGATTATGCACCGGCCCTGGGGGAGATGATGACCCAGCTGCAAGTGGAATATGGCTATAATCATACAGATGCCCTTCTGGTACTCAAAGACATCCTGGCCCGGGTGTGGAAAGGCCAGCTGTAAAAAACAGTAAAGCCTGCAAACTCTGAAAATCACAGAGTTTGCAGGCTTTTCTTTCAAGACGGCCGGTTTTGTTCCGGCAAAACCTATTTTTTGGCCTGTTCCTTGGCCTGGGCCACCACCTTTTGATAGGGGCCGATGATGGCATCGGTCATCTTTCCCCGGGCTTTTGGGAACGGGGGGAAAGGGAGGACTGGTACAGGCGGGGAGGATGGTGAGGGGCTTTGGGAGAGGGGGTGACAAAAGGACCATGGGCACAGGAAAAGATCAGTTGGTCAAAAAACATCCGGGCTTCCTGCTGGCCTTTCTCCTGAAGCAGATCTTCCATGTCGGCCGACAGGCCCCGGATTACTTTCATTCCGAAATCCAGACAGTTTTCCTCCACATACCGGTGAGCGGTCACATCATAAAAATGCTTGGAGGTGGTGATTTGGGAGGCAAATTTGCCGGAAAGATCCACCCCATCGGCTGCAATCAGCTCCATCAGCCGGTGAAGCTGATAGGGAGCGATAAAGGTGTAGACCGGATAGCAGAATAAAACCAGATCGGCTTGTTCCAAGGCCTGGCGCACCGGAGTAAAATCCGATTCGTAGCTTTTGATGCGCTGGCCAACGGGCAGAAAGGTGAAGGTGTGTTCCGGATGAAGGGCCTGGAGATAGAGGGCCGTCTGGACAGTGGCAGAGTTTTTGCCTTTGGGGCTGGCGTTCAAAACAAGAATATTCATGTGGTTTCCTCCCATTTGCAAAGCAGTTGACGATACCAATTCTATTGGAATTGAGCGGCGGCGATGCCGTATTCCAAAGTGTATTCCTGAAAGCGGAAGACGCTCTCCCAATCTGTTCCAGGGGGAAGCGGGCCTTCTTTGGCTTGCTGAAACCGCTGCTGGATAGATTGAAGAACGGCGGTGGTTTCCTCCATTTGACGGATATAATCCTGGATGGCGGCCTTTCTCGCTTCCGGCCGAGCCAGTCCCAGGAAAAACAGGTGAGGCAGTTCCATGTTTTTCACCTTTTCTGCCTGCATGGGCTGAGCGGCCCAGGCGGCAAAAGCCTCCCGGCCCGATGGGGTGATGGAAAACAGCTTTTTTCGCCGTTTTCCCTGGAGACTTACGGTGGACGAGACAAAACCCTCCCGTTCCAGCTTGCTCAGGGCTGTCTGAACGCTTCCGGCGCTGTGAGAGCAGATCAGAGCCAGATTTTCCCGATGGAAAAATAAAAAAACCCGAACCATCCACAGATGGTTCGGATTTTTGCGTATTGGTGGACGATAAGGGATTCGAACCCTCGACCTCTGCGATGCGAACGCAGCGCTCTCCCAACTGAGCTAATCGCCCTTGCAGAAATGCAATTCAGCAAAAGATATTATAGCTGTTTTCTTATGCTTTGTCAAGGAAAAGTAACAAAGAGAACAGGGGAAGGGTGTACAGGAACCCTGGGAAATGAGGGGGAGAGCGGGATGAAATCCGATAGGAATATGTGGTTGCAACTGTGAAAATTCCATAAGAGGTCTGGGAGGACAAAACACAGTGCGGCGGTCTTGTTGGTAATGAGCAGATATTCTGTTTGTTGTTTTTTGCACATTAGGGGAAAGTTTGTTTTTTCATTCCTCCCATTCATATTCGAAAGAAGCCTGAGCGCTTTCCACATCCAACAGTTGTTGATCGCCTGAGCAAAGCTGATAATGGGCATGGCCGGTGATGTTTTCCCGGATCAGGCGGGACATCTTGCCTCGGACAGGGGCAGATAGCCCCAGGTGGCGGGAAGAGAGAAAATGGACCCGGAGCGTGAGAGGACCCTGCCGGATGAGGATCTCTTCCGGCTGGACTTGTTCCGCCCGGGCGCCCAGGTAGGTGGCCAGGCGGTATTCCTGCCCCAGAAAGCGAATCAGGGCCAGAATACCGGTAAAAGAAAATGGCCCCAGCGGAATGGAAGCGACAGACAGCATCAAAGAACCCTGGGAAAAAAGACACTGGCTCCACACATAGCGTTTGGGGAAAGAACGGCCTTGGTCCCCTTCGATATACCCGCGGCCCGGGGAAAAGGAAAACACTTGCCCGTTCCATTCGATCCGTCCTTCCACAGAGTGGGCCATGCTGTATACCCGGTGGCGGCATTCCAGAAAGGGCACATAGCGAAAGGGACCCATGATATCCTGAGAGAGAGAAGCGGGAGGGCCGAAGGAAAGATGGCCCTGCAGACGGGCTTCCGGAGTGGAGATATCCAGTGTCAGCCCCTTGGAAGAAAAGGAAAGCCCGTTCATTTGTCCTTCCGGCCGGTCCCAGCGAAGGGTGGCTCCCTGGGAGGGAAGAGACACGGTCTGGCTTTTTTCAGGGGAAATCAGCTGGAGAGAGCATTCCCGGCCCCGAGGGCCTTGATGGATGGCGGGGATCAGAGCCAATGCGTGATTTTTGGATTGGCATTTGAAATACCAGCCGCGAAATTGTGAGGCCATGGTGTTTTCCTCCAAAAGTGATTTTTCCTAGTGTTTCACTGGAAAAGAAGGATATTCCTGGCCGTTTTACTGTCGACGGGGAAAATGGGAAATGATATACTGAAAAAGCTCAAAAATTTTTTTGATTTTGTGAATGGATTTCCGGTTCTCTGCCGTATTGAAAGTGAAAGGCATTCAGCCGACACACAAAATATAGGACGGAGGTACACAATATGAAAAAGATTTTGGCAGGAGCATTGACAGCAGCGGTGGTCCTTACGGCAGGCGGCGCGGTTTGGGCTGCAGGCGGGCGAGGCACCGGCTGGCGATATGTGGATGCAAACGGCGATGGCATCTGCGACAATCAGGGCGCAGGCCGGGGAAGAATGGGGCGCTGGTCTCGGGGAGGCCGCAGTCTGTAAAAACGGGGTTATGTGATGCACAGCGAGGAAGAGGTCCGTCAGGCCATTGACCGCTGCGCCGACATGGTTCGGCGGATCTGCGGGGTTCATTTGAAAAATCGGGAGGACACCGAGGATATTTTTCAAACGGTGTTTCTGAAATATGCCATGAGTGCTTCAGAGTTCCAAAGTCTGGAACATGAAAAGGCCTGGATGATCCGGGTGACCATCAATGCCTGCAAGGATCTGCTGCGCAGTTTGCTGCGCCGCCGGACGGTGTCCTTGGACGAAGTGCTGGAACAGCCGGCGCCCATTGCAGAGAATCACCGGGAAATGCTGGAGGCCGTGCTCTCTTTGCCGGTGAAATACAAGGATGTGGTCTATCTTCATTATTACGAAGGCTATACGGCGTCTCAGATCGGGGAAATATTGGGGAAAAAGACCAATACAGTGTGTATTCTTCTCACCCGCGCCCGGCAGATGCTCAAGGAAAAACTGGGGGAGGGTGTATGATGGACAGTAAGCTGAAAGCGGCCTTTGACTCCCTGCAGGCCGATGAGGAACTGAAGCAGAAAGCCTGGGAAGCGGTGGAAGAAAAACGAAAGAAGAGGCGTTCTCATTATGGAAAGCTGATTCCTGCGTTTTGTTTGCTGCTGCTGTGTCTGGGATTTGGTTCCTGGCGGCTGTATGCCGCACCGGTGGCCCATATTACCATCGATATCAACCCTTCTGTGGAGCTGCAGATCAACCGATGGGATAAAGTGGTGAATGTGGAAGGGCTGAATCCCGACGGGGAAGCACTGGCACAGTCTCTTTCGGTACGGTTTTGGGATTACTCCCAGGCTGTGGAAGAAATTTTGCAGACTCCCTTGGTGGAAGAAGCTGCGGCCCGGGGAGAAACCTTGGCGGTGGGCGTCATGGGAGATGATTCCCAGCGCCGGGAAAAGATGCTGGAAGTGATTTCCTCTTGCCCGGGCATAGGACAAAACGCCTATTGTTATGCAGCGGGCACAGAGCAGATAAAGCAGGCCCAGGAAGCGGGACTTTCCTGCGGCAAATACCAGGCTTTTCTGGAATGGCAGGCGTTGGATCCCAGTGCCACATTGGAGCAGGCCCGCACCATGACCATGAGCCAGCTGCGTCAGAAGATTGCCGGTCTTTCCGGTGAAAACCAGACCCAGGCTCCCGGTCAGGGCCAGGGCCAGATCCAGGGCCAAGGCCAGGGGAAAGGCTGGGGAGCTGGGGGAAGCGGCGGAAAAGGAAAACAGGGAAAATAATAAGAAGATAAAAAAGGTTCCCACCGCTCAAGGCGGTGGGAACCTTTTTGTTACATCTGGGATTCGTCGTAATGGGCCCGCTCACCGCCAATGAATTTGGGGCGGGTACGGGCACAAATGATGTTGGCTTCGCCGATTTGTTTCACGGAAAGGCGGGTGGGTACGGCCACTTCCCGCAGATGCATTCCGATGAGTGTGCCGCCAATATCAATGCCGGCGGCGGCCTTCACATGCTCCACCATCACCGGATGGGAAAAGGCCTTGTATGCAGCGGTGGCAAAGCTGCCGCCTGCCTTGGGCCGGGGCACCGCATTCACCGGCGCCAGACCATAGGCCCGGGCCGCTTCTTTTTCCAGGACGATGGCCCGGTTCAGATGCTCACAGCACTGGGCAGCCAGATAAATGCCCTTTTCCTTCAAAACAGGATAGATGCCATCCAGAATGGCCTGGGCCACTTCCGGGCTGGAATCGGAACCGATCCGATGACCGCCCACTTCGCTGGACGAGCAGCCTACCACAAAAATATCTCCCGGTTCCAGGCGAGCCCGCTCCAAAAGTTCGGTAACGGCCTGCCTGGCCTGGCCGGTGATCTCTTCATACATGATAAAGACCTCCTGAGGGACAAAATTCCCAATCGTATTTTTCCTCAGTATACCACGAAAAGGGGAAAATGTATACGCCTCCTGAAGGAAAGAAAAAGCGGCCGGTAAGGCCGCTTTTTCTTTCCTTCTTTTACGGGAGCAGGGGTTTGCAGATCAGCTTATCCAGCTTGGTTCCCAGAATGTCCTGGGCATGGGCCGGGCGCAGGATCCAGGCGGTATCGGCTCCGCCGCCGGTACCGGCTACACACACCACCGGCCCGGGCTGGATGGCCCCGCAATCCAGAGCCATGACGGCGCATTCCACACAAACCTTGGTGCCCTGGCCAAACATCCGCAGGGTGTAGGCCATGATCTCCACCGGGTAAATGCCCTTCATGCGGGTGGAAAGACCCCGCTCGGCGCCGGAGAGCACATGGGAGGTGGTGACCACCTGCATCCCGCAGTCCTCCAGTTCCTTCCGGACTTCCGGGGAAAGCTCCTGGGAGCCAGGCTCTTTGTAGCCGTTGGCATGGGTGACCACCACCACTTTCATGCCATTTTGGGCAGCTTCCTTGAAAAAGCGGGCGGTGTAGCCCGAGCCGCTGGCCACCACAATGGTGGAGATGTTCTCCTCTTTGGCGGTTTTGAGGGCCAGCTCCACCGTTTGGGCAGTGCAGTCTTTTCCGGGTTTTTCAAAATACATGGCCATCGCTCCTTTTGCTTATTTTCTCCAGTGTAGCACAAACAGGGGAAAAACACAACGGCGGTTGCCAAAGGAAGGAGACATGGATATAATAAAGGAAAGATTTTCATCAATGGAAAAAGCGAGGGAATACATATGAAAGAACCCACTTTGCTGGTGCTGGCTGCTGGTATGGGAAGCCGCTATGGCGGCCTGAAGCAAATCGACCCCCTGGGACCTCATGGGGAGATCATCATCGATTATTCACTTCATGACGCCTTTTTGGCCGGTTTCCGCCGGGTGGTCTTTGTGATCAAGGAAGAGCTGAAGGATGTTTTCGAAGAGAAGGTGGGGGCGCTGGCCCGGGAGAAGATGGAAGTCCACTATGCCTTCCAGAAAACCACCGATCTGCCGGAGGGATGCTCCCTTCCGGAGGGGCGGGTCAAGCCCTGGGGCACCGGCCAGGCGGTGCTCTGCGCCAAAGATGTGATCGACGGTCCCTTCGGCGTCATCAACGCCGACGATTTTTACGGCCGGGAGACTTACAAGCTGCTGTATGACTTCCTCACTGGCTCCCATGCCGGGGACAAAATGGATTTCTGCATGGTGGGCTATGTGCTGAAAAACACCCTGACGGAAAATGGAACGGTATCCCGGGGCGTCTGCCAGGTGAAGGACGGCTTTTTGGAGACGGTCACCGAGCGCACCAAGATCCGGGGCACCCAGGACGGAGGGGCAGAATACACCGAAGATGGAGAGCATTATATCCCTCTGTGTCCCGACAGCACCGTATCCATGAATGTGTGGGGCTTTTCGCCGGATCTTTTCCCCTGTCTGGAAGAAGGGTTTGAGGCTTTCCTCAAGGCCCCCATGCAGGATCCCCTCAAGGCAGAATACTATCTGCCCGGAGCGGTGGATGGACTGATCCAGCAGCAGAAGGCCCAGGTGCACATGCTGCGCACCGGCAGTCAGTGGTTCGGCGTCACCTATCCCGAGGATAAGGACATGGTGAAGGCCGCCTTGAAAAAAGCTTTTGAAGAGGGCATATATCCCTCTCTGCGGTAAGAAACAAAACAAAAGGGCCCGGACAGCTGAACAGGTCCAGTAAAAACGGACAGTGACAAAAGACCCCCTGATGTAGGAAAATAGACTACATCAGGGGGTCTTGTCATGAAGAAACGAAATTATACACACATTCAAGTGCTGCTGCCCGAGATCAAGGCCATGCTGGCAGAAGGAAAGACACAGCGGGAAGTGGCGGAATACTACGGCTTTCGGGATAAGCAGGTGGTAAAAAGACTACTTGAGCGT
>NZ_JACJKW010000017.1 GCF_016901775.1 Intestinimonas butyriciproducens
TCCTTCGCGGCTGGCAGACCGTACCAACGCGACGTGACGCGTGCGCTAGTAATCCAGGGTTTCACCCGTCTGTGCAAAACCCCCGGCTTCGCCGGGGGATATTTATTTGCAATAAAAATTCAGGAAATTTGAGGAAAAGTGACCAAAACCGCCCAAAACCGCCCTTTGCCATTGGGATAGAGAGTGAAAAGAAAAAACCGGCCTCTCGGCCTGAGAGAGGAGGTGAAGATGACAAATGCTCTCGATTTCCCAAATGGAAACCATACGCCATCAATTTGACAGCTTCTGCCGGAAGGCGCTGCGGGAGGAGAGCCGCAATCTCAAGATGCAATATGCACGCAGAGCAGAAAGAGAAGTAGCCCTTTCTCAGCTCTCCGAAAAGCAGCTCCAGGCATTCAGTACAGAAGATCGATATCCGTCCGATGTGATCTGTTTTGAAGTAGGACGGCATTCGTGTGTCTGTCCAGGATGAACGCCTGGCTGATGCGCTTTCCTTCTTGGATCAATCATTGTCGTCGCTAAAAAAATCGCTATCCAATCGTTTGATTTGGTATACCGCCTCCGTGGATACACCAAGGTTATATTCAATCATCAGTTTGGCCAATGATTCGCCATCAACCAGTACGACCTTCGTTGTGTGCTGCTTTTTGGCATACTCACGGGCCTCTTTGGTGAATTGTGCGGTAGTGATAAACAATCCTTTGTTGGCTCCTTGGCCGGCCAGTGCCCCCACAAATTTTTGGAGCTCAGGCCTTCCAATGGAGGTTGTCCGATCCCATCGTTTTGCTTGAATGTAAATCAGACTGAATCCCAATTTGTCTTCCCGAATGATGCCGTCAATTCCTTCGTCTCCGGTCTGGCCAACGACAAGTCCTGCATTCTCAACAGAGCCGCCATACCCCATGTTTTCCAACAACTGAACGACCATCTTTTCGAAAAAAACAGGGGACTGCTTCATGATTTCTGTAAGCAAATCGTCGGCCAGCGCATGATTGATCTTTTGATAGGCAAGATCAAATGTATCCTGTGGGGATTGTCCATCCTGGCTGTCGGTTGCAATATGCTTGGTAGACTTAGGTTCCGCATGCATAAACTGACGAAATGACTCGAATTGCTCTAAAAAGGAGTTGTCGATTACATCGGGATTGGAGTCAAGCACTTGTTTTCCTTGTTGAGTTAGTTGATAAATACCTCGTTGCGGACTGGTAATCAATCCAGCTTTTTTTAAATAAGTTCGGGTCCAGCCGACACGATTATCGAAGATGGCCTGTTGACCACTGGGAAGCCGCTCTTGTCTTTCTGTATCACTGACAGAAAGACGGGCCGCAATGATATCCCGCAGTTCTTTACTTTTATGCTGCTGCATATCAGCCAAGCATTCCAAAAATACACGATACATTTCATCATACTTTGGGATGGCCATTGTTTCACCTGTCTTTCTGTATAGCGGCTCAAAGAGCCCTTTTTCGATGTTGTTCTGTTCGATATTCGCAGATTCTCCAAACTTGTTGCTATTTTTTATGATACACTATGTCGATTATCTCTGCAAGAAAATCCATATTTGCAAAAAGAATGGAGTACCCAACTGGGTACTCCATTCTTGCAGGGCCAGGCCCTTTTCTGGCGCAGCGGGTGGGATTCGAACCCACGTGGGATTGCTCCCAAACTGATTTCGAGTCAGCCCCGTTATGACCACTTCGATACCGCTGCATGGTGCCTTAACAGCATACCGGAAAAATCCCCGTTTGTCAAGGGGCAGAGGGCAGACGGAGCAGGGTGCGGTAGAGTGCGTCATCCCCTTTGGTAAAGGTGTTGAACACCACCTTTTTCGGATAGGGTGAGTCTTTGAGAAAATCCAGCACCGCAGAGACGGCAATGGCGGCGGCCTCCTCCGGCGGAAAGTGGAAGGCGCCGGTGGAGATGCAGCAAAAGGCCAGCGACTCCATCTGCTCCCGCTGGGCGATGTGCAGACAGGACAGATAGCTTTGCCTGAGCGCCTGCCTGTCCTTTTGGGTGAGATTGCCGTGGACGATGGGCCCTACCACATGGATGACCTTTTCACAGGGCAGGTTGAAAGCCGGAGTGAGCACCCCCACGCCGGTGGGCTGGGGATAGCCTTGTTTTTCCATATATTCATGGCAATAGAGCCGCAGCTGCATCCCGGCATAGGTATGGATAGCGTTGTCGATGCAGTGGTGGCCCGGGGCAAAGCAGCCCAGAAGGGCAGAGTTTGCGGCGTTGACAATGGCGGACACCGGCAGGGTGGTGATGTCCCCACGCCAGAGTGCGACCCGGGGAAACAGGGGAGAGGGGAGAAGGGCGGACAAAGAGGCCACGCCCCGCTCCGAAAGCCGCTCCTTCAGATAGGCATCCTGGACCGCCAGCACTTCTTCCGGCACCGGTTTGGGCGGGCGCAGATTCATCAGGGCCCGCAGCAGTTTCCGCTGGTTTTCGGGGGAAAGGGGGATAGCTTTGCCTTCATACCGCTTGTTTTCCCCCAGAAGAAACTGAAGCAAAAATTCCCGCCTTTGCTGCTGATCCATGAAAACCCCTCCTTTTTTTCTGATGGTATCACAATCCGATCCCCTTTGCAAAGGGGGGGATTTTGGTTGACGGGGTTTTCGGGGGGAAGTATAATAGAATAATCAATGAAAAACAGCCGGAGGTGCACCATGGACGAGAAGAACATTCTGGAGGAGATCCCCGATCTGTATGAGGACAATGGAATGTGGAGAGGGAGCCAGTACTCCTTTTTCCGCCACGAAAAATGCGAGTTTTTCCCCTGCCATAAAACCGAGGACAAGGAGAATTTCAACTGCCTGTTCTGCTATTGCCCCCTTTATGCCCTGGGGGACAAATGCGGCGGCAATTTCCAGTATACCTATGGGGGCATCAAGGATTGCAGCCAGTGCATGATCCCTCATAAAAAGGACAACTACGGCTACATCGTGGGCCGCTTCGGAGAGCTGGTCAAGCTGCTGCAAAAGCAGAAGGCCGCAGAAGAAGAGCCCAAGGCCCCGGAAAGCGAAAATAAGTGACCGGCGTCACAGTGGAAAAGCGGGAGGGGGAAATCCCCCTTTCCCGGCTGATGGATTTTTACCACCGGGAAAAATACTGGGGCTTCTGCCGGGCCTGTCCACGGTACGGAGCCTTGTGGTCTTGCCCCCCTTATGAGGAAGGGGCTTTGCCGGATCTGGATCGATTTTCCAAAATCCGGCTTTTTTGTCATGTGCTCCATTTTTCCCCGGAGCTGCGCCGGGAGGTTGCCTCGCCGGAAAAAGCCGGGACTTTCATGGAAAGCTGCGCCGCCCGGTATGGCAAAGCCGCCCACGAGGAAATGCTCCGGCTGGAACAGAGCCATCCGGGCAGCCTGGGGCTGACCCATGGAGGATGCCGTCTGTGCGCCCATTGCGCCCGGCCGGAGGGGAAGCCCTGCCGCCAGCCGGAGAAAATGCGCCTTTCTCTGGAGAGCCTGGGCTTTTCGGTGGTGGACCTGGCCAGGGAAGTGCTGCGCCTGCCCATCTCCTTTTCCCAGGAGGGGCTGCCGGCTTATCAGGTGATGCTCTGGGGCCTGTTTTTGCCCTGAAAGGGAAATCCTGGGCGAAAAAAACGGTGTTTTCCAGGGAAAAGTCGACAAAATATCCTTGTCAAACCAGGGAAAATAAGCTATAATTTCATATAAGGATGAAAAAACAATGGCCAAGCTTTTGGCCGAAGATAAAACGGAGGGTCTGCTGTGGCGCTGATGGATAAGATCCGGTCCTTTATGGGCTATGACGATGAGGATTACGAGGACGAGTACGAATACGAAGTGGAGGAGAACCGGGCTCTGGCGCCCCGGAAGGTGGAGCGTGCCCGGACAGAGGAAATGACCATGCCTGCTCCGGCGGCTGCTTTCCAGATCACATCCATCCGCACCAACCGCTTTGAAGATGCCAGCCTGGTGGTGGACGAGCTGAAGGCCGGCCGCACGGTGGTGCTCAATGTGCAGGCCGCCACTGTGGAAGTCACCCGCCGCATGATCGATTTCATCAGCGGCGCCGCCTATGCCAGAGACGGGCACATCGCCCAGATCGCCACAGGCGCTTATCTGGTGGCTCCTTACAGCGTGGAGCTTACCGATGAAACCCGGGAGCAGCGGTATTTCTAAAAACCAATCTTGAAAAGTCGAAATCCCCCGGAGGTTTAGACGGGTGCTCATAAGAAAGTAATTCCAGAAATTTTGATTATGGCATCTGTCAGACGGGGTTGGCAAACGAGATAACGGGTATTCGGTGAAAAGCCGAGTACCCGTTATTTTTTTGCCTGTGCGTGGAAGCAATAGATTTATTCGCAGGTTTCAAGTATAATGAAGCTATAATCATCCTATCCCATCCATTCTGGAATTTTTCAAAAAATTTGGAAACATTGGAACAATTCAGTCTTTCTCGTGCCATATATAGTAGAGGGCTATTTCAAAACGATTGGAGGTGACGCTTATGGAGAAGCGGAAAAGCCCGAATGGTTTCATTGTAGTGCTGCCCGGTGAGATTATCGAAATACCGCAGGACAGCGACAAATCATGGCTGACCTTGTTTTACAGCTTACCGAGAGAGCTTGCAGAAAAGTGGAAACCCGCCTATGAACTTCCCCGATGCCCCTATGAGGTTTTACGGACGGACAAATACGACCACATCGTATGTGATGATATGTTCAAGCTGCTTGTGTGGGACTGCTACGCATGGAGTGCATGGCAGTTTTTCCAAGTGAAAGACCATAAGGGCAATTATCGTGATATTCCCGGTACATGGACGCAGTACACAGGATATTTCCCTTTGTGGCGTTTATCATACAGCATTATCCCCCACATCCGAATGAAGTTCGAGCAAAACGGGCTGGGCTTCCAAAACCTCTACAACATCCCGCAAGGCATGGAAGTACCGTGGTTGACCTATCAGCAGTTCAGCAATCTGATTGGCAATGTCACCGACATGGTAGTTGAAGAACAGGAATGGCAGCCTGTGATTGATGCGATATGGGAAAACCGCACCGTAGAGGACTATGAAGCCATAAGCAGCACAGTCAAGACTGACTTCATGCGGAAGTGGCATCACAATCGTTCCGGCAAGCCGATCTCTCTGGATGAAATGATGGAGAGTGAGGACGGGGACATTTTCGATGTGGCAGACCCCCGTAGCGATTTTGAAAATTCCGTTATTTCTGAAATGCAGATCGCTACCTTTGCGGAAAGCACTATCACAGAGAAAGATCGGGAGATATTGAAGCTGCGTATGGAGGGCTACACCGAGCAGGAGATCGCAGACAAGGTTGGCTACAAGACCGCAAGCGCAGTCCATAAGCGGATTGCCAAGCTTGCAGACGCTTATGAGGATTTCGTGACAGGGGAATATCAGAAGTATTTGGACAAGTAAACAGATGCAGAAACGGCAGCAGTTACCGAAAAGGTGACTGCTGCTTTTTCATGCAGGAAAGGAGATTTTTATGAGTAGAGAACCGTTTGAAACCATGCCTGATGTGATGGATGCAAAGCAGCTTGCCCAAGCATTGCAGATTTCCAAAGCGGGCGCATACAACCTTTTGAACAGCCCGGATTTTCCAACCTTGCGGATCGGCGGACGCAAGTTGGTGATGAAGCATGAGCTTGTGGAATGGCTGAAAAGCCGCACAAACCGAAAAGAATGAAAACACAGTCAAGAGCCGGAAAAGTGACAAATAAACTGACAGCATCAGTTGGAACATACTCCACATAGTTTGGAGTGTTTCTACCGGAAAATCACACCACTTTTCCAATTCAAGAACTGAGAAAAATTTGCGAAAAACAGGAGGTTTTATGAGAACAGAGCTTACCAAGAGAGAAAAGACAACTGCCATCTATTTTGATGAATACGGGAGCATGATTGAGGTGCAGACTCATAATACCAATCTGAAAAAGCGACTGACGGCATTTGCGGCGAATTACCCGGAGTGCTGCCGCCAAATTGACGATGACGAACAAGGCGGGCTGACCTTTGAGATTGAAAAAGGCAGATTGAGTTTCCGACTGACTGCGCCATACAGTGAGGAACGAAAACAGATGGCAAGTGAATGGGCGAAAAAGAATGGATTCTTACACATTCAAAAGCGCTAATTGCAAACAAAATTCGAATTAATCCGCTATCTGTTGTATTTTTCCTTTTTGCGTGATAAAATATAAGTTGAAAGGGGTGAAATCTATGGCGGTTACTTATAAAAAATTGTTTCATTTAATGATTGATAAAGGAATAACCAATTCCGACCTTATAGAACAAACGGGATGTAGTGCTAATATTATTACAAGACTTAAACGGGATAATTATCTTGCTCTTGACACGATCGAGAGAATATGCAGAACTCTACATTGTGGGGTCGATGATATTTTAGAGTTTATTGATGAACCATTGGAGAGTGCAGATGATTGATACAATGACAATATTTGAAAAAATACCTATAGATAAAACATCTATATCGCAAGGGGAACTGGATATTGATAATAAAACTCGTTCAAATCTTTTCGCATGGAATGGACAATTTTCGCCGCAATTTGTTGAAGCCTTATTGAGCCATTATGCGCAGGATGGCGATGTTGTTATTGACCCTTTTGCCGGATCAGGAACCACATTATGCGAAGCAGCACGAAAAGGCATTTCTGCATATGGCATGGAGTTGAATGCTTCTGCATACTACATGGCTAAGACATATGAATTGGCGAACAAATCTCTTCCTGAGCGAAAAGTATTAATAGATTCTGTTGAACAAATTCTGACATCTATATCAAAAACAGATGAAATTTTACCGACGATTACTCGTGCCATTCAACAGAATAATCCTTCTGCTTTATCAGCATTGTTGAGCACGCTGATAATCCTGATAGATTTGTTTAACAATGAATTGTCAATTTCACTTCTCCATACGAAATGGACGGGACTAAAAAAAACGGTTTTAGAAATTCCTTTCTCTACAGCACAGATTAAAGTTGATATGGGCGATTCTCGTAAACTGGGATGCAATTCAGGGGAAGCAACTTTGTTGATAACATCCCCACCCTATATCAATGTCTTTAATTATCACCAAAAATATCGTCGATCAGTTGAAGCGTTGGGTTATGATGTTTTAGCAATAGCAAAAAATGAGTTTGGCTCCAACAGGAAAAACAGAGGGAATCGTTTGCTTACTGTTATTCAGTACTGCATAGACATGGCGTTATCCATCAAAGAAGCAATGCGTGCCTGCTGTCAAAATGCCCGAATGATTTATGTTGTTGGTAGAGAGTCTAATGTATTGGGCTACTCTTTTTGTAATAGCCGATTAATTTTCGAAATAGCAACAGAGATTTTTCAACTACCTTTTTTGTTGAGGCAAGAACGAGCGTTCAAAAACAGGTTTGGGCAAATGATATATGAAGATATCCTCCATTTTGAAAATGCCCAAACAGAAAAGTTTCTAAGCGAGGAAGATATAGAAGATGCTGCGCGTTCTATTGCCGTAAGGATATTATCCGAGAAAGCGCAAATGTATCCCGACAGCAAGAATATTGAACTGATTTTTGAAGCGATAGAAAGAGCTGAAAATGTAAATAGATCGGAGGGATAAATAATGCCAAGAGGTACTCATGGTGAAAAAATAGTTGCTGCTATGGAGAGTGCCAAACTGCCAAATAGCGACAAATCCAGATTGGAAGTAGCGTTACAAAAATATGATGAATGGATTATTGCATTAGAGGAAGCAGATGCCCCCACAGTTGATGAGCTAATTGAAAAATTAGTGGGGTTACTCAATAAATACAAGTTCTACATCGACATTAATTTGATTTTTGATAGCCCCGAAGATTTCTTATATCGCCAGAAGGGCCAGTTGAAACTTGATAATACAGTTATTGAAGAGTTTCTTCCTATCTTTGTGCGGAAGTGCATAATTAAAGAATTTGGCAAATGTGATGTCGAAGTAGGCTCACAGACGGCAACATTTTCGTCTGCATATTTTGCGTCCAGTTTAAGCTCTCCTACAATCGGCGGAGGACTCAGCATAAAGACAAAAGATCAAGACTTCTCGATGAGCAGAACACTATATTTGAGATCCTCTTACACGCCAACATTTGATGCAGAAAAAACTGTAACAGTCACAACACATTTAGGATATGTGATGGCAGAATTAAAGACAAATCTTGATAAGACTATGTATCAAGAAGCCTCTGCTACAGCCCACGATGTAAAGTTGGCGGTAACAGGAGCAAAATATTATTTGCTTTGCGATTTCCTTGATATGACACCAATTAGCACAGCGACAACCGATATTGATGAAATTCTGATTGTGAGAAAGGCAAAAAGAATTAGCTCCAATGTTCGGAAGGAGTTCAGCACATTCGCAGGAAGGCAAGCACACAGGGCTTGGTACATAGATTATCTGACAAACAACCCATATTCAGCAGATATCTTTAGGCGATTTGTTGAACATATTTTCTCACAAATGAAGAACGAGGATTTAATTGAGGAAAGCGTTCTTGATTTGGGGTATTTTTAATAAATCAATGCGAAAGGAGTATGTATGTTACTTAAGAAAGTCACCATCCATAAATACAAGAGCTTCCTGACAGAGCAGACTTATGAGGTGGAAAGCCAGATTACACGGATCGTTGGCAAAAACGAATCTGGAAAAACGGCGCTGCTCGAAGCTCTGGCAAAATCGAATTATTTCGAGGATAATGCAGACTTCCAATTCGATAAGGACTTAGATTATCCTCGCAGCGAGTTGACAAAAGTACGCACTGAAAATCCCAGAGTGTTAACTTGCGAGTATGAATTATCTGACGAAGATGTAAAAAGTGTGGAGGATGTTTTTGCGGAGGGCATTATTTCTAAGCAGCGCTTTTCAGTGACATCTTACTACGATAACACAAGGACAACAACGGGAGTTTCAACTGATTTTGGAGTTTTCAAAGATTGGCTGATTTCAGCTTTTGGCGTGGGAGAACAAGGCAAAGAACTTATTCATGCTGCAACCGATTATCCTTCCTTAGTGAGCGTTGTTTCCGAAAACAACTCCCTGCCGGGCATGAACGAGATTAAAGCCGAACTGGAAAAAATTAAGAAGGGAGCAAACGGATGGACGAATCCGCTGGAAGGGTACATCTATAAGACCTATATTTCTCCTGCGATTCCTAAACTGTGGTATTTTAGCGATTACTTCAGCTTGCCTTGCAGAATCAATTTAAGTGACTTCGCCGCAGGAAAACCGACAGGAAGCTTGTCTTCTGAGGAATACAAAATCGCAAAGGCACTGTTTGAATTAAGTGGCTTGCAGATTTCTGATATTCAATCCGAGAGTAATTTTGAAGCGTTCAAGGCGCAGTTGGAAGCAACCTCTAATTCCATCACGGATGAAATGTTTGAGTACTGGACAACAAATCGGAATCTTGAAATTCGCTTTGAAATCGAGCATGCTGCAAACAATGTTCGCTATCTCAATATCAGAATTTATAACTCCAAGCACAGGGTAACGCTGCCGCTGAAAAATCGCAGTAAAGGTTTTCTTTGGTTTTTCTCTTTCCTTGTCTGGTTTAGCAAAATTCAAGGCGACAAGAACAGTAAATACATTTTATTATTGGACGAGCCCGGACTTAGTCTTCATGCCTCTGCACAAAATGATTTGTTGCGATTTATTGACGAAAAGCTTGCACCCGAATATCAAGTCATATACACAACACACTCGCCCTTTATGATTGATTCTCTAAGACTCAATGAAGTGCGAACTGTCTATGATACACAGAATCCTAAAATCGGTAGCGTTGTGTCGGATGCTGTTGAAGAAAAAGACTCCGATACGCTGTTTCCGTTACAGGCAGCGTTAGGTTACACGATTGCCCAAAACCTATATGTTTCACCGCAAAATCTTTTGGTAGAGGGTATTTCCGATTTGGTTTATCTTAACCATTTCTCGACTATTTTGAAAGATATGGGGAAACAGGGGCTGTCCGATGATGTCACGATTGTCCCGGTGGGCGGTGCAGATAAGATTGCAACTTTCATTTCGCTCATGCGAGGCAACGAGCTATCCACAGTATGTTTGCTCGATACCTTTACGGATCAAGGGGCAGAAGTTCGATTGAAACGAATGGTAGAGCAGAAAATTATTGCTGACAAAAAGATTCTGTATTACCATTCCGTGATAGAACAGACCTTTGCTGACATTGAGGACTTGCTTAGCAAGGAAGAATATCTTGCGCTGTATAACGGTGCTTTCGGTACATCTGTGCAGATTTCCGATCTCGATGCAAATAAGCCGATAATGTCGCAGCTGAAACGGCTTAATGGTAACAAGTCTTTCAATCACTATTCTCCCGCAAATTATATGGCGAAAAATATTGGCACACTTTCCTTCTCAGAAGAAACGATTGGGCGGTTTGAAAAGCTGTTTTCGATGGTCAATAGTAAATTCGATTAGGCCGACCTATAACTCCCTTTGGAACAAAGGGCGCACTTCTATACAGGGTAAACCCTGTATGCGTGCGCTCTGCGAGGCAAACAGCCCGGACGATGGAAGTCCGGGCTGTTTTGCGTCACTGCGTTCCGTACAAGGGGCTGCACCCCTTGCGCCGCTTATGCGGCTATCCCTGCCCGTTTTGGATGGGAAACAATCTGTTTGCACAGACAGTTTCCCATCCAAAGCCTAAAACTCAACACGCAAATTTTACCGCTTGTCCGAAAGACAGGCGGTATTTTTTATCTGCAAATAAAGGGGGAATCTACGATGCCAACAACCGAAAAACTGAAACAGGAGATCGCAGACGCAGAAAAGAAGCTGGCGCAGGAGCGCAGCAGGCTCCAGCGGCTGGAAAACCGCAAATCCTATTATGAGAAGGGAGACCGGCAGAAACGAACGCACCGCCTCATTACCAAAGGGGCCGCCGTGGAGAGCATCGCACCGCTGGCAAAGGCTTTGAGCGAAACGGAGTTCTATGCTTTTACGGAAAAGGTTTTCGCTTTGCCGGAAGTCAGGGCTTTGTTGATGGAAGCGGTCAATGCACACAATGAGGCAAGCCAGAAAGGAAAGGGATAAGTATCGCACTATTTCACTTCCATGTTACCCAAATCAAACGCAGCGCAGGTCAATCCGCTGTTGCGTCCGCTGCTTACCGATCCGGCGAAAAGCTGCACAGCGAGTATTACGGAGAGGACAGCGACTACACCCGGAAAGGCGGTGTCCTCTGTTCTGAAATCCTGCTGCCGCCCCACGCCCCGCCTTCCTTAGCAGACCGGCAGACTTTGTGGAACGAGGTGGAAAAGGCAGAACGGGGCAGGAAAGCCCAGCTTGCATACAGTTTTGACATTGCTTTGCAGAACGAGTTTTCCATGCAGGAGAACATCGTCCTTGCAAGGCAATTTTTATTGGAGCAGTTTGTGAGCCGGGGCATGGTGGTGGATTTCTCCGTTCATACCCCCGACAAGGGAGACGGCGGCATTGCCAACCCGCATTTTCATGTCATGTGTCCTATCCGTCCCCTGCTGCCGGATGGGAAATGGGGCAACAAGCAGCGGCGGGAATATCTCTTGGATGAAAACGGGGAGCGCATACGGGATGAAGCAGGAAACTATGTGTTCAACGCTGTCCCCACCACGGATTGGGGCAAGCCGGAAACGCTGGAACATTGGCGGGAGCAGTGGGCGGCAATGTGCAATGCTCGATTTGCCGAGAAAAGGCTGGAATGCCGTATCGACCACCGCAGCTACGAGCGTCAGGGCGTGGAGCAGCTGCCTACTGTCCATGAGGGGCCGGCGATCCGCCAGATGGAGGCCAGAGGTATTCGTACTGATAAGGGTGATTTCAACCGCTGGGTCAAGGCAACCAATGCGTTGATTGGCAAACTGAAAAAGAGAATTGTGGCGCTGCTTAACTGGCTGAAAGAAGCACATGAGGAGTTGAACAAATCGCAAGCCCCCAATCTGGCGCAGCTGCTCAGCGAGTATTACACCAACCGCAGCACAGGGGCATGGAGCCGGAAAGCGAAAATCGGAAATCTCAAAGAATTCAATGAGATTTGTAATTATCTCATGCAGAACAATTTGACAACGCCGGAACAGTTGCAGGAGCGTGTATCTGCGTTGAGTGACCGCATTGACACTTTGAAAAGTACCTTGTCTGGCAAATCTGACCGCAGGAAGGAGTTAGATGAGCTTCTCCGCATGGTACAGTTTTACGCTGACGGAAAACCTGTTGCTGACAAGCTGGCAGCCATCAAGTGGAAAGGTAGGCGTGAGCAATTCATGTCTGAAAATGAAAATGCACTCCGCCTGTATCACATGGCAGAGCGCAAATTAAAGCCGCATTTTAAGGATGGAAAATTGCCGGTCACTGCATGGCGCAAGGAGCATGACCGTCTGGAACAGGAATACAAGACGGGGCAAGCGGAACTTTCGCCCATTTATGCGGAGGTGAAAAAACTTTGGCAGATCAAATACAAGGTAGAACAGGTTGTTCGTGCGCAGGAAAATCACGAGCAGAACCGCAGGAAACAGCATCAGATCGACCATTAAGGAGGACTTCAAAAATGGAACTCAACTGGAAAGAGGACAATAACCTCATAAGGAAACTTGCCAAAATACTTCTCGGAGATACGCTGCCCAATGGTGAGCCTGTAAGTTCACTCATATTGCTTGATGATACTTCACGGGCCGAATTGCAGCGGTGGGCAAATATGAGTGATGCAGAATTTGCAGCCGCACAACTCAGCGGTGATTCCATCCGCATTGATGTGGAGGATGTCATCAAACAACTGGAAGAAAAATATGCCCTTGATCCACAACTGCTCGATGATTTGTTTTCTGGTATTGATGCAGATGATTTGGATATTTGGGAAGAAATCAGTCAATGGGAAGATTCTGACCATGACGAACCAACGGAATATTTTTTCTTCAATCCTGACCCCTATTTCAAACCCGAACCGCTGCCGCCTGACCGCCCCAAACACAATTTCTGGTTTGACGAGACTGGGCATATCCGTGTGAAAAATCCATCTGCATTCTGGCTGCCGGAGTTCACTTTACAGCGTGAGATCGGCGGCACAATTTACACCATTATGGGCAGCTATGACGGGACAGAAACGCTGGACAGAAAGATGGAGCGCATTTTGACTGAAAAGTTTACAGAAAAGACGGAGGGATAATGAATGACAAATACCGGGAATCTTGGTACAATAGAAGCAACCAATCCTGTACTGACAGTTGCCCCTTTGAAGGAGGATACAGAAATGTTACGGGCAACTGATAAAATCACCGCACTCTATTGCCGCCTCTCCCAAGAGGATGCCAACGAGGGCGACAGTAATTCCATCACCAACCAAAAGGACATCCTGCTCCGATACGCAAAAGAGCACCGTTTCCCGAATCCAACATTTTTTGTGGATGACGGATACAGCGGCACAAACTATGACCGCCCCGGATTTCAGCAGATGCTGTCAGAAATCGAGGCAGGAAAAGTGGCTGTTGTGCTGTCGAAAGATTGTTGTGCGATAATGGGACTAAATCAGAAAGACCTTGAAAATCAAGGGATTCTGGCTTAGTCCCTTCTTTTTTGACCTGAAAGAGGAACAATCGCACTACAATCGGCGCACCGGATCAAAACCGGCTTGCGGTGGCTATGGAGGTACACTGCATAAGCCCTTTCCGTTGCGCTGCCCACAACGAAAGGAGTCCATCATGAAACAGGGAACTTTGGTTTATGACCACGCAACGGATCGGTACGACATTCGCTTTGACCTTGACTGCTACTACGGCGGTCTGCACTGCGGGGAATGCTTCGATGTCATGGTCGGGGGCAAGTGGAAACCCACCCGGATCGAGATGGCTGCGGACTGGTATCTCGTCGGCATCCGCACGGACGATTTGCAGGGATTGAGGGTGAGGATGTGAAGACTTTCCTCAAGGAAGTGCTGCTTCCTCTGCTGATTGCCCTTTGTCTTGCCGCATTCTTCAAGCCGGTCTATATGGCGGACGGCGTATGTGACTACTTCCTGATGTGGCTCTGTGTCGGCTTCCCATTCGGCATCCGCAGGATGTGTCTCTGGCTCGTCCCCTTCGGTTACGGCATATCCGGCACAGTAGGAATCTTCGCACTCAACATCATTATCGGTGGTCTTATCGGAGGACTCGCCCTGATTGTTGGGCTGCTGCTCGGCATCATCCATACCATCCGAGAAATCATCTGAATATCTGAAAAGCTAAGAGGGTTTGTTTCATTCTCCAATTCGGAGCATGAAGCAAACCCTCTTTTTTTGTTGCCCGAAAGCTGGAACAATCTGCCCCTTGCAGATGACGGCGGTGCGGCGAGGAAAGGAGAGAAAACAAAATGAGCTACATGACAGCCGGTAAGCTGCAAGCCTTTGAAGCCCTCATGAAGGAGGTACCCGGCCACAACCACTATGACAGCGGATGCGACGGGATCTGCCCGGAATGCCGGTCGTGCTGCTTCCATCGTCCCTACTGGAAATATCAAACCTGTGTCTTCGAGGAATGTCCCTATTCCCCGGTGAAGCTGTCAACGCTGCGCTGTCAGCCGGTGATGGCAAGGGAGGGATAACCGCATGGCAGTCTATCGCGTCAACAAAAACCGTGGCTACACGGTCATGGCAAATTACCATCTCAGGGATAAAACCCTGTCCCTCAAGGCCGTGGGGCTACTCTCCAAAATGCTGTCCTTCAACGATGGCTGGCAGTTCTCAACGAAAGGTCTTTCGGCGATCTGCAAGGAAGGCCCCGATGCTGTTCTGGCAGCTCTCAGGGAGCTTGAGGACGCAGGGTATCTCGTCCGTCATCAGTCACGGGATGAAAAAGGCCGGATGAGCAGCATGGTTTTCGAGATATACGAGAAGCCGCAGATGGGTTTGCCGGACACGGAAAAACCGCATACGGAAAAGCCGGACACGGATAATCCGTTCACGGGAAAACCGTGTACGGAAAATCCCGCACAATTAAATACTAATCAAGTAATTACCAACGAAAGAAATAACTCTCTGAGAAACTATCAATCTATCAATCTTGATGGGATGGACAGGATGGATGAACGGGAGCAATACAGGGAATTGATCCGGGATAACCTTGAGATCGACATCCGCTCTCAGGATAGGCACTATGACCTTGACCGGGTAAATGAAATTGTCGAGATCATGCTGGATGCTGTTTGCTCCACAAGACCCACCATCCGTATCAACGGAGAAGATATGCCGCAGCCGGTGGTTAAGTCACGCTTCCTCAAGCTGGACAGCGGCCACATCGACTATGTGCTCCAAGCGATGAACGATTGCCCTTCCGACATTCGGAACATCCGGGCATATCTGCTTACGGCGTTGTATAACGCTTCACTGACCATAGACAACTACTATTCAGCCCGCGTGAACTACGATTTTCACGGAAAAGGCTGATGCGTAAGCATTCTCAATCAACTTAAAGGAGGTGAGATGAAAACATGATCCACATTTTACACGGTGTCCCGCCTTAGTGACAGGATTGCCCCGCAAATCTCAGAAAGGAGGTCCCCATGCAGGATGAAGTAAATACTAAAGTCGTTGCGATTGCCATTAAGGGCGGCAGGATCACTGCGGAAGTGCTGAAAAAGGCGCTCGCCAAATTCATTGAGGAAATTGAAAAGGCCGAAAAGCAAGCCTCTCAGCCCAAGACCTACCGGGGCAAGCAGTCCATCAAGCACCTTGTCGAGCAGAACGCCGCAATCAGCAACATCGAAGTGACCGACGGAAACATCAAGTCTTTCGAGCGTACAGCGAACAAGTACGGGATCGACTACGCGCTCAAGAAAGACACCTCTGAGCAGCCGCCGCGCTATCTCGTCTTCTTCAAAGGCCGGGATGTGGATGTGATGACTCAGGCGTTCAAGGAGTTTTCCGCCAAGACGGTCAAGCAGAAAGAAAAGCAATCCCTCAAGCAGAAGCTCTCCCGCAGCAGGGAGCAGTCTAAAGCCCAGCACAAGGAGAAGGTCAAGGTTAAGACGAAGGATCGGGGCGTTGAGCTATGAAAAAGAAACGCGACATCAAAAAGCTCGTCCTTCTCAATCTCCCGTATGTGTTCGCCTTCTACTTTGTGGATAAGCTGGCGGCGGTCTTCCGACTGGCTCCCGGTACGGAGTTTATTGACAAGCTCACCGGCGGCTTTGCCAATTTCGGCGCAGCGTTTGCCAATCCGCTCCCCAGCTTCCACCCGGTAGACCTTCTCATTGGTGTGGCAGGAGGCGCATTGCTCAAGCTGGCCGTCTACATCAAAGGCAAAAACCGCAAGAAATTCCGCCAAGGGGAGGAATACGGGTCAGCCCGTTGGGGGCGACCGGAAGACATCCGGCCTTACATGGATGACGACTTCTCCAACAATGTCATCCTCACCCAGACCGAGGGGCTGACGATGAACAGCCGACCGAAGCAGCCGAAGTACGCGAGGAATAAGAACATCCTTGTGATCGGCGGTTCCGGCTCCGGCAAGACCCGCTTCTTTGTGAAGCCCAACCTCATGCAGATGCACAGCTCCTATGTGGTTACTGATCCCAAGGGCACAGTATTGGTCGAATGCGGAAAGATGCTTGAGAAAAACGGGTATGTCATCAAGTCGCTGAATACGATCAACTTCCGTAAATCCATGCACTACAACCCGTTCGCTTACATCAGGTCAGAGAAGGACATCCTCAAACTGGTCAATACGATCATCGTCAACACGAAGGGAGATGGCGATAAGTCCGGGGAGGATTTCTGGGTCAAGGCAGAAAAGCTCTACTATACCGCACTCATCGGCTATATCTGGTACGAAGCGCCGGAACACGAGAAAAACTTCACTACCTTGCTCGAATTGATCAACGCATCGGAGGCCAGAGAGGATGACGAGACTTTCAAAAATCCCGTTGACCTCATGTTCGATGAGCTGGAAGAGCGTGACCCTGACCACTTCGCGGTCAAGCAATACCGTAAATATAAGTTAGCCGCTGGCAAAACAGCCAAGTCGATCCTGATTAGCTGCGGCGCACGGCTTGCCCCGTTTGACATCGCGGAGCTGCGGGAGCTGATGAGTTACGACGAGATGGAGCTGGATTGCATCGGCGACCGCAAGACGGCGCTGTTTGTCATTATCTCTGATACCGACGATACCTTCAACTTTGTCGTTGCGATTATGTACTCCCAGCTTTTTAACTTGCTCTGCGATAAGGCGGATGATGTCTACAATGGGCGGCTTCCCGTTCATGTCCGCTGCCTGCTCGACGAGTTTGCGAACATCGGTCAAATCCCGAAATTCGACAAACTGATTGCTACGATCCGAAGCCGGGAAATCTCAGCATCCATCATCTTGCAGTCCCAGAGCCAGCTCAAGACCATCTACAAGGACGCGGCGGACACGATTGTCGGCAACTGCGACTGTACGCTCTTCCTCGGCGGCAAGGAAAAATCCACTTTGAAGGAACTCAGTGAAATCCTCGGAAAGGAGACAATCGACCTATATAACACATCAGAAACCCGTTCGACCAACAACTCATACGGCCTGAACTATCAGAAGACCGGCAAGCAACTCATGTCGGAGGACGAAATTGCTGTCATGGACGGCGGCAAATGTATTTTGCAGCTTAGAGGCGTGAGACCTTTTCTCAGTGACAAGTACGATATTACGAAGCATCCAAAATACAAAATGCTGTCCGACTACGATAAGCGCAACGCCTTTGACATCGAGAAATACCGTTCTCACAAGCTGGTAGTCAAGCCCACCCAAACCTTCGACCTCTATGACATGGGAGAGGTTGAAGCCGATTAAAGCCCCGTCATGCACTGCGCATGGGCAATGCCCAAAGCAGAACAATGATGGGGCTTCTATTTTTTTACCCATTTTCAATAATTCACACTCAAAAATCAAGGAGGTCACTCTATGGAATTTATCAATCAGGCGGTTACGGTCCTTCAGACGCTCGTTGTTGCCCTCGGTGCCGGTCTGGCTGTGTGGGGTGTGGTCAACCTCATGGAGGGGTACGGCAATGACAATCCCGGTGCCAAGTCCCAGGGCATCAAGCAGTTGATGGCCGGTGGCGGCGTGGTACTCATCGGCACGACCCTCATCCCCCTGCTGTCCGGTTTGTTCTGATAACCGGTTCGCGTATCCACATGGGAGAGCGCGAAATGCCGCGCTCTCCCTTCATTTTTAACCAATTTCCAACACAAGGAGGTCATTTATGGAATTTATCAATCAGGCAGTTACCGTTTTGCAGACCCTCGTTGTCGCCCTTGGCGCTGGCCTTGCCGTGTGGGGCGTGGTCAACCTCATGGAGGGGTACGGCAATGACAATCCCGGTGCCAAGAGCCAAGGAATCAAGCAGTTGATGGCCGGTGGTGGTGTGGTACTCATCGGCACGACCCTTATCCCGCTCCTGTCTGGCCTGTTCTGATCCGGCAACCCCAGCATAACCGAAAGGTGGTGAAATATTGGGATTTATCCTTGAAAAAATCGAAGGAGCCATAAAAGAGCTTCTGATCGGCTGGATTGAAAGTAACATGACCAATATGTTCACCGATGTCAACGACAAGGTAGGGACGATAGCTGCTGAGGTAGGCAAAACGCCCTCTTCATGGGATAGCAGCATATACCAGATGATCCGGGGACTATCCGAAAATGTGATAGTCCCCATCGCTGGTATCATCATCACCTTTGTCCTGTGTTACGAGCTGATCTCCATGATCACCGAGAAAAACAACTTGCATGACATGGACACATGGATGTTCTTCAAGTGGTTCTTCAAGGCGGCTGTGGCGATCTACCTCGTTACCAATACCTTTGACATTGTGATGGCGGTCTTCGACATCGGTCAGAATGTCGTAGCCGGTGCAGCCGGTGTCATAAGCGGCGACACGAACATCGACATCGAATCCACTCTTGAACAAATGCGCGCCAGCATGGAAACGATGGGCATTGGCGAACTGCTCGGCTTGTCCATAGAGACGCTGCTGATCAGCCTGTGCCTCAAGATCATGTCCATTCTCATCACGGTCATTCTCTATGGCCGTATGATTGAGATTTATTGCACCGTGAGCATCGCGCCCATTCCCATTGCGACGATGAGCAACCGCGAATGGGGCAGCATCGGCACGAACTACCTCAAGGGCTTGTTTGCGCTGGCATTCCAAGGCTTTCTCATCATGGTGTGCGTCGGCATCTATGCCGTGCTCATCAACAACATGATCATCGCAGCCAATATCCACTCGGCGCTATTCTCGGTGGCAGCTTATACGGTCATTCTTTGCTTCTCCCTGTTCAAGACAGGTTCGCTTGCAAAGTCACTATTCAATGCCCACTGAGAAAGGAGGGTCAGCTTGAAGAAATACTCCGTGATCTACGCCGACCCTCCGTGGCGGTACAAGGTCTACTCAAAGAAGGGGCTTGGCCGCTCAGCGGAAAGCCATTACCCGACCATGAGCCTTGAAGACATCAAGGCTCTGCCTATTGGAGAGCTTGCAGCAAAAGACTGTGCGCTCTTCATGTGGATTACCTTCCCCTGTATGCAGGAGGCGTTCCAAGTCCTTGAAGCATGGGGATTTGAATACAAAACGACGGCTTTTGTCTGGATCAAGCAGAACCGGGTGTCCGACAGTCTCTTTTGGGGCATGGGGTACTGGACACGGGCGAATGCTGAACTCTGCATCCTCGCAACGAAAGGCCATCCCAAACGGGCAAGCCCCGGTGTGCATCAGGTCATCATGAGCCACATCGAAGAGCACTCCAAGAAACCGGAGGAAGCCCGCAACCGCATCGTCCAGCTCATGGGCGATGTCCCGCGCATCGAACTTTTCGCCCGCCAGTCCCCCGAAGGCTGGGATGTATGGGGCAATGAGGTCGAATGCAGCATCACGCTTGGAAAGGAGGTTCCCAATGGCGTTTGTACCGGTCCCGAAGGACCTGAATCGTGTCAAGACGAAGGTCATGTTCAACCTGACAAAGCGGCAGCTCATCTGCTTTGCGCTGGCTGCGGCAGCGGGTGTTCCGATCTTCTTCCTGACTAAGCCCAGCCTCGGCATCTCCACTTCGGCAATGCTGATGGTGGTCATCATGCTCCCGTTTATCTTCTTCGCTCTCTATGAGAAGGACGGGCAACCGGCTGAAAAAATCCTCGGTCATGTGATCAAGTCCATGTTTCTGAGGGATAAAGTGCGGCCATACCGCACGAACAACCTATACGCTGCGATCCAGCAGAAAATCAAAGAGAAGGAGGAATTGCAGATTGCACAGCAGCACGAAAAAGGCCGCAGAGCCTAAGCGGCTTACCAAAAACGGCAAGGTGTACGGCGATCTTCTCTCCGCCGAGGAAAAGAAGAAGCTGGTCTTGCAGAAGAAAAAGGACAAGAAGGCAAAGAAAGTCCGCAAATCGGCGCAGCAGACCATCCCCTATGTGGAGATGTGCCGCGACGGCATCTGCAAGGTCAACAGCCGTCTTTATACAAAGACTATCCGTTTCAACGACATCAACTATCAGCTCGCCCAGAACGAGGACAAGACGGCCATCTTCGAGAACTGGTGCGACTTCCTGAACTACTTTGACAGCTCGATTTTTGTCCAGTTCTCTTTCATCAACCAGAGGACGAGCATCAGCGAGTTCAAGAAGCAGATCAACATCCCGGAGCAGGCTGACGAGTTCAACGACATCCGCAGCGAGTATTCCGAGATGCTGCAAAACCAGCTCACGAAGGGCAACAACGGCCTCATCAAGCGCAAGTACATTACCTTCGGCATTGAGGCCGACTCCCTGCGCATGGCGAAGGCTAAGCTGGATCGGATTGAGACGGACATCCTCAACAATTTCAAAACCCTCGGTGTGAAGACCGAGCCGCTGTCCGGCTACGAACGGCTGAAAGTGCTCCATGATGTGTTCAACATGGACTCGAACGAGCCGTTCCGCTTCTCCTTTGACATGGTAGCCCGGACGGGACTCAGCAGCAAAGATTTCATCGCGCCCACTTCCTTCGACTTCCGTGAAGGCAAGTGCTTCAAGATGGGCAAGGCCATCGGCGCAGTGAGCTTCCTGCAAATCCTCGCGCCGGAACTCAATGACCGGATGCTGGCTGACTTCCTCGACATGGACAGCAACATCACGGTCAATCTTCATATCCGCACGATTGATCAGGCGAAAGCCATCAAGAGCATCAAGATGAAGATTACTGACCTCGACAAGATGAAAATTGAAGAGCAGAAGAAGGCCGTGAGAAGCGGATATGACATGGAAATCATCCCGTCCGACCTTGCCACCTACGGCGGTGAGGCCAAGCGCCTGTTGCAGGACCTTCAGACGCGCAACGAGAGAATGTTCCTTGTGACTATCCTCATCATGAATACCGCGCCTACTCGGCAAAAGCTTGAGAACGCCATCTTCCAGACGGCTTCCATTGCCCAGAAATACAACTGTGCGCTCAAGCGGCTGGACTTCCAGCAGGAAGAAGGGCTGATGTCCTCTCTTCCGATTGGCCTGAATCAGATCGAGATTGAGCGCGGGCTGACCACCTCTTCGACGGCGGTGTTCGTCCCGTTCACGACGCAGGAGCTTTTTCAGGGCGGCGAGGCGCTGTATTACGGGCTGAATGCGCTCTCCAACAACATGATCATGGTTGACCGCAAGCAGCTCAAAAACCCGAACGGTCTGATCCTCGGCACCCCCGGCTCCGGCAAGAGCTTTTCGGCGAAGCGGGAAATGACCAACGCCTTCCTCATCACAGAAGATGACATCATCGTCTGCGATCCCGAGGCGGAGTATTATCCCCTTGTGCAGAAGCTCGGCGGTCAGGTCATCCGCATCTCGCCGGTAAGCACCGACTACATCAACCCGCTGGACATCAATGTGAACTACTCGGAAGAGGAAAACCCGCTGACTTTGAAGTCTGACTTCATCCTCTCCATGTGTGAGCTGATTGTGGGCGGCAAGGATGGGCTGCAACCGGTGGAAAAGACCATCATCGACCGCAGTGTCCGCAAGGTGTATCAGGACTACCTTGCCGATCCGGTTTCTGAGAAAATGCCCATCCTCGAAGACCTCTACAACATCCTGCGCAGCCAGAGCGAGCCGGAAGCACAGCGGATTGCCACTGCCCTTGAAATCTATGTGCATGGCTCGCTGAATGTCTTCAATCACCGGACGAATGTGGATGTGAATAATCGCTTCGTCTGCTATGACATCAAGCAGCTCGGAAAGCAGCTCAAAAAGCTGGGGATGCTCATTGTGCAGGATCAGGTCTGGAACCGTGTGACCATCAACCGCGCCCAGCACAAGGCGACGCGCTACTACATGGACGAGTTCCACCTTCTGCTCAAGGAAGAACAGACAGCCGCCTATTCCGTCGAAATCTGGAAGCGGTTCAGAAAATGGGGCGGGATTCCGACCGGGATCACCCAGAATGTCAAGGATTTGCTGGCTTCCCGTGAGATTGAGAACATCTTTGAGAACTCCGACTTCGTTTACCTTCTGAACCAGGCATCCGGCGACCGGCAGATCCTCTCGAAAGCGCTGAACATCTCGCCCAGTCAGCAGAACTACATCACCAATTCCAACGCCGGTGAAGGCTTGATCTTCTACGGCTCGACCATCGTCCCCTTCAAGGATGACTTCCCGAAGGACACGATGCTCTATCGTTACATGACTACCAAACCCGAAGAAACCTTGCAGAATTAAGGAGGACTACCTTTATGAAAAAGAATATGAATGAGAACTTTGAGATCACCGTTGACGAGATGACCGAGATTTTCGGCGATACGCCGGTTGAGATGAGCTTCCGCGAGGTCAAGGAAGGCATGGACAGCTTCTTCGGCCTGATGGGGCTGACCGTGGAGCTGGTCAACCTGATCCGCAAGGAGGACGAGCTGAAAAAGCACCACCGCGCTTACCTCCATGTCCGCGAGGAAATCGCCGAGTGCGCCAATGAGGCGACGGAGGTCATCGGCGGTATTCTCGACTCCATTCAGGAGAAAGAACACATCTACCGTGTGTCCGGCTCTCCTTCCGCTTTTGATATGGATGAGGAAGACGAGTATGAGGATGATTTCGTCACCATCCCCAAGGAGAAGTACGACAGCATGATTGAGGATCTGCTGACGATGGCCGAGCTGATCGACATGGTATCGGATATGCGCACCAAGGATGTCCGCGCCATTCAGGAGTTTGGCAAGTTCATCCCGGCCTATGCCGCCTATGAGCGCAATCGTCTTTCCCTGTACCGCGAAGCGGCGAAGGAGGCCGAGTCCATCATCGACCGCTGGGAGGATGAGCTGGACGATGACGAGGACTACGAGCCGGACGAGTATTTCTCCGACTGATTGCGCATCAAGTCTCGCAGAAAGGAGGGAGTCCCCATACAGCTTGATCACATTTACACCGGCGATTGTCTCGAAGTCCTCAAAACGCTGCCCGATGAAAGCGTCCATTGCTGCATCACCTCCCCGCCGTATTACGCGCTGCGTGATTACGGTGTGGACGGGCAGATCGGCAGAGAGGCAACGCCAAAGGAATACATCTCGCGCCTGACGGAAGTGTTCACCGAAGTCAGGCGCGTACTGCGCTCAGACGGGACGCTCTGGCTTAACATCTCCGACACCTATGCCGGGAAAGGCAATCAGGGCGGCTATGTGGACGCAAAGAATCCCAAGGGCAGAAACGGTCAGGCTGTGGCTCTCAACTACAAGGTTGAGGGCTGCAAGCCCAAGGATATGATCGGCATCCCGTGGATGCTGGCCTTTTCGCTCCGCGACTCCGGCTGGTATTTGCGCAATGACATTATCTGGATGAAAGAAAACCCGATGCCGGAAAGCGTCAAAGACCGCTGCGCCCGCTGCTATGAGCATATCTTTCTGTTCTCGAAGTCACGGAAGTATTTCTTTGACTACAAGGCCATTTCCGAGCCGATTGCTCCCGGAACGGTAAGCAGGCTCAAGCGCGGGGTCAAGGGAAGCAACAAATACGGGGAGCCGATCCCCGGACAGGCAAAGCAGCAGACCATCAACCTGTGCCGTGAACACGGTGCTATCTCCGATGAGATGATCAATCCGCTGCGTAACAAGCGGGATGTCTGGATTATCAACACCGTCCCCTTCAAAGGCGGTCACTATGCCGCATACCCGCCGAAGCTGGTTGAAACCTGTCTGCTTGCCGGATGCCCGAAAGACGGCGTTGTCCTTGATCCCTTCATAGGCAGCGGCACAACCGGTATGGTCGCAAAGCAGCTTGACCGTCACTATGTCGGAATTGAGTTAAACCCTGAATACAAGGAACTTGCCGAGGCGCGGATTGGAGGTGAAATCTGATGCCGCATGATGAATTGAAGCCCAAAGACCGGGTTGTCCTGCGGATGACCAGAGACGGCGCAGTGGAAGAAAACCTCACCGAAGGCACCTCAGAAAAAGTGTCAAAACGGCTTGAGGACGCCCAACTTGTTGCGCCCCACGACACGGAAACCGGCGATATTGCCGAAGAGGTCAAGAAGCGGCGGCAGCTTCGTCCTGATGAGCTGGAAGACGCAGTGAGTCAGGCTCAAGCCGAAACACAGTCCGCAGATGCGGCGCAAGAGTACAATCCGGGCGATCTACCCGTCAGCGATGATCCCACATCTCACACTCTGCACTCTGAGACATACCGCACCCATTCCGTTGACTACGGAAAAGCATTTGCCGATACCGCTGTTACCGGTAAGGTCAGCAGACCTCGCGCTGAAAGGCAGATTGATGGAGAGTCCGTTCTGGAAAGAGCGGCGGAAACCTCCGCAGAGATGCCGGACCTTGACGATGATGCCCCAGCTTCCAGACGGATTGAACGGTTGGAGCGAAAATCTCAGAAGGCGCATGAGCGTCTGGATGCCGCCCGTGAGAAGCTGCCCACCAAGAAGGTGTTGAAAAAAGAGCGCGTCTTTGACGAGGAAACCGGTAAAGGCAAAACCCGCCTCTACTTTGAAGACGAGCTGAAAGTCCCCAAGGGACAGAGCAAATTGCAGTTTGAGGCAGACAAGACCGTCCGCAAGGTCGGCGATACGCTTGCCTCTGGCATCCACGGCAAAATCCATGAGGTGGAGCAGGAAAACTCCGGTGTAGAAGCTGCCCATAAGACAGAGATTGCCGCCGAGTCCGTTGTCCGCCACTACCAGCATCATACAGAGCGCAGTGCAAACAAGCCGTTCGAGAAGGTGTCCAAGCTGGAGCAGAAGGCCGAGGCCGCTGACCGGAAGCTCCATTTTGAGAAGACGGTTGCCGAAAACCCTGAGATGAAGGCTTCCCGAGCCAATATGAACAAGCACTACCAGAAGCAGCACATCAAGAAGGAATACGCTGCGGCTCGCAAGGCCGGGGCGCAAACGGCCTCCACCGCCACCAAGTCCACCGCTAAAACCGTCCGAGAGAAAGCGTCGGATAAGGTCAAGGACTTTATCGCCAAGAACAAAAAGGTCTTTGCTTGGCTGGGAGCTGGCTTGATGATTCTGATCCTGTTGTCTGCTGGGATTAGCTCCTGCACGGCAATGTTCACCTCTACCACTTCGTCTGTCATCGCCACTTCCTACCTCAGTGAGGACGATGCCATGACCGGCGCGGAGGCGCAGTATTGTCAGATGGAGGCGGAGCTGCAATCGTATCTGAATAACTACGAGAGCACGCACGACTACGATGAGTACCACTTTGACCTTGATACGATTGAGCACGATCCCTATGTGCTGATCTCCATTCTATCCTCCTTCAATGAGGGAGAGTTCACACTGGACGAAATTCAGGGGCTTCTTCAAACGCTCTTTGACCGGCAATACATCCTCACCGAAGATGTGGAGGTTGAGGTACGCTACCGGACAGAGACCCGTACCGGGACAACGACTGTCACCGATCCCGAAACCGGCGAGACCAGCACGGAAACTTACACCTATGAGGTCGAAGTGCCGTATAACTACTACATCTGTACTGTCACGCTGGAAAACTTTGACCTCTCCCATTTGCCGGTCTACATCATGAATGAAGACCAGCTCTCCATGTACTCAGCCTATATGTCAACGCTGGGCAACCGCGAGGATTTGTTCCCCGGCTCCGGCTATGTGGACAAGTACATTGAAAACCCACCCGATGACTACACGGTCAATGCGGAGTATCTGACGGACGAGAAGTTCGCAACTCTCATCGCAGAGGCAGAAAAATATCTCGGCTACCCGTATGTTTGGGGCGGCTCAAATCCGTCCACTTCCTTTGACTGTTCGGGATTCGTCAGTTATGTTCTCACAAACAGCGGACTTGTCAACACCGGGCGGCTGGGTGCGCAGGGGCTTTACAATGTCTGTTCGCCTGTTTCCAGCGCCGATGTGAAGCCGGGGGATCTCGTCTTCTTTGTCGGCACTTATGACACGCCGGGCGTGTCCCATGTGGGCATCTATGTGGGCGACAATGTGATGTTGCACTGCGGCGATCCCATCCAGTACACATCCATCAACACTTCCTATTGGCAATCCCACTTTTATGCCTTTGGAAGACCCAACTACTAACCGAAAGGAGCGTTTTTATGAACCCGAAATATCAGAAGGTCTGCGCGGAAATCGCCAAAACCGAGAAGAAGGTCGAGGACCTGCAGGGGCAGCTCAAGGAGCTGTACGACAAGAAAACCGAGCTGGAAAACCTTGAAATCGTCAACACCGTCCGTGCGATGGTCATGGACAAGGATCAGATTATGGCGTTCCTTGCCGCGATGAAGGACGGCAAGGCGGAAAAGCCTACCACTACCCAGCAGGAGGTGACGGACAATGACTAAGAGAAAAGGAATCCGCACTCTGGCGGCACTTGCACTGTGCTTCGCGCTTTGTATCTCGTTCACTGTACCCGCATTCGCCTATGCGGATGATACCGAGCAGGAGCTTCCGGTCACGGAGGCGACCCAGCCCGAGGCAACACCGGAAACCGCAGCACCCGAAGAGCCTGAACCGTATGAGGGCGAGCCGATTGAAGGTGAAGGCAACGCTTATACCCGCGATCTGCTCTATGACAAGGCGACGAATAAGCAGTTCATCACGGTGCAGACCAAGACCGGCAACACCTTCTATGTCGTGATCGATTACGATGCGCCCATCAACGAGGAAAAGGAACAGTACCAAACCTATTTCCTCAACATGGTGGACGAGGCCGATCTGCTTGCCCTGTTGGATGAGGAAACGGCATCTTCGCTTACTACCTGTAACTGCGATACCCGCTGCGAGGCTGGAGCTGTCAATACGGAATGTCCTGTTTGCAAAACAAACATGAGCGAGTGCACCGGCGCTGTAACTGAGCCGGAAGAGCCGGTCGAGGACGCGGAAGCCGAAGCGCCCGAAGAGCCGGAAAACGCTTCCCCGAACATTGTCCTGATCATCGGCATCGTTGCTCTGGTCGGCATCGGCGGTGGTGCATATTACTACATCAAGTTCGTTCGCGGCAAGAAGCAGAAGGACGAGGATCTGGATTTCTTCGATGACGAGGGTTATGAGGAAGAGCCGTATATCAATGAGGACGAAGAGCCTGTCATTGCTGACGATGAGGATAACGGGGACGAAACCAAAGAAACGGAGGAAACGATTTGATCTTAGTGATTGCGGAAAAACCGAGTGTTGGAGCCGCTATCGGGAAGGTGCTGGGTGCTTCCTCCCGTAAGGACGGCTATCTCGAAGGAAACAACTACATCGTCTCATGGTGCGTCGGTCATCTTGTGGGGCTTGCGGACGCAAGCTCCTACGATGAGCGCTTTGCCAAATGGCGGTACAGCGATCTCCCCATCGTCCCGGAGGAATGGCTGTTTGAAGTCCCGAAGGACAAGCAGAAGCAGTTCAAGGTGCTGTGCGACCTCATGCGCGATAAGCGTGTGACCGAGCTTGTCTGCGCCACCGATGCAGGACGCGAGGGCGAGCTGATTTTCCGGTTGGTCTACAACAAAGCCGGTTGCACAAAGCCCTTTAAGCGCCTGTGGATCAGTTCGTTGGAAGATAGCGCAATCCGGGAGGGCTTTGCCCATCTGCGAAGCAGCGGCGAGTATGACCGGCTCTACGAAGCCGCGCTTGCCCGTTCCAAGGCAGATTGGATTGTCGGCATCAACGGCACAAGGCTGTTCTCGACACTCTATCATAAGAAGCTGGTGGTCGGGCGCGTCCAAACGCCTACGCTGGCAATGCTGGTGGAGCGTGAAGGCAAAATCTCAACCTTCCATAAGGAGAAATACTTCAATGTCCATATCAGCAAAGACAACCTGACGGCGGACCTGGAAAAGGTCAAAACCGAAGAGGAAGCGAAGGCGATTGCGGCGGCTTGCGATAAAAAGCAAGCCGTCGTTTCTTCTCTCAAGAAGGAGACGAAGACGGTCAACCCGCCGAGGCTCTATGATCTGACCACCTTGCAGCGGGAAGCCAACCGCTACTATGGCTTTACCGCCCAGCAGACGCTCGATCTGGTGCAGTCCCTCTATGAGAAAAAGCTGCTCACCTATCCCCGAACGGACAGTCAGTTCATCACTGAGGATATGGAGAGCACCGCTCATCAGGTGATCGGCATTGTCTCCCGCAAGCTGCCGCTCTTCGAGGGCATTACCCATGAGCCGGACATCGGGCGAATTACCAACAACGCCAAGGTCACTGACCATCATGCCATTATTCCCACCGTCCAGCTTGAAAAGCAAGATCTCACCGAGCTGCCGGAGTCGGAGCAGAAAATCATCCGGCTTATCGCCATGCGCCTTCTGAGCGCTACCGGTGAGAAGCACATCTACGACGAGACTTCGGTCACGCTCACCTGTGAGGGCTACGAGTTCAAGGCAAAGGGCAAAACAGTCATGCAGGATGGATGGAAAGCCATTGAGCACCGCTTCAAGGAAACGCTCAAGAGCAAGGAAAAAGACGAGCCGGAGCGCTCACTGCCTTCTCTGAATGAGAAGGATATTCTCTCTTCTGTCGATTCCAGCGTCACCGAACATTACACATCCCCACCGAAGCCCTACACCGAAGACTCCCTTCTGTCGGCTATGGAGACTGCGGGGAATGCTGAGTTCGACGATGATACCGAAAAGAAAGGGCTTGGCACTCCTGCCACCCGCGCCGGTATCATCGAAAAGCTGGTCAAAGGTGGCTTTGTTGAGCGCAAGGGCAAATCTCTCGTGCCTACAAAGGACGGCAACAACCTTGTATGCGTCCTGCCCGAACAGATCACTTCTCCTTCCATGACGGCGGAATGGGAAAATACCCTGATGCAGATTGAGCGCGGCAATGCGGATGCGGACAAGTTCCTTTCCGGCATTGTGGGGATGACCTCCGAGCTGGTCAAAGCCTATCCCTTCCTCTCTGACGCCGAGGCAAACCGCTTCGATACCGGCAGAGAGTCCATTGGCAAATGTCCGCGCTGCGGCTCGCCGGTCTATGTAGGCAAGGGAAACTACTACTGCTCGAACAAGGAATGCTCCTTCTGTATGTGGGAGGATAACAAGTTCTTTACGAGTAAGAAAAAGAAGCTGACCAAGAAAATCGCCGCCGAACTGCTGGACAAGGGTTGGTGCAGAGTGACCGGGCTTTATACGCCGAAACGCCCGCAGCTCTATGATGCGGTGATCCGTCTGGATGACACAGGCGGCAAGTATGTCAGCTTCAAGATGGAGTTCGACCGATGACGCGCCCGCGATATATTGCCTCATGCAGCGGAGGCAAGGACAGCGTAGCAACCATTCTCCTTGCTGCGGAGAAAAACGAGCCGTTGGATGAGGTCATTTACAGTGAGGTGATGTTCGATCAGGAGATCAGTGGAGAAGTCCCGGAGCATCGGGACTTTATCCACCAAAAGCTCAAACCGTTCGTTGAAAATGAACTCGGATGCAAATTCACGGTTCTGCGAAGTGACAAAACTTACGATGATGTGTTCCATCACATTATCACAAGAGGACCTTATGAAGGGCTGCTCCGAGGTTTTGTCTGGCCGGGAAAGTGCGCGGTAAATCGGGACTGTAAAATGCCTCCACTCCGCAAGTACCACAAGGCTCAACCTGATGACACCCGCAGCTATGTAGGTATTGCATTGGACGAGCCAAAGCGTCTTGCCAGACTGAATAAGGAGAAGGACATCAGCCTTCTTGCAAAGTATGGCATGACGGAAGCGGATGCTTGGCGGCTATGCGAGAAATACGATATGCTCTCTCCCTGTTATCAACATTCCAAACGCAACGGTTGTTGGTTCTGCCCAAACGCATCGACTTTTGAGCTTTCCCACATGGTCAACCGTCACCCTGACTTATTTGAGAAGTTGATTGAATGGGAACATACAGATAATTTGTATCATCGCAGATTGACCAGAACGGAAACTCCGTCTGAGGTAAAAGCCCGTCTTTGGGGCAAATCTCAGCCGGAGTTTTCTATTTCAAATCAGTAAGATTGGAGGTAAGAAATGGCTGAAAACAGAAACGCCCAGCAAGTCCGGGAAATCACTGACAAGCTGGAACAGGGACTCAAGGAACTGTTTGAATCCGAACGCTTCAAAGAGTACCTGAAAACGATGTCCAAGTTCTACAACTACTCGTTTAACAATACGCTTCTCATCGCCATGCAGAAGCCGGGTGCGACGCTGATCGCCGGTTACACGGCATGGCAGCGCAACTTCGACCGCCATGTGATGAAGGGCGAAAAGGGAATCAAAATCCTTGCTCCTGCGCCCTACAAGGTGCAGGAAGAGCGGGAAAAACTCGACCCGGTAACGCAGAAGCCCGTTCTCGACAAGGACGGCAAGCCGGTCACCGAGACGGTTGAAGTGACCCGTCCCGCCTTCAAGGTGGTGAGCGTCTTCGATGTGTCCCAGACGGACGGCAAAGAACTTCCCGATATTGCCGTAGACGAGCTGACAGGCAGCGTGGAAAACTACGCCGCCTTTTTTGATGCTCTCAAAGAGCTATCTCCGGTCCCCATTGCCTTTGAAAACATCACCGATGGCGCAAAAGGCTACTTCTCTCATGTAGAAAACCGGATTGCCATTCAGGAGGGCATGAGCGAAATCCAGACCATCAAGACGGCGATCCATGAGATTGCCCATGCCAAGCTCCATGCCGTCACTCCGGGCGAAAAGGTCGCTCCCGAAGACAAGAAAGACCGGCGCACTAAGGAGGTCGAGGCAGAAAGCGTCGCCTATACCGTCTGCCAGCGGTACGGCATTGAGACCTCTGACTATTCCTTCGGCTATATCGCCGGTTGGTCCTCCGACAAGGAGACCAAGGAGCTGAAAGGCTCGCTGGAAACCATCCGCAAAACGGCGGCTGAGATGATCACCGGTATTGATGAAAAGCTCAAAGAGCGGCTTGCCGTGAAGGAACAGGAAGCCCCTACGCCGCTGCGGGATACGGCGATTCCGGTTTACTGGGAAGCTGCGATGTATGCCTTTGAAGCTGGTGAGCTGGGTGCTTACCGCGCCTCGATGCAAGCGAACATGGACTGTAAAGAGGCGATTGAGCAGACCATCAACGACTACTACGGCAACAACCGACTTGCGGCGGAGTCCGCCGTTAAGAGCATCCTTGAGAAATTCTCGCCTGAGCGCGTCGCCTATGTCCTCGCGCAAACCATCCAGCAGAAAGACCATGATGGGCGCATTTCCCCGGACTGCAAGGAATGGGCAAAGGGCATGGATGGCAGCCCGGATCATGCTGCTCAACTCATTATTGACAGTGTAAATCCGGGGCTTGTCAGTCTTTTCACCGAAGAGTTCGTCCGGCAGACCGCTATCGGTAAGGCGCAGGAGCAGACACCGGCTGAACAGAGCAAAACGGCTGTCCCGGAGGAAGGTCCCGAAACTCCGGCTCCCAAAGAGCCGGAACAGGCGGCACCGGTGAAGCATCGCCTCACACCGGAGGAAAAGAAAATCAAGGAAGCTGTCATGGACACGCTCAAAGCGCAGATCGCCGGTCGCAACGACGGGATGCTGTCTACCTACCGTTCGTCCAATCAGTCCTTCAAGGTGATGATGGAGTACAAGGTCAGGATTGAGGGCAACACCGTTACCCGGGATGGCGAGCCGATGTTCGCTATCCACCGCCGCCATTCTGCGAAGAAGGTACAGGGCTGCTACCGCGAGCTGACACCGATGCTTGAATACATCGGCAAAGAGAAGACTCAGGAAGCAGCGCGGGAAAAGCCTTCTATCCGGGAACAGCTCCGTGCTGCGGCAAAGAGCCAGCCGGAACGCAAAGCGCCGGTCAAGCAGAAGTCCCGCGATGCCGGTTTGGAGTGATGCCTATGAAGTTTGAAAACATCGATCTTGTAGATGCCCTTCGCCGGATTATGGACATCCATACCCAGAACTACAAAGAGGACTTTGAGCTGGACGCCGGGCTGCTTCACAGCCTTGCCGGTTCCCAATCCCCCGAGGACAAGCGCCTTCTTTGGATGTCCCGTCCGAACGGCACTTACCTCCTGCCTGAGCGTGAAGTCTATGTGGAGGATTCCTACGAAAACAAAGTGTGGGAGTTTTACCATGAGCAAACCCGTGATCCCATCCTTGCCTACGCGGTTGAGATCGAGGGCGTAGAGGGCGATACCATCAGAGGCAACCTCATTGAGCTGGACTATGCCGCCCATGTAGAGAGGATGCAAAAGCTCACCGTTCCGGTTGAGACAGTGGCAGTCACCTTTAAGGACGATGCCACCTTTTATCTGCCTTTCCGCAGCTACCGGCGCGAAGTGATCCCGCTGGAAGAAAAGCACGGCGAGGTCGTGTCGGTGAGCTATCTGCCTGAGAACGCGGCTGAGCTTGACATGATCCTCCGCCGTGAGCGCTTCAAAACGAGCTACCATGCGAAAGCCGGCAGTATTGATGATCACATTCACAAGCTTGCCGTCCAGCATGGCGTGACCGAAAAGCTTGGCATATTGCCTCTTGAAGCGCAGACCGCCTACAACGCCGTCAAGGAATCCCATCCCGAAGCGATTGTCTGCTTTGCCCAGAACGGCTACTTCGAGATTTACGGCGAAGATGCGAAGAAGGCAGCGCCCGCGCTCGGCACAAAGCTCCTGATGAAAGAGTTAGAAGGCGGCGGACAGGTTGCCGTGACCGGCTTTCGGGAAGATCAGTGGGTTGCCAAGGCTAAGGCGCTGTGGGGGCAAGGCAATGATGTCCTTGTCACGCAGCCCGGTGAAGACGGCAGACAGGAAACCGTCAAGCATCTTCTCGCTGAGGATTACATCCCAGTCGGCACGGTGATGGATATGGACGGCAAAACTGTCCGCGTTGACAAGGTGGACTTTCAAAACGAAGAGATCAGTCTGACAGACATCACGGACAGGAAAAATCCCGTTCCATTCCGTGAACGGCTGTCTATTGTCCGTTCCTATGTGGAGGACGCCCCGGCAGAAAGCCTATGGGAAGCAATGGATCGCAGAGAGCATACCTCCCAGAAGAAGCCCTCTGTCCTCGCAAAGCTCAAAGAACACGCCCAGACTGCGCCGGACAAAGGCGCTAAAAAGCCTGAGCATACAAAGAAACCGAAATCAAAGGAAATGGAGATGTGATTATGTTTTTTACCGTGGAAGAGACGAATCTGATGTGCTGCTTCGACACTTCCAGCCGCAAGAGGCTGATTGCTGAAATGAAGTCGCTGCCCATCGACGAGCTGGACGATGAGATGGCGGAGCTGCTTTTCCATACCGTTCGGAAGCTTGAGGGTATCACCGACGAGGCGTTTGCCCAGCTCTACATCGCGCCGGACAGCATGATGGACGATTGAAAGGAGGATGCCTATGCCCGTATTGGATGGCAGTTTTGAAGCCTTTGTGACCAATCTCGGCAAGTACAACGAAGGCGAGCTTGTCGGTGAGTGGGTTCATTTCCCGACCACCGAAGAGGAAATGAAGAAGGTCTTCGAGCGGATCGGCATCGGCTCAAAGGACGAGTTCGGTCAGGTCTATGAGGAATGGTTTATCACGGATTATGACTGCTCCATTCATGGAGTCAGCAATCTCCTTGGCGAATACGAAAACCTCGATAAGCTCAACTACCTTGCCGCCCGGTTGGATGAGATGTCCCGCTCTGAGCTTGAGCATTTCGTGGCAATCATGGATAATGGCTGCGATGAAGTGAATGACCTCGACGATATGATTAACCTGACCTACAATCTCGACAACTATGATTTTATCCCCGACATCAAGGACTATGACGATCTCGGTCGCTACTACTTCTTTGAGGGTGGGTACAACATCGACAACAAGTTCGGCAGCTTTGTGGATTACATTGACTTTGAGCGGTACGGCGAAGACTGCGCAATCAATGAAGGCGGCACACTGACCGATGCCGGGTACATCCGTCCTACCGGCGATAGCTGGAACCGCTACTTTGACGGGACGCTTGAGGATATTCCCGATGAGTACCGCGTCACCGGAAGCGGCGAGGAATTGGAGCAGCCGAGCACGATCACTGTGCTGGTGGTTGAGCCGGACAGGAAGCCCTATGTGAAAGAAATCCCTTCCAGCCTTGAGTCCTTACAGCATGAGGTTGGCGGGAGCATAGAGGCGGTCTATCCCTTTGAAGAGCCGGTTGCCATTGTCTGCAATGAAGAAGGCAAAATGAACGGTTTGCCTCTCAACCGCGCCCTGCGGGATGACAGCGGTGAAATCTATGATATTGTTGCCGGTACCTTCCTTGTCACGGGTCTGACGGATGACAGCTTCGGCTCGCTTTCGCCGGATCTGTTGCGGCAGTTTATGACGGAGTTCAAAATGCCGGAGCAGTTTGCCAAAATCGGAGACAGGATTGTTGCTATCCCGATGATTTCCGAAGAACAGCAGAAACAGACGGTTCTTGAAGAGAAAAGCTCCATTGTCAATGAAAACACCTCCGGCATGGCGGTGGATGGTCATATCGGCACATGGCACACGATTGACCATAAGGAGATCGATGGCCACACCTTTTGGCTGATGGAGCACGACACCTTTGGGGACGATGCCTCCTGCATCATTGTCGATGAGCGCGGCGAGCTGGTGCTGTCCCATATCTATGACGGCTTCGATGAAACCGCAGTCAATCTGCTCCGTCAGGAGGTCATGCCGGTCGAGAAGATGCCGGACGACAGCATCAGCATCGAGGAAATGAAGCAGTACGGCTACAAATGGGGCGGGATGCTGCCCATGCGGGAAGAGACTGCGGCTGAGGTCATGAAGTCGTGCCAGATTTACCGGCTGTACGGCGACGATACCGAGGGGCTGGTTCTGGACGCCAAGGAGATCAAGGAACACGCCGCAAAAGGCGGTATCTTCGGTGTGGAGAAAGCGGATTGGGTGGCTGAGCTGGAAAAGAAAAATCCGCTCAAAGCCGCTGAAATGTCGCTTGAGGATGACTACGGCATGATTGACGGGATCATCAACAACGGTCCGAAGGAAGACAAAGCGAACGAGAAAGGCGAGAAAGCCTCTATCATGGATCGGCTGAAATCCGCCAAAACCGCCCAGCAGACGGATAAGCCTTCTCCCCACAAGGAGAAGAAGAGCGAGCGTGAGTTATGAGCCGGAGTAAGAAATGGAAGCTCGAATGGAGCTTCTTTTTAGGCAGCGACGGTCGCCGCAAATACAATGACCTGTGCCGCCGCTGCGTTCATCCCTGTAAGCAGAGCTTCCGCGCCGTTATCCTTGCCTGTCCGCGTTACTTTTCCAAGCGCTCAGGACAAAGCCAAAATCTGTCGGATTAAAGGTTGAAAATCGCTGATTTCCTGCCCTCTGCGCAGAGATGACGCATTGCCCCGTATGTTTTCCCGTCTAAGCTCCAAATGTCTGAAATGTCAGAATAAAGGTCGATTTTTATACAAAAGCGAAGAGCCTCGGTCGATGCCCTTGCGGGTGTCGGCTGAGGCTCTTTTTTGTTTACAGCAGATCGTTCAGAAGGTTCATGCACTTTACCTTCTGTTGGAGATTGGCGCTCCCATAGACATTCAGCGTGAATGAAACATTCTTGTGTCCAAGGATTTCAGAGAGCGATTTGATGTCAAACTCCGGTATCTCGATTGCCCTCACTGCGAAGGTGTGCCGGATCTCATGGAACTTTACCTTTTGCAGCCCGTTACGCTTGAGAAAACGGGTGAAAAATTGCCGGTATGTACGCGGCTCGGTCGGCCTCGTTTTGCCCGTCAGGAAGTAGTGATTCGGATTTTCCGTGTAGAACTTCTTGATGATGTTCATGAGTAACGACGGAACCGGGATAACACGGGCAGATGTCTTCGTCTTCGGCGGTCCTATATGGAGATAGGACGATCCCTTTCGCTTGTCATAGATGCGCTGGACAGTCTTGTTGATATTGATGGTCTTGTCCGTAAGGGAAATATCCTTCATCTGGAGTCCGCAAAGCTCACCGATCCGAATGCCGGTAAACAGCGCAATCAGAATACCCGCCGTTTTTCTGTTCAAGTCCATGTAGATGCACTGAATAAGGGCTTGTTCCTGATCTTTGGAGAGCGAGTTGACTTTCTTGATACCCAGCTCTTTCGGGTACTCAATCAAGTCCCAATTCAGCAATGGAATAGCCCGCTCTTTATAGGCGAACTCCATTGCAAGCCTGAGAACGAGAATAACATCCCGTATGGTCTTTACGGTAAGCCCTCCCGTGTTGTCAAGCCGACCGGCATTGTAGAGATACGAAATGTAGCTCTGAATGTCCGTTTCGGTGATGCTGCCAATCTTACGCTTGCCGAAGTACGGGATCAGATGATTTTCGGCAATCAGCGTGAAGCTGGCGTGGGTTGACGGTGTGATCATTGGCTTCTTCTGATTTAGCCAAGTGTTCAGCAGCGTCTTGAATTGTGTATTGTTAGTCATATTGACCACCTCCACGAACATTATCAGGTGGAGGAGCAAACAGAGCATTATCGTCCTCAAGTAACGGTCTCGAAAAGCGCCCGAAACTGCGCTTTCCGGGCTTTGACGAGCCGTGGCACGGCAAACCATTTGGCGATCTTATTCAGGAGTATAGTGATCGCACTCAAACGGAAGACGAAGATACTCTTCTCTCTGCTGCGATAGAAGGAATGTTCCTAAATTCAGAGTTGTTTGGTCATCAGCGTGGAGCGAGCAACAAAGGTTATAAGAAAATCAAATACGGTACAATGGTCTTATCTACCCAAAATCTGCATTTAGGAAACGCAAATGTAAACCTCCGTTTTAAGAACGGCATGGTATCTCCTGCATATAAAACCTATGATATAACGGGATGCTCGATAGAACTGCTGGCACATTGGATTAAATCAGATGCTGCAAAACATTTCTTTTATAATGCTACAACCGTCGGTGCGAGTATGTGCCGACGAAATGTGGAATGGAAAACGCTCTATGAGCAGCCCCTGTTTTTGCCATCCACTGACGAACAAGATAAAATCGCTTCCTTCCTGAGCTTTTTGACTCAAAGAATTGATGCGCAGCAAAAATATGTTGCGACACTCAAGAAGTATAAAAGAGGACTCTCAGATGAGCTTTTTGGGGAGAAAGGACCAGGCGAAAGATGGATGACAGTTCCGTTTAGTGAAGCATTTGATCTGTTACAGAACAACACCTTCTCGCGGGATGAAATGTCAACTGAAAACGGAATAGCATATAACATCCACTATGGAGATGTTCTGATTAAATACGGCGCGGTGGTTGATCTGTCCAAGTCAAAGGTACCATACATTCGCTCGGATGTGAGCCTTTCAAAGTTTGCTCGGAGTAGTTATCTGCGAAATGGTGACATCGTGATCGCAGACACCGCAGAAGATTATACAGTTGGTAAGGCGGTAGAAATTGTTGGAGTCGCTGATACAAAGGCATTATCAGGTCTTCACACAATACCATGCCGCCCTAAGATTTCGTTTGCTTCTATGTATCTTGGTTACTTTATCAATTCCAAAAGATTTAGAACGCAAATACTTCCGCTGGTACAAGGGACGAAGGTTTCCTCCATCAGCAAAAGCGAAATACAAAAAACATCCATTGCATTTCCCTCTTTCGAAGTGCAGTCACAAATAGCCTCTGTGCTTTATGCTTTGGATCATAGGATTGATATTTGTCAGGCTTGTGTTCATGGACTTGTACGCACTAAGGAAGCATTGTTACAGCAACTCTTTATATGAATAGCTGCTGTAATAACCCCTCTTTTAGATCGGACAAAAAAGCAAGCGCATTTTCTTCATTCATGATCCTATCATCAAGCGAGGAAAGGAATCCTATAATCGTGTTCTGCGTGCTTTTATCCGGGTATGTCAATGTGAGCTTGCACAATTCGCTCGCTTGAATATGGACAACTGACTTCCCCTGTGCTATGCGGGCGATTTTTGCATTAACAACATGATTAAGCAGATAGCTCATAATTCGTCCATCCACCTTATCGCCACGGAAAATATAGAGGTCTCCGGCAAGAATGACATTGGGCAGCATAACGCAGGAAGCCGTTGAAATCTCTTCTGGCGTCTCGCCGGAAGTCGGGATCACGACATCACCCACACGGCTCAGAAAAGTTTCATCAACTTGTGCTTGCGTCCGTCTTTTGACGCTGGTTACAACCTCGTTGTAGGTGGTATAAAGTTCTCCATAAAGGATAAAGGGGGTACCATCCTCGGATATATCGGCTTTGGAAAGAGGCGCACCCTTCACAAAGCTGCCGAGTTCGCCCATCTTTGCAGTTGTCCATCTCGCATTTCTGAGCGGACATGATTTTGCCGAAAGAAGACACCTTACCGCACCTCTTTTATACTTCTGTTCAAGTACGCAGATAAAGCTCCACGAACGCCGAAATCCCTTGCAATAGCGGATTTACCTCTGCTACTGCAAGGGATTTTGCTATGAGGCGGTATTGATTTTGGAAGTCTAAATAGCCCTCAAGTAACGGTCTCGAAAAGCGCCCAGCATTATCGTTTAGAGATGATTGCGGAAGAGAGTTTCCAAGTTGGCATCGCACTACCCTTGGTACAATTATTGAGCCATATTCAGAGAAAGTTCATGGAGAACATGACTTTGAAGTCCTTACATCTTCTCGTGAAGGACTTCAAAGACAAATAGATCATTTTGGCTCTCAACAAAGGCACGATACAGACGGCTATAACATTATACCTCTTGGCTTTTGCACATATAGAAATAGAAGCGATGACGGAAGGTTTACCTTCAACATTAACAAAATCAGCGACAAGGCTATTGTAAGTAAATTCTATCCGGTCTTTCGATTCAAAAATGCGAACAGCACTTTTATGACAGAATATCTCAACTCGTCAGCCCGAGCACGAAAAAAACTGTCAGTGCTTGCGGTCGGAACAAGTCAAGTTGTTCTTTCGTTCGAAGCGTTAAAATCTGCAAAGTTTGATCTTCCTTGTAAAGAGGAACAGGATAAAATCGCTTCTCTGTTAGAATGCTTGAACGAACGAGTTGAGCTTCAGCGTTCCTTTGTCGATGCCCTCAAGAAGTATAAAAGAGGATTGCTTTCAAATCTGTTCGGTGAAAAGATAACTCAGGGATGTACAACAAAGAGTTATTATTTCTCGGAGATTGCCCAAAGAAGAAGCGAGAAATATGATCCCTCTTCTGGCATCGAATATCCTTGTGTGGAGTTGGAGAACATCGAACAGGAAACGGGGAAAATCCTTGCCACAGTTCCATCAACAGCGCAAAGCAGCATAAAAAATATAGCAATGCCCGGTGACACACTTTTTGGCAAATTGCGCCCTTATCTTCGTAAATATGCTTTTGCTAAAAAGACGATGGCTTGCTCATCGGAGATATGGGCGCTTATTCCGTCAGATGTTGTTTTGCCGAAGTTCTTATTCTACCTTGTTCAAACTGAGCATTTTCTTCGAGTAGCCAACATCAGCTCAGGTACAAAGATGCCGAGAGCAGAGTGGTCTAATATTGAAAAAGCTGAGTTTTTTATCCCTGATTTCTCTGTTCAGCGTAAAGTAGTCTCTCTTCTTGAGGGGCTGGATCAAAAGATTACTTTTGCGGACTCAACACTCCTTAGCTTGAACAGATTAAAAGCATCGCTATTGCAACACCTCTTCATATAAAGAGCTGTTGCAGCAAGGAGGATTTAACACTGCATAAGGCGGAAAGTAGCTTTTGATGTACTTCTATCTTTTCCCCGAGAAAGGATAACGCCGCACCAATTTTCTCCTGCTGATTAAGTGGCGGAACCCAAATGGGAATTTCCGCAAGATCATCTGCATTGATAGCTGGATACCCTGTACCTGTACTGCGAAGCATTGCTTCACGGGCAAAATAGTCTGACGAAAGTTGCTCGTATATGAATTGAGTGTCCATCTCTGAGCATCGGATTTGTGCATACCCGGTAGATGCAACTGTTGGATATTCAAAACCCTTTTGGAAATAGTAATTGTTTTTTTGGTAAGGTCGGACCATTTGATAGAGTAAATCGCCTTCCTCCAAAAGCCTTTGTGCTCGACTTGGTGCAGAGTTACGAGATATAAGTTTTTTACTGTTCAAAACACCCGACTCTACGCACTCTAAGTCAATATATATGAACGCCTCTGGAAGCGATCCGGTCTTGGGGTTGATATGGACTACGCTTCCCAATGGCTCCACATCATGCGAATCAATTTCAGAGGCTTTTGGGGACAAATGTGAACGCTTAAAGAAAAATCGGTTTTGTAATCCTCTTTTATACTTCTTGAGGTTATCCACAAGAAGTTGCTGAGATGAGATTCGTCGCTCAATAGCGTTTAGAAAAGAGGCGATTTTCTTTTGCTCTATTGAAGATGGAAAACGAATTGGCATGGAAAAGAAATCGTCATCCTTTATACTTACTCTGTCATGCCGTGCGCCACTGTCGCCGGTCATATAAATATAGCGATGCCATGCAGACGAACGGAAATACCACTCAAAAAAGTTCGTGTCTACATCTCCTTTGGCTCGAAAACAGAGATAGAGCGGCGAAACAATCCCAGCATCAGGATAAGCATATCGGCTTATAGGTCCGTATGGAGCATCGGATGACTTTCTCGGATTGTAAACAAAGTCATTATGTTCAATTATGTAATACCCGCTGGTATTATCGCTGTTTGCAATGTCTTTATCGAAGTAATCGCGCTGGGGGATAAGCCCCATCTTTGCGGAGTTACAAATCACATTGGAAATACGCCCATCCGTATTTTTCTTTATATTCTTTGCAAAACACGCTGATAACTTTGATTCGTTCCACGGCTCATCAAAGCCCGGGAAGCGCAGCTTTGGACGCTTTTCGAGACCGTTACTTGAGGATACATTTGCCATAATTATTTGCCCTCCACATCAAACGGGAAATCCAGCCCCAGCTCATCAAAATACGGCTTCAATTCCGCGTCGATGTCCTTGATTTCACTTTGGAGCTTGCGAATTTCCGCAGCCACTTCGTTCAGATCAATTTCTTCTTCCGGCTCAAAGGTATCAACATAGCGGGGAATGTTGAGGTTAAAGCCGTTCTCTTCAATCTCCTGCATAGTCGCCACATGAGCATACTTGTCAATGTTCTCGCGGCGCTGGTATGCGTCTACAATCTTGTCGATGTCGCTTTGCCGGAGGATGTTCTGATTCTTTCCAGCCTCAAAGTCTTTGGAAGCGTCGATAAACAGGATGTTATCCGCATTACCGTTACGCTCCCTCTTGAGGACAAGGACACAGACAGGAATACCTGTGCCAAAGAAGAGGTTTGCCGGAAGGCCAATGACTGCATCCAGCACATTCAGCTTTTGGATGAGGTGCTTGCGGATCACCTCTTCGGCAGCACCACGGAAGAGAACACCATGAGGAAGCAGGACAACGGCTCGTCCGTCTTCATCCATGTGGTAGACCATGTGTTGCACAAAGGCAAAGTCCGCCTTGCTTTTCGGGGCAAGCTTGCCATATTCGTTGAAGCGGGGATCTTCCATGAACTTCATATCAGCAGACCAATTCGCAGAGTATGGCGGATTAGCAACCTGAACGCGGAACTTCTTGTCGCCAAAATAGTCATGCTCCAAAGTATCGCCGTTGTAGATATTGAAGTTGCGGTACGGAATGCCTCGCAGAATCATGTTCATTCGGGCGAGATTGTATGTAGTTGAGGTCAACTCTTGCCCATAGTAGTTTCTGACATTCGCGTAGTTTTTAAGACGCAGCAGCAGCGAGCCGGAGCCACAGGTCGGGTCGGCAGCATCTTTCACATCCGTCAACCCGAGGCAAGCAAGGCGGCAAAGCAGCTCGGCAGGACCCGAAGGGGTATAGAACTCACCGGCTTTCTTTCCGGCAGTTGCAGCAAACTGACCGATCAGGTACTCGTAGGCATTGCCCAGCACATCAATTTTGGTGTCTTCCACGCCGAAGTTGATTTCGTCAAGGGAAGAGATAATCTTCGCCATTACAGAGCTGCGATCCTTTACAGTATGCCCGAGCTTTGTAGAATCAAGCTGCATATCGGAAAATAAGCCATCGAAGTCTTCCTGAGAGTCGTTACCTATGGTGGACTCCATCAGGGAGTTGATAGCCTTCTGCAAAAACTCGATGTCAAAGGAACGGTTCTCGACCATCTTGACCATCTTGCGGAAGAGGAATTGCGGCTCAATCACATAGCCGAGGTCACGCAGAGCTTCCTCTACGACAGCTTCTTTGTACTCAGGATCAGCCCATGCCTCTTCATAGCTGATCCCGTCATCTTTCAAAAGGTTGACCATGTACTTTTCGGTTTTGTCCGAAAGGTAGTAGTAGAAGATCATGCCCAAGATGTAATTCTTGAACTCATAGGCTTCCATATTGCCGCGAAGGGCGTTTGCCATTGCCCAGAGCTTGTTGCAAAGCTCTTTCTGATGAGCCTGAATAGAGTTGTCCATTTCTTATTCTCCTTATTGGTATTTCTCGGCGTGTTTTCTGATAAAGTCCACGATACGGTTGACCAAAGAACGCTTCTTCAAAAGCGGCATCGGCTTTGTGAGCCGGTCGCGGATGTTTCCGGCATCCATCGTACCGGAGAACTCGTATTCTGAGATGAAGTCGGTGAGCACCTTAGAGTCGATGTCCTCCTGATGGGCAAAGGCTTCAATCTCTTTTTGTTTTTCCGCGTTCTCGAAGTCGTTGTAGGCAGCGTCAATTTCATCCGCGCTGTTAAGCCCCGCAACAACCGTGTCCAAGAACGATTGCAGGATCTCAACCTTTTTGAGCAGCTGCGGGTTGTCTGTCCTTCCAAGTTCATCTTTGATGTGCTTGATGTCATAGTCCTTCTGCTTCGCGTCATCAAAGTGGATGTTGCGGATGAGATTCATGATGTAGGCGACATTGATTCGGTCGCTCTCCATAAGTTCAATGCAGAAGTCCACATCGTTCAGAACAGAGACAACCTCACGGTCTGTTTTTTGCTTCGAGTAGAGCATCAGATATTTGCTCTTATAATCCTGATACTCCTGCTCAGACATCGTGAGTGCATCCTGGTCAAAGCTGAACTCGATAAAGGTATGCAGCGATTGCAGATACTTGGTCAGCTCGCGGAAGGTGACAACGAAGAGTTTTTGATCATCCTCGCTCTGCATGGTGTCCACGGCTGCGGGAGTGGCGGCGATCTCTTTGAGCTTTATGACCATCTCATTGAACTTCTCGACAAAGAAGTCATAGTCCGGGACAATAATGCCGGAAGTATCTTGCGTTTTTGAGAACAAAGTAAGCGCGTCATCCGTCTGCTTTTTGAGGTTGCGGTAGCAGATGACAATGCCGAAGGGTTTTGTCTCTTTCTCCACGCGGTTCGTGCGGGAATAGGCTTGCAACAGGTCGTGATACTTCAAGTCCTTGTCCACATAGAGGACGGAAAGCGTTTTGCTGTCAAAACCGGTGAGGAACATATTGACCACAAGCAGGATGTCCAATGGCTTTGTCTTCTTGCCCTTCACACGGTCAGAAATATCCTTGTGATAGGCTGCGAAGGTATCGGTCGAGAAGTTGGTGCTATACATCTCGTTATAATCTTTGATGATCCTCTCCAAAGCATCGCGGCTGTGCTCATCCTTGCCTTCTGCATCCTCGTTTTGCCCATAAGAGAAGATACCGGAGATGTTCAAGTCGTGCTTTATGCTCTTGAAGATGTCATAATACTTGATCAGCGCCTCAATCGACGAAACGGCGAAGATTGCGGTGTATTGCCTGTTCCGTGTCTTTGCTTTATGATTTTGGACTATATGATTGGCAATGAGCGACATACGCTCTTCGGACAGATAAAGCTCATTGACATCAATGGCATCTGCCAGCGTGGGATCGTCCCAGTCAAAATCGCCTTCCATCGTCTTTATGTATTCCACATGAAAGCCAAGGACATTGTTGTCAAAGATAGCGTCTTTGATCAGGTAGTTATGGACGCACTCCCCAAACAGCATCTCCGTGGTTTGCGTGATTTTTCCTTCTACTTTTCCGTTGACTTCAAAGCGGGGTGTTCCTGTAAAGCCAAAGAATTGAGCTTTCTGGAAGTGTCTCACAATGTCCTTGTGCATATCGCCAAACTGACTTCTGTGGCACTCGTCGATGATAAAAACAACCTTCTCATCTTTGTACGCATCCATGATCTTTGCATACTGAGGGCGCTTGACAGCATTCGCCATTTTTTGCATGGTGGTTACAATAAGCTGCCGGTTTTTATCCTGCATCTGCTTCACAAGGACATCGGTGCGGTCAGTGGCATCTACCGAGCCATTTTCAAACTTATTAAACTCTTCCGTGGTCTGAGAGTCCAAATCCTTGCGGTCAACGAGAAAGATTACCTTTTTGATATTTGGATTGGCTGCGAGGATCTGCGCCGTCTTGAAGGAAGTCAGCGTTTTTCCCGCGCCGGTTGTATGCCAAACATAGGCATTGCGGTTGGTCAATGTCGCTTGCCGGACAAGAGCTTCGACCGCATATACCTGATAGGGGCGCATGACCATAAGCAGTTTATCCGTATCATTCAGGATCATATACCGCGTCAGCATCTTGATGATATGGTCACGGGCGAGGAAGGCAATCGAGAAATCCTTCAAATTGGTAAGCCGCACATTGTCGAAGTCTGTCCAGAAGAATGCGAGGCTGTGCAGCATCTCCCGATCCGAGTTTGCAAAATACTTCGTGTCTACACCGTTGGAAACAACGAAGATTTGGATGAAATGGTACAGACCGTTGTAGGAATGCTTTTTGTAGCGCATCACCTGATTGACCGCTTCTCGGATGTCGATGCCCCTTCGCTTTAATTCCACCTGAATCAAGGGAAGTCCGTTGACAAGGAGCGTCACATCGTAGCGATTGACATACTTTCCGACAACTGTCGTCTGGTGCGTTACCTGAAAAATATTCTTGGTGTGGTCGCTGTCAAAAAACGAAAGATACACCTTCGTCCCGTCTTCTCGCTCTAAGACAAATTTGTCTCTGAGGATTTTTGCACTTTGGAAAACAGATTTGCCAAGCATCAGATTAAGAATGCGTTCCCATTCCTTATCTGTGAGCGGCTTATCGAGCTTATCTGCATTGAACGCCTCGAATTGCACCTTGAAGTTTTCGACCAACGCATCATAGTCGGGAACAGAAACGGTGCTATATCCCTGCTTATTCAGTTGATCTATGAATTGCAGTTCAAGCTCTGCTTCGCTTTGATATGCCATATCTTCATCTCCATTACTTGAGGATCGTTTGGATGCCCAACGACCCCCGAATTTTATCTAACTGTTTTTACCGTAGGGAACATCTTATTCGTCGCGCAGCACTTCGCAAATATCTCCGATGTCGCAATCAAGGTAGTCGCATAGACGCATTAAAACTGTCAGCGCGACTTCCTCTCCCTTATTGAGTTTGCTCATAGTGCCTGTGGATAGCCCTACATCCTTGCGCAGCGTCGCCTTGGATATATCTTTTTGGATGAGCAGCACCCATAATTTCTTGTAGCTTATTCTCATACAAACGCTCCTTATATTGCGGTTTGTGACGGGTACAAAAACACAATTTACATTGTAGCAGAAACGCTTGGTGTCTACAACGCATTTCTTCGAGTATTTACAAAAAAGTTGCAAGCTCTCGAAGCATTAGGGGGCAAATGAAACCTGAGCGCCTTTCAGCGGCTCAGGTCAGACCATTGGGGCTGAATAAGCCGGTCCCTTTTGAATACAGCCTTTGTGTAAAAGTCGAGGGACATGACCATATCAAAACCTTTAATGTGGTCAAAGAAGGAGATGTCATCCGACATCTCAATAATTCTTCTAAGGAAGCCCATGCACGCGCCGCAATCAAAATAGTAGGTGGCAGAAATGTGACTCAGATGTTCCTCAATCTCAATATCCAGCTCATAGTCATTTGAGATTTCTATGGCTGTTTCGATGAAAGTTTGCGCCATTTTCTCGCGTTCCGGCAAGGCAAGGTAAGTTACATTGCTATAAATCTTTTTCATGATTTCGTTGAACGAAGGTGCTTGCTTTGCATCTTCTCCGAAGGCTTCTACGAGGTCGGTTCTTTCTTGAGTTCCTCTATTGTTTCTTTGTGAAAGTGTTTCTCATAGATTATCTCTCCCATCGTTCCTCTCTCCTAAATTGATTATTGTCAGCCCATTTTTCTGAGCGCGTTCGAGTGTTTGCGCAGCGCCTCCCCAGCCGTGAGTCACATAGCACAAAGCGTATGCAGCGTTATCAACGAGATACCGGTTCCTTGCTGGGATCGCAGCCTTAAAATGATACTTCTCAAAGCCTTCTGGATAGATAATGTCATCGAAGTATTTTGGCTCGGCAATGTTGAAAGTGAGGTAGGGGATGACAAGGTAGTTCCTTATCTGCGGATAGCTCTTTTTCAGGTCAAAGACAACCCTTGCGCACATCCAATCAAACCCGCCCATGCCGCCATTTAAGAAGTCAGTAACCCCGGAGGCGATAAGCTTTTCAACTTCTCGACGGACATCCTCTGCTTGGACACCGTAGCATTCCTTGTGACCAATGAAGGTCGCTGTCGCTTCTTTTCCCATCTCAAGATACACCTCTTCAAAATAAAAGGATAGCACAACTCCATGAACAAATCAACGCTATTAGCGTTGGCAACTTCCACATAGAATGTGTATAGTGATAGCCGTGTCACCTATACTATTAGTGTATATTACACGCTGATAGGAGGTGCTGTGATGAGGCTTGAGTCCGTCGGCAAAAATATCCGCAAATACCGCCTGATGAGGAAGCTTCGTCAAGAGGACCTTGCGGAAAAAGCCGACCTGAGTATTAACTATGTGGGCGCAATAGAGCGCGGCGAAAAAACGCCTTCTCTTGAGTCCTTGATTTCCATAATCAACGCTCTCGGCGTTTCAGCGGATATGATCCTTGCGGATGTCCTTGACAATGGGTATTTGGTAAAAGATTCGCTTCTGGCTCAAAAGCTTGATAAACTTCCTGCGGAGGATCGCTCTCAGATTTATGATGTCATCGACGCGATGATCAAGCATTCAAAACAAGTTAAGCCCTGAAATAACGAAGGCTCACCGAAATCTTGCAGTAGGTTTCGGTGAGCCTTTTTCTTTTGCTTATTCGAGTTCTCCGCTGCGGGATTTCTCCTGTTCCTTTGCCATCGAGGGACTGAGGAAATCATCCACATTCGCCTTCATCGTGTCAATCAGGCGAGCTTCTTTTTTCAACTTGGCGCGTTCGTCATAAAGGCGCTGCTGCTCGTCCACGAGCCGTTGTTGTTCGGCTTGCAGAGATTTCAAGCTCGGCAATTTTCCGTCGCCCTGTATGGCGAGAAGGGTGCTCTTTGCTGCCTCATAGATGACAAGTTCGGCTTCATGTTTGGCTCTGAACGCCGGTTTGTCTGCCGCCTTCATATAGGCATCATAAATTGGTTTGAGACGCTGGTAGTTCGAGATGTTTTTGATAAGCGGCTGGACTTCGCGCAGTCTGGCTTCAACGCTTTTCAACTCATCACCGGTTCGGGCATAGGAGCTGTGAATGTCCTCGGCTTTCTTTTCAAGGTCAGCATATTGCAGAAGGTTGTTCTCGGTCAGATAGTTGAGGGTACGCGCAGCCTCCTTGAGAATGGTGAGCTTTGCTTTGTGCTCATAACCCTTGCTGCCGATGAGTTGGATGCGTTCCTGAATGTCGCTGATGAGGGAGATCCCCCAGCGAGAGGTCTGCATCTGGCGCTTGCGGTTCCCGCGCCCCTGAATGCGCTCTTTGATCCGGTCCTCGGTGTAGTTGTCTCCGATGGTCTTTGCACGGGTAAAACGCTCCTGTCCCTCAGCACGGAAGGAGATGTATTTTCCGGTCTTGATTTCATATCCGGCTTCCTGCATGAGCTTCAAAAACTCATCGTAATCCTTCGCTGTGATGATGCAGCGGTCGATGGTCTGCTTGAGTTTTTGCTTCCAGCTCGTGCCGCGTTTGGCCTCCGTGTATTCCTTGTAGTCCATGCCCTTGCTCTGCGAGGGCGGGATCACGGAAAGCCCATGCTCCTTGCAGATTTCATCGCTGAGTTGGCGCATTTCCCGGTAGGTTCGCCGGTTGCTTCGGTAGGCATGATAGTCTACAAAATTGACAGCGTTGAAGATGATGTGATTATGGCAATGCCCCTTGTCGATGTGGGTGGCAATCACATACTCATACTTGCCTTTCAGCCATTCGTCGGCAAACTGCTTGCCAATTTCATGAGCCATCTCCGGCGTGACTTCTCCGATGTCGAATGATTGAATCAGGTGTCGGGCAATCACCTTCGGCATCTGCATTCCTTGCTGGGCGGCGAGGTTTCGCGTCCACTCAAATTCATTTGCCGCCGCGTCGCTGGCAGCACAGCCGAAAGAGGAAACATAGAGCTGATCGTCAGTCTTCGCCGGGTCGAGGATGTAGGCAAGCGCCTTGTTTACAGTTCCTCGGATTGGCTTGATTTTAGTAACTGCCATATTTCCTTTTGCCTCTCTTTCAGCTCGGTGACATCATCCTCATAAAGGTTTCCCTTTGAATTGATACGGCGGCAAATCTGGTTGATATTTGACGCTGCACGGCTGACAGCGGCGGCAAGCTTCTTCTGCTGGGTGTAGTCCACCTTGATGATGTAGCCGTCAATCGCTATCTTCCTGAGATATGCGCCCATGTTCTTTGTTCCGAGCTGCGCCATCTTTGATTTGATGATCCGATGCTCATTTTCCGACACGCAGAACTCAATGCGTATTGGCCTCGTTCTATTTGCCATAGGCAATTTGTCCTTTCGTAAAGATAGAGGGTTTGGGAGACATCCCAACAAGCATTTGAAGAGTAAGGGCGGGGTTCCTTTACTCGAAAATCGCCGTGTGTACGGACACCGGCTGTGCTTGCTATTCTCTCAAAATCGTACTCCCGGTGTATCTCCCCGTAAAAATCCCCTTCACTTTACAACGGACATTTTATAAGGAAATTAGCGGTATGGACGAGAAAAAAGGCGCTCGAAAGCGCCTTCTCTCATGCTTGTGCAGCTTATTTCTTTTTCCCTTTACCGCGTTTCTCGTAGTCCTCGTCAATCCGACGCTTCCAATCTGCGCCGAGCGGGGCGCTCTGTCGGACCGCAGAGATTGCTTCACTCTGCACTTCAAAGTTGAGCTGCGTCCCAGCGCTGTCAGAGTGGTAATTGACAGCCCGGTCAGCTCCGATCCCAAAGTGCCGCGCTGTTTCCACCGCGTCAATGTTTGCGCCGAAGAACAGGAACTCCCAGCCGTACTTTGCCTTCTGCCGCTCGATCATCTGCTTCACCCGGTCGCTGCTGTAAAACCGGCTCGCATTCTCCATCCCGTCCGTGGTGATGATAAACAGCGTATGCTCCGGGACATCCTCCGGTCGGGCGTACTTATGGACATTGCCGATGTGATGGATCGCACCGCCGATGGCATCCAGAAGAGCCGTGCAGCCCCGGACGGTATAGTCCCTGTCGGTCATAGGCTTGATGTCTCGGATGTCCACGCGGTCATGGATCACCTCGCTCATGTTGTCGAAGAGGACTGTGGAGACAAGCGCTTCGCCGTCTACCTTCCTTTGCTTCTCGATCATGGAGTTGAAGCCGCCGATGGTGTCGGCTTCCAGTCCGCTCATAGAGCCGCTGCGGTCAAGGATAAAGACGATCTCGGTTAAGTTCTTTTTCATGATGAATCCTCCCATATAGAAAAACTGTGACTGCTTTTGCTTACAGTCACAGTATAGGAGAAATCGTCTTCGGTCTGGTCGCATGGAAAGCGACATTCAAAACATATCGCGGAACAGTTCGCTCTCGATGTCAGCAACATCATCCAGAGGGATTTTTGTCCCGTCTGTGAGCATCATCCAGCGCTCATACTCGTCTATCCTTTTGAGGTTTCCGATCTTTGTCAAATACGCTCCGCCGGACTTTTTTGCATCCGGGACAAAGTAGGTGACGGTCAGGGCGGGATGGTCGCCAAGCCTTTCCATGAGGATCTGCTGCTTCCTGTCCAGCGCCTCTTTTTCCTCTTCACTGAGGTCAATCTTTTTATCCGTCAGCCGCCCGGTTTCATGAATTGCATCATCGTACCCGGTGAGGGCAGCGAACGGAGAGAACTGCGCAGCCCTGTCCAGCATCGGCATCTGTGGTCTTTTTGATGAGACATGGTGAGGGAGATTGATGATGTCTTTGTAATCATCGCTCATGCCTTGTGACCTCCAATCTGCGCGTTCCGGTCCTTTGCCGTCGCTCCCTCCGAAAGATTCATCCCCTTGAGAATGGCATTCTTCCCAAACTTCTTTTTGATGGTGAGCATGGCTTGCTGAACTTTCTTTTCCCGTGCCAGCTCTTCGTCTTCCTGCTTGCGCTTCGCGTCGAGCGCAGCATAATCGGTGAAAAGGTCAAGCTGCTCATAATCGCCCTTGGAAGAAGGGGCGGAGGCTTCGTCGATCACATGGGTCGCTGTGATGTTCAGCCGCCGGATAAGCAAGCTCTTGTCTGCGATCCGGTCAAACAATTCCCCGGCAGCATCCATGATCTGCTTCGTGGAAGAGGTGTAGCGTTCCAGATTGATTGTGCCGTGGGCGTGTTTCGGTATCTGCCGATCGTAGTGGTCCTTCACGACTTCGCCGTGATACTTTCTCCGGCGCTCCGGGTCTGTCAAGTTCTCAATGTCATAGCCTATCGTGACAACGAGCTGGTCGGTGACAAAGCCCTTGCTCACTAAATCCATTGAAAGGCTATCCGCCATCTCCCGAAGGACGAGCCGCGCCTTGTTTGCCTCATAAGGCTGGTGTAGCACCTGTCCCGATCCCAAGCTGTTACTTTCCGGCTTATAAGCCTTGACAGCTTCAACCGTGCAAGGCTCCCAGCCCCAAGCATGGTCGATTAGCAGTTCCGCGTTCTTTCCGAAAAGCTTGTAAAGCAAGTCCTCATCCGTGACGGAGCGGCGGGCGACATCGCCCATCGTGAACATCCCGTTCTCTTCAAGCTTCTTGGTATATCCTTTGCCTACCCGCCAGAAGTCGGTGAGCGGCTGGTGTGACCAAAGCGTCTTGCGATAGCTCATCTCATCCAGCTCGGCAATGCGGACTCCGTTCTTATCTGCCGGAATGTGCTTGGCGACAATATCCATCGCCACTTTGCAGAGGTAGAGGTTTGTGCCAATTCCCGCAGTTGCTGTAATACCGGTTGTCGAGAGGACATCGAGAATGATCTTCATGGCAAGGTCATGGGGAGACAGCTTGTAGGTGGCGAGGTAGTCGGTGACATCCATGAACACTTCGTCGATAGAGTAGACGATGATGTCCTCAGGTGCGACATACTTCATGTAAACCTGATAGATACGGGTGCTGTACTCCATGTAGTATGCCATGCGCGGCGGCGCAATGATGAAGTCAATAGCGAGGGACGGGTTCTCTTGCAGCTCAGAGAAGAGGTACGACGAACCTTCCAGCTTTCGCCCCGGCGCGTCATGCTGCCGCCCTGCGTTTGCCTCCTTGACGCGCTGCTTGACTTCAAAGAGCCTCCCGCGCCCGGAAATGCCGTAGCTCTTGAGAGAGGGCGTGACTGCAAGGCAGATGGTCTTGTCCGTCCGGCTCTCATCCGCAACGACGAGGTTTGTGTCCAACGGGTCTAAGCCGCGCTCACGGCACTCAACCGAAGCATAAAAGCTTTTCAGGTCGATTGCGATGTATGTGCGTTCCGTCATGCTCCGGCTGCCTCCTTTCGTTCTGTTGCTAAACCTCAATATCCCAAAGCCCCATTTATAAGGACGATCTCATATTCCGCTCCGGTTGGTTTGTTCCATAACACAGAAAGATTCCTGCAAATGCGTTCGGGACTGTTGCAGTTATAACATTTATCAGCTTTTATGGTACAAGGTGTTTTTCTGTTTAATCGCTTGGCATTCAGGGGAGCGGCCACATTACGAGCACGATAGATAGCCGATTCCAGATCCTTTGTGATTTTATTTACTCCTACGAGCAAATAAACTTTAGAAGGGCCGTAGGATATAGCCGCAACTCTGTTGCCTGTATTATCTATATTTACGATTTCACCGGTTTCGGATATGCCGTTGACAGAGCTGATATAAATTTCTGCACGAGAAGCTGCCGTTCGTGTTTCCATCACAGACATTTCCGCAGGTTTTTCATCGTGCCAATAAACGGTATTATGCTTTGACAGCATTTCAAACAGGTTCATTTGATGAGCAGTGACAGAACCGCCGATGCCGACCGTCTTCCCGTCAATTTCCTTGTTCATATACTCTGCTGCAAGTTCTTTACAATCGAAAACAGATACGATATATCCTTTTTTCTCTAATGCTGATTTAATTTTTGAAAAGTCATATTTAGACATTGATTTTCCTCCACAAATCCCGGGGCGTTCTCTCACTCTCCAAGCAAACTCTGGTCAAAGGCAAACAGAGCCTCGTTGATCTCGAAAACATTGTAGTTCCCGTGCTCGATGAAATACTCAATGATGATGTCAAACTTGTTGGAGTGCGAGAGGGCAAAGCCCGCCTTCATGAGCATTTCTTTCGTTTCATCCAACGGAAGCTCTAAGGCAATCGCAAAGGCGAGCGCCGTGGGCTTTGACGGCTTATACAGCCGGTCGCTGCGGATCTTTGAAAAGAGCTTCCGGTCGATGTTCGCTTTCTTGTAGCACTGCGCGTCAGTCATGCCTTTCTCGTCAATCTTACGAAGGAGCATTTCAGAAAAGCTCTCGTCGATCTGCGAAAGAGCATCGTCAAGGCTTTTCGTGCTTGCCGCCATTGGAGCGCCGAATATTGCTTCCTCCGGTTCATCCGAAAGCATCTGCATCCGGCGAAGCTGTGAAGCGCGGCTATCCGTATGCGCGTCCACATAGGTATCGTCTATGTATGCGGCAATGTCGGAGAATAGCTTCTCGCTGATCTGATATGCCTTGCGGTCGAAGATGACAATGTAGACGGTCATGTCATTTTCCAGAAGAAAGTCGCTGATCGTGTCAATGGCAACCTTCAATGCCTGGTCTTTCGGATAGCCGTAGATGCCCGACGAGATCAGCGGAAAGGCAACCGTCTCGCAGCCGTGCTCCTTTGCCAGTGCCAATGAAGTTCGGTAACAGGAGACAAGTTTTTCCGTTCTCCGTGGTTGCCGTCCCGCCAGCGCGGTCCGACGGCATGGATCACATACTTACAGGGCAGTCTATATCCCTTTGTGATTTTCGCGCTGCCGGTTTCGCAGCCTCCCAGCGTCTTACACTCGGCAAGCAGCTCCGGCCCTGCAGCCCGGTGGATGCAGCCGTCAACACCGCCGCCTCCCAGAAGGGAGCTGTTCGCTGCATTGACGATAGCATCTACCTTCATTTTTGTGATGTCGTTTCGTACAATTTGAAGAGGCACATTACCACCCGCCTTTCTGTTCTTCGCATTTCATTTTTCATCTGTCTCAATATCTCGAAAAAGAGAAATCAAATACGAGATGTGCCGTTTCTATAATCAAATAGAATCAAGCCACATTCTTTGCAGATAAAACCTGAAAAGTCGGTCCCCATAAATGCTTTTCTGGCAATCATGACATCATCTTCGCATTCCGGGTTCATTGAAATCTTATGTTTCCTTTTATTAAATGCGACAATCCTTTCAGTTTGCAGATAACCTGACTTCATATCTTTTCCGCATTTAGGACATTTCATAGCCACTACACCTTTACCCTTTAATCCTTCGATGAATGAGAATTTGCTTGCCAAAGCATCTGATTATCGTCAAAGCAGAAGACAAGGCTTTTCTCTTCATACATACTTGAAAGATACGAACGAAGCGTGCTGCCGATGAGTGCGTATTGTTGTGCCGTCATTTGAAGATGATAAACTTCAAAAATCTGCTTTAATAGCATCTCGAATGTAATTGGGGCACTGCATATCTCAAGGATTTTTCTCTTCACTTCGGAGATTGCCTTTATGTTGAGTTCAATTATCCCTTGAATATTTTCCATCACGGGCGCGTGTGACGGTACAAAGCGCTCTGCGCGCAATGCTTGAAGAGAGGATAATGTTTTCAGCGCAACATCTGGATTCCATAGGTAGCCAATGCCGTATTTTTCAAGCGTTTCTGCGGATGATACGCTGTCTGCAATATAAGCGGTTCCATCACTTGTTTTGAATCCAACCATTTCAAAGCAGTGCCCAGGTAAGTCAAACATATTGATACCCGCTGGTAAACTTTCACTGGTTAATGGAAGTACCTGGCTTTCTTGTGCCATCAAAAACTTGTGCTTTAGCTCTTTGAACGGAAGCCCGCCATAAAGGCCAATCGGTTCCAAAAGCGGGGTGTTCGCGTAGGCGCATTCCATCCCTTTTGCATATATATTGCACCCGGTCTTTTCTTGCAAAAAGTGATTTCCGCCGATGTGATCGGCATGAGAATGAGTGTTAAATATAGCTCTTAACTTCCACTTATTAGAGTCAAGAATGCGATAAACCTTTTTTCCTGCATCCTTATCACTCCCACTGTCAATCAGAACAACTTCGTCATCGGAAACCCTGATCAAGCCAATCTTCGCAGGGCAGTCAATGTAATAATCATGTTCTGTTAGCTGTATTAACTCGTACATATCTTGTCTCCCTTTTTGCGGTTCTGTTCTGCTTCATCCTCATCAATTTGATGGATGAGAACTATTCATTCTTCCGTCTCTACAATGCCATAGTCAATTAGGATGTTCTTATCGGCATTCGGCGGATAGACGATCCCCATCATCTCATACTGATAGCGCCGCACCTTCCGAAAGTCTTTGACCGGCTCAGGTGCGTAGGCCGCTGTTTCGCAGTGCTCATACTCCGGCATACCGGCAAGGTCATCCGCTGCCGCTTTAATCAGGGCATCGGCCACATCATCAATGTTCTTTCCGGTTTCAACAGCCACCAGCTCATGCTTTTTAATATCCTTATCAAGATCGCCAAAAGAGCGATAGAGAATATATTTCATGACTCTTGTTCCTCCACATTCTTTTCTTCTTCCAGTACATTTTCCAGAAGTACCGTCAGCGTTGCAGCGATTTTCTCAAGTTTCATCGCTTCTTCTTCATCCTGCTGCATCAAATAACGGATTGCAGCCTTGAAGGCCGTTGTTCTGTCCACTTGGGTTTCGCTATCAAATCGGTCAAGGATTTCATTGATCAACTGGACAACTGCCTCTTCCTCCGGGGACAACTCCGGTATGTCAAACATGGAGGCCAGTTCTTCATCCTCCATAAGCGTCTCATATTTGAGGTAGGAGCGGTATTCTTCGGACATCAGCTCTTCAAAATAGTTGATCATGATATGGACACGGTACCCGCCGCCTTTTTCCGGCGTGATGCAAAGGTAGTGCGCTTTTTCACCGATGTCTTTTACGAAGGACATATCCTCTGCATCGTCAAATTCCAGCATTCTCAAATAGAGGTCGATGTGCGCGTCCCAGTGCTCATAGTCCACAACGCCGCGAATCCTTCCGTGATGCCGCTTTGCATAGTCATCGCACCGGTTGAGCAGATAGTCGTAATTTTCCTTATCCTTAGGTACAACCACCTTCGGGATTGCGTCCATTTTCTTTGTAAACTCTTCCATAAATCCGCCAGGGGCAAAGGCTCGCTCAAATACAGCCGTTGCGCGGTCATCTTTTTCTACAATCTCATAATTGCGTTCAAATACGGTATTTTCCATTTTATATTTCTCCATGCAAATTCTATTGGTTCCGACTCACCTTGTTGGCAACGGGATGTTCAAAAGGAACATCGCAGCTAACGCCAAAATCCACGGAAGAAAAATGACAGGCAGAAGCAGGATTGCTTTGTGGTTCTCATAATGGTATTCCTCCACCGAAAACAGCTTGCGGGGATTATCCAAATAGTACAGATACAGATAAACAGGTGGTCTGGTTGGTTCTTTGAAGTAGGCGTGATATTCTCGCTCTTCACCCTGTAATTCGTAATGGTAGGTAGCGCTCCAATCGTACTTTCCAACTTCGCCTTTTGGATGCTTTTTAACAAGAGCTGCCTTAATCACATGATCCCTGCTTCGCGCAATATCCCGCTTGCGCTCCCAGCTCAGACGGGATGAGACTTTCCCATAAAGCGGAATGGCAATAATATAACCGCCAATTAGAATCGCAAATACAATTCCCCATTTTAACCAGTTGATGGGATCATCTGAAAATACTCCGATCAGCGCTTCTGTTATACTCATCTTCACACCTCCCGATTTGCTGTCTCATATCAATACTGAATGTTGCCTTCAAGGCATCTGGAAGTTTCGCAGTAAATTAAGGGATAAAATATTCAGATACAGATAGCCCAGCTCTGAAATATAGTCAATATCAATTTCAATCAACCTGTCCTGGAGCTGGTTGAAGACAAGCCTCATCAAATCCATCTCCGGCGCAGTATCAAACAGCTTTAAGCTGTGGATCGCTTTCTCAGCTTCGTCCCATGTTTGGGATGCCTCGACCTCAGCGCTGGTCATCACCGCTGTTAGAATCTCGCTCACAAGCAGCTTGCCGTCCAGCTGGTTGATCTCGTCCCTGAGTTGGGCGAGCATTTTCTTCTTGTCCCGTATCGGAAAGATGTCGCAGTTATCATCGCATTCAATCGCAATAATCTCTGCAATGCACTCCCGCCAGACGGCATATCCGGCGTTGATCATGCCGTCTTCCTCGTTGGAATGCGCATAGCCTTCACAGTATTCGTCATAAAAGCTTTTCCCATCCAGTTCATGATGGACGCAGTAAATGTGCGCCAGCTCATGCAGGAAGATATGCAGAAGTTCAACCGGATGGTAGGGTATGTCCGTGCGGAGCAGGATGCCGTCCTTGCCGCCATTGTCTATCCCGATGAAGGAAGACGCCCGGAAGTCGAAGTAGCCGTCCTCCTGATACCGGTCTTTTAGCCGGTAAGGGAAATACTGAGCGCAGAACTGCTCAAAGATTTCTTCCTGATCGTCGGTCATAAAACAGGTAAGGATGACATGATCGCGGGAAAAGTCAGCATCCATCTTGTCGTTAAAAATCTCTATGGCACGGGCAAGATAGGAGTCATAGTTCAAATCGTTCGTCGCCTCCCTCTAAGGTCTTCATTTCAGGAAGTCGCTCCTATGTTCAATGCGCCGGAGATCATATCCGCTTTCCGCCAAGTGGGCAATTTTCAAGGCAACCAAATTGATGTCTGTTCCCATTGCCCGTGCAATCTGCTCGGATGTATAGCCGTAATCATAGATGTACTCAAGAATCTCATCGGTGTCGAGCAGGATTTCAGCGGCAACGATGTTCGCCTCATACTCCGGCTTCGTGGTCATGTCATATAACATGAACTCCTGTATTGCACTTCCTTTTGCCAGATTGCGGTGCAACTGGTCATGCCCAAGCTCATGGGCACAGACAATCCGCTGCATCCGTCCGCTCAGGTTTTCGTTTATGAAAATAAATCGGCTGCGCTTGATCACCCGGTACATCCCTTTCAGAGGGCCGAAGTCCTCGCAGAACATGACCTCAATGCCAAGCTGCCGCGCTATGCTAAACGGATCTCGCGTCCCGCAGCGTTTTACAAGTCTGCTGCCGACCTTCGAGAGATTTTCAGCATTCATCGTCTCACCTCCCGCTGATGGAGGCATCGCAAACAGCGAAGCACCTTACTGTTTGCTCGTCCCCTTACGGTATTTCTTCGGAGTGTATTTCTTGTTTTTCGCTTTGGCGATCCAGTAAGCATCGTTCAACGCTTTCATCGCGCCATCGAGTGCTTCATCACTGAGCCGTCCACCGGCAAACATACCGGTCACTTCACTGACAAGCTCGTCAATATCTCTGGCTGCTTTGGAGCCGCCCTGTTCATGAGCCGCTACCACCAGCAAACCGTTTTGCCCAAGCAGATACTCTGGTGTGGTATTCAACGCTTTCGCCAACTTTTCCACAATATCGAGCTTTGTCGGTTTGCGAGTGCCAAGCTCATAGTGCTGGATGGTTCTCGGTGTCACAGATACTTTTTCGGCGAGCTGCACTTGCGTAAGGTTCGCTTCCAACCTTTTCTCTTTCAGCTTATCCTTGAAACTCATAAGGCACCTCTTTCTAAAACAATTATGGACACGAACAGAAATTTCGCAAAAGGCATTGACATGAAATATCTGTTCATGCTATGCTGTTATCAACGCGAACGCCCCGTTCGTGATTATGATACCACACGAACAGTGTGTATGTCAACAGGAATACGGAAGTTATGCCCGGTTTTGCGTAACTTTTCGAGCACATGGAGGTAGGCTATGACGAACACACATTGCCGAAAGGCGTATGTCTCGGTCAACTTGGATGTTGACGAAGAAGGAGTATGTCATCCTCGGTTTATCCGTTGGGAAAACGGCCTGATCTTTCAGATTGACCAAATCCTGTACAAATGCCGTGCAGCTTCTAAAAAAGTTGGAGGCGGCGGTATTCGTTATACTGTGATGATCCGTGGGAGGGAATCGTACCTCTTTCAGGAGGGAACAAAATGGTTTGTAGAAGCAAAGGAGGGAGCCAGATGATTTTATCGCACAAAGAGATTGAAGAAATCGCTGCGGCGGTCACAAAAGATTTTAACGAGTTCTTTTTCGGACCCGATACGGATGGGAGGCGATTGCCTCGCGGTACGCCGATTGACCAGTTTGCCCGAGAATATCTCGGCCTGAATGTTTCGTTCGCTTATCTGTCTGAGGACGGAAGCATCTGCGGCCTGACCGCTTACACCGATACCGAGTACATCATGGAGGACAGAGGCTTTCAGCGCAAAATCCCGCTGCACCGAAACGAAGTCCTGATGGACAGGAACTTTATCGAGCCTTCACAGATTCGCAAGCTCTGTGGGAAACGGCGGTTTACACTCGCCCATGAGTGCGCCCATCAAATCCTGTTCCAGATGGAGACAGACAAAATCCGGGAAGCTTGTCGGCGGAAATACTCCGCCCGGACAGCCTATTCGCTCCGGGAGCTAAAGACCCGCGAGGACTGGAATGAATGGCAAGCCAATGTCTTAGGCGCGGCCATCCTGATGCCCCAGCGGGAAATTGATCTTGCCGTTGCGTACTATGCCAGAGGCCGGAAACTCGTCAGCTATGATGGAACCTATGCCTATTGGGATAAGGTTGCCCTTGATATGATCTGCCAGCAGTTCGGCGTTTCCAAGACAGCCGCAGTCATCCGGCTGAGACAGCTCGGCCACTTGGAAACACGGCCATACAGCGAGTACAACGATCCTTTGGAGGTGTGGGCATGAAGAAAAACATTCGTGTCTCAGAGCCTTCACCGGAGATGCAGGAGAAAATCCGCAGGGCGCGATGCGCCATTGTCAACCAGAAGATGCGCATGGTGAAATGCCCATATTGTGGGCATAACGCTATCGCTGTATTCGAGGATTCCCGTGGTCACATACAGGCCAAGTGCAAAGCCTGTGGCCGGGAAACCGTATTTGATGTGATCAACATGAGACGGTTATACCTCCGCCTTCACAGAAGGTAAGGAGATAACAAATAAAATTCAATATTTTATAGCTGTGCTGTGGAGCCGCTGATTGGTGAGTCTTCCTAATGCCGCATGAACAGAGTTTTCTAAGCTCTGTTTTATCGGTATGGGAAGATCAGCTCACCGTCATGCGGCTCTTTTTTAGTCTTGTCCATCCGCTGCTCCGAGCCAGCGGAAAGGACAAGACAATGAAAAGAATCCCCAAAACACCCGTTGAGTTCGACTACGACCTCTGGACTACCGAGGACGGCAAGTGCATGGTGCGCGTGAAGGCCACCGGCGAGACTACGGAGGTTGACCGCGAGGTCATGAAAGCACTCCGCAATGAGGAAAAGAAGCTCCGGCGCTCCTACGATACCGGGGGAGCATCTGACAGCGAAGACAGCGAGGATGCGCAGCCTTCCACTGTGCTGTCGCTGGACGCTGTGCCGGAAGATGATGTAAAGGCATCCGCATGGCTGGAGTCCCCGGAAAAGATGGAAGAAGACATTATCACCGGCTTGCTCGAACAGGAATTTATCCGCAGCCTGACTAAGCCGCAGCTTGATGTGTACATGAATTGTATGCGCGGCAACATGAGTATGCTGTCGTATGCCAAGCAGAACGGCCTTTCGTTTTCCACTGTCAAAGACACGCGGGATGCGATCAGAAAAAAATTCAAAAAAATTTTTTGAGAGACCCGCTAATTCGCTCAAAAAATGTCCGTTGTAAAGTGAAGGGGTCAATCAAGACCGGCTTCACAGTACCTTGAAAACAGAATATCCAGTGCTGCGGATCTTTCCTCTTTTCTCGAAGCGACTTGCCTTCTGCCGCCAAGACCTTCCTCACGGAAGCGAGCGATCAACAGAGAGGCTAAACTGCCGTGTGGTGCGGCTGTTCGCCATGATGGAGAAGTTGGGTATAATGATACTTCCGTCCCCGGATTGCCGGGGGCGGCTCGGAGCGTTCCTCGGAGGGGTGAGAGTCCCATGATACCGATTAACCGTTGGTAGTCCGTAGCATTCCCGGAGCCGCAAGGCTCTTCTGGCAGGGGTGCGAGCTGCAAATATGCCGGAACACGAAACAAACCAATTAGCTGCATTCAGCATACAAGTTTTCAGGATGAAAACTATGTGGCGGAGTGTCCCTAACCGGCGCTCCGCCATATCCTTTTGTCCTGAATACAAGTTCACATCATCAGGGAGGTGTTTGTAATATGATGAGCGTAGAAACCATGAGAAGCGTCAACCCGAAGACGGTTGACCGCAGTACCCTTGTCCAGCGGGACAGCATCCGGCTTGAGCCTGCGGCTGCGCAGGATGACCGGCTGCGGGATTTTATCCGACAGATCAGAAACCCGTATTGCTATCTGGACGGGAAGACCGTCGTGAAGATCAGCTTCTCGAAGACAGACACCACCTTGGAGGACTGTCTGGAACATTATCTGAGAGGACTTTGATTATGAACAAACTGAATCTTTTCGCCCGGTTCTATGGACAAGCGATTGAGCCTGTGATACAATGAAGTCAGGTCAAAAAAGAATACACGGACTAAGCCGCTGCCTTTGAGGGTCATGTGGCTTTATCGTGTTTTCCTCATACAAGAAGCAGAAGCCTTCGTCTTTCTGATTTGATGTATCACACCAAACAGAAAACGGAGGTTATTTTTATGCCCGGAAAAGTTTACCGGACGGCGATTTACTGCCGCCTGTCCCGTGAAGACGGGGACAAAGTTGAAAGCAACTCCATCGCAAGCCAAAGAGCCATTTGCGAGGACTACATTGCACGGCATGACGATTTGGAAATCGTCTGTGAGCCGTTCGTTGACGATGGTTATAGCGGCGTTTCCTTCAATCGTCCAAACTTCAAAAAGCTCGAAGACGCAATCCGCAAAGGCGCGATTGACTGCATCGTGGTCAAAGACCTCAGTCGCTTTTCGAGGAACTACATCGACGGCGGTCGGTATCTGGAAAAGATATTCCCGCAGCTCGGCATCCGCTTTATCGCGGTCAACGACGCTTACGACAGCCTGACCGGCGATCCGCAGTCGGATTCCTTTGTCATCCCGTTCAAAAACCTCATCAACGACTCCTACTGCAAGGATATATCCATGAAAATTCGATCCAGCTTGGAGGTCAAGCAAAAGAACGGTGAGTTCGTCGGGGCGTTCGCTCCCTATGGCTACAAGAAATCGCCGGATAACAAAAACCAGCTCATCGTCGATGAGGCCGTCAGCGAGTATGTGCAGATGATCTTTGCCATGTACAAGGATGGCTTCTCCATCGGTCGCATTGCCGCAAGGCTGAATCAGATGGGTGTGCTTTCCCCTATGGAGTATAAGCATTCGGCGGGGGTGAAGTTCGATACCGTCTTCAAGACCGGCGACACTGCAAAGTGGACTTACAAGGCTGTCCAGCGCATCCTCACCAATGAGGTATATATCGGTGTCCTTGCCCAAGGCAAGCGCGGTACGCCAAACTACAAGGTGCGCGTTGTGCAGCCGAAAGACGAAACCGAGTGGGTCAAGGTCGAGGGGGCGCACGAAGCGCTTGTTTCCTATGAGGATTTCATGGCCGTCAAGACCATGATGAAGCGGGATATGCGCTGCTCGCCTGATCAGGATGAGGCACACCTGTTTTCCGGCTTCCTGTTCTGCGGAGACTGCCAGCAGTCTATGACACGCAAGACCGTTCCGTCGAAGACAAAGAAATACATCTACTATGTCTGCTCGACGAACAAACATAGCCGGACCTGCAGCCCGCACAGCATCAGCGCAAAAGAGGTTGAGGAAAAGGTGTTCCGTGCCATCCATGACCAGATCGAGCTTGTGGTCAATCTGGAGAAAGCGCTTGAGATGATTGAGAGGCTTCCTTCCCAGAATCGCAAAGCGTTTAACTATGAGGCACAGATTGCGAAGCTCGAAGAAGAGATTGAGCGGTATCAGAAGCTCAAGCTCCGGCTGTATGAAGACCTCTCGGACGGGATCATCGACAAGTCGGAATACTTTGAGTTCCGCAACAGCTACACCAAAATCATTGAGGAAAAGCAGGAAGCCCTTCTCCGCGTGAAGAAAGAAATGAAGCAGTCGGTCACAACCGGAGCTACGGAACGGAATTGGGTGACGCTCTTCAAGCAGTATGAAAACATTGAAGAACTGAACCGCCGCGTCCTTATGGCGCTGGTTGACCGCATCCTGATTTATGAGGATCACGCGATAGAGATTGTCTTCAAGTACAAAGACGAGTATCAGCAGACACTTGAATATGTTCTCGGCTATGCCGACGAACTTGCCATTGCCGGATAAAGGAGGGATGAGCGTATGGCACGAAAAAGCAGAAAAAACGCAGCCGCAGAGCCGGTTTGCGAAGCAGCACCGCTGCAAATCTTCCCGACAGCCATTTATGCCCGTCTCTCCGTGGAGAATAGCGGCAAATCTGAAAAGGTGGATGTCATCACCAATCAAATCGAGATATGCAAGTCCTATATCGCAGGGTGTCCTTATCTTGATCTCGTCGATGTCTATGTGGATAACGGACGGACGGGGACGGTTTTCGATAGGCCGGAGTTCAACCGGCTGATGACCGACATCAAGAGCGGCAGGATCAAATGCCTTGTAGTCCGCGATCTCAGCCGTTTTGGCCGTGACTACATAGAAACCGGAACCTACCTTGAGCGCATTTTCCCGCAGATCGGCTTGCGGTTTATTGCAATCAAGGAACACTACGACAACTTTGATACAGACGGCTCAAATGAGAGCCTGATGATCCCGCTGCAAAACATGATCAACGCCTTGTACTCGAAGGATATTTCCCGGAAAGTCTCAACCGCCTTGAAAGCACAGATGGAGCAAGGAACCTTCCAGAAGCGCAATCTTCCGTATGGCTACCGGTGGAATGAAGACCATACAAACATGGTCATTGACGAAGAGACAGCGCAGTATGTGCGGCTCATGTTCCAGTGGAAAATCGAGGGCTGGTCAATCCCGACGATCCTTAACGAACTTGACCGGCTGGGTGCGCCAAATACAGAGCTGCGGAAACGCCAGAACGGAACCCGCAAAGGCGACGGCTGCTCCTGCAAAGGCTGGTACAGTTCAACGCTGTACGGCATCCTGAGCAATCCGCATTATGTGGGTGATACCGTTCTTGGCCGCTCCATGAAGGCGATCTACAAAGGCATCAAATCCCATAATGTCAAGGACAAGGATAAGTGGATTGTATTCCCGAACACACACGAAGCGCTTATTTCCCGTGAAGACTTCCAGAAGGTGCAGGACATCCTCCAAGCGGCTTCTGAGGCTCGCCAGACGAGTATGCAGAAAACCGAGGAAATCCGGGCAACGCTTGTCAACCTGTTCGAGGGGAAAATCGTCTGCGCTGATTGCGGGAAGAAGATGTACTTCCACCGCAAACGGATCGACAAGGACAAGCGGAAGCGCTGGTATGCCTACTATGAATGCAGTACCTCAGTAGGTCGGCGTTACGAGCACTGTACTTCCCATTACACAAGGCAGGACACGCTTGAAGCGAATGTACTTGCAGCGATCCAGCTTCAAGTCGAAGCAGCGCTTGATTATGACAAGCTGCTGGATAAGCTCAGGGGCAGCGAGGGCGAGAAAAACATCCGCGATCAACAGAATGCCCTCATTACAAGCCTGAATCTGCGGCTCAACGGCGTTTCTAAGAAGCGGACACGCCTCTACGAGGATTATGCCGAGGGACTTCTGGATGAAGCGGAATACTCCTTTGCCAAGAAGAGCTATGACGAACAATACGCTGACCTGTCCCGCCGTCTGGACGAGGCAGTACAGCGTCGGAGCAAGTTCGACGAAGCTATGTCGGTCGATAACAAGTGGATTACCTTGATGAAATCCGTCAGCACGGCAACGCAGCTCTCTCAGGATTTGGTAGACGAGTCTGTTGAATTGGTCAAAGTCCATGAGGGCGGCGCTGTGGAACTGGTCATGAAGTACGGTGACATCTACGAGCTGACCATTCAGAGTATCAAAGAAGTTCAGGAGGCGATGTAAATGAACAAAGACTACACAATCGGCATCTACATCCGCCTCTCTATGGCTGATGAAGATGCCGGCAACGGAAGCAAGGCCGAGAGTGACAGCATCGGCAACCAGCGTATGCTCATCAACCGCTACCTTGACAATCATCCGACGCTTTCCAAATATCCGAGGCTTGAGTTCGCGGATGATGGCTATACCGGGACAAATTTTCATCGTCCTCAGTTCTCGGCGATGATGGAGAAAGTCCGGCACGGGGAGATCAACCTGATCTGCGTCAAAGATTTTTCCCGCTTTTCTCGTGATTACATCGAGACGGGCAATTATCTCGAATGCACTTTCCCGTTCATGGGCGTTCGCTTCATCTCCATCAACGACGGGTATGACAGCGACGATTACAAGGGAACAACCGGCGGTCTTGAGGTTGTCATGCGCAGCATCATCTATGCGGCGTACAGCAAGGATCTCTCGGTCAAAACGACAACGGCCAAAATCCAGATGATGAAGCAGGGCAAGTATGTGGGCGGGTACGCTCCCTACGGCTATGTGCTTCACCCGGAAATCCGCAACAAGCTCAAGCTTGACCCGGAGGCCGCTGAGGTCGTGCGCAGGGTCTTCGATGAAGCCCTTGAAGGAAGGAATACCTCACAGATTGCCCTTAGCTTGAACGATGATAACATCTCGACGCCCGGGCAATATTTCAAAGACAAACATCCTGACAAGAAGAAGTATAGTCGCATGAGCGAAAAGATAAGCTGGACAGCCTCTATGGTCTACAAGATCCTGACGAGTTATGTTTACACTGGGGCAACGGTCGGCCACAAGCGAAAATCCGGCGGCGTAGGTTCTCGGAAAACTATTTCTCAAAAGAAAGAGGACTGGATCATCGTCGAAGGGATGCACGAAGCGATTGTCAGCAAGGAAGAGTTTGAGTTGGCTCAGGCAGTCATCCGGGGCGGTGAGAAGAATCCCAAACGGAATCTGCGCTATTATCCCCTCAAGGGTCTTGTGTGCTGCGGCAACTGCAAACGCGCCCTTACCCGGCGAAAGCTCCGAAATGAGAGCGGATATTTCTATCAGTGTACCCACTCAACACATGACCGCGATACGGATTGTCCGGTTGGTGAAAGATACAGCGAGGCATGGATTGAGGACACTGCTTACAAAGCGATTGGGCAAATGCTCACACTGGTTGAAAAGAAAGCTGTCAAAGAACACGAGATCAGCAAGCGCAGGAAATCTGCCATCTCAGAATGCGCGGATGCAATCCGTGATTTGCAGAAACAGTACGAACAGCTCAAGGCAGTGAAGCTCCGGCTGTATGAGAAATACACTTCCGGCAGCATCACAAAGGCCGAATATCTCAAGCGGAAAGCAGAAACAGACACGAAGATGTCTGAGAATGAAGAAGCAATCCAGCGAGGTCATCAGCGGATGCAGGAGCTTGATTCTGAACATCCCTGTTCGGATGAAAGGCTTGATGCGGTGCTCGGCGAATACCAGAAAGGCGAAGGGCTTACATACGAGCTTGCTCATGCTCTAATCTCCGCTATCTATGTTCATGGGCATGACAGCATCGAAATCGTCTGGAAGTTCAAAGACATCTTTGAGGATGCAGAAATCTAATAGGCTGAATGTTACAAGCCGTTCATGGGTGGTCTTCCACCTATGAACGGCTTGTAAAATCTCAAAAATTTTTTAGTTCCTACTTGACACAAGAAGACCTGTCCCGGCTGGGGCGAAATTCTTCCCTGACGGGCTTATATATCAACTTCACTTTTCCGAAATATGGTGTGCGCTATATCGCCATCAACGACCACTTTGACACCATTGACCCCAACAGCACTGACAACGATGTTGCGGGAATCAAAAATTGGTTCAATGAGTTTTTTGCCAAGGACACCAGCCGCAAAATCCGTGCGGTACAGAAGGCCAAGGGCGAGCAGGGCATCCCGCTGACAACCAATGTCCCCTTTGGCTACCGCAAAGACCCGGAGGATCGAACAAAGTGGGTCGTGGACGAAGCAGCCGCTCCTGTGGTCAAGCGCATCTTCAATCTGTGTATGGAAGGCCGGGGGCCGATGCAGATCGCCAAACTCTTGCAGGCGGAACAGGTGCTCAATCCTACTGCCTATAAGCGGAGAGAAGGCATTAACACCCCAAGCCTTGAAACCGCTGATCCGTACCACTGGAACCCCAATACCGTTGTTCACATTTTGGAACGGCGGGAATACACGGGCTGTACGGTTAACTTCAAGACCTACACCAACTCCATCTGGGACAAGAAGCAGCGGGAAACACCCATTGAGAAGCAGGCGGTATTCTACAACACCCATCCGGCTATCATTGAGCAGGAAGTCTTTGACAAGGTGCAAGAGATCCGCAAGCAGCGCCACCGAAGGACAAAAACCGGAAAGAGCAGCCTGTTCTCCGGCATGGTTTACTGTGCTGACTGCGGGGCAAAAATGCGCTACTGCACCACCAACTACTTTGAGAAGCGGCAAGACCATTTTGTATGTGCCAGTTACCGCAGCAACACGGGAACCTGTTCCGCTCACTTCATCCGGGCGGTTGTACTGGAAGAATTGGTCTGGATGCACATGAAAACGGTTATCTCCTATGTAACCCGGCATGAAGCCCATTTTCGGACAGTAATGGAGCATAGACTCCAGCTGTCCAGCGAAGAAGCTGTCCGGGGACACAAGAAGCGTCTGGCACAGGCAGAACGCCGTCTTGGGGAACTTGACCGGCTGTTCATCCGTATCTATGAGGATAATGTGGCCGGGAAACTTTCCGATGAGCGGTTTGCGCTGATGAGCAAGACTTATGAGGACGAACAGGCGCAGCTTAAAGTGGAAATCCAGACCTTGCAGCAGGAAATCGAAGTACAGGAACGACAGATTGAAAATTTGGAGCAGTTCATCCAGCGGGTACACAAATACGAGGATTTGCAGGAAATGACCCCCTACGCCTTGCGGGAGCTTGTCAAGGGAATCTACATCGAAGCGCCTGACAAGAGCAGCGGGAAGCGCAGACAGGGCATCCGCATCTCCTATGACCTTGTGGGCTTTATCCCCGTGAACGAACTGATGAAACAGGAAACGGCATGACCGAAGCCATGCCGTTCCTGCAAAAAAGCAATACTACTTTCTTATGCCCCCCGGCCATTCCTCCGGGGGTTTTTCATGCACCCCCAAAGGGGCCTGGGTCGGCACTCCAGCCCTAGGGGATGAGCACAAAGGCCCCGTCCCGGAAGGAAAGGGAGCTATACGGCCCGCCGGCCTCGGACAGAAGGCCCGAAAGCAGGCGGGACAGCTGCCCCGTCCACTCCGAAGGCAGCAGGCTGGGGTCGATCTTCTGGCCCGAAAGCTCCAGGGCCGCAGGCTTCACCGTCATCTGCCCCTTTTCCCCGCTTTGGCAGGAAAAGGCCGCCATGATGGAGACCTTCTGGGGCAGGAGAGAGAGCATCAGTTCCCCCCCGAGCCCCAGGTCCACCC
>NZ_JACJKW010000018.1 GCF_016901775.1 Intestinimonas butyriciproducens
GCCCCAGGTCCACCCCCTGGGCTTTCAGATAGTCCCGCAGCCCGTCCCGCTGTGTCTCCCCTTCCACCGCCACCAGCCCCTCTCCGCTGATGCGCACATTCAGTCCTTCCAGAGGCAGGCCCTCCGGCAGACGCTGCTGCAAAAACTCTTTGGCATATTCCTCGGTGATGAGCATTTGTTCTCCTCCTGTTCCGGCCCCCTGGGCGCTGTTTGGCTCCGGGGGAGCGGGCCGGGCATCCCCCCGCAAGGTGCGGCCCTCCCAGAAGATGCTGCCGATGAGCAGCAGGCAGGTGAGCAGGCAGGCGATGCACACCGCCAGATACAGCCGGTTTTTTGTTTTTTCGGTCACAGTCCTTCCCCCCCTTGCTGTCAGTGTATGGGGCGCACCCTGGGAGTATGCCCCTTTTTTTCCCTGCCGCCGTTGCGAAAAAAGGGGAAAGGTGTTATACTTTTTTATTAGCATTGACGAAAAAACAAGGGGAGGACAACATGGGAAAAACATCGGTGACAGTATCCCAGGAGGAACTTTTGCGCCAGCAGGAGTACAGCCAGCGCATCCATCAATATTATCAGGAAAAGCTGGGGCGGGCGCCCGTGGCCTGCACCGACACCTACGGCTGCCAGCAGAATGAATCGGACAGCGAAATACTCCGGGGCATGATGGCCCAGATGGGCTTTACCTTCACCCATGAGCCGGAAGAGGCCGACCTGGTGCTGTTCAACACCTGCGCCGTGCGGGAACACGCCGAAATGCGGGTCTATGGCAATGTGGGGGCCCTGGTGCACCAGAAACGCCGCAATCCCGATCTCATCGTGGCGGTGTGCGGCTGCATGGCCCAGCAGGAACGGGTGGCCGAAAAGATCAAAAAGAGCTTCCCTGTGGTGGACTTGCTCTTCGGCACCCATGTGCTCTATAAATTCCCCCAGCTTCTGTGGCGCAGGCTGGAAGGGGGCAAGCGGGTCTTTGACATCTCCGGGGATGCTTCCGGGGTGATCCTGGAAGGGGTGGAGCCCAACCGGGACCGGTCGGTGAAGGCCTGGCTGCCCATTATGTACGGCTGCGACAACTTCTGCTCCTATTGCATCGTCCCCTATGTGCGGGGACGGGAGCGCAGCCGGGAGCCGGAGCAGATCATAGGGGAGTTCCGCTCCCTTCTGGCCGCCGGCGCCCGGGACATCACCCTTCTGGGACAGAATGTAAATTCCTACGGCAAAAACACCCGGGCCGGCTGGGATTTTGCAGATCTCTTGGACCGTCTGTGCCAGGAGGAAGGGGAGTTTCTCATCCGGTTTATGACCAGCCATCCCAAGGACGCTTCGGAAAAGCTCTTCCAGGTAATGGCTAAAAATCCCAAGGCGGCCAAGCACCTGCACCTGCCCTTCCAGTCGGGAAGCAGCCGGGTGCTCCGGGAGATGAACCGGTCCTACAACCGGGAGCAATACCTGGAGCTCATCGACCTGGCCCGGAAATATATGCCCGATGTGACCCTGAGCAGCGATGTGATCGTGGGCTTCCCCAATGAGACCCAGGAGGAATTTGAAGAGACACTGAGCCTGATTGAAAAGGTGCGGTTTGACAATCTGTTCACCTTCATCTATTCCAAGCGGGAGGGGACAGTGGCCGCCAAAATCGACGACAAAGTGCGGATGGAAGAGAAAAAGCGCCGCTTCCAGCAGCTTCTGGAAGTGCAGAACCGGATTGCCAATGAGCAGAACGCCCTGCTCTTAGGGCAGACCATGACCGTGCTGGTGGACGGCCTGGGGCAGGATGAAGAGTATCCCCTCACCGCCCGCACCCAGGGCCAGAAGCTGCTGCGCCTGAAAGGGGCCGGGGAGGGGCGGATCGGCCAGTTCGTCCGGGCCAAAGTGACAAAGCACACCACCTGGTCCCTTTTCGGGGAGATCCAGGACTGAGGAAAAGGGGAGGACACATGGCAAAAGAGAAGCAGACGGGGGAGGCAAAAAAGCTCACCCCCATGATGCAGCAATACATGGCGGTGAAAGAGCAAAACCCCGACGCCATCCTGTTTTACCGGCTGGGGGATTTTTATGAGATGTTCTTTGAGGACGCCAAGGTGGCCTCCCGGGAGCTGGAGCTCACCCTCACCGGAAGGGACTGCGGCCTTCCGGAGCGGGCGCCCATGTGCGGCGTGCCCTTCCACAGCGCCGAAAGCTACATCGCCCGGCTGATCCAGAAGGGCTACAAGGTGGCCATCTGCGAGCAGATGGAGGACCCGGCCACCGCCAAAGGGCTGGTGAAGCGGGATGTGATCCGGAAGATCACCTCGGGCACCTTGCTGGAAAGCACCATGCTGGACGAAAAGCGGAACAACTTCATCTGCGCCATCCAGTGGGATGACACCTATGGGGCCGGGCTGTGTTTCTGCGACATTTCCACCGGCCAGACCCAGGCCATCGAGATGTTCGGGGGCGGCCTTGCCGGCGCCGTCATCAGCGAGCTGGCCCGCTTTGAGCCCAGGGAAGCGGTGCTCTCCCCCAAGGCCATGGAGCAGGAAGAAGTGATAACCTTTCTTCAAAAGCGCCTTTCCTGCCAGATCGAGCGGGGGGAAGAGCAGGACTTCACCGAAGAAGCCGGGCGGCAGTGGATGGGCAAGCATTTTGAAAATACCCCCCAGCTGCAGGAGGACACAGAGGGCCGGCCCATGCTCATCGGCGCCGTGGGGGGGCTGATGGCCTACCTGCACCAGACCCAGAAAAACGACCTGCGCCAGATCAACCGGCTGGAAGTTTACACCAAGGCCCAGTTCATGGGGCTGGACCCGGCGGCCCGGCGGAATCTGGAGCTGTGCCAGGTGATGCGCTCCGGGGAAAAGAAGGGCTCCCTTCTGTGGGTGCTGGACTACACCCGCACCGCCATGGGGGGACGGCTGCTCCGCCAGTGGCTGGAAAAGCCTTTGGTGAATGCCGCCCAGATCGCCCTGCGGCAAAATGCCGTCCAGGCTCTTCTGGGGGACCGCCCCCGGCGGGACGGGGTGCTGGAAGGGCTGCGGGGGGTCTTTGACCTGGAACGGCTCATCAGCCGGGTGGTCTATGGCAGCGCCAACTGCCGGGATCTCCGCTCTTTGTGGCAGACGGCCTGCCATATTCCCCAGGTGAAGGAACATCTGGAAGGCTTCGGCGGCAGCCAGTACCTGAAAGAGCTGTGGGAGGAGATCGACTGCCTGGAAGATGTGGCCGACCTGATCGACCGGGCCATCTCGGAAGAGCCGCCCTTTTCTTTGCGGGAAGGGAACCTGCTGCGGGAGGGCTTTGACGAAAAAATCGACCAGCTGCGGGACCTGCTCAAGGGGGGCAAGGGCACCCTGGCCGCCATCGAGCAGCGGGAGCGGGAGCGCACCGGCATCCCCAAGCTGAAGGTGAGCTACAACAAGGTCTTTGGCTACTATATCGAGATCAGCAAATCCTATGCGGACATGGCCCCCGAGGACTATACCCGCCGCCAGACCCTCACCGGCAGCGAGCGGTTCATCACCCCCGAGCTGAAAGAGCTGGAAAGTCAGATGCTCTCCGCCGGGGAACAGCTCACCGCCCTGGAATACCAGCTGTTCTGCAAGGTGCGGGACAAGGTGGCCATGCAGGCCCACCGCATCCAGCGCACCGCCCGGGCCGTCGCCCAGCTGGACGCTCTGTGCTCCTTTGCCCTGGCCGCCGAGAAAAACGGCTATGTGATGCCTCAGGTGGACTATTCCGGGGTGCTGGACATCCGGGAAGGGCGGCATCCGGTGGTGGAGAAGATGCTGGAAGATCAGCTGTTCGTGCCCAACGACACCTATATGGACCAAGGGGACGACCGGGTGTCCATCATCACCGGCCCCAACATGGCGGGCAAATCCACCTATATGCGCCAGGTGGCTCTGATCGTGGTCATGGCCCAGTGCGGCAGCTTTGTGCCGGCCAAAAGCGCCCATGTGGGCATCTGCGACCAGGTGTTCACCCGGGTGGGGGCTTCCGACGATCTGACGAGAGGCCAGAGCACCTTCATGGTGGAGATGAGCGAAGTGGCCGACATTCTGCAAAAGGCCACCCATCGCAGCCTGCTGATTCTGGACGAGATCGGCCGGGGTACCTCCACCTATGACGGCATGGCCATCGCCCGGGCGGTGCTGGAATACACCGCCAGCAAAAAGACCCTGGGCTGTAAAACCTTGTTTGCCACCCACTACCACGAGCTGAAAGAGCTGGAAAGCCAGGTGAGCGGCGTGAAGAATTACAATGTGGTGGTGAAGAAGCGGGGAGACGACATCACCTTCTTGCGGAAGATCGTCCCCGGCGGGGCCGACGACAGCTACGGCATCCAGGTGGCCAAGCTGGCCGGGCTCCCTGACTCGGTGATCCAGCGGGCCAAGCAGGTGCTTCAGAGCCTGCTGGAACAGGCCCCCCAGCAAAAGACGGAGGGCCGGAAAAAGGCTTCCCAGCCGGAAGCGCCGGAAGGCCAGATGACCCTGGGGGGAGCCATGGGAGAAGAAGTGCTGGAAAAATTGCGGAAGCTGGAGCCGGACACCCTCAGCCCCATCGAAGGGCTGGGCCTTTTGTACGAACTGTGTAAACTTGCCAAGGAGTGCTGAAAAAATGGGTAAAATTTCCGTTCTGGCTCCCCAGGTGGCCAACATGATCGCCGCCGGGGAGGTGGTGGAGCGTCCGGCGTCGGTGGTGAAGGAGCTGCTGGAAAACGCTCTGGACGCCGGGGCCGATGCTGTGACGGTGGAGATCCGCCAGGGCGGCATCACCTATATCCGGGTCACCGACAACGGCGGCGGCATGGAGCCGGAGGACGCCCCCACCGCCTTCCTCCGCCATGCCACCAGCAAGATAAAAGGGGAGCGGGATCTGGAAAGCATCCATACCCTGGGTTTCCGGGGCGAGGCGTTGGCGGCCATCGCCTCGGTGTCCCGGGTGGATCTGTTCACCAAGACCCGCCAGGCTCCCCTGGGGCTGCATCTGGCCCTCACAGGGGGCGAGATCACAGAGCAGGAGGAGACCGGCTGCCCCGACGGCACCACCATTGTGATCAAGGACCTGTTTTTCAACACCCCCGCCCGGATGAAGTTCCTCAAAAAGGACTCCACCGAGGCTTCCTATGTGGAGCAGGCGGCGGAACAGGTGGCCCTGGCCCATCCGGGGCTGACCCTGAAATTCATCAAGGACGGAAAAGAAGGGCTGTATACCCCGGGAGACGGCAACATGATGTCGGTGCTCTACGCCATCTACGGCGGCTCCTTCACCAAAGAGCTGCTCACCCTCCACGGGGGCGCCCGGGAGGTGGAGGTGATGGGCTTTGTGACAAAGCCCACCTTCTCCCGTCCCAACCGGTCCATGCAGCAGTTTTTCGTCAACGGACGGCCGGTGCGCTCCAAATTGCTGGGGGCCGCCGTGGAGCAAGCCTACCAGGGGCATCTCACCTCCGGCCGTTTCCCCGCCTGCTTCCTTTCGTTGAAAGTTCCCGCCGGGGCGGTGGATGTGAACGTGCACCCGGCCAAACTGGAAGTGAAGTTCGCCCGGGAGCGGGAGGTGTTCAGCGCCATCTACCAGGTGGTGCGCAGCGCGCTGGAAGGGGACGGGGTGCTGTTTCAGATGCCCCAGGAGCAGGAGGAAGAGCCGCCTGTGCCCAAGCAGCCCTACCGCCCCAGCCTAAAACCCCTGTTCCAGCAGCCCCAGGAGGAAAAAGAGCAGCCCCAGCTGCGCCTGGATCATTCCCCTGCCACTATCCGCCCTGCCTATGCCCCGCCGGTCAGGGAATATGAGCGGGAAGAGACGGGGAGCGGCCGCTCCTTTGCCCCCAAGGGCAGCCAGGGGGAGAAAAACAGCTGGAAGAGCCGCAGCTTCACCCTGCACCCAGGGGAAAACGGCGCCCGGCGTTTGCTGTTTCCGGAGGGGCCGGAGCTGGTGCAGGGAGTGGCTTCCCCGGCGGCTCCTGCACCGGAAGGGGAGAGGGCAAAGGAGGCTGCATCCTCCCCGGCCCGGGAGCCGGTTTTGCCCCCTGTCTCACCGGCGGAGCCGAAACAGCCCCAGTCCCCTCTGGAACAGGCCGCTGCCATCCGGGTGGTGGGAGAGGTGTTTTCTACCTATATTCTGGTGGAGGCCGAAGGGGAAATGATGCTCATCGACAAGCACGCCGCCCACGAGCGCATGATCTATAACCAGCTGGAGAGCACCAGGGAGGGCACCAGTCCCCAGGTGCTGCTCACCCCAGAGACGGTGAGCCTGTCCCGGCGGGAAAAAGAGGCCCTGCTGGAAGAAGGGGAGCTGCTCTCTCGGGCGGGCTTTGAGGTGGAGGACTTCGGCGACGGCGCGGTGATTTTGCGCCAGGTGCCCATGTACCTGGAAAAAGAGGACGCCGGGTTTTTGCTCTCCGATCTGGCCGAAAAGATCCTCAGCCACCGGAAAGACCGCACGGGGCTCTATGAAGAATTGCTGGAAAGCATCGCCTGCAAGGCGGCTGTCAAGGCGGGAACCTTTACCGATGAAAAGGAGCGGGAGGATTTTGCCAGAAAGGTGATCGGGGACCCCCGCATCCGCTCCTGCCCCCATGGGCGGCCGGTGATCGTCCACCTGACAAAGCGGGAGATCGAGAAAATGTTCAAGAGGGTGCTTTAGAAGATGGAAAAAGTCATTGTGGTGGCAGGGCCCACCGCTGCGGGAAAAACCGCCCTGGCCATCGAGCTGGCCCAGAGGCTGGGGGGAGAGATCGTCTCCGCCGATTCCATGCAGATCTACCGCCGCCTGGACATCGGCACCGCCAAACCCACAGAGAAGGAACAGCAGCAGGCCCGCCACCATATGATCGATGTGATATGCCCGGGGGAAGAATACTCGGTGTCCCTCTATGCCAAGCAGGCCGCCCGGTGCGTGGAGGACATCCTGCGCCGGGGCAAGCGGGTGATCATCTGCGGCGGCACAGGCCTTTACATCGAAGCACTGCTGCGGGGCACCGATTTTGGCCCCGGGGGACAAAGCACCGATTTGCGCCGCAGGCTGATGGAAGAGTGGGAAAAAGACCCCCAGGCCCTCTGGCAGGAGCTGATGCGGGTGGACCCGGAAAAGAGCCGGAAGCTCCACCCCCAGGACCAGAAACGGGTGGTGCGGGCCCTGGAAGTGTTCCGTCAGACGGGAAAGCCCCTGTCTTATTTTGAAGAGCAGAGCAGGCTGGCGCCCCCCCGGTATCAGGCGTTATGGCTGGGGGTGCGGCCCAAAGAGCGGAGCACCCTGTATGAGCGCATCAACCAGCGGGTGACCAAGATGCTGGAAGAGGGGCTTTTGCAGGAGACCCGGCAGCTTTGGGAAGAGGGGCTTTTGCAGGGCACCGCCCTGCAGGCCATCGCCTACAAGGAGATGCTGGGCTATCTCCGGGGGGAGTGTTCCCTTGCGGAAAGCGCCGAGCTGCTGCGGCGCAAAAGCCGCAACTACGCCAAGCGCCAGCTGACCTATTTCAATCATGTGGAAGGCCTGCGGTGGCTGGAATACGAAAAAACGGAAGATTTTCCCGCTTTGGTACAAATTGCGACAGACCTCGCACTTTCCTGGCTGTAAGATGAAGTGGCCCCGAAAAAGGGGGAACTTTATCTTATGGACGGAGGAAACGGAACATGCAGGAAAACAGAAGCGCTTTGCAGGATCAGTTTTTGAATGAGCTGCGGGTGCAGCGGATACCGGTGACCCTTTTTCTGGTCAACGGTTTTCAGCAGCGGGGCGTGGTAAGCTCTTTTGACGGATTCACCCTGCTGCTTCTCAGCGAAGGCAAACAATATCTCATCTATAAGCACGCCATTTCCACCATCGTGCCCCAGACAAAGGTGGAGCGGCGGGAAAGGGGAGAATAACCCTTTCCCCGGGGCGTGCCATAGCCGGGCAGGAGGCCCTTTGACACGATTATGAGCCGAAAAACCTTTTTCCGATCCCTGGGAGCCGTGCTGCTGCTTTTGCTGGTGGTGGTCTATATGGGCTATCAGGTGATGGAGAACCTCACCGAAAAAATCATCACCGCCGATGCCCTGGAGATCACCGCCCAGGACAAAGTTTCCACCACCGGCATTTTTATCCGCCAGGAAACCCCTCTTTATTCCCAGCAGGGCAGTGCGGTGGCCTTCCTGGCCGGGGAGGGGGAAAAGGTGGCCCGGGGCCAGGCGGTGGCCCAGTTCTTCACCGATGAAAGCCAGCTGGCTCTTTACCGCCAGTCCCAGGCCCTGGGGGAAGAGATCGAAAGCGTGAAATACGCCTTCACCCACATGGCCGACGGCTCCGACGGGGTCAAGCTGGACTCCCTGATCAAAATGAATATGCTTCAGCTGGGCGCCAAGCTCCAGCAGGGGCTGGTGAGCCAGGCGGAGGAATATGCTTCCAAACTGGATGCCATGATCGTCCAGCGGGGGGTGGCCCAGAAGGGGGACACCGATTATGCCATGATCCTCCAGCAGCTGGAAAGTGAGAAGGCTCAGATCGACGCATCCCTCCAGGGGGGCGCGGCGGTGACCACCCCCGCCGCCGGGTATTTTGTGGGAAAAACCGACGGCTGTGAGGAATCCCTTACCCCCGAAGGCCTTAAAACCCTGTCGGCCGGCGCCATCACCCAGGTGGTGGAGCGGCAGGAGAGCGCCGCAGAGGCCATGGGCAAGGTGGTGGACGGCTACAGCTGGTATTTTGCCGCCCCGGTGTCAGCGGAAGAGGCCAAAAAGCTGAAGGAACTGAACAAGGTCACCCTCCGCTTTCCCCAGCTTCTGGCCGAGGACATTTCCTGCTCGGTGTACGATGTGCATGAGGACGAAACCGGGGATTGGGTGGCGGTGTTCCAGAGCGGGTATATGAACACCGCCCTGCTCATGGCCCGGGACCAGCCGGCAGACATCATTCTCCGCAGCTACACCGGGCTGAAGGTGCCCAAGGAGGCCCTGCGGCAAAACGACGAGGGTGAATGGGGCGCCTATTGCCTGGAAGGGGCCCAGGTGGTGTTCAAAAAGGTCACCATCCTTTTCCAGACCGACAGCTTCTATGTGGCAAAGGAAACCGGGAAAAACGGGGAACTGACCCGATACGATAAAATGGTGGTCAAGGCCAAGGACATTGAAAACCGAAAGGTGGTAAGCTAGCATGGAAGAACTTCGGAAAAAGATGGAAGAGCGGGTGCACTTCATCCGCCAGCAGATGGAGCAGGCCGCCGGCCAGGCGGGAAGGGCGCCGGAAGAAATCACCCTTCTGGCGGCCAGCAAGACCCAGAGCCCGGAAACTGTGGCCCTGTCGGCCGCCTTGCCCATCGATCTCTTCGGAGAAAACCGGGTGCAGGAACTGGTATCGAAATTTGACGCCGGGGCCTACGGCGGCAAACAGGTGGATATGATCGGCCACCTTCAGAAAAACAAGGTAAAATATGCTGTGGGAAGAGCCCGGCTGATCCATTCGGTGGATTCTCTGGCCCTGGGGCAGGTCATCTCCAAGGAGGCAGGGAAGAAGGGCCTGTGCCAGGACATTCTGCTGGAAGTGAACATCGGCCGGGAGGAAAGCAAAAGGGGTGTTTTCCCCGAAGAGCTGCCCCGGCTTTTGGAAGAAATATGTCCGCTGCCCCATATCCGGGTGCGGGGACTGATGGCAATTCCCCCTGTTTCTGCCAAAGAAGGGCAGAACCGCCCCTATTTTTCCGCATTGCGCCAACTTTTCGTTGACATAAAGTCCAAAAAATACGATAATGTCCATATGGACTGCCTGTCCATGGGTATGACCCACGATTATGTTGACGCAATCCTGGAAGGCGCCACCCTGGTGCGCATCGGCACCGGGATCTATGGCCCCCGGATCTATAAGGAGGAAATGCCATGAGTTTTATCGATGACCTGAAGCATTGGGCCAGAGGGGACGAGGAAGAAGAGGAAGAACTGGAACAGGAGTTCGTCTCTCCCGCCTCCGCCCCTTCCCGCCCCGAGCCGGACAACGACCGGGCCGAACGGGCCGCCCGGAGAAACAACAAGGTCGTCAATATCAATACCACCACCCAGCTTTCGGTGGTGCTGGTCAAGCCGGAAAAATTCGAGAATGCCGCCGAAATCGCCGACAACCTGCGCCAGCGGCGCACCGTGGTGCTCAATCTGGAGGACACCGCCAAGGAGCCGGCCCGCCGGCTGGTGGATTTCCTCAGCGGCGTCACCTACGCTCTGGACGGCAAGATCAAAAAGGTAGCCGCCAGCACCTATATCATCACCCCCTATAATGTGGATATCCTGGGGGATCTCATCGACGAGCTGGAAAACAACGGCCTTTATATCTGATGGGAGGCGCTTTTTGACCTATATTTCGTATCTGCTCAGGCAGGTGGCCTGGAGCCTGATCTCCATCCTGCAGCTGATGATGCTGGTGCGGGCCATTATGAGCTGGTTCCCCCAGACCCAGGGGGGGCGGCTCCATCAGGCCCTGGTGTTTTTCACCGAGCCCATCATCATGCCCTTCCGGGCCCTGCTCGGCCGCATCCCCGCGCTGCGGGGCTTTCCCCTGGACCTCAGCTTCCTTCTGGCCTATATGGTTCTCATCCTGCTGGAAACCATGCTGTGATAAGGGAAAAAAGAAAAGGATATATGCACCCCAAGAGGGCCCGGGGCCTTCTTGGGGCCGCGGCGTTTGGGCCCTTTTCCGGCGCCGTGTGATGTGATACAGAGAAAAAAGGTGGGTGTAAACCGATATGATCTCCCCGCAGGAGCTGCAAAACAAAAAATTCGAAAAGGCCGTGTTCGGCGGTTACGACATGGCGGGCATCGATGAGTTTCTGGATGAACTGATTCCCGATTATACCGCCCTTTATAAGGAAAACATGAGCCTGAAAAACAAAATGAAGGTGCTGGTGGACAAGATCGAGGAATACCGCAGCGTGGACGAGGAAATGCGCAAGGCCCTCTATTCCGCCCAGGTCACCGCCCGGGAGCTGATCCAGAAGACCCAGGCCGAGAGCCAGCAGGTGCTGGAGGACGCCCGCCGGGAGGCCGAAAGCATCCTGGAAGCCGCCCACGCAGAGGCCGAAGGCCGGGTGGCCGGGATGCAGCAGGCCATCCGTGAGGAAGAGGAACGGCTGATGAAGGCCCGGGAGGTCTCCGCCGCCTATTCCCAGACGGTGATCGAGCTTTTGCAGAAGAGCATCACCGCCATTCAGATGATCGCCGACTCCGCCCCCGAAGGGGGGGATGGGGCGGTCTCCGTCCCCACTCCCGACGCCCTGGCAGAAGAGGCGGAAGAGGGGGAGAAGGGGGATGCGGTAGACCCCATGCTGGAGACCCGGGTCTTTGAGCGGGTCCAGGCGGCCCAGCAGGCCGCCCAGCAGGCTCTTCAGGCTTCCCTGGGCCAGCAGGATGTTCCCGCCCCGGCCCCGGCCGAAGCAAAACAGGATGCCCCCAAGCTGGAGGACACCGCCCGCTTCAAGTTTGAAAACCTGAAGTTCGGCAAGGACTATCAGCCGGAAGAGGATCTGAAAGGCTGAAAACGGAACAATAAATTATAGAAAATATAGAGAGGTACTGCACCAATGGCCGATTACAACGAAACGCTGAATCTGCCCCAGACGGAATTTCCCATGCGGGCCGGTCTGCCCAAGCGGGAGCCTGGTATGCTGGAAAACTGGGACAAGATGGATCTTTACAACGAAATGCTGAAGAAGAACGAGGGCAAACCCCGCTTTGCTCTCCACGACGGCCCTCCGTTTTCTAACGGCGGACTGCACATGGGCCACGCCCTGAACAAATCCATCAAGGACTTTATCACAAGACTCTATGCCATGCGGGGCTATTATACCCCCTATGTGCCCGGCTGGGACAACCACGGTATGCCCATTGAGTCGGCCATCATCAAGCAGAACAAGCTGAACCGGAAGGAAATGAGCATCCCCCAGTTCCGCTCGGCCTGCCAGGAGTTTGCCCAGCACTACATCGATGTGCAGATGAAGGGTTTTCAGCGCATGGGCGTGCTGGGGGACTGGGAGCATCCCTACAAGACCATGGCCCCGGAATTTGAAGCGGAAGAAGTGAAGATCTTCGGCAAGATGTACGAAAAGGGCTATATCTATAAGGGACTCAAGCCGGTGTACTGGTGCCCCCACGACGAGACCGCCCTGGCCGAAGCCGAAATCGAATACCAGGACGATCCCTGCACCACGGTGTATGTGAAGTTCCCCATGGAGGATGACCTGGGCAAACTGAGCCACATCGACAAAAACAAGCTCTATTTCGTCATCTGGACCACCACCATCTGGACCCTGCCGGGCAACCTTGCCATCGCCATGCATCCCCGGGAGAGCTATGTGCTGGCAAAGGCTCCCAACGGGGAGATCTATGTGATGGCCGAGGCTCTGGCCGAAAAGGTGATGGGCCTGGGCGGTTTTGATTCCTATGAGATCATCGAACGCCATGAGGGCGCCTTCTTTGAGAATATGCTGGCCAAGCATCCCTTCCTGCCCAAGACTTCCCGGCTGCTGCTGGCCGACTATGTCACCATGGATTCCGGTACCGGCTGCGTGCACACCGCTCCCGGCTTCGGCGCCGACGACTACCAGACCTGCCGCCGCTACGGCATGGAGATGGTGGTGCCGGTGGACGACCAGGGCCGCCACACCGATTACGCCGGAAAATATGCCGGCATGAAGACCGAAGAGAGCAATCCCGTCATTCTGGCCGATATGAAGGAGAGCGGCATGCTCTTCGCCCAGGAGGACATCGTTCACTCCTACCCCCACTGCTGGCGGTGCAAACACCCCATCATCTTTAGAGCCACTCCCCAGTGGTTCTGCTCGGTGGAGGCCTTCAAGGAGGAGGCCGTGGCCGCCTGCGACAATGTGCGCTGGATCCCCGGCTGGGGCAAGGAGCGGATGATCTCCATGATAAGAGAGCGGGCCGACTGGTGCATTTCCCGTCAGCGCCGCTGGGGCCTGCCCATTCCGGTGTTCTATTGCAAGGAATGCGGAAAGCCCGTCTGCACCCCCGAAACCACAGAGGCCGTCAGCGCCCTGTTCGAAAAGAAGGGCTCCAACGCCTGGTATGAGATGGAAGCCTGTGACATTCTGCCCGAGGGCTTTGTCTGCCCCCACTGCGGTAAGAGCCATGGCTTTGAGAAGGAAATGGACACCCTGGACGGCTGGTTTGATTCCGGCTCCACCCACTATGCGTCCATGAAGCGGGACCAGGGCTTCTGGCCTGCGGATATGTATATGGAGGGCCTGGATCAGTACCGGGGCTGGTTCCAGTCCAGCTTGCTCACCGCTGTGGGTGCGCTGGGTGAGGGCGCACCTTTCAAGGAGTGCGTCACCCACGGCTGGACCGTGGACGGGGAAGGCAAGGCCATGCACAAATCCCTGGGCAATGGCGTGGACCCGGCGGAGATCTTCCAGAAATACGGCGCCGACCTGCTGCGTCTGTGGGCCGGCTCTGCCGATTACCATGTGGATGTGCGCTGCTCGGACAACATCTTCAAGCAGCTGAGCCAGAACTATCTGAAGTTCCGCAACACCGCCCGGTATTGCCTGGGAAATCTGGCGGGCTTTGATCCCCAGAACCTGGTGTCTCCCCAGGAGATGCTGCCCCTGGACAAATGGGCCATCACCCGCCTGAACCAGCTGATGGAGCGGTGCAAGGCGGCCTATGATGAATATGAGTTCCATGTGGTTTCCCACGCCATCAACGATTTCTGCGTGGTGGATCTGTCCAGCTTCTATCTGGACATCATCAAGGACCGGCTGTACTGCGAGGAGAAAGACGGCCTCGAGCGCCGCTCGGCCCAGACGGCCCTCTATCTGATCCTGGACACCATCACAAAGATCTTTGCGCCCATCCTGTGCTTCACCTGCGACGAGATCTGGCAGGCCATGCCCCACAGAAGCGAGGACGACGGGCGGAATGTGGTGCTCAATGTGATGAACGAGCCTTTCATGGAATACGCTCTGCCGGAAGAAGAGATGGCAAAGTGGGACGCTCTGGAAACCCTGCGGGACGGCGTCAACGCCGCGCTGGAAAGCGCCCGGGCCCAGAAGAAGATCGGCAAGAGCCTGGAAGCCAAGGTGACCCTGGTGACCGATCAGCCCCAGCCCCAGCTGGATGGGCTGAAAGCAGCCTTCGAAAACCAGTGGGCCGATCTGTTCATCGTCTCCCAGGTGGAGGTGAAGGAGGACAAGGGGCTGTACAGCTCCGCCGCCGAAACCCCTGTGGAGGGCGTTCGGGTGCTGGTGGAAGAGGCCGCAGGCCAGAAGTGCGAGCGCTGCTGGAAGCACGACGGCGCCGTGGGCCAGGATGCCGCTCATCCCACCCTGTGCCCCCGCTGCGCTCAGGTGGTCGGCAAAATGGGTCTTTGATCCTCTTTTCAAAGCCCAGGCTGAGATTATAGCAAAAACAAGGGCGGCGGCCCCATGGGCTGCCGCCCTGTCTATATGGAAAAGTGGCGGCGGCGGAGTGCCTCCGCAGTCGTATGTCGCAGCGCTGAGCTGAGAAGTAGGAGACAGCTTCCATCACGCTGCTCAGCTGGAGTATGTGCACGATAGTTCTATCAACGGAAAACTGCAAAAAGCTACGCCGTGGGGCATGGAAGAAGGCCGTTACAGCACCATAGTCCGTGCCCCACAACACGGGAGTGCAGGCACTGCACCGCATAGTATGGGAGCGGAGCCACTCCGCCGCCGTGGAGCGTGAAGCAGGGCTGTATTTTGGGCAGGGTGGGCGCTCCACAACATGGGAGTGCAGCCACTGCACCTGCTGCGCCCGGCAATGGAACGAAGGCCGGTTGGATGCAATCAGGCAAGGGAGGGACAAGGAATGATGCTGGAAGAGCTGCGGGAGCAGGTGGTGTTTTACGGAAACGAGATGCTGCGCCAGGGGCTGACCCTGCACACCGGCGGGAATGTAAGCGCCCGGGCGGGGGAATATATGGTCATCAAGCCCAGCAGCGTGCCCTATGCCCTCATCCGGCCCCAGGATGTGACGGTGATGGATCTCCGGGGGAATGTGCTGGAAGGGCTGCCCCCGTCCAGTGAGTGGCGGCTCCATGCTGCGCTGTACCGGGCCTTTCCGGAAATCGGGGCGGTGGTGCACACCCACAGTCTGTATGCCTGCATGATGGCGGCCCGGGGGGCGGAAGTGCCCCTTTGGCACCAGGAATTGGGCCGCTACTGCGCCAGGCCGGTGCAGTGCGCACCCTTTGCCAGGGCGGGGACGCCGCAGGTGGGGGAGGGGGCCGTGGCCGCCATGGGCAAGGATAACCAGGTGGCGCTGCTGAAAAACCACGGCCTTGTGGCCATGGGCAAGGATCTGTGGCAGGCCATGGATGCGGCCTGTGCCGCTGAGCTCTCCTGCGCCATGCACTCGGCCTGTGATGTGCGCCGGACTGGGATGCCCAAAGGAAAGAAACGGCGCACCTCTACCTGGTAGCGGAGTGCCTCCGCTGTCAAACTGCGCTGCCGCGCCCGGCAATCGAACAAAGGCCGGCGGCGTATAATTGTAAAAAGCTACATCGTGGGGCATGAGAGAAGGCCGTTACAGCACCGCAGTCCGTGCCCCACAACACGGGAGTGCAGCCACTGCACCGCCGCATAGTATGGGAGCGGAGCCACTCCGCCGCCGTGGGGCATGGAAGAAGGCTGTTACAGCACCGCAGTCCGTGCCCCACAACACGGGAGTGCAGCCACTGCACCGCTGCTCAGCCGGGCGGAGTGTAAAAGACGAAAAAGGTGAGCAATGCGGTGGAAGAACAGGCTGTAACAGCACGAAACTTGGCACCGCATAGTACGGGAGCGGAGGCACTCCGCCACTGCACCGCCGCTGCACGGAGGAATGTATGATTTTATATGGTATTTTGGTAGCGGCCATTGTGGCCGGAGATCAGCTGGTGAAATGGTGGGCCGTGGGAGCCCTGGGGCCGGGGGGCTCCTGGGATGTGCTGCCCGGCATCTTCAGCCTGACCTATGCGGAAAACCAGGGGGCGGCCTTCAGCATCCTGGAGGGCAAACGGCTGTTTTTCGTGGGCATGACCCTGGTGATGATCCTGCTCATGCTCATCCTGCTGAAAAAAGGCTATATCCTGGGCCTTTGGGGCAAGATCGCCGCCGCCTTCGTCATCGGCGGCGCTCTGGGCAACGGCATCGACCGGGTGCTGCGGGGCTATGTGGTGGATATGTTCGAAGTGCGCTTCATCCGCTTCGCCATCTTCAATGTGGCCGACATTTTCATCACCGTGGGCGGCGTGATGCTGGTGATCTATTTCCTCTTCCTGGAGGGCAAAACTCTGGGAGGGAAGGAATGATGGACAGGCGCATGACCCTCACCGTGCCGGAACATTTGGCCGGGAGCCGGTGCGATGTGTTCCTGGCCTCCATGGTGCCGGAGCTGTCCCGCTCGGCCGCCCAGCACCTTCTGGAAAAAGGCATGGTGACCAAAGAAGGCAAAACCCTGGGCAAAAAGGACAAAATGGCGGCAGGGGACATCCTCCAGGTCATTTTGCCTCAGCCCAAACCGGCCCAGGCCCAGCCGGAGGATATCCCTCTGGACATCGTCTATGAGGATGAAGATGTGGTGGTCATCAACAAGAAAAAGGGCATGGTGGTCCATCCGGCGGCGGGAAACGAGGAAGGCACCCTGGTCAACGCCCTGCTCCACCACTGCGGCGACAGCCTTTCGGGCATCGGCGGGGAAGCACGGCCCGGCATCGTCCACCGCATCGACAAGGACACCAGCGGCCTTTTGATCGTTGCAAAAAACGACAGCGCTCACCGGAACCTGTCGGAGCAGCTTTCCGACCACTCCCTCCACCGGGAATATGAGGCGGTGGTGCTGGGGCGGCTGCGGGAAGAAGAGGGGACCATCGACAAACCCCTGGGCCGCAGCCCCAAGGACCGGAAAAAGATGGCGGTGGTGCAGGGCGGCAAGCGGGCCGTGACCCATTACCGGGTGCTGGGGCGGTACCAGGGCTATACCCATGTGCTCTGCCGCCTGGAAACCGGCCGCACCCACCAGATCCGGGTGCATATGGCATCCCTGGGCCATCCCATCGCCGGAGACCCGGTGTATGGCAGCCGGGGGGACAAGTCGGGGCTTCAGGGCCAGTGCCTCCACGCCCGGCGGCTGATTTTCCGCCATCCCCGCACCGGGGAGGAAATGTGCCTTCAGTGTCCGCTGCCCCAGGATTTTGCCGACTTTCTGGCAAAACTGCGGAAAGAAAGCCAAGAATAGAAAAAGAAAGGGGAAGGGAACATGGGACGATTTGACGGGGTGATGATCCTCACCGATATGGACGGAACCCTCCTCAATTCCCAGCGTCAGCTGAGCCGGGGCAACCAGGAGGCCGCCCGGTATTTTATGGAGCAGGGGGGCCTTTTCTCGGTGGCCACCGGGAGAGCCAAGCGGGCCATGGAATATTTTATGCCGGAGCTTACGATCAACGCCCCGGCGGTGCTGTTCAATGGCTCGGTGGTCTATGATTTTGAACAAAACGCCCCGGTGTGGGAAAAGCCCCTGGAAGAAAAAACGGCCTGGGACTTTGCCCGGGACATGATGGAGCGTTTCCCCTTCCTGGGCTTTGAGGTCTTTCTGGCCGATGGGGAGTTTGTGGCCAGGAGCAACCCCATCACCGAAAAGCACTTCGTTTCCATCCGCCTGCCCCTGGTGGAGCGGCCTTTGGAATGTATCCCCCAGCCCTGGGTGAAATTCAATCTCACCGGTGAGCCGGAAAAAATGGGGCCGGTGGCCGAATACGCCCAGAAACAGTATGGGGAAGAGTATTTCATGCAGTTTTCCTCCCCCTATTTTTATGAGGTGATGGCCAAGGGGGCCAACAAGGGCGCCGGCGCCGAGACGGTGTGCCGCATCAAGGGCATCGACAAGGGCCATCTGTACACCCTGGGGGACAACCTGAACGACAAGGAACTGATGGAATGCGCCGCCTTGTCCTTTGCCCCGGAAAATGCCGCCCCGGCCATCCAGCAGATCGCCGGGCGCATTCTGCCCCATTGCGACAAGGACACCCTGGCCGCCGCCGTCCGGGTGCTGGAAGGGATATATCCTTAAGCATGCCCTCAAAGTGGCAAAAGCCACTTTTTCGAGTTTCTGCAAGGGTCTGCATGCAGCCGATTGGCTGCTTTCTGCGGCTAATCGGCCACACTTGCCCCTTGAGTGGTGCAAAAACCGGCGCACAGGTCTGGGGTTTGCGGATTGATGAAGGGGAGGGCGAAAGTGCCGTTTACACGACAGAGGTTTTTCGGCAGTCTGCTAAAATCTTTCGTTTTTCGAAAGGAAAAATTCACCCTTTGTTCGTTTGTTTTCCCCGGTGATAAGTGGTAAAATAGTAACAGGAAAACACCCACGAAGAAAGTCAGGTGCGCCTATGAAAAACAAAGGATTGATCGCCTTTTTCACCGCTTTATCCCTGGCAGCCACCCTTTCCCTGCCGGTTCTTGGGGCCGATGCCCCTTCCGACTGGGCCAAAGCCGAGGTGGAAAGCGCCATCTCCCAGGGCCTTGTGCCCCGTGAGATGCAAAGCAGCTATCAGACCCCCATCACCCGGCAGGAGTTCTGCCGCCTGGCCGTGACCATGGTGGAAGTGGTGGAGGAAAAACCCATCGCCCAGGTGCTTTCCGACCAGGGCCTGGAACAAAAAGAAAACGCCTTTTCCGATACCCAGGACGATGACATCGAAAACGCCTGCGCCCTGGGCATTGTCAGCGGCTATGAGGACGGCACCTTCCGTCCCCAGGGCAGCATCAAGCGCCAGGAGGCGGCCAAGATGCTCTATGAGACCGGTAAGGTGCTGGGATACACCGGCTCCGGGGGCGCCCTCACTTTCGCCGACCGGGACGACATCGCCTCTTATGCGGTGACGGCGGTGAAGTTCGCCTCTTTCTCCGGCGTGATGAAGGGCGTGGAGGACGGCCGCTTCGATCCTCTGGGGCTTTACACCCGCCAGCAGGCCTACATCACCATGGACCGGCTTCTTTCGGTGCTGGAAGGGGAGAGCGGGGAGAAAGAGCTCACCGCCACCCAGATCTTCAGCCAATGCTCTCCGGCGGTGTGCTATGTGGAGGTCTATGACAGCCTGGGGCAGACCATCGGCACAGGCAGCGCCTTTGCCGTAGCGGAAGACGGCAAGCTGGTCACCAATTACCATGTGATCCAGGATGTATACGCCGCCCAGGTGAAATTCCCCGACGGCAAGACCTATCCGGTGGAAAGCGTGCTGGCCTATGATGTGCAGCGGGATGTGGCCGTGCTGCGCATCGACGCCCAGGGCCTGACAGTCCTGCCTTTGGGCGATTCCGATGCCCTGGTCAGCGGCCAGACAGTCTACACCATCGGCAGCCCCCAGGGGCTGGACAACACCATTGCCAACGGCATCGTCTCGGCCACCAACCGGGTGGTGGACGGTCAGAACTACATCCAGACCACCGCACCCATTTCGCCGGGCAGCAGCGGCGGCGCGCTGGTGGACGGTTTCGGCCGGTGCGTGGGCGTCACCAGCGGCACCCTCAGCGGCCAGAACCTGAACTTTGCCGTGCCCATCAACGATGTGAAAGCATATCTGGAAATCAATCAGCCCATCACCCTGGAAGAGCTGGCCCAGAAAAGCAGCCAGGTCACCGGCCTGCAAGTGACTCTGCTGGGGAAGAAGGCCACCTACACCGGCCAGGTGCTGGGCGGGGCCACCCCCCACGGAGAAGGCCGGGCCGAATGGTCCGACGGCAGCTATTATGAAGGCTCTTTCCAGTATGGAGCCCCCTGGGGCCAGGGGACTTATTACAAAAGCCAGGACCAGAGTCTGTATACCGGCGATTTCTATGCCGGGTTCGCCCAGGGAGAGGGCGTGCTGAAATACGGCAACGGCGACCGGTATGAAGGGCAGTTTGCCGGCGGACAGATGCACGGCAAAGGCACCTACACCTTCAAAAGCGGCGACCAGTATGTGGGTCAGCTGGCTTTCGGTACCTTCCAGGGGGAGGGGACCTACACCTACGCCACCGGGGAGAAATACATCGGACAGTTTGAAAACAACAAGTTCCACGGCTATGGCCGCTTCTATGGCACCACCGGCCTGCTGGAACGGGAGGGCTATTGGGAAAATGGCTCCTTCAAGGGGGGAACCCAGGCCGCCTGACCCAGGGCTTTTCAGAGCCGGGGCCGTTCCTCCCTTGTGATGCGGAAGAGGATGTGCTCTGTGTCCCGGAGCTTTTCCCCGTAGTGTACCTTTTTCCAGGGAGTCATTCCCACTCTACGGGCCACATTCTGGGAGGGCCGGTTGTCGTGCTTGATGATGCTGTACAGGGCCGGGGCCGCAAGAACATCAAAGCCATAGTCCCTCGAGGCCCGGGCCGCTTCGGTGGCATAGCCCCGGCGCCAGTGGCGGCGCTCAAACAGATAGCCGATCTCCCAAAAGGACAGCCCGTCCACCTCCTGGGGCACAAGGCCGCATTGGCCGATGACTTCCCCATTTTCCAAAAGCTCCGCCGCCCACAGCCCCACCCCGAAGCGGGCATAACGGCGGATGTTTTTTTCGATCCACACCTGGATGTCCGGCAGGGAAAAGGTGCGTTCATAGGCCACCATGGCCACAGGGTCGCCCATGGTGCGCAGAAGGGCCGGGGCGTCCTCCGGGGTGAGGGGGCGCAGCCGGAGACGGGGCGTGACGAGAGAAAAATCGGGGAACATCCAAAAGACCTCTTTTCCGCCGGTTGATTTTATTCCGGCAATGGTTTATCCTAGTAAGAAGGGAATACCCTGCTTTTTATGATGGACAATAGGAGAAATTTTGTCAAAGGGAAGACGGATACGATATGAATATTGATTTTGGTGCGAAATTCAAGAAATGCCGCAAGGACAAAGGATTGAGCATTGCCATGCTGGCCGAAAAGGCCGGGGTCAGCCCCGGTATGATCAGCCAGATCGAGCGGAATACCACAGTGCCTTCCATTTATGTGTTCTGGAAACTGTGCAATGCTTTGGGGGAGAGCGTAGCCTCCTTCTTTGAAGAGGATAAGCAGAAGAACAAGGTGACCCTGGTGCGGGCCGGGGAGCATCGGACGGTGTCCGGCGCCGGAAACGAGTACGCCCTGCTCACCCCCGATCCCGACCGGCGGATCGAAATGTACAAGGTGGTGTTCCACCGCCAGCCCGACCAGAAGCCGGTGCTGGCTTCTCACGAGGGCGCCGAGTGCGGGTATATCATCTCCGGCACTCTGCGGGTGATCACCGAGGAGAAGGAGTATGTGCTCCGCCCCGGCGACAGTATTTATTTTGAAAGCACCATTCTCCATTATCTCCAGAATGCCGGGGATGAGGAAGAGTGTGTGGCCGTCTGGGGCGAAGTTCCCTTCACCTGGTAGTGGCGAGCCGCCACGGCCATACTGCGCTGCCGCGCCCGGTAACAGAACGAAGGCTGGTTGCATGATTGGGTGCGGGAGCACCCCTTGACTGCCCAGGCACTGGGCCGCTGCCGCGCTGGGCAACAGAACGAAGGTTGGTTGTGTCCACCCGGGCAAAGAGAGGAACGGGTCCAGCGTCACGCTGGTCCGGTGTCCGGACGGCGGCGTGGCGCCGCACCCAAAACTCGCTGAAGGCTGTATGCGTTGCGAGCCTTGTTGCTCCGGCGCTGGCGGGCCAACGCCGGTAGGGGCCGGGGTGCAATCCTGGCAGCGTGCCGCAGAAAAGGTTGGTTGTATTCACTTGGCACCGGCGGGGGCTCCGCCTGGGGCGCGAAAAAGGTCGGGGAAAAACCTAGTTTTTCCCCGAGGGCCAGCGGCGGCGTCAGCTTCCGATAGGATCGTTATTTCGGTCTTGCGCCGAAATAACACGCCGCGGGTGGCCCAGGAGGGGCCCAGCGGCTTTCGCCGCTGGGAAGTCCGGTGTCCGGACAGCCATATTTTCTTTGCCTGTGTGCGTTGTTTTTGCCCAGGCAAAGAGAGGAACGGGTCCAGCGTCACGCTGGCCCTTGTGAGGTGATTTTTTGAATTTAGAGCATTATAACTCCTATTTGGAGGTGGACTTGGGCAAGATACGCCGGAATGTGGAGCGCATCCAGCGTCACATCGGCCCGGGGCGCGGCATGATCCCGGTGGTCAAGGGCAACGCCTATGGCCTGGGTACCGTGGAAGTGGCCCGGCTGATGCACGATATGGGGATGGGCCTTTTAGCCAACGCCCATATTGCCGAATCCATCCAGATCCGCAAGGCCGGCATCCCGGTGGATCTGATGATTCTGGGGGCGTTGCCGCCCCATGCCGTTCCCTATGCCGCCCAATACGGCCTTCAGATGACGGTGTTCAACAAAGAAGGGGTGGACCTGTTCAGCCGGGCCTGCCGGGATGCCGGTCATACCGGCCAGGTACATATCAAGATCGAAACCGGCCTGGGACGCATCGGCGTCAAGCCCGGCGCCGATCTGGAAAAATTGCTGGATCATATCGCCCAGGCAGGAAACCTGGAGGTGGTGGGGGTCTTTACCCATTATGCCACCGCCGGACAGCGGGGGAGCGAATATGCCAAAGAGCAGTTCGCCCTCTTCCAGAAGGGACTTTCCCAGGTGCAGGCCCGGGGCATCCAGCCCCAGTATATCCACACCGCCAACACCGGCGCCACCATCTGGTTTGAAGAGAGCTACTGCACCCATGTGCGCTGCGGCAGCCTGTACCTGGGTTACAGCAATATCAAAAACCACGAAAACCCCCTGGGGGTGGAGGAACCGGCCACCTGGCGGGCCTTTATCACCAACATCAAGGATCTGGAGCCGGGGGAGAGCGTGGGCTATAACCGGCACTTTATCGCAAAAGAAAAAACCACCGTGGCCACGGTGGATGTGGGGTATAGCGCCGGCCTCAACCGCAATCTGGCCATGACCTATGGCCCGGTGCTGGTGCATGGACACCGGACCCGGTACCTGGGTGTGTGCATGGATCAGTGTTTTGTGGACATCACCGGCATCCCCTGCCAGCTCTATGATGAAGTCACTCTGCTGGGATGGGATGAGGGGCAGCTGCTTTCTCTGTTCCAGCTGGCCGACCATGTGCAGCAGAACGTGCACAGTCTGCTGGCTTCCATCAACCCCAATATCGTGCTGCGGGTCTACCGCAGATAAGGAAGGGCAGCCTCCGGCCGGTGGGTCGGGGGCGGTTTTTTTGAAAAAAAGGAGGGCCTTGCCATGAAAAATACCACCCTTTGCTATGTGGAGCAGGAGGGGAAATACCTGATGCTGCTGCGGAACAAAAAGAAGCAGGATGAAAACGCCGGCAAGTGGATCGGGGTAGGGGGGAAGTTCGAGGAAGGGGAAAGCCCCCAGGACTGTCTGCTGCGGGAGGTGCAGGAGGAGACCGGCCTGCGCCTGACCCAGTACCGGTTCCGGGGCATTGTGACCTTTGTCTCCGACCGGTATGAAACCGAGTATATGCATCTGTTCACCGCCCATGGCTTTGAGGGTGAGCTGACTGCCTGCGACGAAGGGGAACTCAAGTGGGTGGAAAAGGACAAGGTGCTCTCCCTGCCTTTGTGGGAAGGGGACAGGGAGTTTCTCCGGCTGCTTCGGGAGGATGCCCCCTTCTTTTCCCTCAAGCTGGTCTATCAGGGGGACAAGCTGGTGAGCAGTGTATTGACCCAGTGCCTGGGCTCCCATACTGCGCTCCCGCGCTAGGCAATAAAACGGAGAGAAAGGCAAAAAAACTCCCCCAATGGGGGAGTTTTTCTTTTTATGCAGTTGGCCAGGACTGCATGATAGCCCCTTCCAGGGATGGCTCGCCAGCCCTGGACCGCTCAGGCTCATAGCGCATACAGCCTTCAGCGAGTTTTGGCTGTCCGGACACCGGACACAGTAAATTCCTGGATTCCCATATAACCGGGGGCGATGGCGTATTTGGGGAACACGATGACCACCTGGCCCTGGTCGTTGAGATAGAAGGGCTGATCCGGCTCAATGGTCCGGAAGGCAAACTCATCGTCAAACTCGTCCTCGTTGTCCAGGGAATAATACATGGCTCCCGGGTCCTGGGCCAGCTTTTTGGCCATGCCTTCTTTCACCGCCTGGTTGCACAGGTCGATGTAATCCGGCCCCAGAAGCCCTTCCAGGGTGAGATCTTCCCCGGTTTTCAGATCGACGTTATAAAAATACTGCTGGGTGTAGGCGTTGGCCCCGGTGATGGTGGAATTGAGCACAAAGGACACCACTTCCGGGGTGGTGTAGTGGATCTGATAGTCGATCTCCACCTTCATTTTCCAGAAATCCGGGTCTCCCGGCTGCTTGGTAGCGTTGTAGGCCGTGAGATATTCCTCCGCCATGCGGGTGGCTTCCTCTTCCAGCTCATCGATCTTGTCGGCAATGCGCTGGTTGATCTCCTTGTCCAGCTGGCTTTCGCCGGTGCCGCGGATGGCAGGCACCCGCACCTGGATATCCTTGGCTTCGTCCACCTCATGGCTTTCCCGGAAGGTGAAAAACTGGGCCACATCCCCCAGAAAAGGCACTTCATACAAGCTGGCGGCCCAGGCCGGGGACAGGTTGACCGACAGGGCAAACAGCGCAGCACAGGCGGCGCAGGCCGTCAGGGTCCGGGCCGCAAAACGAATGGGCCGCCTGGGGGGCCGCAGGGCCTTCTGCACCCTTTTTTCCAGCTCCGGGGGCACAGGAATGCTCTCATGGAGTTTTTTCAGTTCATGGGGCGTCATTGGCTTCCTCCTCCAGATGCAGGCGAAGACGGCCCAAAGCCGCCTTCAGCCGGGATTTCACCGTGTTGATATTGGTATCGGTGACCTGAGCGATCTCGGAAAATTTCATGTCGGAAAAAAAGCGCAGCATGACCACCGTTTTCAGCTGGGGCTCCAGCCGGTCGATGGCGTCGTGCAAGTCCATCTGCTGGGCGGTATCCGGGGGCAGAAGGGCGGGCAATTCCTCCAGCGCCTGTTGCAGCGGCAAAAGCTCCCGTTTGTTTTTTCGCAGATAAGTCAGGCTCTCATTGACCAGAATCCGGTAAAACCAGGTCTTCATATATTCCGGCTGGCGCAGAGAGGGCAGGGCTCGTAAGGCCTTTTCCAAGGCCTCCTGTACCACATCCATCGCACCGTCCTGGTCATGGGTATAGCGAAAGGCCAGACGGTAAAATTCCTGTTGACGCTGGGTGACAAACTGGATAAATTCGTCCCGCAGCCCTTGATCCTTCTTTCTCATGGTGTGCCCTCGCCGGGGTGAAAGGGGGGTTAGCCCATGGCCTCTTCCATGATCTCCAGGGCTTTGTCGCTGTCCGAAGAGACGCACAGCGCTACCGTCTGCCCCTTGGCATACAATGCGGCGTCCTCGATCTTGGGCACTTCGGTGGGGACATAGTTCTGAAAATCCTCTTTCAGCCTGTTCAGATGGTTTTCTTTCAGCACTGTGCGGATTTCCTGGGCGCCTTTTTCATCGCCGGTCTGGAGCACCACCACTTCCTCTGCGGTGGCCCCGGTGCCCAGGTAAATGGCGCAGTCATTTACCTTGCTTTCATAGCTTTCCAGCCCCAGCACCGTGAGAGCGGCGTCCTTGTCGGTCTCCTCCAGCTTATCCTGGAAGGAGATGCCCTCCAGAAGCTGGCTGGCAAGCTTTGAGGGGTCGGGGTTTTTGGCTTCTGCTTCTTTCTTCTGGCAGCCGCCCAGGCACAGGGCGGGCAGAAGGCAAAGGGCGAAAACCGCCCGGGATTTTATCTTGAACATGGGTTTCATTACCTCCCCCAGATATGGGTGTTCACATAGGAAAACCAAATGCCATAGGCCTCCTTGGTGATATGGATGCCGTCGGAAGAATACTCAGCGGGCAGAGCGCCTTGTTCATCGCAAAGGGCGCTGTGGGCGTCCAGGAACAGAGCGTGCTTTTCGGCGCACATCTGCCGGATCAGCTCATTGAAATGCTGGAGCCTGGGAATGTTGAAAGTGGAATCCTTCTGGGAACGCTCGGCGGTCACCGGCAGAATGCTCTGCACATAGATGGTGGCCGAGGGCTGCATGGCCCACAGCCGGTCGATGAGAGCACTGTACCGGGTGATAAACTGCTTTTCGCTGCCAAAGCCCAGCTCATTCATGCCGAACATCAGATAGATCCGGTCAAACTGCCGGCTCCCAAGGGCCTGCTCCACCGAGATGCGGCCCGAGCCGGAAACCACCACCGGTTCGGTGAGGGCATTGGTTACCGTCAGGCCGTTTTTGGCATAGACCGTGGCGCCGGGGATGATGCCGTAGCGGGCGATGCCGTCGGTGATGGAGTTGCCGATGAACAGACTGTTCTGAAAGTCCCCTTCGGCTCCCGGGGCGCTTTCAGGCACCGGCTGGGAATAGTCATAAGGGGTCTCCGGCGGGGGAGAGGGTTCTTCCTCCTGGGGGATCTCCTGCTGGAAGGTGTCGGTTTGTTCCCCGTCTTCCGGGGAGACTTCTTTTTCTTGGGTATTTTCTTCGCCGTCCGGGGATGGTTCCTCCGGTTCGGTGGTGGTGTCCGGGGCATCGGGCACCGAATGGACAGGAAGGCGGACGATGGCGGAAACAAGGCTCACCCCGCCCAGGCACAAAAGCAGCGCCACTGCTGCCAGCAAAGCCCGGCGCCGGCGGCGACGGCGAGCGCGTAAGGTTTTTTTCATAGCATGTATCTCCAAAACCGTTGTGGCTGTCTCTTTCTGATTGATTAGACGGACACCGGGGACAAAAAGTTTGCCCCCGGTGAAAAAAAGAGGGAAATTTTTTTACAGGGCCAGCAAAGCCTGGTCGGCCCCTTGTTCCCGGAGAGGGCAAAGGCGGCCGTGGGAAGAAAGCTGGCGGAAGCATTGGCCGCAGCCGATGCAGGGGGCACGGTGGGAAGGATTTTTTTGCACCTTCTGCAGAAATTCCGGCTCACACACAAAGGGACGGCAGAAAGACACCAGGGGGAAGCCTGCATCCAGGCAGGCCTGGGCGTCATTGCCCGAGCGGATGCCCCCCACCAGAATCAGGGGCAGGCCGGCCTTTTGCAGCGCTTGGGCCTGCTTCAGATAGTAAGGCCCGGCGGAAGGGGGGAAGGCCCGGAAATTGCAGCCGCTGATCTCGGCGGCCAGGACGCCCAGTTTTTTGCATTCTTCCAGAAGGAGAAGCAGCTCCTGCTCGTATTCTTCTTCCAGCCCGGGCTGGGGCAGGTTGCAGTTGACCTTGATGAACAGGGGAAAGTCATTGCCGCAGGCCTGCCGCAGAGCACGCAGCACTTCCAGAGGGAAGCGGATGCGGTTTTCGCCGCTGCCGCCGTATGCATCCTGCCGGCTGTTTTCCAGCGGGGAGAGGAACTGGGAGAGCAGATAGCCATGGGCCAGATGGAGCTGCACCCCATCCATCCCTGCTTCTTTGGCATAAAGGGCGCTGCGGACGAAAGCCTGTTTTAAGTTTTCCAGCTCCTGGAGGGAAAAGTCCGAGGGGCCTTTGCCGCCGGGGGCCTTCAGGCCGGCGTGGCTGATCTGCATGGCCATGCAGGCCCCTTCTCCATGGACGCTCTGGGCGATTTTCCGGAGCATGGGCAGATTTTTTTCGCTGTCCAGGCCGTTTTGCAGGGGAGAGGCCTTGCCCTCCGGGGATACATAACAATGGGCGCTGAAAATCAGCCCCACATTCTGCCGGGCCAAAAGGGTGTAAAGAGCCAATTCCTGCCGGGTCATCTGGCCCTGGGCAGTGCCCAGATCGTCCTGGGTGGCCGAGCGGACGGCTCTGTTTTTCAAAGAAAGTCCCCCCAGATGCAAGGGGGTGAAGAGCGATGTCACAAAAATCCTCCTAATCGGTGTTTTTTCCCTGGATGAGTATGTTATAATGAATATGGTATAATAACCGCAAAGCGGTTATTATACCGGATTTTTGCGGCCGTTTTCTCGTCCCGTTTCCGGGACAACCGAAAACATGGCCAATATACCATGCCGCATTGGCGTCATGGTATAATGTTTTCAGACCCGCCGGAATACATGGGGCGGGAGGACAGAAAAATCCACATTGTACGACCATTTTATACAGTATATCACACCCCAAAGCAAAGGGGAAGGGACCCCTGGGCCAAAAAACAGAAAAATTTTTTGACCCATGGAAAAAAAGGAGAAGAAACCACCAGGAGAGGAAAGAAATATGGAAAATTATAAAATATTGGAACACCGGTTTCCCTCGGCGGGAGGGCGGCAGCAGGTCTATGGCGTGGCCTATGTACCCCACCGGCCCCGGGGAATGGTGCAGATCGCCCACGGCATGGCTGAGCACATGGGCCGCTACCGGGAGTTCATGGATTTTCTGGCGAAAAATGGGTACATCGCCTTTGGCTGCGACCACATGGGTCACGGCAAAACCGCCCGCACCAAAGAAGAACTGGGGTATTTTGCCCCGAAAAAGGGGTTTGACCTGCTGGTGACCGACCTGCATCTGATGGCTATTTATATGCAGGGCAAGTATCCGGGCATACCCGCCTTCTTTCTGGGTCACAGCATGGGCTCCTTTGCTCTGCGGCTTTATCTGACCCGGTACGGGAAGGAGCTGCAGGGGGCCATTCTCAGCGGTACCGGCGGCAAGCAGGCCGGGGCGGCCCTGATGGGGGCGCTGTGCCGGAAGGGGGGAGGAAGCCCCAACCGGCTGGTGGACCGGTTGGCCTTCGGCAGCTTCAACCGGGGGATTGAAAACCCCCGCACCCCCTTTGACTGGCTGAGCCGGGATGAAGAGCGGGTGGCCGATTACATCACCGACCCCCTCTGCGGCTTTACCTTCACCACCAAGGGGTTCGGGGATCTGTTTTCTGCCATCGCCAGGGCGAACCGGTGGGAGACCTTCCGGCAGACCCCCGATCTGCCTCTGCTGCTCATCAGCGGGGACAAAGACCCGGTGGGGGCTTACGGAAAGGGCGTACGGCAGGTGGCGGAAAACTACCGCCGGGCCGGGCTGCACCATGTGGAGTGCAAGCTCTATCCCGGCGCCCGTCACGAGGTGCTGAACGAAATAAACCGGGAGCAGGTCTATCAGGATGTACTCCGATTTTTGCCAGCGTGACGCTGGACCCGTTCCTGTCTCCGGTGGGGATGCGTTGCTCGGCCTATTGTTCCGGCGCTGGCCAGCCAACGCCTGGAAAGGGGCCAATGTGCAATCCTGGCGGCGAGGCGCAGAAAAGGCCGGTTGGATGCAATGGGCCTTACAATCCCCCCTGCATGGCCTTGCCATGCTGTCCCCCTTTTGCACAAGGGGGGCTGCGGCGAGCCGCCGCTGGCAAAACTCTCTTTGCCTGGATGGACACAACCGGCTTAGCGCGGGAGCGCAGTATGGGTGCAGCGTCACGCTGGTCCGGTGGCCGGACGGCCAAAACTCTCCCAGGCTGTATGCTTTGTTGGCACTCCTGCTCCGGCGCTGGCCAGCCAACGCCGGGAAAAGCTGCCCTGCAATCCTGGCGGAGTGCCGCAGAAAAGGCCGGTTGGATGCAATGGGCCTTACAATCCCCCCAGCATGGCCTTGCCATGCTGTCCCCCCTTTGCACAAGGGGGGCTGCGGCGAGCCGCCGCTGGCGTAACTCTCTTTGCCTGGATGGACACAACCGGCTTAGCGCGGGAGCGCAGTATGGGTGCAGCGTCACGCTGCCCCGCCTGGGGCGCGAAAAAGGTCGGGGAAAAACCTAGTTTTTCCCCGAGAGCCAGCGGCGGCGTCGGCTACCGATTTGCAAGTTATTTTGGCTTTATGCCAAAATAACACGCCGCCAATAGCAAAAAAACAAGCCCTACGGAAAAATTCCGTAGGGCTTGTTTTTATTGCGGGCCTTTGCCGCAGCAAAGGCTCTGGCTCACTTAGTCGGCAGTGTAGGGCAGCAGAGCCAGGTGACGGGCGCGCTTGATGGCTTCGGTCAGCTGACGCTGGTGCATGGCACAGGTGCCGGTCATGCGGCGGGGCAGGATCTTGGCCCGGTCGCTGATATACTTGCGCAGTTTGGCAGTGTCCTTATAGTCGATGTGCTCCACTTTGTCCACGCAGAACTGGCAAACTTTTCTGCGGCGGCGCTCTCTCATGGGCCGCTCGCTTCTGGTTTCATTGGCCATTTGGGATGTCCTCCTTTTTCGAAAATTGGGTTAGAAGGGAAGTTCGCTGTCATCCGGGCCCAGCTCCGCAAAGTCGCCGCCCACAGGGGGCAGATCAAAGGGAACAGGGGCGTCACTCCCCGAGCGCGGGGCGCTGTCCTTCTTGGATTCAGCGAAGAAAGCTTCGTCCGCTACTACTTCCACCGATTTGCGTTTGTTGCCCTGCTTATCCTCCCAGGTACGGGTCTGGATCCGGCCGGAAACGGCCACCAGCATCCCTTTGCGGAACCATTTGGACACAAACTCCGCTGTGTTCCGCCAGGCCACGATATCCAGGAAATCGGTCTGCTTATCCTGACCGAATGTACGGTCCACCGCAAGGGTGAAGGATGTGACCGGGATATTGCTCTGGGTGTGACGCAGTTCCGGATCGGCGGTGAGCCGACCCATCAGAATCGCTTTGTTCAGCATGATAACAACGCTCCTTCCGCCCTCTTTAGTTCTGGGCGACGATCAACGAACGCATGATGCCGTCGGTGATGTTGTAGATACGGTCCAGCTCGTGGGGGAATTCGGGCTTGCTCTCAAACTCGATGAGAACATAGTAGCCTTCGTTCATGTCGTTGATGGGATAGGCCAGACGGCGCTTGCCCCACTCGTTGACATTGGTCACAGTGCCGTTATTTTCGATGAGAGTCTTGAACTTCTCGACCATAGCGGCAATGTTCTCTTCGCCCAGGTTGACATCCACGATGAATACGGTCTCGTACTTGCCTGTGATCTTCGGCATAATAAATCGCACCTCCTTTTGGACTTATGGCCCGCAGTACTCCCTGCGGACAAGGATAACACTAGAATATTATCCTCTGCGCACCCGAAAGTCAAGCACATTTTTTCTTTCCGGCTCTTTGCACAATATATCCTGTGAAAATCGGATGAAATTTGTGAAAAAAACTCTTTGCTTTTCCCCTTTTTCCGGCGTATACTGGGTGACAAATTCACAGCAGCGCAAAGACAGCGAAGAGAAGAGTAACCGCTTAGAGACCTTTTGACAGAGAGCCCGGGCAGCTGAAAACGGGCAAAGGGAGCAGGTGGCGAAGATGGTCTCGGAGTCGCGCCCCGAGGGGAAACATTCCCTTAGGCGGCGACGGGTTTGCCCGTTACAGCAATAGGGTATCGGCCTTTTTTCGGCCCGCACCCGAAGAGGCGCCTGGTCGTGAGGCCGGCGTGAATGAAGGTGGTAACGCGGAAGCTTTTGGCTCTCGCCCTTAACAGGATTCAGTCATCCTGGAGGGCGGGAGCTTTTTTTGTTCCCCCTCCGGGCCCCGGCTGTGTGAACCCGCCGGGGAAGGAGAAAAGGAGGAACCAAGTTGATCGCATTGGAACAAGTGGAAAAATGCTATGCATCAGGGGAGGGCCCGGTGCAGGCCCTCAGCGGGGTGTCCTTTACCCTGGGGGAGGGGGAGTGCTGGGGCATCGTGGGCCCCAGCGGCGCGGGGAAAAGCACATTGCTGCGGCTGATGGCCTTGCTGGAAGAGCCCACCCGGGGACGGGTGGTGCTGGATGGGGTGTGCTTTGCCCAAAGCTCCCCCAGGGAAAAACGCCATGCCCGGCAGCAGATCGCCACCGTTTTTCAGGACTGCCGTTTGCTCTCCCGCCGCACTGTGGCCCAGAATGCCGCTCTGCCCCTTCAGATGCAGAGGCTGCCCCGGCAGGAAATCGCCCAGCGGGTGGAGGAGAGTCTTTGGCAGGCAGGCATCGCCCACAAGGCCGGAGCCTATCCCGCCCAGCTTTCCGGCGGACAGCGGCAGCGGGCGGCCATCGCCCGGGCCCTCTGTCAAAAGCCCCGGCTGCTGCTTTGCGATGAGCCCACCAGCGCCCTGGACCCTCAGAGCGCCGGGGAGATCCTGGAGCTTTTGCGCCAGATCAATGAGGGAGGCGTGACCATGGCGGTGATCACCCACGACATGAACGCGGCCCGGGCCCTTTGCCCCCACACCGCCCTGCTGCGGGAGGGAAAGCTGACCCAAGTGGGCCGGACGGCCCAGGTGCTGGAAGGGGCTTTCCAGCCCTTTGCACCCCTGGAAAGGGGGGCTTTGTAATGGGAGCGTTGGCGGGATTTTTCCATGCATACGCCCCCATGCTGTGGCAAGGGCTGGGGGAGACCTGCCTGATGACCTTCGGGGCTTTATTTTGCTCCTATGCCCTGGGCCTGCCCTTGGGGGTGCTGCTGACCCTCACCGCCCCCGGCGGGATGCACCGGCGCAAAAGGCTCCATGCTCTGCTGGGCGCCATCACCGATGTGGGCCGGTCGGTGCCCTTCCTCATCCTGATGCTGGCCCTCATCCCCTTCACCCGGTTGGTGGCGGGGACCACCATCGGCCCCTGGGCGGCTTTGGTGCCCCTGGTGGCAGGAGCGGCCCCCTTTGTGGCCCGGCTGGTGGAAAGCGCCCTGGCTCAGGTTCCCCCCAATCTGGTGGAAAGCGCCCGGGCCTGGGGAGCCACGCCCCTGCAAACCGCCTGGCGGGTGCTTCTGCCCGAAGCCGCTCCCGCCCTGGTGCGGGGGCTGGCCATCACCGGCGTGACCCTCACCGCCTATTCCGCCATGGCCGGAGCCGTGGGCGCCGGTGGTCTGGGGGATATCGCCATCCGCTATGGCTATCACCGGTATGAATACGGGGTGATGATGGCCACTCTGGTGCTGCTCATCCTCTTTGTGCAGCTGCTTCAGAGGGGGTGCGCCCTTGTGGCCCGGCGGATGGAGGAGCGGGTGCGGTAGATATATCGCCCCTTTGTTTGGAAGAAATTACGAAATAATCATAAACTAAACACTATTTTGGAGGAAATTACGATGAAAAAGAAGAATTTGGTTCCCGTTACCGCTTTGTGTGTGGCAGGCATTCTGGCTCTGGGGGGCTGCGCCCAGCAGGAAGCAGAGTCCCAGGAAGGGGATCAGGTGGTGCTGAAGGTGGGGGCCAGCCCCTCGCCCCACGGGGAGATCCTCCAGCAGGCGGCGCCCATTCTGGAAAAAGAGGGCATCCAGCTGGAGATCCAGGAGTTCACCGACTACATCCTGCCCAACCAGGCGCTGGAAAATGGGGAGCTGGACGCCAACTTCTTTCAGCACAAGCCCTATCTGGACAATTTCAATGAGGAAAACGGCACCCATCTGGAATCTTTGGGGACGGTGCATTTTGAGGCCATGGGCATTTACGCCGGGAAATGCGGCGATCTGAAGGACCTGCCCGAGGGAGCTCAGGTGGGCGTGCCCTCCGACTCCACCAACGAGGCCCGGGCTTTGCAGCTTCTGGAACAGGAGGGGCTGATTACCCTGAAAGAGGGGGCCGGGCTGACGGCCACCGCCCAGGACATTGAGGAGAACCCGCTGAAATTGCAGCTGGTGGAGCTGGAAGCCGCCATTCTGCCCCGGAGCCTTGCCGATCTGGACATTGGGGTGATCAACGGCAACTATGCCCTGGAAGGGGATGTGGTGGATCAGCTGCTGGTGAGCGAAAGCAGTAGCAGCCAGGCAGCCCAGACCTTCTCAAACATTGTGGCCATTCGGCAGCGTGACGCTGCACCCAAAACTCGCTGAAGGCTGTATGCGTTGCGGGCTTAGGTGGTCCAGGGCTGGCTAGCCAGCCCTGGAAGGGGCTATGGTGCAATCTTAGCAAAGTGCATAGGAAAAAGCTCCCCTGTGAAGGGGGGACGGCGAGCCGCCGCTCCCATGTTTTTCTTTGCCCTGGTTCATACAACCGGCCCTGGTTCTGTTGCCGGGCGCGGCAGCGGTCCGGTGTCCGGACGGGTCCGGTAGCCGGACAGCCGTAGCTCTCTTTGCCGGATTGCACACAACGGGCTCTGGTTCTGTTGCCGGGCGCGGCAGCGCAGTATGGGTGCAGCGTCACGCTGCTTGACAGGGGGAGAGGGGAGGGGGTAGAATGAAAAGGCAGCAATTTAGTGATTTTGAGGGAAAAAGGGAGGAAGGAAGATGGGTGGGACTGCATCAACCATCATCAATCAGATCGTAGTCATGTTTCTTTTGATGTTTGTGGGACACCTATTATATAAGAAGAAGATCCTGGACGATGGGGGCACCCGCCAGCTTTCTGCGCTGCTGCTCAACATCGTCACCCCGGCGGTGCTCATCACCTCCTACCAGCGCCCCTTTGACAAAAAAGAGGCCCTGAGCCTGCTGGGGGCCTTCGGGTTCGCCTTTGTTACCTTTGTGGTGGTCATTGGGATGATGACCCTGTTTTACGGCAAAAGCAAAAAGCCCTATGCCCGGGATGCACGAATGTGCGTCATCTTCTCCAACAACGGATTTATGGCCATCCCCTTGCTCCAGGCCCTTCTGGGCTCCCAGGGGGTGTTTCTGGGCTCGGCCAGCATCGTCACCGCCACCCTTCTGGCCTGGACCTATGGGGTGAGTATGCTCCGGGGCAACCGGCAGGTGAATTTCTACCGCATCCTGATGAATCCCGGCACCCTGGCCCTCTTCGGCGGCATCCTGCTCTTCTGTTCCCCCTGGAAGCTCCCCGGGCCCATTTTCCAGGCGGTGGACTACCTGGGCAGCCTGAACACGCCCCTGGCCATGCTGGTGCTGGGGGTCTATCTTTCCCAGGCCAGGGTGTTCTCCTGCCTGAAGGACAAGACGGTGTATATCCTCTCCTTCCTCAAGCTGATCGTGGCGCCGCTACTGTCCATGGCGGTGCTCTATTTCCTGGGGGCCCAGCGCACCGTGGCCATGGCTCTGGTGATCGGCATCGCCGCACCCAGCGGCGTGATCTCCGCCATGATGGCCCAGATGTTCGACACCGATTATCTGTTCAGCACCCGGATCGTGGCTGTGACCACCCTGCTTTCCGCCATTACCATGCCCCTGCTCATCGCCGCCGCCGAATATTTGTGGACAGCGTGAGTCCGGTGGCCCAGTGCCTGGGCAGTCAAGGGGTGCTCCCGCACCCGATCATGCAACCAGCCTTCGTGCTGTTGCTCAGCGCGGCAGCGCAGTATGGGTCCAGCGTCACGCTGGTCCCGTGGCCGCCACGGCCATACTCTCTTTGCCCCATTGCACACAACCGGCCCTGGTTCAATGAGTTACACAGTAAAAAAGCCGCCCGAAGGGGCGGCTTTTTTGTGTGCTTGCGTTACGCTTCCAGATACTCGCCATATTCGAAATACCACTGGACAGCGCCGGGGTAATCCTGGATCAACTGCCGCATCTGCCGGAAGGCATCGGCATCGGGGGCCTGGCACACCCACTGGCGGGTATCTTCCCCTTCACCCTGGGTGATCAGGCAGCGGGGGGCGGGGGAGGTGTCCTGGGAAAACAGAGTGATCAGGTACCGGCCGTCCCCGGTTTCCAGCCAGATGCCGTCGGACTGGCCAAAGGGAACAGCCGCCGGGTTATCGCCGTCCTCCCAGGTGGGTTTCAGGCTTTGGAGGAACTGAGTGACCGTCTTTGTGTCCTCCGGGGCCAGGGGGATCTTGCCCAGCGGCTCGCCTTTGTCTGCGTCCCGTTCATAGCATGAGGCATTGACCAGGTAATACTCCCCATCCTTTGGCGTGGGGACGCTCCTGTCCTGCTGCCACCAGCGGTACTGAACGGCGGTGACGGCCCCCAGCACCACTACCGTGAGCAGGGCGAAAATGATCCATTTCCGTTTCATCCGTTTCATAGGGAGTCCCCCTTTCTTTTTATGAGTTTAGTATACTATAACCCGGTCAAACCGTCAAGCGGCGTGACGCCGGTCCGGTGTCCGGACGGCCAGGCGGTGCTGCCGCACCCGATCATAACGCTTAGGCCGGTCTGATGCCGTGGCGGGTCGCCACCAATCCCCCCGGCGGCGCAAGCCGCCACCCCCCTTTGCACAAGGGGGGCTTTTCTTTGCCTTATGGTACACAACCGGCCCCGGTTCTGTTGCTCAGCGCGGCAGCGCAGTATGGGTGCAGCGTCACGCTGCCTTGCAGGAAAGCGGGGAATATGGTATGCTGGGGGGAGTAAACCACAGAGAAAAGGGGAAAAACAATGGGAAGATGGAAGGATTTAGGGAAACGGTTTGTCATCTTGTTCGTGGGGTTTTTTCTGCTGGCGCTGGCCAGCGTCTTTATGAAACAGGCCAACATCGGCCTGGGGCCATGGGATGCCCTCCACGACGGCATCTCCCGTCAGACGCCCCTCACCTATGGCCAGGCCTCCATGGCCGTGGGCCTTCTGATCGTGGTGGTGGATTTCCTTTGCAAAGAGCGGCTGGGCTTCGGCACGCTGCTGAATATCTTCGTCATCGGCCTGCTCATTGACCTGGTGCTGGAAGCGGGACTGATTCCCAAAATGAGCGGCGCATTCCTGCCGGGGCTTCTCTATGGTTTCTGCGGCATGGTGCTGATGGCTTTGGGCATCTGGCTCTACATCGGCGCCGCCATGGGCGCCGGGCCCCGTGACAGCCTGATGGTCATCCTCACCCGCCGCACCGGAAAACCGGTGGGCCTTTGCCGGGCCACCGTGGAAGGGGTGGCGTTGGTGCTGGGCTTCCTCCTGGGGGGCCAGGTGGGGCTGGGCACGGTGGTATTCACCCTGCTAGGCGGGCCTGTGATGCAGGTGGTTTTCCGCCTGGTGCATTTCGATGTAAAGGCGGTGCGCCACGATACCTTCAAAGATACCCTGCGCCAGTGCATCCCGGAAAAGGGTGCCGTAAGCCGGTAAAAAGAGCCGGAATGGCTCCGCTTAGGCGGCGGGGGAAAATGTCTAGTCCTGGTCTTTAGAGGAGGGCCGGGCGGGAACCGGCCGCAGGAAAGCCCACAGGCCGATGCTTGCGGCAGGATAGAGGAAGAGGGAATAATTGATCCGGGAGCCATAGACATTCCGGCGGCCCCAGTCGGTATCCAGATCCAAAGAGCCGTCCCGTCGGTAACGCAGGGAGCCGTCCTCATTGTAGGTATAGTGGACACCTTTGATGAATGTTTCATGGCCAACCACGCCCCGGATCTGGCTGTTCACCAGGATCTGGAATGCAAAGACCAGGTTGATCAGCAGGCTGAGCACGATCCCGGCGGCCAGCTTGCTCCGCACCTGGGGGGTATGGCATTCCGGCGTCTTCCGATAGACCTTTCCGTATTTTATATTGAGGGAGAGAGAATAAATGAGCAGCAGAAGGAAGAGCAGGTCAAACTGCTGTGCCAGGAAAATTTGCACGGCAAGGGCCAGTAGAACGGCGATGGGAAAAGACGCCGCAAGAATCTCCTTGTAAGGCATATTTTTCTCCCCATGCCGGATGGAATGGGACAGGATGAAAAAAGCCGCCGTCAACAGAAAAGCAATGAGGTGGAGCAGCAGAAAAAAGGGAAGCACTGCCGGGAGATTGCGCGCCATGGCGGAAAAAAGGAGCGCAATGTCCGTTCCTCCGCCCTGTATGATGAGCTTGGCAGCACTAGACAGAAGGCGGATCAGATAGACCAACACAATGAGAAGCCAAAATGATTTTTTCTTGCAGATAGCCATTCCCCATTTCATAGGGATCACGATCCTTTCATGAAGAATTGTTAATTTCTATAAAAAGGATACCATAGGCTGATAAAAATATCAAGCCGGTCCGGTCCGGTAGCCGGACAGGTCCGGTGTCCGGACAGCCAGGCGGTGCTGCCGCACCCGATCATGCAACTGGCCCTGGTTCTGTTGCCTAGTGCGGGAGCACAATATGGGTGTCCCGACACGGGACCAATCCCCCCGGCGGCGCAAGCCGCCACCCCCCTTTGCACAAGGGGGGCTTCTTTGCCGGATTGCACACAACGGGCCTTTTCTGCGGTACTGGGCCAGGATTGCAGAGCGGCCCCTTCCGGGTGATGGTTTATCACACCCGGAGCATAGGAGCGAACAACGCATGATGCCGGAGACAGGAACGGGTGCAGCGTCACGCTGCCCGGAGCATAGGAGCGAACAACGCATACAGCCTGGGAGAGTTTTGGCCGTCCCGACACGGGACCGACACCGGGTAGGAGATAGTAGTTATGGATCAGATCAATTTGCTTTTTGAACCACTGTTCGATTTTCTGGAGAGCGTTCCCCAGGCGGGGCCGTGGTATACCAATACCATCCGCTTTGTCATGCCCTTTCTGGCCCTGGGAGTGCTCATCGATGTGCTCCGCTCTCTGCTGCGGGCTCACAACCCGGCGGAGACCTGGGGCTACCTGGAGACCCCGGAAGGGGAGCAGCTGCCCATCACCCACTGGGAAAATACCCTGGGCCGGGCCCCCTCCTCCGATGTGGTGCTTTCTTACCCCAGCGTGTCCCGCACCCACGCCGGCCTGATCCGGGACGACGCGGGGGAGTGGACGGTCACCGACCTGGGCAGCAAAGGGGGCACCCTGGTCAACGGGGAAGAGGTGGAGGGCAAAACCCCCATCCATCCGGGGGATACCCTGGAACTGGGCGGGGTGGAACTGCTCTTCCTGCCGGTGCCCCAGGAGGAAAAACAGCGGGAGATCGCCAAACGGCGGAAAAAAAGCCGCCCGGTGCCCCCCTGGGGCTCCCTAGTGATCCTCACCCTCTTCCAGCTTCTCACCGTCGTCCAGTTCGCCGTGGCCGAGGGAAGAGAGTGGAACCCCCAGATCCCCCTGGCCTTCTTCGGTTTGACCTGCACCATGTGGTGCTATGTGTTCGCCCTGCGGGCCATGCGCCGGGTGGGCTTTGAAATGGAGATCATCGTCTTTTTCCTGTGCACCCTCAACCTGGCGGTGACGGCTTCGGCCGCTCCCAGCGGTGTGCTGAAAGAATTTTTGATGATCCTCCTGGGCCTTCTGGTCTTTCTGGCCCTGGGCTGGTATCTGCGGGACCTGGGCCGTGCATCCCGCCTGCGCTACCTGATGGGGGCCGGGGCCGTGGTGCTCTTTCTCATCAACCTGGCCATCGCCGGGGTGAGCCACGGCGCACGCAACTGGGTGGAGATCTTCGGCATCCGCTTCCAGCCCTCGGAACTGATCAAGGTGGCCTTTGTCTATGCCGGGGCCGCTACCCTGGATAAGCTCTTTACCAAGCGGAACCTTTATGGCTTCATCCTGTTCACCGGCTTTTGCCTGGGGTGCCTTGCCATTATGAAGGACTTCGGCACCGCTGCCATCTTCTTTGTGACCTTTCTGGTCATCGCCTTTCTGCGCTCGGGGGATTTTGCCACCCTGTCCCTGATCACCGGCGGCGCCGCCTTTGCGGGCATGATGGTGCTGCGGTTCAAACCCTATATCGCCGAACGCTTTGCCGTGTGGGGCCATGTGTGGGAACAGGCCAGCGGCAAAGGCTTCCAGCAGACCCGCACCATGTGCGCCGCCGCTTCCGGGGGTCTTGTGGGCGTGGGGGCCGGAAAGGGCTGGCTGGAAAGCGTCTTTGCCGCCGATACCGACCTGGTGTTCGGCATGCTGTGCGAAGAATGGGGGCTGATCATCGCCCTTTTGTCGGTGGCGTGCCTGATCACCCTGGCGGTTTTCGCCGTGCGGTGCACCAAGGCCGGACGGTCTACCTTCTATACCATCGCCGCCTGCGCCGCCACATCCCTGCTGGTGTTCCAGAGCATCCTGAATATCTTCGGCTCGGTGGATCTTTTGCCCCTCACCGGCGTCACCCTGCCCTTTGTCTCCCACGGCGGCTCCAGCATGATCAGCGCCTGGGGACTTCTGGCCTTCCTCAAGGCCGCCGACACCCGTCAGAATGCCAGCTTCGCCATCAAGCTGGAAAAAAGGAGCAAAAGAAAGGAACGGTCTGATTATTATGAAGAAGATTGAAAAACGGGCCCTCCTTTGCCTGCTCCTGTCCGGGGCCCTGGTGCTGGGACTGTGCATCTTTTCGGTGCGGTTTTTCCTCCAGGGCAGCCAGTGGGCCTCCTTTTCGGCAAACCAGCATCTCTATGCCGGCGGGGGACTGAGCCGTGGGGCGGTGCTGGACCGCAACGGCGTGGTGCTGGCCGAAACCAAGGACGGCAAGCGGCAGTATAACGAAAGCAAAAGCGTGCGCATGGCCACCCTCCATGCCGTGGGGGATTCTCAGGGGCGCATCGGCACCGGCATCCAGACCCGCCTGGCGGGCAAGCTCAGCGGCTATAACCCCATCACCGGCGTCAGCGTCACCGGCGGGACCGACATCACCCTCACCCTGGATTCCCAGCTTTGCGCCACGGCCTATGAAGCCCTGAACGGGGCCAAGGGCACGGTGGGGGTCTATAACTACAAAACCGGGGAAGTGCTCTGCATGGTGTCCACCCCCACCTATGACCCCCAGAACCCCCCGGAAATCAGCGAGGACGACCCGGCCTACGAAGGGGTGTACCTTAACCGGTTTCTGTCGGCCAGCGTGGTGCCCGGCTCCATTTTCAAAACGGTGACCACCGCCGCGGCCATCGAGAATATGGACGATCTGATGGACCGTACCTTCCATTGCGACGGGGAAACGGTCATCGGCGGGGCCAAAATCACCTGCCCCAAGGCCCACGGCGACCTGACCATCGGGCAGGCCTTCACCGTCTCCTGCAACTGCGTCTATGGTCAGCTGGCTTCCGAGCTGGGGGCCGATACCATGGAGGAAGTCACCGAAAAGGCCGGGCTGATGGATTCCATTTCGGTGAGCGGCATCGACACCGCCAAGGGCTCCTTTGATTTTGACGAAAGGGACAAGGGGAGCCTGGCCTGGGCGGGCATCGGCCAGGATGAGGACCTTTTAAACCCCTGCACCATGATGACCTTTATGGGGGCGGTGGCAAACGGCGGCAAGGCCGCGCTGCCTCAGCTGGTGCTGGACGGGGGCGGACTGCTGGACGCCCTGGGCAGTAAGCAGACCGGGGAGCTGATCGAAAAGGATACCGCCGAGACCCTTTCTTCCATGATGCGGGACAATGTGCTGAATAACTACGGCGAGGGAAAACTGGAAGGCCTGGGCCTGTGCGCCAAGTCGGGCACCGCCCAGGTGGGCGGGGACAAAACCCCCAACGCCTGGTTCACCGGTTTTCTCCAGAGCGAAGAGCAGCCCCTGGCCTTCATCGTGCTGGTGGAAAACGGGGGAAGCGGCAGCCAGGTGGCGGGAAACATCGCCAAACAGGCGCTGGCCGCCGCTGTGGGACGGTAGCGGGGCGCCCCCGCAGGCAAAGATTCTTTGGCGGGGCGCCCCCGCAGGCACTTGCAGCCCCCTTGAAGCGGCTTTTGCCGCTTCAAGGGGGTTTTGCTGTTTTTTCCAAAGGCTCGTCCGCCTTTTTTCGTCTTTTTCCCGTTTGCGGCAAAAAAAGACGGAAGAAACCGGATAAAATGGGGCATACTTCTCTATAAGGAACGAAAGGCCGGATTTTTCTTTGAAAAAATCTCCGGCGGAAAAAAGGAGGATGCCCAAGTGGGAAAAAAACAAATGGTGGCTGCACTTTGCACAATGGGAATGCTGGCCATGCCTGTTCAGGCGGCGGAAAACAGTCCGGCGCCGGGACGGGAGCTGTATGGTATTCTGAACAGCCTGTGCCAGCTGGTGCGTCAGCAGGTGCTGGAGGAAGAGCCGGTGTGCGAAGCGCCTTTACCGGAGAGCCCCGCGGGGCTGAGCCAGACCGAGCCGGCCCAGGAGACCCTGGCGGCAGCGGAGGAAGCGCCCAGCCCCACCCCTAAGATCAGCCTGACGCCCCAGGAGGTTTCCATGATGGAATATGTGGTGGAGAGGGAAGTCCACGGGGCCAGCTATGCCCACAAGATCGCCGTGGCCAATGTGATCGTCAACCGGGTGCTGGACAGCCGGTTCCCCGGCACCGTGGAGGAAGTTCTCCACGCACCCAAGCAGTTTCCCATTTCCATCGGGAATTATTACAACCCCAAGTGGCATCCCAGCGATGAGACCATCAACGCGGTGTATGCCGCCGTCTATGAGCCGGACACCACCGGCGGGGCCTTGTATTTCTATGCGCCCCGGTACACGGCAGGAAAGACGGCGTCCTGGTTTGAAAACAGCCTGACTTTCTGCTTTGAAATGGAAGGCCACCGCTTCTTTTCGGCAGCGGCCCAGTAGCTGGGCACCCATACTCTCCCCGGCTCGATGCGCTGTTGTTCCTGGGTGCTCCGGGTGTGATAAACCATCACCCGGGAGGTGCCGCTTTGCAATCCTGGCCGAAAGCATAGAAAAAGCTCCCCACAGGGGAGCTTTTCTTTTTGCTTGGTTGTGCGGCCCAGCGCGGGAGCGGTCCCGTGTCGGGACGGCCGTTCCTCTCTTTGTCTGAGTGAAAACAACGGACCCTCGTTCTGTTGCCGGGCGCGGCAGCGCAGATTGGGTGCAGCGTCACGCTGCTTGCCCAGCGCGGGAGCGCAGTATGGGTGCAGCGTCACGCTGCCTTGACGGGGGAGGGAGGATGTGGTAAATTAAAACTATAATAAGTTAGTGTAAAAAACATCATGAGAAAGCGGGGGTGGATCGGATGAAAAACCGGAATGGACAGGAAATCCGCATGGTTCCTTCTGTGGCGGTGTTTGGGGTCTTGGTGCTGCTGGATATCTATCTGCTCCTTCGCTACTATGACTGGCAGGCCGGGGTCTTTACCCTGGAAATGTTCACTGAGCTTTCCCTGATGACGGTCTTTGGCAGCGGACTGGTGCAGAGTATGAAAAAATGGATGGAGCGGAACCCTCGCCCCCAGCGGGAGGAAAAAAGGAAGCATCTGAAGCACTGGATGTACATTTTGCTTTTGCTGGTATCGGTGTTTATGCTGGGGTTTGCGCTGTATCTGCTCCCTCAGTATCTCCAGGAGGGCTACAGCCTGTATAGCATAGATATGCTGCTTTTGCTGGCGTCCTTCCTTTTGTGGGGCATTTATCTGGTTATCAGTATCCGGGCCCTGGCGAAAGGAAAAGCCAATGACTAGGCAGCGTGACGCTGGTCCGGTGGCCGGACGGCCGTTCCTCTCTTTGCCCTGCGGCAGACAACTGAACGAAGAAAAAAGGAAAAGCCTTCCGACAGGGAGGCTTTTTCTTTGCCTTGCGGCATCCAACCGGCTCAGAGGACAAATTATAATACATGGGTTATGCTTTTGATATGAATATACTATTTTACTTATGAGCGAGGGGGGCGTATAGTAGACAGGGAAACAAAGAAAGAGGTGTGATTTTTTGAAAAAAGACCTGAAGTTTTTCTGGACGCTCTTTATCTCCACCTTCACCCTCAGCGCCTTCACCTTCGGCGGCGGCTATGTGATCGTGCCGCTGATGCGGAAGAAGTTCGTTGAGACCCTGGGGTGGATCGATGAAGAGGAAATGCTGGACCTGATCGCCATCGCCCAGTCGGCCCCCGGCCCCATCGCCGTCAATTCCTCCATCATCATCGGCTACCGTCTGGCCGGCATCCCCGGCGCATTGGTGACCACCTTCGGCACCGTTTTGCCCCCCATGGTCATCCTGTCGGCGATCTCCCAGTTCTATACCGCCTTCCGGGATAATGTGGTGGTGTCCCTGGTGCTCAAGGGTATGGGCATCGGCGTGGCCGCCGTCATCGTGGATGTGGTCTACACCATGGCCAAGGGCGTTGTCAAAACCAAGGACGCCCTCTGGATCATCGTCATGTGCGTGGCTCTGGTTGTGTCTCTGTTCACCAGCGTCAATGTGGTGTTCGTCATCCTGGCCTGCGGCGTCATCGGCGCCATCAATGTGATCGCCCAGGATAAAAAGACAGGGAAGGGAGGCAAGGCCGCATGATTCTGCTTCAGCTTCTCTGGGCCTTTGTCCAGGTGGGGGCCTTCAGCTTCGGCGGCGGTTATGCTGCCCTGCCTCTCATCGAAGAACAGGTGGTCAAGGCCAACCACTGGCTGACCGCTCAGGAATTTACCGATATCATCACCATTTCCCAGATGACCCCCGGCCCCATCGCCATCAACTCGGCTTCCTTTGTGGGCATCCGTATGGGCGGTATCCCGGGTACTTTGGTGGCTACCTTCGGCTGCATCCTGCCCTCCCTCATCATCGTGCTGCTGCTGTCCTACTTCTTCTTCAAATACCGGAACCTGCGGATGGTGCAGGGCATCGTCAAGGGCCTGCGCCCCGGCGTTGTGGCCCTGATCGCCGCTTCCGGCTATGGCCTGATGGCAACCGCCCTGTGGGGCGACGGCCCTTTCCGCTTTGCCGCCCTGGATTGGTTCGCCGTTGCGCTTTTCGCCGCCGCTTTGGTGGTGCTGCGGAAATGGAAGCCCAACCCCATCTATGTGATGGTGGCCTGCGGCGTTGTGGGTGCATTGTTCTACGGACTGGTTTAATAAAATAACAAGAAAAGCTCCCCCGAAGGGGAGCTTTTCTTGTCCCGTGTCGGGACCAGCGTGACGCTGGACCCATACTGCGCTGCCGCGCTGGGCAAGCAGCGTGACGCTGCACCCATACTGCGCTGCCGCGCCCGGCAACCGAACGAAGAAAAAAGGAAAGCCTCCCGGAAGGGAGGCTTTTTCCATGCTTTCGGCCAGGAGTGCATAAGGGTGCCTTCCGGCTGCGGCCCGCCGCAGCCGAAGCGCCGGGGAACACAAACGCATACAGCCGGGGAGAGTATGACAGCCCAGGCACTGGGCGCATAGGATGGGGGGAAAGGATGTGAGGGGATGGGGAAACCATTCAGATGTGCCCTGGTGGGGGGCGACGGGCGGCAAATCCTCCTGGGCCGCTTTCTGGAAGAAGAGGGCTTTCCGGTGCGCCGCTTTGCCCTGCCGGAAGGGGAGGAACACCTGGAAGGGGCGCTGGAGGGCGCCGGGTGGGTGCTGCTGCCCCTGCCGGTGGAACGGGAGGGGATGCTCAACGCTCCGCTCTGCAACGAGCAAAAATGGCCCATGGAGCAGATCCTGGAAGCCATACCCCGGGGCACTCCGGTGCTGGGGGGGCAGGTGAGCGCCCGCTTGCAAAAGCTGGGAGAAAAACAGGGCCTGCGCCTTGTGGACTACGGCGCACGGGAGGACTTCCTTTGCCGCAACGCCGCCATCACCGCCGAAGGGGCCTTGCAGCTGGCCATGGGCCACCACCAGGAAAGCCTGGGGGATGCCCGGTGCCTGGTGCTGGGCTATGGCCGGTGCGGCAAGGCGCTGTGCCGGGCGCTGTCCGGCATCACCCGGCCCTGGGTGTGGGCCAGGCGGCCGGAGGTCCGGGCCCAGGCCCGGGCGGAGGGGCTGCTTGCCCCGGATACCCTTGCGGAAGGGCTGAAAGGGGCCGGGGTGATTTTCAACACGGTGCCCGCCCTTCTGATCGGGGAAAATCAGGCCGGGCTTCTGGAAAAAGACAGCCTGTATGTGGAACTGGCCGGAAACCCAGGGGGGGCTGGATTTTTCGCCCAGGGGTCTTTTCAAACAGGGGGGAAATGTGGTACAGTGAAAGACAGAAGATCCTTACTACTTTCAAGGAAGGGGAAATTTCGTCATGCTGAAAACAAACCGTGAAGATTTGCCCATGCTGCTGGTTCAGGGCCAGGTGCGCCACTCCAAGGGTGCTCAGGCCTATCGCCATACCATCGACGGCGAGCCGTTCACTCTGCCGGCCACCGGCGGCATCACCCTCAACGCCAAGATCGGCGACCGGTGCGTGGGCTGGGCCGCCGACCATCTGGAGCCCGGCGTCACCGCCCGCAATGAAAACGACGACTATAACGCCGCTCTCCAGGGTCTGTCCTGCATCGGCAACACCGCCATTGTCATGAGCGGCGACGCCAAGGGCGCCCGTGGCTTTGTCACCGGCAAGCACGGCGGCTGCGAGCATCTGCTGTGCTATTTCGACCAGGAGACCATGGAGAAGATGACCATCGGCGATAAGATCGATGTGCGCAGCCAGGGTCAGGGCATGAAGCTCATGGATTATCCCGACATCCTGCTGCGGAACATGAGCCCCGAGCTGCTGGAAAAGATGAACATTGAGGAGAAGGACGGCAAGCTGAAAGTGGGCGTTGCCAAGATCGTTCCCGCCTGCATCATGGGCAGCGGCCTGGGCGCTTCCACCTCCTATTATGGTGACTATGACATCACCCTCCACGACAAGAAGATCACCGAGGAATATGGGCTCCAGAACCTGCGTTTCGGCGATATTGTGGCCATCACCGATGCCGACACCCGCTTCGGCCGCAACTACATGACCGGCGCCATGACCATCGGCGTTGTGGTGCATTCCGACTGCATCCTGGCCGGTCACGGCCCTGGCGTCACCACTCTGATGACCTGCAAAACCCCGCTGATCGAAGCCTTCATTGACGAAAACGCCAACCTCCACGACTACTTCGTGCGCTAGTGGCGAGCCGCCACAGCCATACTGCGCTGCCGCGCTGGGCAATAGCGCTCAGGCCTGTTGTGTGTTGGGCAGCGAAGAAAAATATGGGTGCAGCGTCAAAAAAAGCCTCCCGGATAGGGAGGCTTTTTTGCTGGTTTGGTTCGTTGTGTGCTGGGGGGCAAAAACAACTGACAAAGGCAAAGAAAGTATGGCTGTCCCGACACGGGACTTTTTCCCCGACCTTTTTCGCGCCCCAGGCGGGGCGGCGTGTCGCCGCCGCCGTTCCTGTCTTTGCCTTGGCCGGTTGGATGTGGGGCAGAAAAAAGTATGGCTGTCCGGGCTCCGGACCAGCGTCAAAAAAAGCCTCCCGGATAGGGGGGTTTTTTTGCTGGTTTGGCTTGTTGTGTGCCGCCAGCGTGATGCTAGTCTTTTTTTCGGATGCGAAGGATCAGGTCCATGGCCAAAGCGCCCAGGATCAGGAAGACAGCCATGACAATGTAGATTGTAAACTCCCGGGAGGACAGACGGTTTTCGGAAAAAAGGGGATAGGCTCTTACCATACTCCCAACGATCACCACAAGGATGCAGTAAACCGTCATATGCAATGGTTTGATCTGTTTGTATATTGCATATTCTATCGCTGCGCCCAGGGCCAGGAAGGCGGCCACGATGATGGTGAACAGAATGGTCTGAACGAGCCCATAGCTTCTTAGATTGCTCACAAAGACCAAGAGCAGGACGATGTAAGCCAGCGGCTGGGATACATTCTCCCGTTTCCGTACTCCATATCGCATGGCTGCGCCCAGCAGAAATGGGAAAACGGATAGCATGATCATATTCAGAATTTTGATCTCCATTTGTTCACCCCCTTCAGCGAGTTTTGGGTGCAGCGTCACGCTGGTCCGGTGGCCGGACAGCCGTTCCTCTCTTCGCCTGAACGAACACAACCGGCCTGCGTTCTGTTGCTCAGCGCGGCAGCGCAGGTTGCCAGCGGAGGCGCTGCCGCCGCTAATGTTTCTTTCGGATGCGATAGATCAGGTCCATGGCCAAAGCGCCCAGGACCCAGAAAACGGCCATGACAATGTAGATTTTAAGTTGCTGTGAAGACAGATTTCTTCCCGAAAGAAAGACACCCCTTCTTACAATAAAGAAAAGGATAAAGAAAAAAATCACAAAAATGACGGACAGTAAGGGATAATCCCACTTGTGTACCCCATATCGCATAGCTGCGCCGATCAGAAATGGGAAAACAGATAGCATGATCATATTCAGAATCCCGATGTCCATTTGTTCACCCCCGTATTGAGATGCACTGGTGAATGCAGCAAAGGCCTGCTGCGTTATTGATGTACTATACTAAAATAAATATATCATAGAACACTCCCCTTGGCAATATTTTTCATTATTGCTCGTTGTGTGCCGCCAGCGTGACGCTGGACCCAAAACTTTCTTTGCCCTTGCCGGTTGTGTTTGCCTGGGCAAAGAAAAGCCCCCCTTGTGCAAAGGGGGGACAGCATGGCAGGGCCATGCAGGGGGGATTGTGTCATTTTGCTTGGTTGCATGATCGGGTGCGGAAGCACCGCTTGGGTGCAGTGTCACGCTCTCTCAATCCCTCAGTCGGCGTTCGCCGACAGCTCCCTTTGCACAAGGGAGGTCCGGTGGCCGGACGGGCCCAGTGCCTGGGCACCCATGTTGCGCTCCCGCGCTGGGCAATCGAAGCAAGAAAAAGGAAAAGCCTCCCGAACAGGGAGGCTTTTTCCATGCTTTTGGCCAGGATTGCACTTTGGCCCTTGCCGGGTGATGGTTTATCACACCCGGAGCACCGGGGCAGAGCAGCGCATAAAGCCTTCAGCGAGTTTTGGGTCCAGCGTCACGCTGGTGCATAGATATGTGACAGGAGGGGATATATCTATGGAGCGTGCGGGGCTGTATCTGCGGCTGAGCCGGGAGGACGGAGAAGGGGAGAGCGGGAGCATCGAAAGCCAGCGCCTGCTGCTGCGGGACTACTGCCGCAGCCATCATCTGACGGTGGTTGCGGAATACATCGACGACGGCTATTCCGGGCTGAGTTTCCACCGCCCCGGCTTTGAGCAAATGCTGGGGGACATCGAAAAAGGCCTGCTGGACACCGTTATTACCAAAGACCTGTCCCGGCTGGGGAGGGACTACATCCTCACCGGCCACTACCTGGAACGGTACTTCCCGGAAAAAGGGGTGCGGTACATCGCCCTGGGGGACAACATCGACACCGGAAGGGGTGCGGACGATCTGACCCCCTTCCGGGCGGTGGTCAACGACCTGTACGCCAGGGACATCTCCCGGAAGGTGCGGGCCGCTTTGGACGCCCGGAAACGAGCCGGGGTCTTTATCGGCGCCCGGGCCCCCTATGGCTATGAAAAAGACCAGGGCAGGCTGCGTATCGACCCATGCCAGGGGGAGTGGGTGCAAAGAATCTTCGCCTGGTGCCTCACGGGGGACAGCTGCCCCGTCATCGCCCGGAAGCTGGGGCAGGCCGGGTGCCCTTCTCCCACCGGGAAAACAGAGTGGAGCGGCGCCATGGTGCGGCGCATCCTCACAAACCCCACCTACAAGGGCGACCTGACCCAGAACCGCAGCCGGAAGATCAGCTGCAAGGTGGAAAAAAGCCGGATCGTGCCCAAGGAAGGCTGGGTGATCTGCCCCGGGGCCTGCCCCCCTCTGGTGGGGGAGGAGGACTTTGCCCGGGTACAGGAAAAAATGGAAGGGGGCAGACGGCAAAAAGACCCTCTGGCCTCCTTCCTCCGCTGCGCCAGATGCGGCAGTCCCATGGGCATCACCGGAGACGGCAAGCGCCGCTATCTCCGGTGCCGGGGGCGGAAGCAGGGCAAGTGTACCCTGCCCCTCATCCCCTGGGACAGAGCCATGGAAGAGACCCGGGCGGCTTTGCACCGGGCCGGAGCGGAGGAGGGTTTCCAGCGGCCATTTCCTGCGCCAAAGGCTCTCATCGGGGAAGATGGGGTGGTGCTTTTGGGGGAGAGTGGGGGGAATCGGCCCCTTTGAGGGGGAGAAATTGGCCTTTTTTACAAAAAAGGCCCCTTTTGCGAAATTTCTGTTGAACTTATGGCAAAAAGAAAGTAAAATAGAGGTAGTTATTGCAATCGGGAGAGAGGGGTGCGGGTTTCTATGAAAGGGTATCTGGCCATTTTTTTGGGCGGAATCCAGGGGCCTTGTGCGCCCGCATTTTCCCGGGTGCAGGGATGAAAAGCTGTGGAGTTTTCGCCGCGGCTTTTTTCTTTTCAAAAATCCACCTTCGGAGAAAGGAAGTTTTCCCATGGAAAAAAATAAAGTAGCAATTATTATGGGCAGCGACAGTGATCTGCCTGTGGTGGAAAAGACCATTAACACCCTGAAAGACCTGGGCATCCCCTATGAGGCCCATGTGATGAGCGCCCACCGTACCCCGGAAGAGGCCTGCGCTTTCGCACGCACCGCCGCAGAAAAGGGCTTTGGCGTCATCATCGCCGCCGCCGGCAAGGCCGCCCATCTGGCCGGTGTGCTGGCCGGGCATACACCCCTGCCCGTCATCGGCATCCCCATGAAGAGCTCCACCATGGATGGTCTGGATTCCCTTTTGTCCACCGTGCAGATGCCCTCCGGCGTGCCGGTGGCCACCGTTGCCATCGATGGGGCGGAAAACGCCGGACTGCTGGCCGCCCAGATGCTGGCCATCGCCGATGAAAGCCTGTTCCGTAAGCTTCAGGAAAAGAAGGAGCAGATGCGGCAGAAGGTCATGGAAAAAGACAAAAAGCTCCAGGAAAAGCTCCAGGGCTAACAAAACCGGATAGATAGGATACGAGGAGGAAGTTTATCATGGAAAAGCGCGAGCAGCTCTACGAAGGAAAGGCCAAGAAGGTTTTTGCAACAGACGACCCCGAAAAGCTGATCGTCTCCTATAAGGACGACGCCACCGCCTTCAACGGCGAAAAGAAGGGCACCATCCACGGCAAAGGCGTCATCAACAACCGGATGAGCAATCATCTGATGCGCCGCCTGGAAAAGGAAGGGGTTCCCACCCACTATGTGGAAGAGCTCTCCGGCACCGATACCGTGGTGAAAAAAGTAAATATTGTGCCCCTGGAAGTCATCATCCGCAACATCTCCGCCGGTTCCTTTGCCAAGCGGTATGGCGTGGAGGAGGGCATCGTCTTTGACGCTCCCACCATCGAGTTTTCCTACAAAAACGACGACCTGGGCGATCCCCTGATCAACTCCTACCATGCCCTGGCCCTGAAGCTGGCCACCCGCGAAGAGATCGAGACCATCAAAACTTATGCCTTCAAGGTCAACGACCTGCTGAAGGGCTTCATGAAGGAGATCGGCATCGATCTGGTGGACTTCAAACTGGAGTTCGGCAGACTCTCGGACGGCACCATCGTCCTGGCCGACGAGATCAGCCCCGACACCTGCCGCCTGTGGGACGAAAAGACCCATGAAAAGCTGGACAAGGACCGCTTCCGCCGGGATCTGGGCGGCGTAGAGGACGCCTACCAGGAAGTGATGAAGCGCCTGATGGGCGAATAAGCGGAAAAAGGATGGAGGAGGAAAGTCTTATGCAGGAAAAGCTCCACGAGGAATGCGGCGTTTTTGGTATTTACGATAACGACAACCTGGATGTGGTCACATCCACCTATCTGGCCCTCTATGCCTTGCAGCACCGGGGCCAGGAAAGCTGCGGCATTGCCGTCAACGACGACGGCGTCATCCGCAGTTACCGGGATCTGGGTCTGGTCACCGATGTGTTCAAGCCCCAGGTGCTGGAAAAACTGGGCAGCGGCAAAATGGCTATCGGCCACTGTCTCTATGGCACTGCCGAAAGCGACAAGCGGGAAAATGCCCAGCCCATGACCATCCGCCATGTGAAAGGCCAGATGGCCATCGCCAACAACGGTGTGGTGCTCAATGCCTATGAGCTGCGGCAGAAGCTGGAGCTCCAGGGCGCCATTTTCCATTCCACCAGCGATGCAGAGCTGATCGCCCACATGATCACCCGGGAGCGGCTCACCGCCGGTTCCATCGAAGAGGCCATCTGCAACGCCATGGACAAGCTGTATGGCGTGTATTCCATGCTGGTCATGTCCCCCAAAAAGCTCATCGGCGTGCGGGATCCCCTGGGTATGCGCCCCCTGAGCATCGGCAAATGCGAAAACAGCTATGTGCTGGCTTCCGAAACCGCCGCTCTGGACAGCATGGGCGCCCATTTCGTCCGGGATGTGAAGCCCGGCGAAATCGTCATCATCGACGAAAACGGCCTGCGCAGCATCGAAAAGCACTGCGGCAAAAAGAGCCATCTGTGCGTCTTTGAGTTCGTCTATTTCGCCCGGCCCGACTCGGTGATCGAAGGCACCAGCGTCCATCTGGCCCGGCAGAAGATGGGCGAGTTTTTGGCAAAAGAACATCCGGTGGAGGCCGACCTGGTGATGGGCGTGCCCGACAGCGGCAACGACGCCGCCCTGGGTTATGCCAACGCCTCCGGCATCCCCTATGGCATCGGCCTGATCAAAAACAAGTACATCGGCCGTACCTTTATCCTCAACACCCAGAAGCAGCGGGAAAATGCCGTGCGCATCAAGCTCAATGCCATCGCCGACATCGTCCGGGGCAAGCGGATTGTGCTGGTGGACGACTCCATCGTCCGGGGCACCACTTCCGCCCGCATCGTGGGCATGCTGCGGGAAGCCGGGGCCAAAGAAGTGCATATGCGCATTTCCTCCCCGCCCTTCCGTTATCCCTGCTACTTCGGCACCGACATCGACTCGCCGGAGCGGCTGATTGCCAACAACATGACCATCCCCGAGATCGGCAAGAAGATCGGGGTGGATTCCCTGGGCTTCCTCAGCCTCCAGAACATCGTCAAGGTGGCGGAAAACTCCGACTGCCAGTTCTGCACCGGCTGCTTCAGCGGCGAATATCCCCTGAATGTGGAAAACGCTGGCAAGGTCTCCAAGTTTGACCGGAAGATCAGCGAAAACAACGATTGAGAGGACCCAACATGAAGAGTTTTAGCGACAGCTACAAGGCCGCCGGCGTGGATGTGACGGCGGGATACAAAGCAGTGGAGCTGATGAAGGAGCACACCCGCCGCACCATGATCCCCGGCGTGCTCTCGGGCCTGGGCGGCTTCGGCGGCCTGTTCGGCCTGGATGTAAGCGGCATGCGCCAGCCGGTGCTGGTTTCCGGCACCGACGGCGTGGGCACCAAAATCCGCCTGGCCCAGCTGATGGGAAAGCACGACACCATCGGCATCGACTGCGTGGCCATGTGCGTCAACGACATCGTCTGCGCCGGCGCCAAGCCCCTGTTTTTCCTGGATTACATCGCCTGCGGCAAGAATGTGCCGGAGAAGATCGCCTCCATCGTTTCCGGCGTGGCCGAGGGCTGCGTCCGTTCGGGCTGCGCCCTCATCGGCGGCGAGACCGCCGAGCACCCCGGCGTCATGCCTGACGAGGACTACGACCTGGCGGGCTTTACCGTGGGCGTGGTGGACAAGGAGAAGATCCTGGACCAAAGCAATGTACAGGCGGGGGACGCCATCATCGCCCTGCCTTCCAGCGGCATTCACAGTAACGGCTTTTCCCTGATCCGGAAGGTTTTCGACCTGGAAGGGAAGGGGGACTTCTATTCTGCCGAGCTGGGTGGCAACCTGTTTGAGACCCTGCTCACCCCCACAAACCTCTATGTGAAGCCGGTGCTCCATCTGATGGACCGGGTGCCGGTGCACTCTGTGTGCCACATCACAGGCGGCGGCTTCTATGAGAATATTCCCCGGGCTCTGCCCCAGGGCCTGAGCGCCAGCATCGAAAAGAAGAACGTGCGTGTGCTGCCCATCTTTGACCTGATTGCCAAAGAGGGGAATGTGCCTGAGCACGATATGTTCAACACCTACAACATGGGCGTGGGGATGTGCTGCATCCTGCCTTCTGACAAGGCGGATGAAAGCATCCGGGTGCTGAAAGAAATGGGTCAGGATGCCTATGTGCTGGGCGAAGTGGTGAAGAGCGACGAGGGCGTGATTCTGTGGTAAAGATCGGCGTGCTGGTTTCCGGCGGCGGCACCAATTTGCAGGCCCTGCTGGATGCCCAGAAGCGGGGAGAGATTCCGGATGGGGAGATCAGTCTGGTGATCGCCAGCCGGAAAAAGGCCTACGCTCTGGAACGGGCCCGGATGGCGGGGGTTCCCGCCCTGGCCCTGCCCCGCCGGGACTATGAAAAGACGGCGGACTATGATGCGGCGCTGCTCACGGCCTTGCAGCAGGCCGGAGTGGAGCTGGTGGTGCTGGCCGGCTTCCTCTGCGTGCTGGGGGAGAAGATGCTAAAAGGCTACGAGGGGCGCATCGTCAACGTGCACCCCTCCCTGATCCCGGCCTTCTGCGGCGACGGCTTCTATGGCCTCCATGTCCACGAAGCCGCCCTCCGGAGGGGAGTGAAGGTCACCGGGGCCACCGTGCATCTGGTGAACGAAGTGACCGACGGCGGCCCCATCCTGCTGCAAAAGGCGGTGGAGGTGCTCCCGAATGACACCCCCGAAAGTTTGCAGAAGCGGGTGATGGAGCAGGCCGAATGGGTGCTTTTGCCCCAGGCCGTTTCCATGCTCTGCCAGAAGATCGAAAAGGAGAAACACCAATGAATATTTACGCCAAAGAGTCCCTCTTTGACAAGCTGAAAGACAATACTTACCCCGGCCGGGGCATTGTGCTGGGCGTCACCCCGGATGGGAAGCGCTCGGTGGCCGCCTATTTCATCATGGGCCGCAGCGCAAACAGCCGCAACCGGGTGTTTAGCCCCGAGCCCGACGGCATCCGCACAGAGGCTCACGATCCTTCCAAGCTGGAGGACCCCAGCCTGATCATCTATCATCCGGTGCGCCAGATGGGCCGTGGCCTGATTGTGACAAACGGCGATCAGACCGACACCATCCGGGACTTCCTGGAAAAGGGACTGCCCATGGAGCAGGCCCTGCGCACCCGGGAATTTGAGCCCGACGGCCCCAACTGGACCCCCCGGATCTCCGGTCTTTTAAGCCCCGACGGCAGCTGTAAAATGTCCATTCTGAAAAGCGTGGACGAAAATGGCTCGGGCTGCGTGCGCCAGACCTTTGAATATCCCAATGTGCCCGGCCTGGGATGGTTCCTCCACACCTATGTTTGTGACGGAAACCCCATCCCCACCTTCCAGGGTGAGCCGGAGCGGGTGGAAATGCTGGACGACATGGATGCTTTCACCCAGGAGCTGTGGGAGAGCCTGAACGAACAGAACAAAATCTCCCTTTATGTGCGCTACACTTGCCTGGAAACCGGGGAATACCGTGAGCGCATCATCAACAAACACCAATAAACAAAAGGAGTCCGAACCCTATGAACGAGCTGGAACTGAAATACGGCTGCAACCCCAACCAGAAGCCCTCCCGCATTTATCGGGCCGATGGCGGGGAACTGCCCATCAAGGTGCTTTGCGGAAAGCCGGGCTACATCAATTTCCTGGATGCCTTTAATTCCTGGCAGCTGGTGCGGGAGCTGAAAATGGCCACCGGCCTGCCCTCGGCCGCTTCCTTCAAGCATGTGTCCCCGGCGGGCGCCGCCGTGGGCCTGCCTCTCAGCGAAACCGACCGGAAGATCTATTTTGTGCCCATGGAAAAAGAGCTCAGCCCCATCGCCTGCGCCTATATCCGGGCCCGGGGCGCCGACCGGCTCTGTTCCTATGGGGACTGGGCCGCCCTCAGCGACATCTGCGACGCCGACACCGCCCGCTACATCAAGCAGGAGGTCTCCGACGGCGTCATCGCCCCGGGCTATACCCCCGAGGCCCTGGAGATCCTCAGCCAGAAAAAGGGCGGCAAATACAATGTGGTGGAGATCGACCCCCACTATGTGCCGGGGAAAACCGAGCACAAGGATGTGTTCGGCATCACCTTTGAGCAGGGGAGAAACGATCTGATTATAGGCGAAGAGATGCTCCAGAACATCGTCACCAAAAATCGCGACCTGCCGGAGAGCGCCGTCCTCGACATGATCGTGGCCCTGATCACACTGAAATACACCCAGTCCAACTCGGTATGCTTCGTGAAAAACGGCCAGGCCATCGGCGTGGGCGCCGGACAGCAGAGCCGCATCCACTGCACCCGCCTGGCGGGGCAGAAGGCCGACAACTGGTATCTCCGCCAGCATCCCAAGACCCTGGGGCTGCAGTTCGTGGACAAGATCCGCCGCCCCGACCGGGACAATGCCATCGATATTTACCTTTCCGATGAATACGAAGACATCCTCCAGGAGGGCGTGTGGCAGCAGACCTTCAAGGCTAAGCCCGAGCCCTTGACAGCGGAGGAAAAGAAAGCCTGGATCGCAACCCAGACCGGCGTCACCGTGGGTTCCGACGCCTTCTTCCCCTTCGGGGACAATGTGGAGCGGGCCAGAAAGAGCGGCGTTTCCTACATCGTGGAGCCGGGCGGCTCCATCCGGGACGATCATGTGATCGAAACGGCGGACAAATACGGCATGGTCATGGCCTTCACCGGCCTGCGGCTGTTCCATCATTGATAGAAAAGGGGAGTGCGACACTATGAACCTTCTGGTGATCGGCGGCGGCGGACGGGAGCACGCCATCATCAAAAAGCTCCGGGAAAACAAACAGGTGAAGAAGATCTATGCCCTGCCGGGCAACGGCGGCATCGGTGAGGACGCCCAGTGCGTCCCCATCAAGGCCACCGACATTGAGGGCGTGCTGGAATTTGCCAAAAGCCACAAGGTGGATTTTGCAGCGGTGATCCCTGACGATCCTCTGGCCCTGGGGATGGCGGACAAGCTGCGGGAGATGGGCATCCCCACCTTCGGCCCCACCGCTCAGGCGGCGGAAATCGAAAGCAGCAAGGTCTTTGCCAAAAACCTGATGCAGAAATACCACATCCCCACAGCGGATTACCAGGTATTTGACCAGGCGGAAAAGGCCATGGAGTATATCACCCAAAAAAACAAATACCCGGTGGTCATCAAGGCCGACGGTCTGGCCCTGGGCAAGGGCGTCATCATCGCCGCAGACCCCCAGGCAGCCAAAGAAGCCGTGGAAGCCATTATGAACGAGAAGATCTTCGGCAAAAGCGGCGACCATGTGATCGTGGAGGAATTTTTGCAGGGGCCGGAAGTTTCCGTCCTCTCCTTCACCGACGGGGAAACCCTCCGGCCCATGGTCACCTCCATGGACCACAAGCGGGCCTATGACGGGGACGAAGGCCCCAACACCGGCGGTATGGGCGCCGTGGCCCCCAACCCCTATTACACCAAAGAAGTGGCCCAAAGATGTATGGAGGAAATCTTCCTGCCCACCATCCGGGCCATGAAGCAGGAGGGGAGACCCTTCCAGGGCTGTCTGTATTTCGGCCTGATGCTCACTCCGGACGGCCCCAAGGTCATCGAGTACAACTGCCGTTTCGGCGATCCCGAAACCCAGGTGGTGCTGCCCCTTCTCAAAACCGACCTGCTCACCATCTTCCAGGCGGTGATGGAAGGGAGGCTCAGCCAGCAGAAGGTGGAGTTTTTGGACAAGGCCGCCTGCTGCGTCATTCTGGCTTCCGGGGGCTATCCCAAGAATTATTACACCGGCCTGCCCATCTCCGGCATCGAGGAGGCAGAGCAGATGGAGGATGTGTCGGTCTATCACGCCGGCACCAAAATGGAGGACGGCAAGCTGCTGACAGCCGGAGGACGGGTGCTGGGCGTCACCGCTTTGGCAAATGACCTGGCCGGGGCCATGGAAAAGGCCTATGAAGCCGCCGGAAAGATCCATTTTGACAATATGCATTACCGCCGGGATATCGGCCGGCGGGCGCTTTCCATGAGGGGGGAATAACCATGGCCGTTTATCGAGTTTATGTGGAAAAAAAGCCGGGCTTTGACCAGGAAGCCCGCCATGTGCTGGAGGAGCTGCAAGGGCTGCTGGGCCTGACGGGCCTCACCGGCCTGCGGCTCTTCAACCGCTACGATGTGGAGGGCATCGGCAAAGAGCTGTTCGATCAGTGCATCGACACCGTCTTTTCCGAGCCCCAGGTGGACACCGCTTATGAAACCCTGCCGGAGCTTTGCGGCCCCGTGCTGGCCACCGAGTATCTGCCCGGTCAGTATGACCAGCGGGCCGACTCCTGCGCCCAGTGCATCCAGTTCGTCTCCCAGGGGGAGCGGCCCGCCGTGCGCACCGCCCGGCTCTATGCTCTGGAAGGGGAGATTTCCCAGCAGGAGCTGGAAAAGGTGGAGAAGTACCTGATCAACCCGGTGGAAAGCCGCAAGGCCACGCTGGACGCCTTTGACACCTTGCAAGTGCAGTACCCGGCCCCCCAGATGGTGGAGACCATGGAAGGCTTCACCAGGCTGGAGGACGAGGGGCTAAAAGAGTTTATCGCAAAATACGGCCTTGCCATGGACCTGGGGGACATCCGCTTCTGCCGGGATTATTTCCGCACAGAGGGAAGAGAGCCCACCATCACCGAAATCCGCATGATCGACACCTATTGGTCCGATCACTGCCGTCATACCACCTTCTCCACCATCATTGACGATGTGGACATCCGCGACGCCGGAGCAAAAGAGAGCTACGGCATGTATGAGGGCCTGCGGGAGATCGTCTACCAGAACCGGAGTAAAAAGCCCGTCACTCTGATGGACCTTGCCACCATCGGGGCCAAGTACCTGAAAAAGATGGGCAAGCTGCCCGAGATCGACGAGTCGGAAGAGATCAACGCCTGCTCCATCAAGGTGAAGGTGGAGACCGAGGAGGGCAGCGAAGACTGGGTGCTCATGTTCAAAAACGAGACCCACAACCATCCCACCGAGATCGAGCCTTTCGGCGGGGCCGCCACCTGCATCGGCGGCGCCATCCGGGACCCCCTGTCTGGCCGCAGCTATGTGTACCAGGCCATGCGTGTCACCGGTGCAGCCGATCCCCTCAAGCCCATGGAGGAAACCCTGCCCGGCAAGCTGCCCCAGCGGAAGATCGTCCAGACGGCGGCGGCCGGTTACAGCTCCTATGGCAACCAGATCGGTCTGGCCACCGGCCTGGTCCATGAATTTTACCACCCCGGCTATGTGGCCAAGCGCATGGAAATCGGCGCTGTGGTGGGCGCGGCTCCGGCGGAGAACATCCGGCGGGAGCGTCCGGCTCCTGGGGATGTGATCGTCCTGCTGGGCGGCCGCACCGGCCGTGACGGCTGCGGCGGCGCCACCGGTTCCTCCAAGGCCCACACCGTGGAGTCCCTGGAGACCTGCGGGGCCGAGGTGCAGAAGGGCAACGCCCCCGAAGAGCGGAAGATTCAGCGTCTGTTCCGCAACAAGGATGTCACCGCTATGATCAAGCGGTGCAACGACTTCGGCGCAGGGGGCGTGTCGGTGGCCATCGGCGAGCTGGCCGACGGCCTGGATGTGGATCTGGACAAGGTGCCCAAGAAGTACGAGGGCCTGGACGGCACCGAGCTGGCTATCTCCGAGAGCCAGGAGCGTATGGCGGTGGTCATCGCCAAAGAGGACGAGGCCCGCTTCCTGGAAGAGGCAGGGAAGGAGAACCTGGAAGCCACTGTGGTGGCCGTGGTCACAGAGGAGCCCCGTCTGCGGATGCACTGGCAGGGCAAGACCATTGTAGACCTGTCCCGGGAGTTTCTTTCGTCCAACGGCGCCGAAAAGCACATCAATGTGGTAATCGAAGCGCCGGAAGAGCTGCACGAGGAAGCCACCGAGCCCACCGCCGAAAACTACAAAAAGGTGCTGGGCCGGCTGAATGTGTGCTCCCAGAAGGGCCTGGTGCAGCGGTTTGACAGCACCATCGGAGGGGGCACCGTGCTCATGCCCTTTGGCGGCCGGCGGCAGATGACCCCCACCCAGGTGATGGCGGCCAAGCTGCCGGTAAACGGCAAGGAGACCAAGACCTGCTCGGTGATGGCCTATGGCTTCGATCCCTTCCTCAGCGAAAAGAGCCCCTATCGGGGCGCTTATCAGGCTGTGGTGGAGTCGGTGTGCAAGCTGGTTTCCGCCGGTGCTTCCTATAAGGATTGCTACCTGACTTTCCAGGAGTATTTTGAAAAGATGGGCCAGGACCCCTCCCGCTGGGGCAAGCCCATGGCCGCTTTGCTGGGCGCTCTGCTGGCCCAGAAGCAGCTGGAAGCCGGCGCCATCGGCGGCAAGGACAGTATGTCCGGCTCCTTTGATAAAATCGATGTGCCCCCCACCCTGGTGAGCTTCGCCATCGCTCCCGCCTGCACCGACCGGGTGATCTCCCCCGAGTTCAAGCAGCCGGGCAGCCGGGTGGTGCTGCTGGGGGCGCCCCAGAACAAGGAGGGGCTGTTCCATGAAAAGGACCTGCGCCATACCCTGGAGCAGGTGGAAGACCTGATTGGCAAGGGCCTGGTGCGCAGTGCCTATGTGCCCTCCTTCGGCGGCGTGGGCGCTGCTGTGGCTGTGATGGCCTTCGGCAACGGCCTGGGCTTTGCCTTTGACAAGGGCTTTGAGGGTGTGTTCGACACCCGCCGGGGCGCTTTTGTGCTGGAGCTCAGCGAGAATGCTCCCATGGTGGGCACGCTGGTGGGCCATACCCAGATGAATGCCAGCATCACCCTGCCCTCCGGGGAAGAAGCACCGCTTTCCGCCCTGGAAGAGGCCTGGAAGGCCACTCTGGAGCCGGTGTTCCCCGAAAAGACAAAGGAAGAGGGGACTGTGCCCGCTTTCCGCTTTGAGACGGAAAAACGCAAGGCCCCGGCTGTGAAAGTGGCAAAACCCCGGGTGCTCATCCCGGTATTCCCCGGTACCAACTGCGAATATGACACCGCCCGGGCCTTCCAGAAGGCTGGGGCCGAGCCGGAAATTCTGGTGCTGCGCAACCTGACCGCTTCCCAGCTGACCCAGTCGGTGGAGCGGATGGTGAAGGCCATGGAAAAAAGCCAGATCATCGCCATTCCCGGCGGCTTCTCCGGCGGCGACGAGCCGGAAGGCTCCGCCAAGTTCATCACCGCTTTCTTCCGCAATCCCCAGGTGACCGAAGGGGTGCACAAGCTGCTCCGTGAGCGGGACGGCCTGATGATCGGCATCTGCAACGGCTTCCAGGCCCTGATCAAGCTGGGGCTGGTGCCCTATGGCGAGATCCGCCGCACCACAGCCGAGGATGCCACCCTGACCTATAATGTGATCGGCCGCCACCAGTCCGGTCTGGTGCGCACCGCCGTTTGCTCCAACCTGTCCCCCTGGCTGATGCTCAGCGAGGTGGGGGATGTGCACACCATCGCCATTTCCCACGGCGAAGGCCGTCTGGTGGCTCCCCAGAGCCTGCTGGATACCCTGGCGGCAAAGGGACAGATCGCCACCCAGTATGTGGATCTGGAAGGGAAGCCCACCATGGATGTGGCTTATAACCCCAATGGTTCCTTCTGCGCCATCGAGGCCATCACCTCCCCCGACGGACGGGTGCTGGGCAAGATGGGCCACACCGAGCGTTTCGGCGACAATCTCTATAAGAATGTGCCCGGCCACAAGGACCAGAAGCTGTTCGAAGGCGCTGTCCGGTATTACTCCCTCTAGCGGAGTGCCTCCGCTGGCATACTGCGCTGCCGCGCTGGGCAATCGAACCAGGGCCGGTTGTGTCCACTTGGCAAGGATTGCACGCTGGCCCCTACCGGTGTTGGCTCGCCAGCACCGGAGCACAGGAGCAAACAGCGCATACAGCCTTCAGCGAGTTTTGGCCGTCCCGACACGGGACCGCTGCCGCGCTGGGCAATCGAACCAGGTATAAAGCAGAAAAAGACCTCCCCAAGGGGAGGTCTTTTTTGTTGTGTGCTGGGCCAGGATTGTAATTTTGTCCCTGCCAGGGGTGGCTTGCTACCCCTGGAGCACCGAGGGTCACAGCGCATCAAGCCAGGGAGAGTATGGGTGTCCGGCCACCGGACCGCTTCCGCGCCGGGCAATCGAACCAGGGCCGGTTGTGTTCACTTGGCCAGGATTGCACGCTGGCCCCTACCGGTGTTGGCTCGCCAGCACCGGAGCACAGGAGCAAACAGCGCATACAGCCTTCAGCGAGTTTTGGCCGTCCCGACACGGGACCACTCCGTTACAAAATTTGGGCCACCAGGTCGGTGAGGGTGGGGAACAATGCCACCACCACGATCATGCGCAGGGTCTGCATGGCGGCCACCTTGGCCGGGTCGGCTCCCAGCTCGGCGGCGATGATGGACATATCGCTCACCCCACCGGGGGCCGAGGCAAAGAGGGAAGTGGTCAGGCCCAGCTTGCCGAACCGGGACACCGAGAACCCCACGATCAGATTGATGCAGGCCAGGGCCAGCACCAGTATCACCGCAGGCAGGGCCACCTGCCGTAGCCCCAGCACCTCCGCCATGCCCATACCCGAGCCGATGATGGCCCCGCTGAAAGTCTGGGTCACATTGCGGAAATTCTTGGGAAGCTGCACCCGGTGACCGGAAAAGGTGAGCACCATCGCCCCCAGCATGGCCCCGATCATGGCCCCGGAGGGGATATCCAGAGCATTGAACAGCAACCCGCCAATCAGCCCCGCCACTGCCAGGGCCAGGTATTGCTTTTTGGAATAGCTCTCTTTGGGCAGGGCAGCAGGGTCCACCGGGGTTACCTCCCGGCGGGAACCGTGGCTTGCCGCCCGCTTGAGCAAGACCGGCATAAAGGCAATGACGAAGATCACCCGCACCGTCTGCAAGATGGCCACCTGGCCTGCATCGGCCCCCAGGTCATCGGCCACCAGGGTCATCTCCTGGATGCCTCCCGGGGCCGCGGCCAGAAGGGCGGTTTTGGGGTCCAGCTGGCTGACGGCGCTGATGCCGATGCCCACGCACAGATTGAGGAAAATCAATCCGAACACCATCATGATGGTGGCGGGGAGGATGGAGCGCAGGCTGAGCACATCCTTGGCGCTCATGCGGGTGCCGATATAGACCCCGGCCATGATGCGGATATAGGGCCGGAAGGGATCGGGCACATTGGCGCAGTCCCACAGAATGTTCATGATGAGCACGGCGATCATGGCGCCGATGATGGTGCCGGCGGGCAGGCGCAGCTTGCGGCCGATGAAGCCTCCCAGAGCGGCCACGGCCACGGTGAGCAGAAAGGTTGGCATAGGGCATCTTCCTCTTTTCCCAGTGAATTTGTTTCTGTTACCAGTATAGCACAAGGCAGGGAAAAGGGGGCCCAATCCCTGAGAATTTGGCAAAATAGCAGGAAAACATAGCAATTTACACAAAATTTACGGAAGAAATTCCCTGGGTGAAAAATCCAGGGGGGGCTGACTTTTCCGCCCTGGAGAAACAGGGAGTCCTTTGCCGGAAAGCCCCGGGCCTGCCGGGAAAATACGCGCCGCGCAGCGCGGCCCGGGCCATCCGGGATACATTGCACACCATTTGGGAGGAGGAAAATGGATGATGAAAAACAAGAACATCGGCTTTGGGATCACCGGTTCCTTTTGCACTTTCCACCGGATTCTGCCGGTGATGGAGGAGCTGGCCAAGGAGAACCAGGTCTATCCGGTGCTGTCTCCGGCGGCCCGGGAGTGGGATACCCGGTTTTTCAAGGCGTCCGAGTTCCGGGCGGCGGTGGAGGGCATCTGCCAGAGGGGGAGCATCACCACGGTGGTACAGGCCGAGCCCATCGGGCCCAAAAAGATGTTTGACATCATGGTCATCGCCCCCTGCACCGGCAACACCCTGGCCAAACTGGCCCTGGGCATCACCGATACCCCGGTGCTCATGGCGGCCAAGGCCCATCTGAGAGGCGGCAGGCCCTTGGTGCTGGCGGTGTCCACCAACGACGCTCTGGGGGCCGCTTCCCGGAACATCGGAGAGCTTTTATGCCGCCGGGATGTGTTTTTCGTGCCCTTTGCCCAGGACGATCCCATGAAAAAGCCCCGGAGCATGGTGGCCCTGATGGAGCGCATCCCCGATACCCTGGAAAAGGCTCTGGAAGGGGAGCAGATACAACCAATAGTGCCATAACACCCGCTGCGGCGGGTGTCACCCCAGGCTTCTTCCCAGCGGCGAAAGCCGCTGGGCCAGCGTGACGCTGGACCCATAACTTTCTTTGCCTTTGCCGGTTGTGTTTGCCAGGGCAGAGAAAGTATGGCCGTCCGGCCACCGGACCAGCGTGACGCTGGACCCGTTCCTGTCCTTTGCTTTGGTTCGTTGTATGCAGAAGGCCAAAGCAAAGCCCCCCTTGTGCAAAGGGGGGACAGCATGGCAAAACCATGCAGGGGGGATTGTGAAGCTAAGCAAATGATTTAACTGGGTGCTGTGATCGGGTGCGGGAGCACCGCTTGGCTGTCCCGACACGGGACCGGGAGCACTGCTTGGGAGCGGCGTCACGATGCCAATCCCCCCGGCGGCGCAAGCCGCCACCCCCCTTTGCACAAGGGGGGCGTCTTTGCCTGGGTGTATTCAACCGGCTTTTTGTTATGCACTTGGCCAGGATTGCAAAGCGGCCCTTTCCGGCGGAGCCGGAGCACCGAGGGTCACAACGCATTAAGCCGGGGAGAGTATGGCCGTGGCGGCTCGCCACCCAGCGTGACGCTGGACCCATACTGTGCTGGGCAGGCCCAATGCCGCAGGGCAAAGAAAAGCCCCCCTTGTGCAAAGGGGGGACAGCATGGCAAAGCCATGCAGGGGGGATTGTGAAGCTAGGCAAATGATTTAACTGGGTGCTGTGATCGGGTGCGGGAGCACCCCTTGGGAGCGGAGGCACGCTGCCAATCCCCCCGGCGGCGCAAGCCGGTCCGGTGGCCGGACAGCCGTATCTTCTTTGCCCGGGCGGGTTCAACCGACCTATCCTATATAAAAAGCCTCCCGAGAGGGAGGCTTTTTTGTTATGCACTTGGCCAGGACTGCACCCTGGCCCCTTCCGGGTGATGGTTTATCACACCCGGAGCAGCGGGGCCTGACAACGCATACAGCCTTCAGAGAGTTTTGGCTGTCCGGACACCGGACTAGTGTTTGACGACGACGCCTTCCTTCATAACGAAGAGGCAGTTCTGCATGGTCTTCACATCCTCCATGGGATCGCAGGACCAGGCGCACAGATCGGCCACCTTGCCCTTTTCCACGCTGCCCTGGGTCTTGTCCACGCCCAGTACCTTGGCGTTGGTCATGGTAGCGGCCACCAGAGCCTTGTGGGGGTCCATGCCGAAACGCTGGAGCAGCTCGAACTCATAGCCCTGCTTGCCGTGGTAGTTATAGGGAGTGGCGGAGTCGGTGCCGAAGGTGATGGGCACCCCTCTTTCCAGGCACTGACGGAAGCCCCATTCGTGATGGGACAGGGCTTGGTTGGCCTTTTCCACCATCCACGGGGTGAGACCCATCTCCGGGCCCTTGACGCAGATGCGCTCGGCGGCAATGATGGTGGGGGTGAGGTAGGTGCCGTGCTCCAGCATCAGCTGGATGGCTTCCTCGTCCAGGATCATGCCGTGCTCCACGGTGGTGACGCCGGCCCGGACGGCGGCCTTGATGCCGTTTGTGCCGTGGGCATGGGTGGCGGTGTGGACGCCATAGAGGTTGGCGATCTCGATGATGGCGGCGATCTCATCGTCGCACAGCTGCTGGGCGCCCAGGGTGGTGCCCTTGCTCATCACGCCGCCGGTGGACATGAATTTCAGGAAATCCGCGCCATTCTTCAGGTTGAAACGGGCGGCCTTCCGGGCGGAGTCGGGGCCGTCGATGATGGGATGCTCTTCGGCAGTGCAGGTGACGCCGGGGGCATAGTGGCTGTCGGCATGGCCGCCGGTGGAGCCCAGGGAGTAGCCGGAGACAAACATCCGGGGGCCTTCAAAATCCCCTTTGTTGATGGCATCCCGCAGGGCCACGCTGACAAAAGCCTGGCTGCCGCAGTCACGGAGAGTGGTGAAGCCGGCATACAGGTCCTGCTGCACGTTCTTCAGGGAATAGAGGGTCAGCTCAGCGGGGGTGTGATGGAGCAGGTCCATCCGGTCATTGCCTTCGCCGTTCATGCCGCTGTGGACATGGAGGTCGGTGAGGCCGGGGGTGACGAATTTGTCCGAAAGGTCGATCACTTCCATATCCGGCTCCTGGGCAAACTCCCGCAGGTCGATCACATCGTAAATGGTCTTATCCTCAATAATGACCACTTTGTCCTCCAGAACCTTGCAGCTGATGGAATCAAAGAGCTTGCCGCATTTGACAGCCTTTTTCATGGCGTTCATCCTCCAATGCATCTAGTTTTTTTGGGGGGTATTTCCCCACTGAAAAACAGTATAACATATTGAACGCGCTTTGCAAAGTCCGGACGGCAGCGTGACGCTGGTCCCGTTCCTGTCTCCGGTGGGGATGCGCTGTTTGCTCCTGTGCTCCGGTGCTGGCGAGCCAGCACCGGTAGGGGCCGGCGTGCAATCCTTGCCAAGTGGACACAACCGGCCCTGGTTGTGTTGCCCAGCGCGGGAGCACCGCAGCCCCCCTTGTGCAAAGGGGGGACAGCATGGCAGGGCCATGCAGGGGGGATTGCAAAGCCAGGCAAATGATTCAGCT
>NZ_JACJKW010000019.1 GCF_016901775.1 Intestinimonas butyriciproducens
TGGCAGACCGCACTCCTATTATAGCAAAGGGAGTTTTTATTTCGCCATTATCGACATAAGTCTTTTTTTGAACCACTCGCCTAGCGAGTGGTTTTCGGAGCACAAAAAAGAGCCATGGCAAATGCCATGGCTCTTGAAAGAACAAAGAGTAAATTACTCGTTGATCTTGGTAACAACGCCGGAACCGACAGTACGGCCGCCTTCACGGATAGCGAAACGCAGGCCCTCTTCGATAGCGATGGGGGTGATCAGCTCAACATCCATCTCCACGTTGTCGCCGGGCATGCACATCTCAGTGCCTTCGGGCAGAGTGATGACGCCGGTAACGTCGGTGGTACGGAAATAGAACTGAGGACGATAGTTGTTGAAGAAAGGAGTATGACGGCCACCCTCTTCCTTGGTCAGAACATAAACCTGGCCATGGAACTTGGTGTGAGGATGGATGGAGCCGGGCTTGGCCAGAACCTGGCCGCGCTCGATGTCGGTCTTGTTGATGCCGCGCAGCAGGCAGCCGATGTTGTCGCCAGCCTCAGCGAAGTCCAGCAGCTTGCGGAACATCTCGATGCCGGTGACGACGGTCTTCTTGGGAGCGTCCATCAGGCCGACGATTTCCACTTCTTCACTCATCTTCAGGATGCCGCGCTCCACACGACCGGTAGCAACGGTGCCGCGGCCGGTGATGGTGAACACGTCTTCCACAGGCATCAGGAAGGGCAGATCAGCCTTACGGTCAGGAGTGGGGATATAGCTGTCAACAGCGTCCAACAGGTTTCTGATGCACTCGTACTCAGGAGCGTTGGGATCGGTGGAAGTGCTCTCCAGAGCCTGCAGGGCAGAGCCGCAGATGATGGGCACTTCGTCGCCGGGGAACTCGTAAGTGCTCAGCAGCTCACGAACTTCCATCTCAACCAGCTCCAGCAGCTCGGGATCGTCCACCTGGTCGGCCTTGTTCAGGAACACGACGATAGCGGGCACGCCCACCTGACGGGCCAACAGGATGTGCTCACGAGTCTGAGCCATGGGGCCGTCGGAAGCAGCGATAACCAGGATGGCGCCGTCCATCTGAGCAGCACCGGTGATCATGTTCTTGATATAGTCAGCATGGCCCGGGCAGTCCACATGGGCATAGTGACGGGCATCGGTCTCATACTCAACGTGAGCGGTGTTGATTGTGATGCCGCGCTCTCTCTCTTCGGGAGCCTTGTCGATCATGTCGTAGGCTTCGAACTGAGCCTGGCCCTTCAGGGACAGGTACTTGGTGATCGCAGCGGTGGTAGTGGTCTTGCCGTGGTCAACGTGGCCGATGGTGCCGATGTTGACATGGGGCTTTGTTCTTTCAAATTTAGCCTTAGCCATTTGAACTCTCCTCCTTAAAAGTGCAGTATTCTAAAAAGCATATTGAATCGCCCTGCAATAAGCCCATTTTATCTTAAAAACAGCGGCAATGCAATACATAAATTGCAAATACTTATTTGCCGGCGATGATTTTTTCCTGGATGCTCTTGGGCACCTCAGTGTAGTGGCTGGGTTCCATGGTGTACTGACCGCGGCCCTGTGTGCGGGAGCGCAGATCGGTAGCATAACCGAACATCTCGCTCAGGGGCACAAAGGCGTCGATCTGCTGGGCGCCGCTGCGGGCTTCCATACCCTGGATCTGGCCACGGCGGGAGTTGAGGTCGCCGATGACATCGCCCATGTACTCTTCGGGCACGATGACGGAAACCTTCATGATGGGCTCCATCAGCACGGGATCGGCCTTCTTCATGGCTTCCTTGAAGGCCATGGAGGCGGCGATCTTAAATGCCATTTCCGAGGAGTCCACTTCGTGGTAGGAGCCGTCATACAGAGTGACCTTTACATCCACCACGTTGTAGCCGGCCAGCACGCCGTTCTGCATAGCGCCCTGGATACCCTGATCGATAGGCCCGATATATTCCTTGGGAATGGCGCCGCCCACGATCTTGTTGATGAACTCGTAGCCCTTGCCGGACTCGTTGGGCTCCAGAATGATCTTGACATGACCATACTGGCCCTTACCGCCGGACTGACGGGCGTACTTCATATCCACATTGGCGCTCTTGCGCACGGTTTCCTTATAGGCAACCTGCGGGGAACCAACATTGGCTTCCACCTTGAATTCCCGGAGCAGACGGTCGACGATGATCTCCAGATGGAGCTCGCCCATACCGGCGATGATGGTTTGTCCGGTCTCTTCGTCGGTGTAGGTGCGGAAGGTGGGATCTTCTTCAGCCAGCTTGGCCAGAGCGATGCCCATCTTCTCCTGACCGGCCTTGGTCTTGGGCTCGATGGCCACGCGGATAACAGGCTCGGGGAATTCCATGGATTCCAGGATGATGGGGTGCTTCTCGTCACACAGGGTGTCGCCGGTGGTGGTGTTCTTCAGACCAACAGCAGCGGCGATGTCGCCGGCGTAGACCTTCTCCAGGTCTTCCCGGTGGTTGGCATGCATCAGCAGGATGCGGCCGATACGCTCACGGTTGCGCTTTGTGCTGTTGAGCACGGCGGAACCGGCGTCCAGGGTACCGGAGTAGACCCGGAAGAAGCACAGCTTGCCCACATAGGGGTCGGTCATGATCTTAAAGGCCAGAGCGGAGAAAGGCTCGTCATCAGAGGGATGACGGCAGTCTGCTTCGTCGGTATCGGGGTTGATGCCGTCGATGGCCTTCTTGTCCAGGGGGGAGGGCATATAATCGATGATGGCATCCAGCAGCTTCTGAACACCCTTGTTGCGGTAGGAAGTACCGCAGGTGACAGGGATGATCTTAACATCCAGCACTGCCTTACGCAGAGCGGCCTTGATGTCCTTGACGGAGATCTCTTCCCCTTCCAGATAGGCTTCCATGATGGCGTCGTCATACTCGGAGATGGACTCGATCATGTGAGCATGGTACTCGTCAGCCTGTTCCTTCAGGTCAGCGGGGATCTCTTCGCAGCGGATGTCCTTGCCCAGATCGTCATAATAGACATAAGCCTTCATTTCCACCAGGTCCACGATGCCTTTGAAGGTATCTTCGGAGCCGATGGGCAGCTGAATGGGCACAGGATTACACTTCAGGCGGTCCTTCATCATGTCAACAGCATGATAGAAGTCGGCGCCCATGGTGTCCATCTTGTTGATATAGACCATGCGGGGAACATGGTATTTGTCGGCCTGATGCCAGACAGTCTCAGACTGCGGCTCAACGCCTCCCTTGGCGCAGAGAACGGTGACACTGCCGTCGAGCACACGCAGGGAACGCTCCACTTCCACAGTGAAGTCCACATGGCCCGGGGTGTCGATGATATTGATTCTGTGACCATTCCACGCGCAGGTGGTAGCAGCGGAAGTGATGGTGATACCTCTCTCCTGCTCCTGCTCCATCCAGTCCATGGTGGCGGTGCCATCATGGGTTTCACCGATCTTGTAGTTGACGCCTGTGTAGTACAGGATTCTCTCGGTGGTGGTGGTCTTACCGGCATCGATATGCGCCATGATACCGATGTTACGGGTTAATTCCAGCGGATACTGCCTTGGCATCTAGTGCTCTCCTTTCCAAAAACGGTTTGAATGGCGGATTACCATCTGAAGTGGGCGAAAGCCTTGTTGGCTTCGGCCATCTTATGGGTATCTTCGCGCTTCTTCACAGCGCCGCCGGTTCCGTTGATGGCGTCCATGATCTCGCCGGCCAGACGCTCTTTCATGGTCTTCTCACCGCGGTTGCGGGAATAGAGCGTGATCCAACGCAGACCAAGGGTCTGTCTTCTCTCGGGGCGCACTTCCATCGGCACCTGATAGGTGGCGCCGCCAACACGCCGGGCCTTGATCTCCAGGGCGGGCATGATGTTTTCCATGGCCTCATTGAACGCTTCCACAGGGTCCTTGCCGGTCTTTTCCTTTACAATGTCGAAGGCGTCGTAGACGATCTTCTGAGCAATGCCCTTCTTGCCATCATACATGATGTTGTTGATGAGCTTGGTCACGAGTTTCGAATTGTAAAGCGGGTCCGGAAGAACATCCCTCTTGGGAACAAATCCTCTTCTGGGCACTTTGCTTCCCTCCTTCACAGAATGATTTCATAGGTACTCAAGGGTTTTTTGAGCCCTTGTTGTGTGCCCTGCCGGATCTTCCCTTTTTACCGATCGTCATAGCAATAATCTATAAGAATCTATCAAAAGGTCAATCTGGCAAAGCTCACACGCTTTGCTTTTTTGGGTTATGCGCTTTTCTTACTTCTTGGCTGCGCCGGCCTTGGGCCGCTTGGCGCCGTACTTGGAACGGCTCTGCATACGGCCGCTCACACCCTGGGTGTCCAGGCTGCCGCGGATCACATGGTAACGCACACCAGGCAGGTCCTTAACACGGCCGCCTCTCACCATTACCACAGAGTGCTCCTGCAGGTTGTGGCCCACACCGGGGATGTAGCCCCAAACTTCCATGCCGTTGGTCAGGCGCACACGGGCCACCTTACGCAGGGCGGAGTTCGGCTTTTTGGGAGTCATGGTCTTGACCGTGGTGCAGACACCTCTCTTCTGAGGAGAAGACTGATCGGTAGTCATCATCTTCTTGGAGTTGTACCCCTTCTGCAGCGCGGGAGAATTGGACTTGTAGCTGACCACTTCTCTTCCTTTGCGAACCAGCTGATTGAATGTAGGCATAACGCACCTCCTTATAGATTATTGCTTTATGACACCCGCCCCCGGAGAGCCTGGGCTCTCCGGGAGGGGAAAAAGCCTGAAACAGGTTTTATTCTTCCAGCAGCGCAACGGCCACGGCGCATCCCACATGGATGCCGCACACCGCGCCAAGCTGGGCCATGGTGGGAACACTTTCCACCGGCACAGACTGCTGCTGGCAAAGCGCGATAAAGGGACGGGTAACATGATCTTCGGCGTCCCTGGCCACAAAAGCCAGCTTCGCCTTTCCGGCGCTCACCGCCCGCTGGGACTGTTTGACGCCCACGGCCCGGGGGCCCTGCTGCAACACAGAGAGCATGTTCATCCTCCAAAAATTCTCACGCAGTTAATTATTATATGCTATCTTTCCCAATTAGTCAACCATTTCTACAACTTCTTCATAAGTTGCCTGGTTGTACTCGTCCACGCCGCTGCCGGCGGGCACCAATTTGCCGATGATGACATTCTCTTTCAGGCCCAGCAGCGGGTCAACCTTGCCCTTGATAGCGGCTTCGGTGAGCACTCTGGTGGTCTCCTGGAAGGAAGCGGCGGACAGGAAGCTGTCGGTGGCCAGAGAGGCCTTGGTGATACCCAGCAGCACCGGTGTATAGGTGGCCGGCTCGAACTCTTTCCCTTCGGCGGCGGCCTTCTTGGCCCCCTCCTCGTTGGCATCCTCGAACTCGAAGATGTCCACCATGGATCCGGGCAGCAGTTCGGTATCGCCCTGATTTTCCACCCGCACCTTCCGCATCATCTGACGGACGATGACTTCGATGTGCCGGTCGTTGATATCAACGCCCTGCTGACGGTACACCCGCTGGACTTCCTGGATCAGGTAAGCCTGCACCGCTTCCACATCCCGGGTGCGCAGCACATCGTGGGGATTGAGAGCGCCTTCGGTGAGAGCATCGCCCATGGCGATCTCCTGGCCATCCTGCACCTTGAGGGGCTGACCCAGGGGCACCTGGTATACCTTGCTCTCGCCGGTCTCCCGGTCGGTGACGGTGATGGGACGGGTGGAGCCTTTGCGGCTGTCGTCCACCGATACCACGCCGGCATTCTCCGACAGAGTGGCGGCACGCTTGGGCTTACGGGCTTCGAACAGCTCTTCAACACGGGGAAGACCCTGGGTGATGTCGTTACCGGCAACGCCGCCGGTATGGAAAGTACGCATGGTCAGCTGTGTGCCCGGCTCGCCGATGGACTGGGCCGCAATGATGCCGACGGCTTCACCGATACCGATCTCGGTGCGGGAAGCCAGGTTGCTGCCGTAGCACTTGGCGCACACGCCGTGACGGGCCCGGCAGGTAAGCACACTGCGGATCTTGATCCGGGTGACACCGGCGTCGGTGATGATCTTGGCGTCGTCCTCGGTCATCAGCTTGTCTTTGGACACCAGCACATTGCCCTTTGCATCCTTGAAGTCCTCGGTGAGATACCGGCCGACGAGACGGTCGGCAAAGGGCTCGATCACCTGGTTGCCGTCGCTGATCTCAAAGACCCAGATGCCGTCGTCGGTGCCGCAGTCGTGCTCACGGATGATCACATCCTGGGACACATCCACCAGACGGCGGGTCAGGTAACCGGAGTCGGCGGTACGCAGAGCGGTATCGGCCAGACCTTTCCGGGCGCCTCTGGAGGAAATGAAGTATTCCAGAACAGACAGGCCTTCACGGAAGTTGGCCTTGATGGGGATTTCGATGGTCTTACCGGCGGTGTTGGCCATCAGGCCGCGCATACCCGCCAGCTGACGGATCTGGTTCATGCTACCACGGGCACCGGAGTTGGACATCATGAAGATCGGGTTGAACCGGTCCAGACAATCGTTCAGGGCCTTGGTAACGTCCTTGATGGTCTGCTCCCATTCCTCAACCACCAGGCGGTAGCGTTCGTCGTCGGTGATCAGGCCCCGCTTGAACTGACGGTCAATGCGGGCTACACGCTTTTCGGTGGCGGCGATGAGGGTGTATTTCTCATCGGGGATGGTCATATCGGACACCGACACCGTCATGGCGCCGATGGTGGAGTACTTGAAGCCCAGGGCTTTGATATCGTCCAGCAGATGGGCGGTACGGGCGAAGTCATGGCGCTTGATACAGGCGGCAATGATCTTGCCCAGTTCCTTTTTGCCGCAGGAGAAGGAGATCTCCAGGTCAAACTCATGGCCGGGCTGGGTTCTGTCCACAAAGCCCAGGTCCTGAGGCACAGCCTGGTTGAAGATCAGCCGGCCCACAGTGGCCGGGACGATCTTACTTTCCATTTTGCCCTCAATTTCCCGGAATAGCCGCACCTTGATGGGAGAATGGATGCCCACATAACCCTGCTGATAGGCCAGGAGGGCTTCGTCTTCGCTCGCGAAGATCATGCCGGTGCCTTTTTCTTCCCGGTCGATGGTCAGGTAGTAAGAACCCAGAACCATGTCCTGAGAAGGCACGGTGACGGGCATACCGTCCTGAGGCTTCAGCAGGTTGTTGGCCGACAGCATGAGCAGGCGGGCTTCGGCCTGGGCCTCGGCGCTGAGGGGCACATGGACGGCCATCTGGTCGCCGTCAAAGTCGGCGTTAAAGGCGGTACACACCAGAGGATGGAGCTTGATGGCCCGGCCTTCTACCAGGATGGGCTCAAAGGCCTGGATGCCCAGACGGTGCAGCGTCGGCGCACGGTTGAGCATGACAGGATGCTCCTTGATGACCACTTCCAGAGCGTCCCACACCTCGGTGCGGGCCCGTTCCACCATCTTCTTGGCGCTCTTGATGTTGTTGGCCACGCCGTCTTCCACCAGCTTCTTCATGACGAAGGGCTTGAACAGCTCCAGAGCCATCTCCTTGGGCAGGCCGCACTGATAGATCTTCAGGTCGGGGCCCACCACGATAACGCTACGGCCGGAGTAGTCAACACGCTTACCCAGCAGGTTCTGACGGAACCGGCCCTGCTTGCCCTTGAGCATATCGCTGAGGGATTTGAGGGGACGGTTGTTGGGGCCGGTGACCGGACGGCCGCGGCGGCCGTTGTCGATGAGGGCGTCCACCGCTTCCTGGAGCATCCGCTTCTCGTTGCGCACGATGATGTCGGGCGCGCCCAGCTCCAGCAGTCTCTTCAGACGGTTGTTCCGGTTGATCACCCGGCGGTACAGGTCGTTCAAATCGCTGGTGGCGAACCGGCCGCCGTCCAGCTGGACCATGGGCCGCAGCTCGGGGGGAATCACCGGCACCACATCCAGGATCATCCACTCAGGCCGGTTGCCCGACTGGCGGAAGGCCTCGATGACCTCCAGCCGCTTGATGATCCGCAGCTTCTTCTGGCCGGAAGCGTCTTTCAGCTCGGCCCGCAGCTGGGCGGACAGCTCTTCCAGGTCGATTTCGGCCAGCAGCTTCTTGATGGCCTCGGCGCCCATTTCCGCCTTGAAATCGTCCTCGTATTTTTCCACCATATCCCGGTATTCTTTTTCGGTGAGGATCTGCTTTTTCATCAGCGGGGTGTCACCGGGATCGGTGACGATGTAGCTGGCGAAATAGAGCACCTTTTCCAAAAGCCGGGGGGACATATCCAGCACCAGGCCCATCCGGGAGGGGATGCCCTTGAAATACCAGATGTGGCTGACGGGAGCGGCCAGCTCGATGTGGCCCATCCGCTCCCGGCGCACCTTGGACTTGGTCACTTCCACGCCGCAGCGTTCGCAGATCTTGCCCTTGAAGCGCACTTTCTTATATTTTCCGCAATGGCACTCCCAGTCCTTCTGGGGCCCGAAGATCCGTTCGCAGAACAGGCCGTCCCGCTCGGGCTTCAGAGTGCGATAGTTGATGGTCTCCGGCTTTTTCACTTCGCCATAGGACCATTCGCGGATCAGTTCCGGAGAAGCCAGACCGATCTTGATGGCTTCAAATGTCATGTTTGCCATAGTTTCTCTTCCCCTCCGTTACAGTGTCTCGTCGTCCAGCGGGTCGATCTCTTCTCCCACCAGTTCGTTCATCACTTCCAGCGGGTCTTCCTCCTCATTCTGCTCACCGATGCCGAAGCCGGCCTCTGCAAGCTCGCTGTCCAGAGCTACGCCCTGAGAGCCCATCTCTTCCTGGGCCCCGCCGCCGCGGACGATGTCTTCGTAAGCATCGTCGTCATCATCGTCGTCATTGAGGTGGATCTCTTCCATATTCTTGTCCAGCACCTTCAGATCCAGACCCAGGGACTGCAGTTCCTTCACCAGAACCTTGAAGGATTCAGGCACACCGGGCTTGGGCACATTGTGGCCCTTGACGATGGCCTCGTAGGTCTTGACACGGCCCACGATATCGTCGGACTTGACGGTGAGGATCTCCTGCAGGGTATAGGCTGCGCCATAGGCCTCCAGGGCCCACACTTCCATTTCGCCGAAACGCTGGCCGCCGAACTGGGCCTTGCCGCCCAAGGGCTGCTGGGTAACCAGGCTGTAGGGGCCGGTGGAACGGGCGTGGATCTTATCGTCCACCAGGTGATGGAGCTTCAGGTAGTACATATAACCCACGGTCACCGGGTTGTCAAAGGGCTCGCCGGTACGGCCATCGTAGAGGATGCTCTTGCCGTCCTCCCGCAGACCGGCATCCCGGAAGAGAGCCCGGATATCTTCTTCTTTTGCGCCGTCAAACACAGGGGTGGCCACATGGATGCCCAGTGCGCTGGCCGCAAAGCCCAGATGCACTTCCAGCACCTGACCGATGTTCATACGGGAAGGCACGCCCAGGGGGTTGAGCACGATGTCCAGCGGTGTGCCGTCCGAGAGGAAGGGCATATCCTCCTGAGGCAGAATACGGGACACAACACCCTTGTTGCCGTGACGGCCGGCCATTTTGTCGCCCACGGAGATCTTTCTCTTCTGAGCGATGTAGCAGCGGACCACCATGTTGACACCGGGAGACAGCTCATCCCCGTTGGCCCGGGTAAAGACCTTCACATCCACGATGATGCCGCCGGCGCCGTGAGGCACGCGGAGGGAGGTGTCCCGCACCTCTCTGGCCTTTTCACCGAAGATGGCCCGGAGCAGACGCTCTTCCGCCGTCAGCTCGGTCTCGCCCTTGGGGGTGACCTTGCCCACCAGGATGTCGCCGGGGTGCACTTCGGCGCCTACCCGCACAATGCCCCGCTCGTCCAGATCCCGCAGAGCTTCCTCGCCCACATTGGGGATATCCCGGGTGATCTCCTCGGGCCCCAGCTTGGTATCCCGGCTCTCGGTCTCGTATTCTTCGATATGGATGGAGGTATACACATCGTCCCGCACCAGGCGTTCGTTGAGCAGGACGGCGTCTTCGTAGTTATAACCTTCCCAGGTCATAAAGCCGATGAGGGCGTTTTTGCCCAGGGAGATTTCGCCCTGAGAGGTGGAGGGGCCGTCGGCGATTACATCGCCCTTTTTCACCCGTTCTCCCACCGCCACAATGGGCTTCTGGTTGATGCAGGTACCCTGGTTGGAGCGCATGAACTTGATGAGCCGATGGGTCTTTTCGCCCAGCTCGTCATAGTTGATGGTCACATCCCGGGCAGTGACCCGGGTGACGGTGCCGTCGCCCAGAGCCAGAGGCACAGTGCCCGAGTCCACAGCGGCCTTGTATTCCATGCCGGTGGCCACGAAGGGAGCCTGGGTCTTGAGCAGAGGCACAGCCTGCCGCTGCATGTTGGAACCCATCAGAGCACGGTTGGCGTCGTCGTTTTCCAGGAAGGGGATCATGGCAGTGGCCACGGAGACCATCATCTTGGGAGCCACATCCACCAGGTCCACCTTTTCCCGCTCGATCTCGATGATCTCGTCACGGCGGCGGCAGGTGACACGGTCGGCTTTGATCCGGCCGTTTTCATCCAGAGGCTCGTTGGCCTGGGCCACGATGTACTCGTCCTCGATGTCGGCGGTCATATACTGCACTTCATCGGTGACGATGCCGGTTTCCTTGTCCACGATGCGGTAAGGAGCCTCGATAAAGCCGTAGTCATTGATGCGGGCATAGGTGGCCAGATAAGAAATCAGGCCAATGTTGGGACCTTCAGGAGTCTCGATGGGGCACAGACGGCCATAGTGGCTGTAATGCACGTCGCGGACTTCCATGTTGGCCCGGTCACGGCTCAGACCGCCGGGGCCCAGGGCGGACATACGGCGCTTGTGGGTCAGCTCGGCCAGAGGGTTGTTCTGGTCCATGAACTGGCTGAGGGGGGAGGAGCCGAAGAACTCCTTGATGGCCGCCGTCACAGGACGGATATTGATCAGGCTCTGGGGGGTAACGATGTCCAGATCCTGGATGGTCATACGCTCGCGGATCACCCGCTCCATGCGGGAGAAACCGATGCGGAACTGGTTCTGCAGCAGCTCGCCCACGCTGCGCAGGCGGCGGTTGCCCAGATGGTCGATGTCGTCGGCAGTGCCTACGCCATTGGCCAGGCAGTTGAGGTAGTTGATGGAAGCCAGGATATCGTCCACGATGATGTGCTTGGGAATCAGCTCATCCACATTCTCCCGGATGGCATCCAGCAGCTCCTGGCCCTGGTGCTCTTCCATCAGCTGGCGCAGCACGGAGAAGCGCACCCGCTCATAAATGCCCAGTTCTTCCTCGTTGCAGTCCACAAAGTCATGGAGCCACACCATGTCGTTGGAGAAGGCCTTGACCTCTTTGCCCTCCACATCCAGATAGGCCACCGAAACGCCCTTCTTTTCAATGAGGGCGGCCTGCTCCCGGGTGAGCACCTGGCCGGGAGTGGCCAGCACTTCGCCGGTGAGGGGATCGGTGACGGGGCGGGCCAGTTTCTGGCCGCTGAGGCGCTTGGAAATGGCCATCTTCTTGTTGAACTTGTACCGGCCCACGGTGGACAGGTCATAGCGCTTGGGATCGAAGAACAGATTGTGGAGCAGAGTCTGGGCGCTGTCCACTGTGGGAGGCTCACCGGGACGGAGACGCTTGTAGATCTCAATGAGAGCATCCTCGGTGGTCTTGATGGCGGAGTCCTTGTCCAGAGAAGCGATGATCCGCTCATCCTCGCCAAACACCTCTTTGATCTCGGCGTCGGTGCCGATGCCGATGGCCCGGATCAGGGAGGTGATGGGCAGCTTGCGGTTTTTGTCGATGCGCACATAGAACACATCGTTCACATCGGTCTCATACTCCAGCCAGGCGCCCCGGTAGGGGATGACGGTGCTGGTGTACATCTGCTTATCCGGCCGCTCGTTGTTGATGCCGAAATACATGCCCGGAGAACGGACGATCTGAGAGACCACCACCCGTTCGGCGCCGTTGATGATAAAGGTGCCGCCGTCGGTCATCACAGGGAAATCGCCCATGAAGATCTCCTGTTCCTTGATCTCACCGGTCTCCTTGTTGCGCAGACGCATGCGCACCTTGATGGGTGCGGCATAGGTGGCGTCCCGCTCTTTGCATTCTTCCACCGAATACTTGGGCTCTTCTTCCATGGAATAATCCAGGAAGGTCAGCTCCAGGTTGCCGGTGTAGTCGGTGATGGCGCCCACATCCCGGAACACCTCACGCAGGCCGGTATCCAGGAACCATTGATAGGACTTCTTCTGCACCTCGATGAGGTTGGGCATCTGGAGCACTTCCCGGGTCCGCGAAAAGCAAACCCGCTCCTTTTTGCCGCACTGGATCCTGCCGTACTTTTCCCAGTTGTACATTTGCCACACTCCGTTTCCTGTCAGTTTGCGATACACTAGGGTGCGTTGCAATTTTTTATTTCTTCCCTGTTGCCATCCTCACCGGCTTTTGCTAAAATGAGAGCGGTGAAAAATGACTGCCAGTTGATTGCATATCGATGCAGTATATTATTATACTATTTTCATTGCAAGAAGTCAACCGAACGAACTGTATAAAACTGCCTGTTTTTTCAGGCAGCTTTTTGTTTATCCAGCCATTTCAGGCAAAAATCGGCCCGGCCTCCAAAGCGGCCGGGCTTTCCTTTTATTTTTCCGCCAGAAAGACAAGGGGAAGGGCGCAGACTCCAAACAGTGCCGGAAACCAAAGATAGGCGCCGCTGACGAGAAAAGCCGGCGTGATCTCTTTGTACATCAGCGCCGCACACAACGGCATCACAGAAAAAGCCAGCAGGCCCAAAAGCAATATGCCGACGGCCCAGAGCTTTTTCCTCCGTTGCCAGAGCAAACCTGCCAGACCGAGGAGCAGCATGCCGGGCAGCCAAAGCAGATTGCCTTGCAGCACTTTATCCCCTCCCTCTCCCATGGAGGAAAAAAGAAAAGCGATCACAAGCCAGCCCAAGGCGGCACACACCAGCTCCCACAGTGGACGGCGGCAGAACGCCGTGAAAAAGAGCATGGCCAGCATGAGAAGCGCTCCCAGGCCGCAATACCAAAAGCTCTCCACCCGGAAAGCCAGGGTTCCTTCTTGCAAAGAACCTGCGATCCGGGGCCACAGCCCATAGAGCAGTCCCCCGGCCCCTCCCAGAATCCACAGGATGCCCTTCCCCCAGCTTCCCATGGCTTTATGGGGCAGAAGGAGCAGCACCGCTCCCAATACCGGACAAAGGGAGATAAACGCCATTTCAAAATAGAAAAATCCCAAGTGAAAATAAAGCCCCACCGTTCCTGTCAGGCCGGAGATAATCTTCTCCAGCAAAACAGCAAAAAGAAGCAGGAAAAGGATTCCTTCCAGATAGATCAGAATGCCCCGGCCCTCCCGGCGGCTGTAAAGCATCCACAGAGCCACCATCGCCGGGAAAAAGGCCAGCCACATTCCCCGGCTCCATTGGCTTACCATCTGAGAAACAACCATGGCCCACTCCGGCGCCTGGTAATTATGGATAAATCGGGGAAAAACAGCGCTCCACAGACCCACCGTATTCAGCAGCGCGGCGCACAAAAGGCCAAACACCGGCGCTTTCCCATCAAACATCACTTTTTGTTTCATTTTATCCCCTCCTCCATCTCTTCCGCCGTCACCACAAAAGCAGGCTCACTTCCTCCCAAGGAGCCAAAATCATATTCTTTTCCAGATTGCTCCAGTGTTCCTGTGATGATACGGGAGCAATAAAACTCCACCGCTTTCCCATCCTGCACAATTTTTGCACGCAAAGTAGGGGTGAAATATTGACAAGACAGTCCGCTGGGCCCCAATGTATGGATCCGGCGTACCGGCCCTGTTTCCAGCGGGGCCTCTGCATGAATGAAGATTCCCCGATCCCAATCATAAAGGGCCGTTCCCTGAAATTCCTGGTCAAAGGTGACCGCTATGGGAAAGGTGGGATCGTCCTCCGGCCAAAAAATTCCCGACTGTACCAGCTGCCAAGTCCAGGTCACATCTTCCATTCCCCGGGGCCTTTCCCCCTGAGATGCACTCTGGGAAGCCAGGGAAAATGCGATGCTGCTCACAAAAGCAAACAACAAAAAACCAACGCCATATCCCATCTTTTTTCTCGCGGCAATCCCCTCCTTCCAAAATCTCCCGTTTCGATTTTATATTATGTAGACCAGTCTGTCAATGGACTAGAAAAGAAAGTCATTTTTTCTTGCTTTTTATTTTCCTTCCTGATGTAATTTCTATATTATTTCATTTTGTTTTTTCTCGCATTTGGTGTTGGAAGCCCGCTCACGGCCGACGATCCAAACGATCACCTCATTGACCGCTGCGGGCTCTCCTGCTTCCGGGAAAGGAGTGTGCATTGTATGAAGCGTTTTCTCCGTAAAAACATGGGACTTATGATCCTTGTAGGCTGCTTCTGGGGGCTTCAGCTGCTGCTGATCTTTTTCCGGGTCATGCGCACCCAGAGTTTCCAGGAAGTGAGCAGCCAGAGCGGCCCTCAGTGGGAACGATATCAGCTGTTTATGAATCTGGATAACCGGATGGGCCAGATTGTCTGCACAGTACATGTGATTTTTGTGGTTCTTGCCGTTCTTTTGGTCTTGGGCCATCTTCGTCTGTGGCAGGTGCTGGGCACCTTCGCCGCCAGCTACCTGGGCGCCTGGCTCCTTTCCTACATCGGCCCCGCCTGGGGTGGCGCCGGTCTTTCCAACTATACCTTGGAATTGTACCTTTCTTTTTATACTTCCGCCCTGTTTCTGGGCATCGGCATTGTGGTGTGGGCCTTCCGCCTGCTCTATCTGCGGATCAAACGAAAAACAGCGTAGCACCAAAACCCTTGTCAGAACTCACAACAGACAAAAACATAGCCCGGCAGCATAGCTGCCGGGCTTTCTTTCTATTCTTTCGCTGAAACCGCTTTTTATTCCTTGTGCGCTGTTTTCCACGCTTTGATCCCCTGGTGCAGCATGGTGAAAAGTGCGGCTCCCACGCCGTAGACGGCAGCGCTGTAAAATTCCACAAACTGCTCGATGTAATAGTTGACGGCTCCTACATCGCTTTGAAGCCAGAAGGGCAAAATGGCAAGACCTCCGGCCAGCATGGGAATACCCACCACCAAAATATATTCCTTCCAGTTGATCAGCCCTACTGCGGCCAGCGCCAACGCAGCCAGATAGGCCACTCTTCCCACTTTCCGGCCGAGGCTTTTCAGCTCCTCCGACCGCTGGGCCGTAGCTGTGTAATGGGTCTGGTCAATCTCTTCTCCCCGTTCCAGCGCCGCTTTCATCTGTCGGAACTCCTGTGCTGCATCCAGCTGCAGCTTGGCCCCGGTCCCGGCCAGACCGGCATAAACCAAAAGGAACAGCAATCCCAGAATACAAATCAATTTCTTCTTCATTGCCCTTTCCTCTCTTTCTTATATATTTAGTAATGCTTATTATGTGAACAGCATATTCTCCTTTCCACTCTTTGTCAAGGGTGCTTCTGGTATTTTTGTGATATCTTCCCTTTTTGTCGTTGCTTTTTGCCAAAATTTCGATATACTGAAAGTAACCTTACAGCAGGTGAACTCCATGAAAAAAGAACACAGCCCGGATTCCGGGCATTCCTTCGAGGACTATTTCAAACGAGCCATCAGCCCCATGCTGGTGCTCCATCTTCTTTTCCAGCAGCCCATGTATGTCTATCAGATGCAGCAGGAACTTTCCCGCCGCAGCCAGGGCCGGTATACCCTTTCCCTTCTTTATCCGGTGCTCTATCGGCTGGTCAAGCTGGGTTATGTGAAAGAAAGCGGAAAGCAAATCTCTCCGGACAACCGGGTGCGGCAATACTATGCCATCACCCCCACCGGGACAGATTATCTGGCTGCTCTCCGCGGAGAATATCAGGAGCTCCAGCTTGCAGTGCAGCAAATTATGGAAGGGGAGAAATCCACATGAAAACCAAAGCCGCCCGTTCCATCCAGAGTTACCTCAAACAGGTCAAACCCTATCTGGCCGACTGCCCCTTAAAGACCCGCCAGCAGCTTTTGTCCGGCTTGTCCCAGGAACTGGAGGAATACGCTGCTCAGCATCCCACCGTCTCTCTGGAAGAACTTTCTGCCTGTTTCCGTTTGCCGGAGGAAACTGCCCAGGAGCTGCTTCTGGCTGTGCCTCTGCCCGTGCAGGCGGCCAGCCGTCAGTTGAAGCTGCTCATGCTGCGAGCCTGTTTGCTGGTGACCGGCACATGGCTGTTTCACCTGGTATTTCTCCAGGGCTATCTGCGATAACCGCTCTGCAAAACCATTTCTCGTTCTATTGCAAAAGCGCCCAAAGGGCGCTTTTCTTTTTTTCTAAAAATTTTTCCCACAAACATAAAACCCGCCGGGGTGACGGCGGGTCTTATGTGTGTGAGCGGAACACTCACGGTTTTGCCCCGGCGGGGCGGCGAGCGCTTTTTTCACCGGGAGTTTTTCTGCTGGGAGCGCAGAAACTCCAAAAAATCCAACAGGCTTTTGCGCTCCGCCGGGGGCAGGACACTAAATTCGGCACACAGCTTTTTCAGCGTTCCCTCTTCCCGCAGCTGGGAACAGCCCAACAGATAGTCCACCGTCACGCCGAAAAAAGCGGCGATGTCGATGAGCATCTTGGCGTCCCGGGGGAAGTGGGCCCCTGACTCATAAAAGCTGACCATGCGGGGAGAAATCCCCAAATGGGCACCGAGTTCCTTTTGGGTGATGTTCCGCTCTTCCCGCAATTCGCGCAGTCTTTCTGCGAAAGTCATGGGACATCACCTCGACCCTATCATAAAATATTTTTCCCTTTCCGACAGCCAATAGTAGTATAATTTCTTCCTCGCTGTTGACCCCGAAGTGTTCCTTCTGTACAATAAAACAAGGCTTCTTTTGACAAAAATAACAAAATGGAGGAACTATATGGATCTGGAAAAAACGGTGGCTCAGGCCAAAGCGGGCCAGCGGGAGGCACAGAGCGTCCTCTACCAGCAATACTTTCAAAAGATCTATTCCCTGGCCCTGGGCATCACCAAAAACCCGGAAGACGCCATGGACATCTGCCAGGAAACTTTTTTATCGGCCTTTCAGCATCTGTCCTCCTTGCGGGAAAGTGCAGCTTTTCCCCACTGGCTGTGCCAGATCGCCGCAAACCAATGCCGCCGTCTGGTGAAAAACAAAGGCCGCTTCCTTTCGCCCCAGCAAAAGGAGGACGAGCCGGATTTCTTTTCTTCCCTGCCCGATGACGACCCGGAAACCCTGCCCGAGCAAGTGCTGGACAAGGAAGAGACCCGCCGCCTGATGGAAGAGACGGTGCAGCAGCTTCCCGATGTACAGCGGGAGTGCGTACTTCTTTACTATTATGGGGGGCTTTCGGTGGAAGAGATCGCCCAGGTGCAGCAGTGCTCCACCGGCACGGTGAAAAGCCGGCTGAACTATGCCCGGCAGAAGCTCCGTCAGCAAGTGCTGGCCATGGAAGAGCGGGACGGAGTCCGCTACCATGGCGCCATTCCCTTCTCCCTGCTGTTTTCCCGGCTGCTGGAGAATGTTTCCGCTCCGCAGCAGCAGGAACAGATCTGGCAAGGGTTGGAGAAAGTTCTGGGGGCGGCGGCTGCGGCCGGTGCCGGGACCGCTGCCGCCGGCGCTTTGGGTACCGGGGCTGGAGAAGCCGCCAAAACCGGACTGTTTGCCACTATCAAGGCCAAAATCATCGCCGGTGTGACGGCGGCCGCCCTGGTCACCGGCGGGGCGGCGGTGGTCATTTCCCGTCTGCCCGAACCCATTGTCTTTTCCGATCCGGCTATGGAGCAAAACATCCGGGTTCTCATCCAAAAACCGGAAGGAAAAATCTATCCGGAGGATTGCCAGGATCTTTCCCACCTCACCATTCTGCCCGACGGCTTTATTGCACACACAGACAACGCATTTTACAACGATCCCCACCCGGAAGAGGGCACCGTGCCGGTAGAAAGCCTGGCCGATCTGCAAAAATTGCCCCAGGTGACTTCTCTTCAGTTTATCCAGGGGGATGCCCAGCCCCTGCTGGACACCCTGGGGGAAAATCCCCATCTGCAGGAAGTGGATTCCACCTGGCGGGACACCCAGGACCTTACCGACCTCTCCTTTGTGCAGGGCCTTCCCAATCTCCGCAGTCTGAACTGCACCATTGGGGACAATGTGGATCTGACCCCCTTGGAATCTGCCACTGCGCTGCGCGCCTTGCAGCTGGGATGCGGCAGTGTTTCCCTGGATCTGTCCCGGCTGGAGAATCTCACCTACCTGGGCCTGATGCCCATGGGAGACGGCACCCGTGGCGGCACTTTCTACCTGGAAAGCAGCCAGCCTCTTTTGAAACTGCGCCTTTTGCAGCTTTATTCCGGCCAGCCGGATAACCTGGAATTTCTCCGGGGTGCTTCTTCTCTGGAAGTGCTGGAACTGTTCTCTTTCGGAACGGCTGTCGACCTGTCCCCTCTCAGCGGCCTTCCCGCTCTGCGGGCCGCAACGATTGATGGAGGTCCCTATGACCTGGCTCCCCTTCAGGATTGCCCCCAGCTGGAGGCCTATTTTTCTTCCATGGGTCAAAACCCGCCTTCCGTTCCGCAACTGGACACCGGGGCATTTATGGATACCTACACCAATCCGCTGATGGATGAAATTTTCCACGGTTTAATGGATCAGGAAGAATAAACCAAGCCAAAAGCCGCCTTTCCAGGCGGCTTTCAGACTGTCGAAAAACCTATACAGCGCAAAGAAACTGTTTGCCCTTTCTCTTATCAATCTGCAAAAACCGGCGACCGGTGCGTCGGTTTTTGCACTTCTCAAGGGACAAGTGTGCGCCGAAGGTGTGCACGCAGGCCCTTGCAAAAACTCGAAAAAGTGGCTTCTGCCACTTTTTTGACACGCTCAAGCCGCCTTTTCAGGCGGCTTTTTCTTGCAACTGTCCAGGCAGACGCATATAATAAAATAAATAGGTAAGCGTTTTCCCAGCAGAGAAGGAGTGACACGGGATGGATTACATCACCATACAGCAAGCTGCCGAAAAATGGAATATTTCTCTCCCCCTGGCCCAGCAATACTGCGCCGAAGGCTGCATTCCCGGGGCACAGAAAATCGGCACAGACTGGGCCATTCCCGCCTCTGCCCCAAACCCCGCCGATGTTCCAAAAGAAAAAAGCCCGATTCCCATCACAAATCCACAGGAAGAAGTTCCGCCCCCTCACCCGATCCCCATGCCCCTTTTGAGCAGTCCCTTTGTCCCCGGGCATTGCAAGGAATATGTGGAACGCATCCAGGATGCACATGTGCGGAACATCGCCTGGGCCGAATACTATTATTTCAGCGGTCAGCCGGAAGAAGCTGCCAAAATCGCCGAACTGTATCTTTCCCATGATGAGCTTTCCCTGCGTCTTTCTGCCTGCCTGATCTACACCTATGCCAATCTGTCCATCGGGCAGATCCAGAGGGCCAAGCATACCCTGGCCCAGATCCAGAACACCCTGACCTCCCAGGAGCAGCTTTCCCCTCAGCTGCAGGCAACGGCGGTATTTGCCATCACCACGGCCTCGGTGCTGCTCCACCTTCCTCTCCCCTCCGGGCTGATCTCCCTGAAAGAACACCTGCGCTTGCTTCCTCCCGGTCTGCGGATGTTTGCTCTATATGTCCAGGCCCACCAGACCTATCTGGAGGGGGAATATGGAAAAAGCATCGGCATTGTGGAAACCGCCTTTGCCCTGGAGGGACAGCAATATCCCATCCCTTCCATCTACCTCCATCTGGTGGCGGTGATGGATTATATGAGCCTGAAGCAGCCGGAACATGCCCAGGCCCACTTGCTGGCGGCCTGGAAACTGGCTCAGCCTGACGATCTGATCGAAGGGTTCGGAGAGCACCACGGTTTGCTGGGCGGGATGCTGGAAGCTGTACTGAAAAAGGACTGGCCGGAAGATTTCCGGCGGATCATCGCCATCACCTACCGGTTTTCCGCAGGCTGGCGCAAAGTACACAACCCGGAAACCGGCCATCCGGTGGCCGACAACCTGACCACCACCGAATTTGCCGCCGCCATGCTGGCCGCCCGGGGCTGGACCAACCAGGAGATCGCAGGCCATCTGGGTATCTCCCCCAACACGGTGAAGCAATACATTTCCACCGCATTGCAAAAGCTGAACATCAAACAGCGCAAAGACCTGAAGCAATATATGCTGCGGTAAGCCGCAAAACCCAATTTCCAAAGGACTATGCCAAAAAACTCTTGGATATAGTCCTTTTTTTCAAAAAAAGGGATGATTTCAAACCGCCTTCTTTGTGATACATTAAAAACAGAGCACTGTCCCCGGCGAAAAGGAGGCTCCTTCCCAATGACTGAAAATATCCGCAAAATCATCCCCAGCAGTCCTTCCAGCCCCTTTGTCTTTCCTATGGACATCTGTTCTGAGGACAACCGCACAACCCTTCCTTTCACCGATATTCCCGCCGGGGCCTGGTACGAAGAGGGGGTGCGCTATGCCTGGCGCCACGGTCTGATGGCCGGCACCAGCCCCACTTTGTTTTCCCCCCGCCTGCCCCTGAGCCGGGGGATGGCGGTGACCATTCTTCATCGCCTAGAGTCCTGTCCGGCTCCCACAGGAGAATGCCGGTTTTCCGATGTAAAACCAGAGCAATACTGGAGTGAAGCTGTGGCATGGGCATCGGAAAAAGGCATTGTACTGGGATGCGGCCGGGGCAAGTTCCGGCCGGAGGAACCCATCACCCGGGAGCAGCTGGTGACTTTGTTTTACCGTCTGGCCCAGGTTTCCCCGGGGGCGCAGGCAGAAACAACGCCGATGGAATTTGCATCCTTTGCCGATGCCCGTCTCATCAGCCGGTATGCCCAGTCTGCCTTTCAGTGGGCCTTGGAGCAAAAGCTGATCCAGGGGACCCGGCGCAGCCGTCTTTTTCCCCGGCGCAGCGCCACCCGGGCCCAGATGGCCGTGCTGCTGCACCGTTGGCAGCGGCGTGACGGCGCGAACACCATATAACAGAAAAACGCCCCGCCGGTTTCAACCCGGCGGGGCGTTTGCTGCTTTGGGATGTTTTTATTTTGCGGTGGTCAGGGTCACATCGTAGAAGGCGCAAGAATCGCCTTTTCCTTTGATCTTGAGGAAATTGCAGCCCTGGAGATTCACATCCACATCGATGGCGGCATCCCCTGCTTTGGTGGAATATTCCTTGATCAGGGTCTCTTCTCCGTATTGATCCACATTGTAAAACTGAAGGGTGGACTCGGCTGTGTTTCCCAAATTATCAAAGGGGATAATGAATTTGCCGTGGATGCTGTCATAATTCGAATCCAGCTTGTAGACATGATAATCGGACCCTCTCAATCTCATCCGATTAAAGGGAGAATAGGTATCTCCCAGCACGGTGAACTGGGCGTCTTTTCCGGTGTATATATAACTATTATAGTCATTATAGTCTTTCAGCTCATCGATGGGCACGCTCTTGACGCCAACATCGGGACGCTGGCCGATATACACCGTCTGGCTCTCCTGATCCCAGGCCACTTCTTTGTCGGTGAGCATCCCGGTGAGGGCACGCACCGGCAGATAGGTGGTGCCGTCATAGATCATGGGCTCCACCACATTGCCATTCACATCGGTGGGCTTTTTCAGATTGCCGTCCACATAGATCTTGATGCCGCCCATGGCCACCTTGATCTCCTTCATGGTGGCGGCGGAAGAGGGCAGAATGGTGCCCAGGGTCAGAACGGTGACCAGTGTGCCTGCGGCAAAGCCTTTCAGGGTTCCTTTTTCAAACTTCGGCATAGATATTTTCTCCTTTTCTGTTTTCTTTTATCAGCAAATCCCGGGCATCAGGCCTGGGTCTTTTGATACAGGCGGTAGCACAGCAGGATGCTCTGCTCCACGGTGCAGCTCTGCTTGGGGGCGATGTTGTTGCCGCCCACCCCTTTGAAGATGCCGTTGTGGGCCAGGATGCCCATGGCCTGGGTGGCCCAGGAGGAAACCTGACCGGCATCCTGGTACAGGCTCAGATCTTCAAACTGCTCGATGTAATCGGTTTTGTTCTGGTCCTGGATATAGAGGATGGCCCGCAGGAGCATGGTGGCGATCTGCTCCCGGTTGGTGGTCTGCTGGGGAGCAAAGGTGCCGTCCCCCATGCCGTTGACGATGCCCGCCTGGTAGGCTTTGCGCACCACTTCGCTCTGGGTGTCGGTGAAGGTGTCCGCCGGGGCGGCCGGCAGGGTCTTGCCAGTGGCCTTTTCTGCCAGCGTCACCGCCAGGGCGGCAAACTGCTCCCGGGTGGCCGCCGCCTGATAGGAGGGATCTCCCGGCAGGGCGGGCACCAGTCCGGCGCCGGTGGCTTCTTTGATCTCTTCCACGGCCCAGTCGCTGGGGCTTTGTTCTGTGGGGATATAGGGCAGGTCATCCGGGTCCACCACTTCCCCCTTCAGGGCGAAAGCAGGCAGGATGCTGAGCACAAGGCACAGGCACAGGGCAATGAGCTTTTTCATGGCATTTTCTCCTTATTGTATTATTTTATTCTTTTAAAACTGACCGGTGAAGTAAGACAGCTTTTCATCCAGCTTGTGCCGGTAATCCAGGGTGGAAGCCGGAACGGCCAGGTAGGTGACGCCGTTTTCGTCCATCTGGAAATCCCGCTGCACTTCATTGTAATAGTGCATCCCTTTGAAAAACTCGGTCAGCTCTTCAAATTCCTCTTTGGTTTCGGCCTGGGCCAGGATCACCCGGCTGTCGGCGATGTAATCCAGCTCTGTCCAGCCTGCTTCCTTGTCCTCATCGGTCACATCCACGCCCCAGCCGCCAGGGATGGTGCCCACCGGAATGCGCAGGGTCTTCTGCTCTCCGGCCTGGGCGGAATAGTGGATGCTCATGATCCAGTCGTTGCCGGGGAGAAATTCCGTGTTGGAATCCACAAGGCCGCCCATTTCCTTGTATTTGTCGTACCGGAGATAGAAGCAATCCCCTTCGTCGGGATTTTTGGTGTTGTTCACCACATCCACCAGCAAAAAGCCGTCGCCGTTTTCAATGGTATAGCCCTTGATCTTCACCTGGGACTGACCATAAGTGGTCTCCACTTCCGGCTTCTCTTCCGGTTTTTCTTCGGGCTCGGCGGTCTCCCCTCCCGGTTCCACCGGGCCGGTGGGCTCCTCCGGGGCCTGATAGCCGTCGGAATAGAGCACATCCACCAGACGGATGCCCTCGAGGTTATACACCGAAGTGAAAATCTCCTTGTACTGGGCATCGGTGGAGGCGGTTTGCCAGTCGGTGATCATCTCGCCCCTTTGGTTGATATAAGCATAGGTAAGGGTGCGGGTGTCCCGATCGTTGCCGGTATACTCCTCCAACAGACCGTCGGTGGCGGGGCTGTCTTTGAAGACGATGGCTTTGCCATCCACAAAGCGGCCGGTGTAATAGGAGTCGTCATAGCGGATGGGGCTGACCTCCAGGGGCAGGGTGATGGCGATCGTCCCTTTGGTGTCCACATAATACTGCTGCTTGTGAAATTCCCCATCCTGCCAGTAGTCATTGACTGCGGCGGCCAGGCCATAGGCGTCGTCGGAGAAATCAAACATCTCCTCAAAACGGCCCTGGTTCAGATTTGCGAGGATGTGTTCATAGATACCGTAGATGGGCACTTTGTGGTTTTCATATGTCACATAGTCATATTCCCATCTGGATGAGCCGTTGCTGTCCTTTATGTAGTGTTCCACCAGCACCAGGCCCTGGTGGGGCAGATTACAGCTTTCATAGGAGATGCCGTACAGCACGCCGCCGTTGTTCAGCGGACCGACGCCCCAGGGAAAATTTCCTTCGTCCCAGAATTTCTGCATATAGGGAGCCCGGCGATACCAGAGCTCTCCCTCTTTCATGGAGAGGTAGTAATAGTAGCTTCCCGATTTGTCGGCGGCCATGGCGGGCAGGGCGGAAAGCACCGCCAGCCAAAGGGTCAAAAGAATGGTAACAAGCCTTTTTTTCATCTTTCTTCCTCCATTTCCCTCTGCACAATAGAAAGAAATATTCCTGCTTTCAGAATACTCTATGGGCAGAGCACTTGTCAATAAGAACCAGGAGGACATCCCCCCCTTTCGCCCTGTAAGATTCCAAAGAGGGCCGTGGGGTTTTATTTTTTCGCAAATTATTTTTTCTCTTTTATTTCCGCCAGATTCCAGGAAAGAAAAAACCATACTTTCTTTTTTGTCAAACCCCTTGATTTCCAATGGGTTTGGCCTTTTTTTGCTGGAAAATACTATGCAGCCAGCTTATTGTTTGATTTTGGAATATTTGATATAGTACGCTTAACAGAACTCCCTTGAATGGGGAAGAAAGAAAGGTGGATGCACAATGTTCGAAAATGTGGGAAAAACGCTGTTTCAAGTGGGCCAGGTGCTCTTCTGGCTATTTATCATCTGCGGCAGCCTGACATTCTTTTTCTTTGTCATCGGAGGTCTGGCTCTGATGGGGATCGTGATGCTGATCTGCGGTGTGCTCAGCTCTTTTCTTTTCGCCCTGCCCCTTATGGGTTTTGGCAAGCTGGTGGAAGATGTGCACCAGATCCGTACCCGTCTGGCCGCTTCCTCCCGTCCCCAGACCGCTCCCCGGGACGAACTGCCCGAACTGTAATGCCATCAGGAGGGATGTACCATGAGTGAACGCTATACCCGGCTGTTTACGCTTCCCGGTTCCCTGTATGCCCAAGGCTCCCCGCTGATCATCCTGGCCGGAGCTTTGCTGAAAGACAATCAAACGGGAAGGGTGCTGGCACAGCTGAAACTGAAAAATGTAGGCACAAAGTCCGTCAAGGCCGTGAAGGTCTCTGTCACTCCCCTGGATTCCGCCGGGATGGAAAACGGCCAGCCGGTGGAGCATCCGTATCTGGATCTCCATGCCGCCCGGGATGGGGAATTCGGCCAAAAGGAGCCAATTCCTTTCCCCGATCCCACCACCCGGGCTTTCCGCGGAGCCATCACCCAGGTGGTATTTACCGACGGCAGCCTGTGGGGCCCGGCGGAAGGAGCCTGGGAGGTTTTGTCCCCCAGCCGCCCCCTGGAAAGTGTGCTGCGGGATCAAGAGCTTTGCAAAGAATACCAGATCCAATATGGCGCCAACTGCCGGGTGTTTCCCCGGGAAGAGGCGGGACTGTGGCAATGCGCCTGCGGCGCCTGGAACCGGCAGGAGGAAGAAAGCTGCCATGCCTGCGGCAAAAATCTGGATCAGCTGAAAGGTTTTGATCTGGAACAGCTGAAGGCCAGCCGGGACGCCCGGCTGGCCCGGGAACAGCAGGCCATGGCCGCCCAGCAGGCCGCCGCTTCCCAGGCTGCACCGGCTGCGCCTTCCAAAGGCAACCGGCCCCAGTGGCTCATCCCCGGCATCGCTGCGTTGCTGGTGGTGCTGATCGGGGGCGGCGTCTTCTTTGTCAACCGGGGAAAGCCTGCTTCTTCCGGCTCTTCCGCCTCCGGCGGCGGCACCCAGTCCGCCGCTTCCGATGATTCCGGCTCGGCTGCCGGTGGCGATGACACCCAATCGGCCGCTTCCGGCGATTCCGGCAATTCCGGCACAGCCACGGCGGCCAGTCCGGTGGACACTCTCTGTAACTTCATCCGGGAAGAGGGAGAGATCCGGGACCGGGTGGATTTCCCCGCCTTCCCCATCTACTATGAAGATTGTTATGTCTATGAAAAAACCATGGACTCCGGGGTCAAGTATTTCTTCCTGGCAGATGAAGAGGATAATGATCTGCTGTGGTTCCACGCCCAGTGGCCCGTCGATTCCAATATGGAGGTCACCCTGTTCTATAATTGGGAAGAAGGATTTATCAGCTTCATGCCCACTGTGGAGGTCACCTCCAATAGTGGTTCCAAGACCAGTTACATCCTGCGTGGCAGCGTGGACATAGCCGACTACCACGCCAATATGGATGTGACTCCCAGCAGCGTAGAGGAAGCGGAGACCGGGGCGGAAGCGCCGGAATACACCCAGCCCCTTACCAAAAGCTGCACCTCCCTCATGCATTTTTCCATTCTGCGCCTGAGTGAACTGTGTGAAGAAGTAGGCATCTCCATGGATGATCTGGGCTTTATAAACTTCGAAAATCCCGTCATCGACTGAGAACCTTATCCAAAAAGGAGCGTGATCTGCCATGAGCCAGCGCTATACCCGGCTGTTTGCTCTGCCGGGGTGTCTTTGCTCTCACAGCGCACCGGCGGCCATCCTGGCCGGGGCCCTTTTGAAAGACAATGAAACCGGGGAAATTCTGGCTCAGCTGAAGCTGAAAAATGTGCAGGCAAAGCCCATCCAGGCGCTGACCGTTTCCCTCAGGCGCTGGACACCCCGGGCCTGCCCCTGGGACAGCCGGCGGAACATCAGTATCTGGATCTGGGCATCCCTCGTGATGGTGAATTTGGCCAGAAAGAAGCCATTGTTTTTTCCCACCTGACTGCACGGCGTTTCCAGCCCAGGGTCACCCAGGTGATCTTTTCCGATGGGACCCTGTGGGAAACCGGCGGCGAAGCCTGGGAGAGCATCCCGCCCCAGGTGACTTTGGAAAAAGCCCTGGGGGATGAAGCCCTTTGCAAGGAATACCGGGCCCGCTTCCCCGGCGCCTCCTACCTCCCTCAAAAAGACGGCCCTTCTGGCGCTGCGCCTGCGGCGCCTGGAACAGGCAAGGCGACGAGCACTGTCACGGCTGCGGAGCATCCGCTCAGGCCTTGTTTTCTGCCGATCCGGGGGAAACGCGAACCCGCGTTCAACTCCGGCAAAAGCAAATCATCGGTCCCCAGCGGAAAGCCCGGGCTTTTTCCCTCTTTGTGGGTGTTCTGATGGTCCTGTTTCCCCTTGGGATTTTTCTGGTGAACGAGGGGCCTTTATCCGGAACCGGAACTGCAACGCCGCCTATACCCAGCTGTTTTGCAGCCTTGTGTTTGCCCTGATCACCGGGGTCCTTTGGCTGATCTGCGGTGCTCTGCCCGGCTTCTCCCGAAAACTCATGGGGCTTGATGCAGGGTTGTCCTTCTGCTGCGGGCTTTTCCTTCTGTATGTGCCGGCCTTTCCCATGGGAGCCAGGGCCGGCGCTCCGGACCTTCTGCTGGTAATGACTTTGCTATTTCTGATCGCAGTCTTTCTGCTCTATTATTTTACATTCCATATCTTCAAAACATCCAATTCCAAAGGAGAGTGATCTTCCATGAGCGAACGCTATGCCCGACTGTTTTCCCTGCCGGAAAACCTGTATCAGCCCGGCTCGCCGGTGATGATCCTGGCCGGTGCCCTTCTGAAAGACAACCAGGCCGGCGGCATCCTGGCCCTGATGAAATTCAAGAATGTGGGAACAAAACCCATCCGGGGCCTGAAGGTGCGCTTTTTCCCCCAGGACCTCACCGGCATCGACCTGGACCAGCCCCTGGAACACCAGTACCTGGATCTGAATGCCGCCCGTGACGGGGAGTTTGGTCAAAAAGAACCGGTGGCCTTCCCCAATGCCATCACCCGGGCCTTCCGTGTGGAGGTATACCAGGTGGTCTTTGCCGACGGCACCCTGTGGAACCAGGAACAAAGTTCCTGGACCCCCATGCCCCCGTTCCAGGCCTTGGAAACAGCCCTGGGGGACAAGGAACTTTGCAAAGAATACCAGATCCTCTACGGCGCCAACTGCCGCATCATGCCCCAGGAGGACAAGGGGCTGTGGCGGTGCACCTGCGGGGCCTGGAACATGGAGAGCGAAGCCAACTGCCACGCCTGCGGCAAAAATCTGGACCAGCTGAAAGCCCTGGATCTGGAGCAGCTGAAAGCCAGCCGGGATGCCCGGCTGGCCCGGGAGCAGCAGGCCATGGCCGCCCAACAGGCCGCCGCTTCTCAGGCCGCCGCTTCTGCCCCGGCTCAGGCTCCTTCCAAAGGCAATCGGCCCCAGTGGCTCATCCCCGGCATCGCCGCCCTGCTGGTGGTGCTGGTGGGCGTCGGCGTCTTCTTTGCCAACCGGGGAAAGCCCGCTTCTTCCGGCTCTTCCGGCTCTGGCGGCGGCACCCAGTCTGCCGCTTCTGATGATTCCGGCACTTCTGCTCCTTCTGATGATTCCAGCTCGGCTGCTGCCGATGACTCCGGCACTTCTGCCCCTTCCGATGATTCCGGCTCAGCTTCCGGAAGTTCCGGCAGCGCCGCTGCATCCGATGAGGACTTTGTCCGGGATGCCCTCCATGATTTCTCCGGAGAGATGGAAGACTATGCTCCCGGCACCACCGTGGCATTCTCCCTGGAAGGCTCTTCTGTGACCCTGGGACTGCTGGCAGATCAAAGCCAATTTACCGATGATGAAATCATGGGCATAGCCAATGAGGTTCTGGACGGCACCGGCGCCAGGGATTTTCTGGCAGATGGCGGATTTGAAATTTCCTTCCATCTTTTCCTCTACGACGACGACCGGCAGATGAAGAATCTGCAGAATGAAATGATGGACCTGGGCTTCCTTTTGATGGAAGAATAATCATCCTATTTTCCCACGGAAAGAGAGGTTTTTCCCATGAAATACTGTACCAAATGCGGCTCGCCCATGGCGGATGACGATATTTACTGCGCCAAATGCGGCGCCGCTTCCGCTCCCAGCCAGCCCTCTGTTCCCCAGGCCAGCGCTCCCCGGCCGATGCCTTCTATCCCGGCTGCCCCAACCGGCCCTGCCCAGAGCGGCAAAGGCTTTGGGGCAAAATGGAAACAGATGAAGCCAAAGCAAAAAGGCCTCCTCTGTGGTATCGCCGCCACAGTGGTAGCAGCGGTGGTTCTGGTCATCGCTCTGGGCGGGTCCAATGATTCCTACCAGCCCTCGTCCTCCGGCTATTCCCCCTCTGCCGGAGCAGCTTCTTCCGGCTCGGCTTCCTCCGGCGGTTCTGCTGATATCACCAAGATGCAGGTGGCCACCGCCCTGCGGGATGAGATCGGCTCCAAGTATGACACCGCCGACCCGGACAGCTGCCGCTACGATATCAACAAGCAGGAAAAACAGGGGAATTTCACCTATGTCTATGGCAGCGTCACCCTGTATGACAAATACGGCAAGCTGACCACCGGCTGGCGGGACGATTCCGGCACTCCCTACCGCACCTATACCGTCAAGATCAATAACTCCACCGGGAAGGCTGTCTCCTGCGAAATCAAGTAAACAGAGAGAAACAAAAACAGATCAATTACCGCCACAGGCGGATAAAGAGAGGAGAAACAATATGAAATTCTGTTCCAAATGCGGAGCCCAACTGGCTGACGACGCCGCTTTCTGCCCCAAATGCGGCACCCCTTGCCCCACTTCCCCGGCCCAGCCGGAGCCCACATTCTCTGCCCCGGCCCCTCTGGATGTCCCTCCCGAGGATCTGCTGTCCTCCGAATCCCTGCCCCCTCTGGAGGGCGAGAGCGAAGTGATGCCCACGGGAGAAGCCGCCCCGGCCGCCGGGAAGAAATCCTTCCTGGATACCATCAAAGCCTGGAGCAAGAAGAAAAAGATCATCGCCGGGTCGGTAGCTGCCGTGTTAGTGGTGGCCGCCGTGGCCTCCTTCGCCCTGCTCTACAAATCGGAACTGGAGCAGGTGAGGGACGAATGCCTGGACATCGCCGGCATGGTCACCGGCGACGGCAAAACCTCCTTCAGCCTGGACACCTCCCCGGATCACTATGCCAATATGGATCCCGATGTGGCCGCCCTGCTGCAGAGCAGCACACAGAAAAAGGTGCTGAAGGCCATTAAGCACGCCAACACCGCCCTGGGCTTCGACAGCGGCCTGTATGACCAGATGCTGAAGACCAACGCTCTCATGGGACGCCAGACCGAAGAAAATGACAAATACAAAGTGGCCTGGAGTTATCATCCCGACGATGGCCTGGAAGTGACTTATTCCAAAAAATAACCCCTGTGTTATCCAGAGCCGGCTCCCGGGAAACCCCTTTCCCGGTGCAGCCGGCTCTGGCCGTTTTACAATGCAGAAAGGAGAACCGTTTCCATGAAATTCTGTTCCAAATGCGGCGGCCAGATGGAAGACCATGCCGCCTTCTGCCCCAACTGCGGCGCCCCGGCAGGGGCTGCTTCGGCCGGCGCTGCCTCCGGCCAGCCCGGGGACTCCGCTTCCCGGCTCCTGGCTGAAAAAAAGCACTCCCGCATCACTTCGGCCATGGTGCTCAATGTGCTGGCCTTCCTTCTCAGCCTTGTGGCCTGCGCAGTCCTTTTTCTGACAGGCGTCCAGCACGGAGAGGATCCCCCGGACGGCAGCTACACCATCGAGCACGACCTGTTGGGAGAATTTTTAGGCTATGACACCGCCAAGATCGTCACCCCGGACGAAAAAATGGCGGAGTGGGCGGCAAAGGAAGCGGAGCGGCGGGAAAGCAACGAAAACCTGCTGAAGGGTTTGATTCTCTGGCAATCCATCTCCCTTGTGGCCATGGTGATGGGCTTTTTCGCCGCCCGGGGAGCCAAGAAAAACAAGAAGGGCCTTGTCTTCCTCTTTATGGCCCTGTGGCTGCTCCCCGCTGTGGCTCTGGGCGTTATCTTCCCCCAGGCCATCGTGCTGCTCTTCTGCGGCATCGGGCTGATTCTGTTCGTCCCTGCCATTCTGGGGCTGATCGCCGGAGGCAAGCTGCTCCAGGCGGCGAACATCCGTGAATAAAAGCGTTTTCCGTCAGGTTCGCTTTGCCCTCTATGCCGCTTTCCTGCTCAACGGCATCCTGGTGCAATGGGTGCTGCCCCTGGACTTCCGGTGCAGCGTCACCGGAGAACACTGTTTCGCCTGCGGCCTGCGTGGAGCGGTGGACCGGCTTTTGCAGGGGGATTTTGCCGGGGCCTATGGCTCCAACCCCCTGATCGTCCCCATTGTCCTGATTGCGGCCCTGATGTGTGCCGATGTGCTTTGGTATTTTGGGAAACAAAGGAGGAAGAACCATGAGTGAACGCTATACAAGGCTGTTTTCCCTGCCGGGGAATCTGCATACCCCAAAGGCCCCCCTGCTCATCATGGCAGGGGCCCTTCTGAAAGACAATGTCACCGGCCAGGTTCTGGCCCAGGTGAAATACAAGAACCTGGGGGCAAAGCCCATCAAGGCACTGACGGTCTCCCTCCAGGCCCTGGATACCCGTGGCCTGCCCCTGGGAGAGCCGGTGGAGCACCAGTACCTGGATCTCAGCGCTCCCCGGGACAGCGAGTTCGGGCAGAAAGAGCCCATCCCCTTCCCCGACGCCAACACCCGGGGCTTTTCCGCCCAGGTGCGTCAGGTGATCTTTTCGGACAACAGCATCTGGGAAGCAGAGGGCCAGCCCTGGGAGAGCCTGCCGGAACAGCAGACTTTGGAGCAGGCCCTGGGGGACACCGAGCTTTGCAAGGAATACCGCTCCCGCTTCCCCGGTGCCGCCTTTTTCCCCCGTGAGGACGGCCCCCTGTGGCGCTGCGTCTGCGGAGCCTGGAATGAAGAGGGGGAAAACACCTGCCACCTTTGCGGCAAGGAAAAGGCCGCCCTTTTCTCTCTGGACCTTGGAGCGCTGAAAACCAGCCGGGACAGACGCCTGGCTCAGGAAGCTCAGCAGAAAGAGGAAAAGCAGGCCGCAGAAGCCAAAAAAGCGAAAAAGCGGAAAAAGGCCGGGCTCATCGCCCTGGGCGCCCTTGTGCTGGTATGCGCCGGGGCTGCGGCGGTGATCCTGCCCCAGAAAATCGTCCAGCGGAAGGCTGGCTCGGCCTGGGTGCTCACCCAGGAAACCACAGTGGGCTATGAGGGAGAAAAGTCTTCTCTCTCCTACTCCTATGATGGAGAAGGCCGGATAACGGAGATCGACTTCGGCGACGGCCAGAAAAACACCTACACTTACGACAAAGAGGGAAACCAGACCCGCATTTACAGAAAGGGGAACGCAGGAAGCTTTTCCCAGACCGACTACCGCTATGATGCAGCGGGCAACCAGATCGAGGAAACCGAGGTGGACGATGAGGGAGACAGCCAGCACATCACCTGGGAATATGACAGTGCAGGCCGCCGCATCCGGGAAACGGGCACTGTCTACTATCTGGAGGAAGAATACGAGACCACCTACACCTATGACGAAGAAGGCCGTCTGGTGGAATATCGGGAGCTGGTGCAGGATCTGGATGATGGGGACAAGGACACTTATCTGACCCTTTACCGTTACGATGACAGTGGCCGTCTGGCGGAAGAAAGCCAGTACAGCCGCTCGGACTGGCTGCTGGAAGAGCCGGACGAGGACTGGAAGGAGCGGGCCTGGGAAATGACCATTTCCTATTCCTATGACGAAGAAGGCCGGTGCATCCAGGTGTCCTACGCCTATAACGAATACGCCTACAAATCAGACACCGCTGCCCTGCTCATTCAGTACGCCTATGACGAAAAGGGCAACTGTGTGAAAAAGGAAACCTCCCGGGCGAATGGCAGCACCTCCCTGAGACAATACACCTATGACGAAAAGGGGAATATGCTGGAAAATACCTACGCCGACAGCGAAGGGGAGAGCAAAACCACCTATTCCTATGATGAAAACGGCAACTGCGTCAAAGAGGTGTCGGTAAACCAGCAGGGCCAGGAGAAAACCATCACCCGCACCTACAAAAAGCAATATGCCCCCGCCCAGCTGGAAAAAGAGCAGGAAGAGAAAGAGCCGGATCCCCTGGACCCCGTTGCCCTGCTGCCGTAAGGCGGCGGAGTGCAGCAAAAAACGGTGGAGGAACATGATATGGAAGAAATCATCCTTGCGAACGGGAAACCTACCAGCCTTAAAAAGGCGGTGCTGTTCCGTCTCATCCTTGCATTTGCCATCTTTGCATCTGTTTCGTTCTATTATGCCTTTGATATCAACGGATGCCAGCGACATTCTGTATATGTTGGAGAGATCCATCTTGCACAATATGACACGACCTTACCCGGCCATACACAGATCAACAAAGTCGACTTCATCGGTTTTCTCGTATCGGCCCTGGTATTCGAGGTGGAAATCACCAAGTCCGTTTTTATCCCCTTGTTGGTTTATGAAAGCATTACTCACCTCGACAAGATGAACAAGATTCTTGCAGAGGGCGGCTCTGATAAGAAATGGACGGCGGAGGAATATGTCCGCGACCAGTTTGAAAAGGCCATGAAGGAAACCATGCTCCGGGCAGAAGATAAGGTCGTGAAGTAATGGCCGGGTCAAGAGTGACCCCGGCGGAAATCGTGGAAATGCACCGCTTATATGCCCAGCTTGGCAACTATGCGAAGGTAGGCCGTCAGATCGGGCGGAGCGGCTCCACGGTTGCAAGGTACATCAAAATGAAGGGGACACCCCCGATTGTTAAGCACACCTTTTAGGAGGTCGTGCGGGAAGGAGGCAAGTGAACATGGATGAGAAGGTCATCATGAGTGGAAAAAGCGATAAAGGGAAAAAATCCGCAAAAGTAGGTATCATAATAGGCTTGCTTATGGGTGTTGGTGGTTTTATATTGTATTTCCTGCTTTTTAATCTTTTGGATTCTACGATAGGAAACGCCGCCGCTCGTGCAACAACTCCTATCTTTACTGTCATCATGGTCATTGGTGTGATTCTTGTCATCTTGTTTGCTATCTTATACTTTGCAATAGCAAAGTGCTCTATCTCCATTACAAGCTCAAGAGTATATGGTTGTGCTGTCTTTGGGAAACACGTTGATATTCCAGTTGTTTCTATTAGCACAGTGAGTACAGGCTCATTTGATTCTATTGTTATAACAACATCCACAAAAACAATTAAATTTTTTGGAATCAGTAATAAAAATGAACTCTGCGAGCATATCAGCAAATTGTTAGCCGGTTGTCAGCGCAGAGCGTTTACACAATCGACGGCTAATGAAGGAACTGTATATGCTGATACTCAAGGAAATGAGGAAATCTTAAAGGCTGTAAAAACTGCGATTTGCGCGCAGTTAAAAAGCCCAGCATCGGCGCAATTTCCCGTTGATATGATAACTATTGTTGGCGACGAAACAAGAGGGTATCATATTACGGGATATGTAGATTCTCAAAATGGATATGGAGCGATGATTCGGAATGACTTTGCCGCAGACATAACGATTGAAAACGGTCATCCCGTTGTAAAATCGTGCTCCGTAGCGGCTAATGCTAATAAAGCGCGGGCAAAAGCCTTTGGCGTATACTTTATTGCACTTCTGATTATTGCAGGTGTGGGAGGTGTCCTTCTGTACTTCTTAATTTCGATGATGGTCGGCCTCTAAACGGTTATAAAACCAAGTACATGAATTGCTAAAAAGGCGGCATGTTTGTTTGTGCCGCCTTTTCAATAGGGTATACCCCAGTGACATATTGAAACACCGTGATTTTGTGTGTCATACAAGTTACTTTCTCATATTTGAAATATTTCAAAAATATTTAATATCCTATTGACATACTTTTGCTTTTGTGGTATCCTACTATCAGACAAAGCGAAAGGGCGTGAGACAATGCGGGTTGGGTATGTGCGGTGTTCCGCCATCGAACAGAACGAAGCGCGGCAACTGAAAATGATGGAGGAACAGAAGGTCGAAAAACTGTTCATCGACAAGGCGAGCGGCAAGAACACAGACCGCAAGGCGTTTAAGGAAATGATGGGCTTTGTCCGGGCCGGTGACATGGTGATTGTGGAGAGCATTTCCCGTATCGCCCGCAACACCCGCGATCTTCTCTCCATTGTGTCGGAACTGACGGAGAAACAGGTGGAGTTTGTCAGTCTGAAAGAGAACATCGACACCACTACCCCGCAAGGCCGTTTCATGCTGACGGTGTTCGGCGCTCTGGCGGAACTGGAACGGGAGAACATCTTGGAGCGGCAACGGGAGGGAATCGCAATCGCCAAGGACGCAGGCAAGTACAAAGGCCGCAAGCCCTTGGAGGTGGACAAAGCCCAATTCAAGGACGCTTGCAAGCGGTGGAGGACCGGGGAGATAACGGCCACCGCCGCCATGCAGGAGGTGGGCTTGAAGCCGAACACCTTTTACAGACGGGTCAAAGAAATGGGCCTGTAATGGCCCAGCGGAAACGCACAATCCTTTGTGCAACTTGTTGATTTAGGGACACCTTTTACACGGGACACTTTTTCTTGAATTAGAACACGGTCAACCGGCGGCGGGACACCCTTGGGACACCATGAGGGCAGAAAGAGAGGGAACCGGTTTCCCGATTCCCTCTCGAAAAGTACTCATTTCTGTGGTTTTGATTAACCGAAGTAGCGCTTCAGCAGGCCAGCGAAAGCCTTGCCGTGACGGGCCTCGTCGCGGGCCATCTCATGGACGGTGTCGTGGATGGCGTCCAGGTTCAGAGCCTTGGCGCGCTTGGCCAGGTCGGTCTTGCCAGCGGTAGCGCCGTTCTCGGCCTCCACACGCATCTCCAGGTTCTTCTTGGTGGAGTTGGTCACCACTTCGCCCAGCAGCTCGGCGAACTTGGCAGCATGCTCAGCCTCTTCGTAAGCAGCCTTCTCCCAGTACAGGCCGATCTCAGGATAGCCCTCCCGGTGAGCAACACGGGCCATAGCCAGATACATACCAACCTCGGTGCACTCGCCGGTGAAGTTGGCGCGCAGATCCTCCATGATATCCTCAGGAGCGCCCTGGGCCACGCCTACCACATGCTCGGCAGCCCAGCTCATCTCAGCGCCCTGCTCCACGAACTTCTCCTTGGGAGCCTTGCACTGGGGGCAAAAATCAGGGGCGGAATCCCCTTCGTGTACATAACCGCAAACAGAGCAAACAAACTTTTTCATTTTCCTTTTCCTCCTGTACTTTTTGAATTTTCAACTCATTCTCACTGAAATTGACTCATTTTGATGGCGTGGAGCTCATCATGCAGATTCCGGCTCGCCCGATCGAAGATCTGACGGAATTGGCAGACTCTTTTGTCCTGGACCCGGGTGCAGTCAAAGTCCTCGCACAGGCATTGGGCGATCTCGAAGGGGCCGTCGATCACCTCGATGATCTCCCCGATGGAGATTTCCTCCGGCGCTCTGCCCAGGGCAAAGCCGCCATTGACCCCTTTATAGGACTGCACAATGCCGGCGGCTGTGAGCTTATGCAGGATCTTCAGGGCAAAGCGCTGGGTGACGCCGGAGTTTTCCGAAATCTCCCTGGCACTGATCTTGCCGCCCTGCTGCATGATGGTGTATACCACGCGCACCGCATAATCGGCCTCTCTCGTGATTTTCATGTTCTCACCACCGCTTTTGTTTACGCATTTAGTATACTTTTAAATGTTGCGTTTGTCAATCATTTTTATGTAAAAAAATATACTTTTTTCGTAGTTTTTCTCTCCCCCATCTTTTTTCAGATTTTTTTAAAAAACTTTAAAAAACCTATTGACTTTTCCCAGAACGCTGGTATAATAGACAATGTTCTCAGCGAGAGAACAACGACAACGAAAGATGCGGATGTGGCGGAATCGGCAGACGCGCTAGCTTCAGGTGCTAGTGGGGGCAACTTCGTGGGGGTTCAAGTCCCTTCATCCGCACCACAAAAAGGACACGCTAAAGCGTGTCCTTTTTGCATTTCCCCACTTTTTGCAGATCGTTCATTTTCTCCATCTTGATTTTATGCCTTGTCCGGAGTATACTCGATAAAATCACAAAACGGGGTCTTCCGGATCCTGCAAGAGGAGGAGATACACCATGTCCTATGCTATCGTTTACAGCAGCCATACCGGCAACACCGCTCTTCTGGCCCAGGCCCTGAAGGAAACCCTTCCCCAGACGGGATGCCTTTATTACGGAGCGCCCGATGCCCGGGCTTTGGCTGCTGACATCATCTATGTAGGGTTCTGGACCGACAAAGGAACCTGCGATGCTGCTGCCGCCCAGTTTCTCCAAAGTCTGACCTGTCAGCAGGTGTTTTTGTTCGGCACCGCCGGTTTTGGCGGGAACGATACCTATTTTGCTCAGATACTGGAAAGAGTGCAAGCCCTTCTTCCGGAAGGGGCCCAATGCATCGGCTCCTATATGTGCCAGGGCAAGATGCCCCAAAGCGTACGGGAGCGCTATGAGGGAATGGAAGACAGCCCCCGGCGCACCGCCATGCTGGAAAATTTTGATCGGGCCTTGCATCATCCAGACGATGCCGATCTTCTCCGTCTGAAAGCCGCTGTGACCAGATAGAAAGCCCAATCTATACAACTGCATCAAGGCCCGTCCTCTTGACCTGAGGACGGGCCTTTTTTGTTTTTCCTGCCCCTCAGGGCTTCAAAAACACATAGGTTTTTTCATCGGATCGTTGGGGATCGTACCGATAGCCCAAGGCGTCAAATTCCTGCATCACCTGGGGTTCCTTCCCCTGGCGCTCTGCCAGAAAACGAACCATTTCTCCCCGGGCCATCTTTACATAGACCCCTTTTTCCACCACTTTGCCCCCGATCAGCTGCCCGAACACCGGCGTGATGCAACGGGTCTCTGCTCCCAGATGACGCACCACCGCCTTGCCATATTCCCAGGAAGAAAGGTTCACCACTACCCCATCTTCCTTCGTCAGCTCCCGGGCCAGACAGTCGCCCCAGAAATCATAGAGGTTTTCCGCAAAAGGGGCTTTCAGTTTGGCCCCCATCTCCAGCCGATAGGGACGCACTCCGTCAAAAGGCCGCAGCAGGCCATACAGCCCGGACAAAATGGCCAGGTGCTGCTGAAGGTAATCAAACTCCTGATAGGTAAACACCCCCGGAGCCATATACTGATACTGGATCCCCTCATAAGACAGGATGGCCGGGCTGAGGTTTTTCTCCAGATCCATTTTCTGATACCGTTCATAGTTCTGCCGTGCAATGCCTTCCGAACAGGAAAGGCGTTCTTTCAGCTCCTCGTAGGAAAGGCTCTTCAGCCACTCCGCCAGCTGCCCGGCCTTCTGCCTGAACACCGGCTGGGAGCGGGGGGCCAGACTATCCAGTTCATCCCCCATCTTTTTCGCCGGGGATATGATGATCTGCATCCGCTTTTCTCCTTATTATATAATATAAGTATCAGGACATGGGCCTGTGGCGCAAGTTTTTCTATGAAAAAGGCCCGGCATGCAGCCGGGCGGTTTGATCATGCTTTCAATAGTTCTTCCACCTGAACAGTGAGAATGGTGTTTTTGTCCTCCACTTCCCGGATCCGGCGGCGGATTTCCCGCTGATCCCGGTCCCGCTGTTCGGCCAGATTCACCTGACCCTCAAACAGCATATCCAGCTTGGGACACAAATCATTTTCCAGCCGCACCTTGATCTTGAGCAGATCCTCATCCTGCTCCTTCAACAGCTGATAATGCTCCTGAAGCATTTTGGTGTGATTCTGCTGAGTTTCCTCCAGCTGCTCCAGCATCAGCCGGTTCTGCCGCAATTCCAGCAGGATCTGTTCCATGGTTTCCTGCAATCCCATTGGCTCCATTGATACCCCTCCTACCTTCCTGAAAAGGTCCTCTGCCGGGGGCCATTTTTCTTCCTATTCCCCGTCCATTCCTCTGATAGTGATACGATTATACATCACATCCCCCGCCGCTTCAAGTGAATGTTTGCTTTTCCCTGCGCTTTCCTTTCAAAACGGCAGAAAAAAGCGGCATTTCCTTTTCCCCTGCCACAGGTTCCTCTTGACAAAGCCTAGTATATTGCAATACAATATACCCAGCTACTTTGTTTTACCATATAGCAAAAGAAAGAGGTGTGCTCTTGATCCCATCGCAAATGCTGAAGGGTACGCTGGAAGGCTGTATCCTGGCCATCATCAGCAAGAAGAAAACCTACGGATATGAAATATCCCAGCAGCTCATGGCCTATGGATTTGGAAAAATCACAGAAGGCACCATCTATCCCCTGCTGCTTCGTTTGGAAAAAAACAAATGGGCCCACGCCACATACCAAGCCTCCGACCTGGGGCCCAGGCGAAAATACTATGCACTGACACCCCAGGGCCAGCAGGCCCTGACCGACTTTTTCAGCAGCTACCAGGAGCTTTCCAAAGCCATAGGCACTTTGATCCGGGATATTCAGGGAGGGACCGAAAATGAGCAAGAGAACCAGACAACTGCTGAATGAAAACAATGCTCTGGAAAAGCGCATCCAAAATCCGGAAAACAAAGAGGCTCTGACCAATATGGTAGTGTACATTCGCGCAGCCAATATCAGCCCATATGATCAGGAAAAAGTGCGCCGGGATATAACCGGAATGATTCTGGACGGCGAACACCGGGGAGCTCACATCAAAGAAGTCATCGGCGAAGATTATCGTCTGTTCTGTGATGCTGTTATTGCAGAGATCCCCAAACCAACAGGCCGTGCCCGCGTTCTTTCCTTTTGCAGAGATCTTTTCCTTCTGACCGGTATGCTGCTGGCCCTTTGGCTTTTCTTCCAGTGCATCCAGCAACTGATCAAACCGAGCACATGGCCTTATGCAACACTGACCGCAGGCAACCTGATCAGCGGCCTGCTGATTCTCGCTCTTTCCACTGCTCTGGTCCAGGCCATTTGCAAAAATGCCTTTCGCACAGATACAGGACCAAAGAAAAAAGAAGCATTCCTTTTCTTTCTTCTTTTGTTTTTCGCCATGTTATTGTGCATGGGAGCCAATGTTTTCCTCTCTCATCCCATCGCTTCCATCCATCTGCTGCTTGCTGTGGGAAGCATCGCCCTGCTTTTTATCCTATACAAAATCCTGGATACCAAACTGGACTGATAAATCTATTTTCACAAAACCCACAAGGGAGACAGCCAAGGTCCCGTCATCCTTGTGGGTTTCCCTTTGAACAGATTCCTTTGAACTTATTGCTCCTTTTCTTCTGACGCAGGAAGAAGGGGGTTGCCCTTTTCATCCACACCTCGCTGCCGCAGCTTGTGGGCGGTTACATCCCGGAGAATGGAATAGAGCACCGCACAGGTAGGCACCCCCAGTACCATGCCCAAAAAGCCAAACAGTCCGCCGCCGGCTACGATGGCCACCAGCACCAACAGCGGCGAAAGGCCGGTGCTGTCCCCCAGGATCTTGGGCCCCAGAATATTGCCGTCAAACTGCTGCAAGGCCACAATGAGAACAACAAACCGCAGGGCGCTGAAAGGCTCCACAATGAGCAGGATCATCAGACAGGGTACCGCTCCCACAATAGGTCCAAAAAAGGGGATGATATTGGTCACACCCACAATGACGCTGACCAAAATGGCAAATGGGATCTTCAGCAGACAGGAGAGAAAGAAGCACAGCATGCCGATGATGGCACTGTCAATGATCTTCCCATTGATAAAAGCAGAAAAAATCTGGTTGCTTTTGCGGCAATAGCTTAAAAAGACCCGGGCTTTGCCCGTGGACACGAAGGCATAGACCAGCCGCTTCATCAGGCGGATCAGGTTCTCCTTGCTGTACAGCATATAGATCGAAGCGATAAGGGCGGTAAAACCGGAGATCACCCCGCTTCCAAGGGCCACGCCCAGGTTAAACAGATCGGGCAGACGGCGGTACAGGGTATCCCCGGCCTGGCGCACCAGATCGTCATAGGTATCCACCAGGCTGCCCACCACCCGGCTATCCAGATGAAGGCGGGATATCACCTCCTGGGACAGGTCGTTGAGATTGCCCAGGTAATAGGGAACATTATAGACAAACAGCTCCACCGAACGGATCACCTGGGGCAGTACCAGCTGCACCAGCACGGCCAGCACCGCCGTGGCCAGCAAATATACCGTTAAAATGGCCAAGGCTTTGCTCCCCCGCAGCCGGCCATAGACTTTCTGCCGAAAAAACTCCACAGGGGCGTTGAGAAGAAAAGCAATGGCAAACCCCGCCAGAAAGGGAGACAGGATGTCCAGGACATTGCTCAGATGCGCCCGGATGGAAGTGAGATTGGCCACGGCCAGATAAAAGGAGATGGCCAGCACGGCCACCAGCAAATTGGATATGGCCCGCCTGTCCAGCAGGCTCCATGGATGCTTTTTCATCCTTCACCACCTCTTTTCTTTTCGATTGTACCATGGAGCCCTCAAAAAGAAAACGGCTTTTTTCTTTTACTTTTTGTATATTTCATCTTTTTTATTTCAAAAAGGCCTGATGCATTTTCAGGACGCACAAAAGCCAGGGATTTTCATCCCTGGCTTTTGGCTTTTATGAGGGGTTATGAGAAGCGGCGGCGCCGCAATGTGTAAGCAAGTTTCAGCCCGCTCCCAGAGAACCGGTCTCCGGACTATATGCATTATAGCCTGGCATGTAACAAAATGCAATGAATTTTTTCATACTTTCGCAATAATTTAAAAACACTATTTTAAAATATGCCTAAATTTCACCATCCTTTTTGCAGCATATCGACGATTTTCTCACTTTGTTAAGCATTTATCAAACCCTGGTTTTATCTATTTTTCCCTCTTCGTTTATTCCCCTTTTCAATCTTTTGGCATATTTGACGATTTTTCCACAAAGTCCTTTTTGTTGATTTTTTGCCATCCTTTTTTCTGCCGTACAGCGAAGAAAGCCGTCCGGGCAGCGACTCCCGGACGGCTTTCCATCAGTGAAAACAATATGAGGATAAAAGGATTTACGGCTTTCAGTCGGCCCAGCTGCACTTTTCAAAGCGCATGGTGCCGCCGGCATTGACCTCCACTCCTTCCAGGCCCTTGGCATAGGCCCGCAGGCTGGTTGCAGTATAGAGGGGGATATTGGGACAAGCCTGGTTGACTTTGGCCATGATCTGCTGAAGCAGCTCATTCCGTGCAGTTTCGTCCACTGTGGCGGATGCCTGATCGATGAGAGCATCCACTTCGGGATCGCTGAACCGGGCCTGATTGGAACCGCCGATGGAATTGCTGTGGAACACACCCTGCACATGGGTGATCAGGTCGGTGGCAGTATAGCCGCCAATGGCTGCGGTAAAGTCCCCTTCCACCGTGGCGCTCAGGTAAGTGGCCAGATCCATGCTTTCGATCTCGGCCTGGATGCCGATCTCTTTCAAATCGGCCTGGATCACTTCGGCGGCCCGCTTCTTGGTGTCATTGGAACAAACGATGCTCATTTCCACAGAAGAGGGCTTCACTCCCGATTCTTCCATATATTCTTTGGCCTTTTCCACATCGTAGGAATCGGTGTTCTCTGCGCTGTAACCAGTGAGCATGGAGGCGCCTTCGCCTTCGGCCACCTCGCCCAGTCCGTTAAGGGCCACAGTGATGACATTTTCCTTATTGATAGCGGCATTGATGGCTCTTCTCACATTCTCATTGTCAAGGCCGGGCTTTTCGTTATTGAGCACCATCCAGTTGAGAGCGGTGGAATCCACGCTGAGCAGCTCCAGATTTTCATTTTCCTGGATGCGGTCGGCGTCCATGGCTTCCACTTCCACAATGAAGTCCACTTCACCGGCTTCCAGGGCGATGGTGCGGGAAGAACCTTCGGGGATGATCTTCCAGGTCATGTTCTTGATGGCCGGAGCGCCGCCGAAATATTCGTCAAAGGCTTCAAAGGTCAGGCTGTCGCCCCGCTTCCATTCCACCAGCTTGTACGGACCGGTGCCCACAGGGTCTTCGCCGAAGTCATGGCCTTCATCGATGAGCTTCTTGGGAACGATGGCATTGCCGTGAGAGCAAAGGTTTGTCAGCAATACGGCGGAGGGGCCGTTTGTCTCAAGGGCAACGGTGTAATCGTCCACCACTTCCACGCTGGCGATCATGTTGTTGAACTGAGAGACCTCGGCAAAGGTTTTGGCGTAATCCAAAGAGGCCTTTACATCCTGGGCGGTCATGACGCTGCCGTCATGGAACTTGACGCCCTGTTTCAGATGAAATATCCACCGGGTCTCGCTTTCGTTCTCATAGCTTTCCACCAGCTCCGGCTGGGGGTTGAGATCCATATCGGTGGCAAACAAGGTGCTGTATGTCAAAAGGTTCATATAGGAACCGGCTGTGGCGTTGTGGGAATAGGGGCTGAGAGTGGGTGTTTCGCTCATGGTGGCGATGACGATGCTGTCTTTGCCTCCAGCCGCTGTGTTCACGGCCTGACCGCCTTCCGTCTTGGTGGTCTGGGCCGACTGTTTCTGACAGGCTGCCATAATACCGATCAGGGCCGCAATAATCAGTACCAGGCTCAGCATCCTCTGTTTCGTCTTGTTCATGGGAATCACCTCATAATTTCAAAATATTTTTTGCTTTTCCCCTCCCTCCAAGGGCCCTTTGGAAGGGGTTCGGGGGAGCTTGTTTCGTATTATAGGCCCTCTTTTTCCCCTTTGCAAGACTCTTTTTGCCCTTTCCCATTTTTTCAGAACATATTCTATATTGAATGAAATATAATATTTTGAATTAGGCTATTTTGCACAGGATATTCCTGTCATTTTCCCGGATATGCAAGAAAAAAGACTCTCCAGAGAACCTTTTCTCCGGAGAGTCTTTTGGTATTTTGTCTAAATTTCCTTCAAAAGCTGCTGCTTATTCAGCCCAGGAAACATTCTCAAAATAGAGATAACCGCTGTCATTCACTTCCACACCCTGGAGACCGGCGTTAAAGGCACGCATGGTCAGGGGCTGGTACAAAGGAGCCTGAGAGCAGATCTCATTCAGCTTGGCAGACAGCTGCTCCATGATGGCAACCTGCTGGGTCTCGTCGATGGTCACCTTGGCCTGATCGATGAGGGCATCCACTTCGGGGTTGTTCAGACGGGTCTTATTGGAAGCGTTGATGGAGGAGCTGTGGTACACGCCCACCACATAGCTGAGCAGGCTGCTGGAAGAATAGCCGCCGATGGAAGCGGAGTAATCGCCCTCAGCAGTGGCAGACAGATAGGTGGCCAGGTCCATGCTCTCGATCTCACAGTTGATGCCGATTTCCTTCAGGTTGGCCTGAATGACTTCGGCTGCGCGCTTCTTGGTGTCGTCGGAGCAGATGATGGAGAACTGCACATCGGCAGGATCCACGCCGGACTTGTCCAGCCATTCCTTGGCCTTTTCCGCATCATAGGTGTCGGCGTTCTCTTCGGTAGCGCCCTCAAAGTTCATGGGCATCTGGGACAGAGCGGGAGTCGCCATGCCGTTGTAGGCAACGGTGACAACGCTCTCCTTGTCGATGGCGGTGTTGATGGCGTGACGCACATCCTGGTTGTCCAGGCCGGGCTTTTCGTTGTTCAGCATCAGCCAGCTCAGGCTGGTGTCATTGTACTCCAGCACGGTGATGTCGCTGTTTTCCTTCAGGCGGTCGCCGTCCATGGCTTCCACTTCCACCACAAGGTCCACTTCGCCGGCTTCCAGAGCAATGGTGCGGGACGAGCCTTCGGGGATGATCTTCCAGGTCATGTTCTTGATCTTGGGAGCGCCCAGGAAATAATCTTCAAAGGCTTCGAAAGTCAGGCTGTCGCCCCGCTTCCACTCCACCAGCTTGTAGGGGCCGGTGCCGATGGGATCTTCGTTGAAGTCATGGCCTTCGTCGATGAGCTTCTTGGGAACGATGGCGTTGCCGTGATGGCACAGGTTGCTCAGAACCATGGCATCGGGGCCGTCGGTCTTGATCTCAACGGTCAGATCGTCCACCTTGGAGATGGAGACGAAGTTCTTGTTGTACAGGTTGACTTCGGCAAAGCCCTGGGCCCACTGGAGGGAAGCCACCACATCGTCGGCGGTCATGGTGTCGCCGTTGTGGAACTTGACGCCTTCCTTCAGCTTGAAGTGCCAGGTGCTCTCATCCACATTTTCATAGCTCTCCACCAGATGGGGCTGGGGCTTCAGGTCCATATCGGTACGGAAGAGCATGCTGTAAGTCAGCTGGTTCATGTAGTCGCCAGCCACCGCGTTATGCTCGGTGGGAGACAGGGAGGGAGTCTCATTTGCAGTGGCGATGACAATGCTGTCCTTGTCGCCGCCATTGCTTCCACCGCCGGAGCCGCTGCCGCTGCCTCCGTCGCTGGAGCAGCCAGCCAGCAGGCCCAGCATCATCACTGTGGCCAGAAGCAGGCTGAGCAGCCGAACTTTTCTGTTTCTCATTGGTATTCACCTCATAAAATATTTTCAACAGGGCCAGGCCCCGCCGAATCCAACTCTTGTTCCCTGTAACAGGGCTATTTGTTATGAAATCGTGTTCTATTGATTGCCAATCTATGACGGACTTATTATATGCGCAGTTTTTTTCTTTTGCAACGGCATTACTTTTTACCTTTTCTTCACAGCGTCTTTTCTTTATTGCAGTTTGCACAGATTTGTCACATATTTTTTGTCCCATTTTACCATTTCCATTCTTTTTTCCCAAAAGGGTTTCTAGGCATATTCCCCCAGTAAAATATGCTATTTTAATTATTTTCGTCTCTTTTCACAATTTTTTAAATTTTTATTCAATTTCTTGATTTTCCGTAAAAATGCGCAAAAAAAGCCCCTTTCCGGGGGTGTTTTTTCCCGGAAAGGGGCAGATTTTGAAAAAGGTTCAGGCTCGATTATTCAGCCCAGTACACATTTTCGAAATAGAGATAGCCGCCGTCGTTGACTTCCACACCCTGGAGACCGGCGTTGAAGGCACGCATGGTCAGAGGCTGCCACAGAGGAGCCTGAGAGCAGATCTCATTCAGCTTGGCAGACAGCTGCTCCAGAATAGCCACACGCTCAGCTTCATCAATCGTGACCTTGGCCTGATCGATCAGAGCATCCACTTCGGGATCGTTCAGACGGGTCTTGTTGGAAGCGTTGATGGAGGAGCTGTGATACACGCCCACCACATAGCTGAGCAGATCGCTGGAAGAATAGCCGCCGATGGAAGCGGTGAAGTCACCTTCCGCGGTAGCGGACAGATAGGTAGCCAGGTCCATGCTCTCGATTTCGCAGTTGATGCCGATTTCCTTCAGGTTGGCCTGGATGACCTCGGCAGCGCGCTTCTTGGTGTCATCAGAGCAGATGATGGAGAACTGCACAGAAGCAGGGTCCACACCGGACTGATCCAGCCATTCCTTGGCCTTTTTCACATCATAGGTGTCGGCATTCTCTTCGGTAGCGCCCTCAAAGTTCATGGGCATCTGGGACACAGCGGGAGTAGCCATGCCATTGTAGGCAACGGTGACAACGCTGTCCTTGTCGATAGCGGCGTTGATGGCGTGACGCACAGCTTCGTTGTCCAGGCCGGGCTTCTCGTTGTTCAGCATCAGCCAGGTCAGGTTGGTGGAGTTGTACTCGATGACAGTCAGATCAGAGTTTTCCTTCAGGCGGTCGCCGTCCATGGCTTCCACTTCCACCACGAAGTCCACTTCGCCAGCTTCCAGAGCGATGGTGCGGGAAGAGCCTTCGGGGATGATTTTCCAGGTCATGTTCTTGATCTTGGGAGCGCCCAGGAAGTAATCGTCAAAAGCTTCGAAAGTCAGGCTGTCGCCCCGCTTCCACTCAACCAGCTTGTAGGGACCGGAACCCACAGGATCTTCGTTGAAGTCGTGGCCTTCGTCGATGAGCTTCTTGGGAACGATGGCGTTGCCGTGATGGCACAGGTTGCTCAGAACCATGGCGTCGGGGCCATCGGTCTTGATTTCAACAGTCAGATCGTCCACCTTGGAGATGGAAACGAAGTTCTTGTTGTACAGGTTGACTTCGGCAAAGCCCTGGGCCCACTGGAGGGAAGCCACCACATCGTCGGCAGTCATGGTGTCGCCGTTGTGGAACTTGACGCCTTCCTTGATCTTGAACCGCCAGGTGCTCTCGTCCACATTTTCATAGCTCTCCACCAGATGGGGCTGAGGCTTCAGATCCATATCGGTACGGAAGAGCATGCTGTAAGTCAGCTGGTTCATGTAGTCACCAGCCACCGCATTGTGCTCGGTGGGAGACAGAGAGGGAGTCTCACCAGAAGTGGCGATGACGATGCTGTCCTTGTCGCCGCCCTTGGTGGCGCTCTTCTTGTCGCCGCCGTTGCTGGAGCAGCCAGCCAGCAGGCCCAGCATCATCACTGTGGCCAGAAGCAGGCTGAGCAGCCGAACTTTTCTGTTTCTCATGTGTTTTCACCTCATAAAATATTTTCAACAGGGATTCCCCTGCCGAATCGCACATTGCTTTTGTTTCGTTTCTCCAAACCATCAAGAAATTGAACGAAAATTTAACAAAATAATTAAAAAATTATTGTTAAATAGTTCACTATTTATTTATTTTTTATTGCAGAAGTATTATATCTCTTCTTTTCTCTTTTTGCAATCTCTGATTTCCCAAGGCTTTGATGGTGTGTTCTTTGCACTTTACACAACTTTTGCAAATCGAATTTGTCCACATCTCCTACTTTTTCTCTTTTTTCCTCCATACCCTCTGGATATTATGTCCATCTTTTCCTGATCTTATGGGGCTTTTTTAGTGATTCGGCTGATTTTTTTCGCAGCGCAGACAAAAAAATCCCTGCGGGATAAACCCACAGGGATTTTCAAACCTATTTGGATTGGCCGTTCTTATTCAGCCCAGTACACATCTTCGAAATAAAGAGTGCCGCTGTCGCTGACTTCCACGCCTTCCAGATCGGCGTCATAAGCTCTCAGAGTCAGAGGCTGATACAGAGGAGCCTGGGAGCACAGCAGGTTCAGACGAGCAGACAGCTGTTCCAGCAGAGCGACTCTTTCGGTTTCGTCCAGAGTGGTCTTGGCCTGATCGATCAGGGCATCCACTTCAGGATCGTTCAGACGAGTCTTGTTGGAAGCGTTGATGGAGGAGCTGTGATACACGCCCACCACATAGGAAAGCAGGTCGCTGGAGGTGTAGCCGCCGATGGAAGCGGTGAAGTCACCTTCGGCTGTAGCGGACAGGTATGTAGCCAGGTCCATGCTCTCGATCTCGCAGTTGATGTCGATTTCTTTCAGGTTGGCCTGAATCACTTCGGCCGCACGCTTCTTGGTATCGTCGGAGCAGATGATGGAGAACTGCACATCAGCAGGATCCACACCGGAAGCTTCCAGATATTCCTTCGCCTTTTCCACATCGTAAGTGTCGGCGTTTTCATCGGTGGTACCGGGGAAGTTGCTGGGAGTAGCGGTCCAGGAAGGAGTGGCCAGACCGTTGTAGGCAACGGTGACAACGCTTTCCTTGTCGATGGCACTGTTGATGGCGTGACGCACATCCTGATTATCCAGACCGGGCACTTCGTTGTTCAGCATCAGCCAGTTGTGGCTGGTGTGCTCAAAGCTGATCACTTCGATGTCGCTGTTTTCCTTCAGACGGTCAGCGTCCATGGCTTCCACTTCCACGATGAAGTCGATTTCACCGGCTTCCAGAGCGATGGTACGGGAAGAGCCTTCGGGGATGATCT
>NZ_JACJKW010000020.1 GCF_016901775.1 Intestinimonas butyriciproducens
CAAAAGTACTACTTTCGAAACTCAAATAAATCTCTCAGGGTCCTTGTCTCTTTTGGCGTTGTTTAATTTACAATGTGCTAATTTGTCTCGCACCCTTCGCTCAGGACCGTGTCCCTCGCTGTGGTGCCTGATCATCTTACCACACTCACTCGCGTTTGTCAACTACTTTTTTCAAGGTTTCTTTCGGATTCAACCGAGAACCGTTGATTTCGTTGGCATCCTGCGAAGTGCAGCTCGATAATTCTATCAGATCCGAATCCCTTTGTCAAGAACTTTTTTCGAAGCTCCTGACCGGTCTTTCCGATCCTCACCGCCCCTCGCGGGACAGCTTGGTTAGTATACCGCCTTTTTCCCCTTTTGTCAACACTTTTTCAATCTTTTTTGCTTTTCTTTTATATTTCTTTGATGAAGCTATGAACAGTATCGGCAGCAAGGGGGATCAGGGATAGAAAAACCCCTCCAGCCGATGCTGGAGGGGTTTCTTTTTACCGATAAGACTTCTTCTTGGCGCGGGCCGCTTCGGACTTCTTGCGGCGCTTGACGCTGGGGCTTTCATAATGTTCTCTCTTACGGAGCTCGGAAAGCACGCCCGACTTTGCACAAGAACGCTTAAAGCGTCTCAGTGCGCTGTCCAAAGATTCATTATCTTTTACGCGGATCTCTGACATTTCATTCCCTCCCCCCGTGTTATAACCAATCAGTATAGGCAGATTTAAACACTCCTATATTATACGCAGGCAAGGGTGGTTTGTCAACTGTAAATCACGCGGGTTTTACAACTATATTGACGATTCTGCCGGGAATGACAATGACTTTCACCACTTGCATCCCCGAAAGAGCCGCCGCCACTTTGGGCTCAGCCATGGCCTTCTCCTGAATCTGCTCCTTGGTATCCTGGACGCCGATCCACACAGTGGCCTTCACCTTGCCGTTGATCTGCACACCGATCTCCAGGGTGTCGTCCACCGTTTTGCTCTCGTCATATTTGGGCCAGGGAGCGTACACCAGCATTTCCGTGCCGCCCATGCGCTCATTCAGCTCCTCACAGATATGAGGTGCAAAGGGAGAAAGCAGCAGAATAAAGGTCTTGTACTCCGCCTGGTTGACTCCATTGTCTCCAAAGGTGTTGAGCAGGCTCATCAAGGCCGCAATGGCTGTATTGAACTTCAGGTTCTCAATGTCCTCAGTGACCTTTTTGATGGTCTTGTGCATTTCCCCTTCGTTCTTCTGGGTATAGCTGTCCCCAGGCTGCACCTGATCAAACAGGGCCCATACCCGCTCCAGGAAGCGGCGGCAGCCCTTGACGGCGTTCTGGGACCAGGGAGCGGCCTTTTCAAAGTCGCCCAGGAACATCTCATACAGACGCATGGTGTCGGCGCCATAGTCCCGCACAATGTCGTCCGGGTTGATGACATTGCCCCGGCTCTTGGACATCTTTTCGCCGCCTTCGCCCAGGATCATACCATGGCTGGTGCGCTTCCGATAGGGTTCGGGCTGAGGCACAACGCCGATATCATAAAGGAACTTGTGCCAGAAACGAGAATAGAGCAGATGGAGAGTGGTATGCTCCATACCGCCGTTGTACCAGTCCACCGGCATCCAGTATTCCAGAGCTTCCTTGGAGGCCAGCTCCTTGTCGTTACAGGGATCACAATAGCGGAGGAAATACCAGCTGGAACCGGCCCACTGGGGCATGGTATCGGTTTCCCGCTTGGCAGGGGCGCCGCAATGGGGGCAGGCGGTATTGACCCAGTCGGTCATCTTGGCCAGGGGAGATTCGCCGTCGTCGGTAGGCTCATAGGAATCCACTTCAGGCAGGCGCAGGGGCAGCTGATCCTCCGGCACCGGAACCCAGCCGCATTTTTCACAATAAACCAGAGGAATGGGCTCGCCCCAATACCGCTGACGGGAGAACACCCAGTCACGGAGTTTATAGTTGACCTTGGTTTCGCCTTTCTTCTCTTTTTCCAGCCATTCCACGATCTTGACCTTGGCTTCTTCCACGGTCAAGCCGTCCAGGAAGCCGGAATTGACCATAATGCCGGTCTCGCAATCGGTGAAGGCTTCCTTCTCCACATCTCCGCCCTTGACCACTTCGATGATGGGCAGTTCAAATTTCTTGGCAAACTCCCAGTCACGGGTGTCATGAGCCGGCACAGCCATGATGGCGCCGGTGCCATAGGACATGAGTACATAGTCGGAAACAAAAATGGGGATCTCCTGGTTGTTCACAGGATTGATGCCCCGGACGCCTTCAATGCACACGCCGGTTTTTTCCTTCACCAGCTCGGTGCGCTCAAAGTCGGATTTCCGGGCAGACTGCTGCTGATACTCCCGGACAGCGTCCATGTTCTGGATCTTCCCGGCCCATTTTTCGATATAGGGATGCTCGGGAGAGATAACCATATAAGTGGCGCCGAACAGGGTATCAGGCCGGGTGGTATAGATCTCCAGCACATCGCCCTCTGTGGTGTCAAAACGCACCTGGGCACCGGTGGAGCGGCCGATCCAGTTGCGCTGCTGGGTCTTGACCCGCTCGATATAGTCCACCTGATCCAGATCGTCCAGCAGGCGCTGGGCGTATTCGGTGATTTTCAGCATCCACTGGCTCTTTTCCTTGCGGATGACCGGGCTGCCACACCGCTCGCACACGCCATTGACCACTTCTTCGTTGGCCAGCACGCATTTGCAGGATGTGCACCAGTTGACAGGCATGGTGGTCTTATAGGCCAGGCCCTTTTTGAACAGCTGAAGGAAGATCCACTGGGTCCACTTATAATAGGAAGGATCGGTGGTATTGACCTCCCGGGCCCAGTCAAAGGACAGGCCCAAAGAACGCAGCTGGCTCTTGAAGCGGGCCACATTCTGCCGGGTCACTTCTTCCGGATGCACATGGTTTTTGATGGCATAGTTTTCAGTGGGCAGGCCAAAAGCATCCCAGCCCATGGGGAAGAGCACATTATAGCCTTCCATCCGCCGTTTCCGGGCCACGATATCCATGGCAGTATAGGGCCGGGGATGGCCTACATGGAGACCCTGGCCCGAAGGATAGGGGAACTCCACCAGAGCGTAATACTTGGGCTTGTCGTATTTGTTTTCCGCCCGGAAGGCCTGGGCCTCCTCCCACTTATCCTGCCATTTGTGTTCTATGGCCGTGTAATCATACTTCATTTTGTTTCCTCTTCCTTCTTTACAAGATAGGGCTCTACATCCACTTTCTGGGCATCGGACCAGAGCCGCTCAATAGCATACAGTTCCCGGGCTTCCTCCAGGAAGATATGGACCACAACGCTGGTGTAATCCATCAGAATCCAGTTGGATGTGACCCCTTCGATGTGATGGGGCACCACTTCATGCTCCCGCTTCAGCTTCAGTTCGATCTCTTCGCTGAGAGCCCGGATATGGGTGGTGGATGTGCCGGTCATCACCACAAAGTAGTCGGTGAGGGTGGTCTGCTCAAAAACCCGGATGGCAGTGATGTCCCGGGCCTTTTTGCTGTCCGCTGCCCGGACAATGGCCTCCAGTGTCTGTTCAGGTGTCATATATTTTCCTCCGATTGTTCGTGATGGGTTTTCACTTATGGCGTGGTTGGCTGCTGAATCCCCGGGTCGGTATCCCCTGTCTCCGGCGTAATGGGCTCCGGTGTGGGTTCCGGTTCCGGCTCAGGAGTGGGCTCCGGTTCCGGTTCCGGGGTAGGTTCTGGCTCAGGCTCCGGTGTCACCGTTTCGTTTCCGCCGCCTTCCGGCTCTGTGGGTGTATTGGTCTCGCCGCCGGGCTGGGTGGTGGAACCTCCGTCGTCCGGCTTATTCCCGGATGAGCTGGAAGAACCAGAACCGGAACTGGAACCAGAGCTGGAGCTGGAGCCGGAGTTCTGGGCCGGCGGTTCGTCGTCCTCCCCTTCCGAAGAACTGCTGGAAGAAGAACCGGAATCCGCCGGGGCCGATGTGGAATAACGGCTGATATCGATCAGGTTGAGCTTGGTCACATCCTCGGTATAGGGATTGAGCAGCTCATTGACCATTTCCAATATGTTTTCCTCTTCCGGCACAAAATAGGACTGCATATGGCCATAATCCGCCTCATAAAGGTAGGCTGCATGGCCGGGCAGAGTGGTCATATTGATGTTGTTGAAGTCCATCTTCAGAGCCTGCATCCCAAACCAGGTCAGCTCGCTGAGGGTCAGGTTGGTCTCGGTGTTGTCCAGCACGGCTTTGGTCATATCTCCCAGGTTGAGCAGGTTCTGGGGGCTGAGGATCTTCTTGGCCACAGTGCGCAGAAATTCCTGCTGCATCTTGATACGGCCGATGTCTCCTTCTGCATAGCCGCCCTTGACGCCCGGGTTATTCTGGCGGAAGCGCACCAGCTGAATGGCCTTTTCGCCGTCCAGATGCTGCATTCCCGGCTCCAGATAGATATGGAGATCCTGGGAAGGATCGTCCCACACCATATAGGTAGGCACATTGAAGTCCACGCCGCCGATGAGATCGATCAGCTCTTCAAAACCTTCAAAGCTGACCACCACATACCGGTCGATGGGAATGCCCAGCAGCATCTCCAGCTCTTTTTCCAACTGTTCCGGACCGCCGTTGAAGCCGCCGTTGATCTTTTTGATCTTCCGCTTCACATTGGACATGGTATCCCGGGGGATGTTTACCATATTCACTTCCTGGGTCTTTACATTATAGGAAGCCACAATGATGGTATCGGTACGGGTGCCGCCATCGTCGGTGCCGCAGAACATGAAGGTATAATAATCGTCCTTCCGTTCCCGGTCTCCGTCTTCAATGAACGGTTCCACCAAGTCGGCATAGGGGTCTTCCTCCCCTTCGCCCAAAGTGATCTCCGGCTCCTTCACCGATACATCGGGGGGCTTTGCAAATGCCTTCAGGAAGGCATATACCCCTACGCCCAGCACCAGCAGCACCCCCAGAACGATCAAAGGGATATACCGGGCTTTCAGGCGCTTCTTTTTCTTTTTTCCGCTCTGGAGCTTGCTCTCCTGCCCCTGGCCAGGTTTTCCAGGATCTTTTTGTGGCTGATCCGGCTGTGCTGCCGTCTCTTTGCTTTTGCCCTGGCCCTTGGCTGCGCCCTCCGGCTGCTTCTCCGGAACAGAAGCGCCGGGAAGGGCCTCTTCTCCCTTTCCCACATTGTCCCGGGAAGGGGCGCCGGCTTTCTCTTCCTGTGTGTCCACCTGGGGAAGAGGAGCCGTCTCGTCATGGACGGCAGAAGGCTTTCTGCCGTGATTTCCGCCAAATATCTTCATTTCCCATTCTCTTTCTTTGACCGCAGATCGTCCAATGCTTCCTGTGAGCGCCGGTCAGGCTCTCTGCCCTTTTGGCGCACATGCTCTATGGTGTCGCTCAGTGCCTGTATCATGGCCTGATCCAGATCCTGCCGGCACAGACTCCGCAACCGGTCCACCCCCGGATAATCCCGGCCCGGCTCAATGCAATCGGCCAGGTAAATGATCTTGTCCAGGGTAGTCATATCCCGATCCCCCGTGGTATGGCGGGCGATGGCCTGCACCACCTGGGGACTGGAGCCGAATTTGTCCTGCGCCAACGCTGCGGCCGTCTTCCCGTGGAGCAGGGCGGTGTTCTGTTCACCATAGTCAAAAATTATATCGTACTGGCGGCATAATTTCAACTGCTCCTCGATACTCAGGCACTTGGTGGCATCATGGAGCAAAGCCGCCTCCCGGGCCTCTTCCTCCGATACGCCGTATTGCCGGGCCAGAGAAGCCGCCATCTCTTCCACGCCCAGGGTATGGCGCCAGCGTTTTTCGGTCAGATGCTGCCGCACCCTTTCCCCCAGCTCTTCCAGCCGGCGGGAAGGCTGATACAGACCATGGCTCTGAATATACCGGGCCACATCCTCATCCAGCTCGCCATCACCGCTCCCGGACACCAGATCCTGGCGCACCTGGGTGGAGCTGAGAACGGTAACCGGGCAGGACACCACCTGACTTTCCGCTCCCAGGGTCTCTTGGAGAAAAACCTGCTGTCGCTGGATCTTTTCCTTTTCCTGTTCCTCCCGGGCCACCACAGCCAGACGGCAATAACGGGCGATCTTCTCCGGTTTCCGCCATTTATGAAAGGAAAAAAACATATCCGTTCCCATGATCAGCCAGAAATCGGCCCCTGGATATTCTGCGGCCAGCTGTTCCACTGTATCGCAGGTGTAGCTGGGCCCCAGGCGGGAGAGTTCCAGATCACACACCTGGGCCCGGGGAATCTTCCGGGCGATGATCTCTGTCATTTCCAGCCGCTGGCGGGGCGTGGCACTGCCAGTGGGCATGGATTTGTGGGGCGGCACAAAGGCGGGAATGAGAAGCAGCCGGGTCAGCTCCAGCTGCCGGACACAGGCCTCCGCCGCCCGCTGGTGCCCCAGGTGGGGCGGGTTGAAGGTGCCGCCGAACAGGCCGATGCGGGTTTTCTCCCCTTTATTTTCCAAGATCGATCACCGGGTTCTTTTCGTTCTTCTTATAGAGCACGAACCGGGAGCCGATGCACTGTACCGGTTCGGCCCCGATGGCCTCCGCCAAGACTTCGCAGGCCTCCCGGGTGGTGAGCAGAGCGCTTTCCAGCACCCGCACCTTGATCAGTTCCTTGTTGGAGATGGCCTGCTGGGCCTGGGTAATGACGCTTTCGGTGATGCCGCCCTTGCCGATCTGCATGACGGTGTCCAGGCCATTGGCCAGGGAGCGGAGAGCCGCTCTTTGCTTGGATGTGATCATGTTATTTTTTCTCCTCTTCTTTGCCTTTCATTTCTTCCGCCAATCCGGCGGCGCACTGTGCCATGGCCCGGGCCCGGTGGGAAATTTTATTCTTTTCTTCCCCAGGCATCTGGGCAAAGGTCATCTGATATTCCGGCAGATAAAACACAGGGTCATAGCCAAATCCCCCCTGGCCCTGGGGCTCTTCCAGCACCAGGCCGGGGCATTCCCCCCGCCACACCCGTTCGGTGCCGTCGGGAAAGACGCAGGCCACCGCCGAGACAAAGCGGGCGCTCCGCTTCTCCCGGGGGATGTCCTTCATATTGTGGAGCAAAAACTGAAGCCGGTCCCAGTCGCTGCCCGGACAATAGCGGGCCGAGTGGATCCCCGGTGCGCCCCCCAGGGCGTCCACCGCCAGGCCGGAGTCATCGGCCAGAGCCGGAAGGCCGGAGGCCTTGCAGGCCGCCCGGGCCTTGATGAGGGCGTTTTCCTCAAAAGTATCCCCATCTTCTTCCGGCTGGGTGTGCACGCCTGCTTCCTCCATGGACAAAACCTCAATGCCCAGCCCCTGGAGAATGGCGCTCATCTCCCCTTTTTTCTTTTGGTTGTTGGATGCCAGCACAAATCTCACAGCAGATCACCTATGGCTTCTTTCTGGGCGGCGATCAGCTCACCGATACCCTTTTCCGCCAGGGCATACATAGCGTCCATTTCCTTTTTGGAGAAAGGCCGCTCTTCTCCGGTGCCCTGAAGTTCGATGATGTTGCCCTTGTCGTCCATGATGAAGTTGAAATCCACCTGGGCGCCGCTGTCCTCCACATAGCAAAGGTCCAGCAGAGGGTTGTCACTGACCATGCCGCAGCTCACCGCCGCCACATAGCTCCGCAGAGGCAGCTTTTTGAAAATGCCCTCCTGGCGCAGTTTGTCAAGGGCCAGCACCAAAGCCACAAAACCGCCGGTGATGGAGGCGCAGCGGGTGCCGCCGTCGGCCTGGATCACATCGCAGTCGATGGTGATGGTCCGCTCGCCCAGAGCATCCATATCGGTGACCGAGCGAAGGGCCCGGCCCACCAGGCGCTGGATCTCCGCCGAGCGGGGGGAGAGCTTTAATTTGCTCACATCCCGCCGTCCACGGGTGTTGGTGGCCCGGGGCAGCATGGAGTATTCCGCTGTCACCCAGCCGCTGCCGCTTCCCTTTTTGAACGGCGGCACACCCTCTTCCACAGTGGCGTTGCAGATCACCTTGGTGTCGCCGCACTCAATGAGCACCGATCCCTCCGGGTATTTGATAAAATCTTTGGCAATGGTCACCGGCCGCATTTCCTCCGGCTGCCGTCCGTCATAGCGTCTCATCGGTTGTTCCTCCTTCTCTATTCAAAAAAGGCCTGCACAAATTGGCCCGCGTCAAATTCCAGCAGATCGTCGGCGGTCTCGCCCACGCCGATGAACTTCACCGGCACGCCCAATCGGGCGGAAATATTGATGGCGATGCCGCCCTTGGCGGTGCCGTCCAGCTTGGTGAGCACCAGCCCGGTGAGGGTGGCCGCCTGATTGAACTGCTCGGCCTGGCTCAGGGCATTCTGGCCGGTAACGGCATCCAGCACCAGCAAGGTCTCCTTGTCGGCCTGGGGCAGTTCCCGGTCGATGACCCGGTTGATTTTGGCCAGTTCGTTCATCAGATTGGTCTTGTTGTGAAGCCTCCCGGCGGTGTCGCAGATGACCACATCCACCCCTCTGGCTTTGGCCGCAGAAATAGCGTCAAACACCACCGCCGCCGGGTCCGCTCCTTCGCTGTGGCGGACGATATCGGCGCCGCACCGGTCGGCCCACACCGTCAGCTGATCCGCCGCAGCGGCCCGGAAGGTGTCGGCCGCGGCAAAGAGCACCTTTTTCCCCTGGGCCGTCAATTTCTGCCCCAGCTTGCCGATGGTGGTGGTTTTGCCCACGCCGTTGACCCCGATGACCAGAATCACCGAAGGATGGGTATTGAGATGGAGCCCATCGTTGGGGGTCATTTTTTCGGTGAGAATCTGGCACAGAGCCTCCACCAGTTCTTCCTTGGTTTCGATGCTCTGGCGCTTGGCCCGCTCCCGCAGCTCATCAATGGTCTCGGCGGCAGTCTGGGCCCCGATATCCGACAGAATCAGTGCATCCTCCAGCTCTTCCAGGGTCTCTTCGTCCACCTTGCGGAACACCGACAGCACCGAATCCAGCGTTTCGCCGATGTTCTCTTTGGTCTTTTGCAGACCGCTGCGGATCTTATCAAAAAATCCCATGTTTCTCTTTCCTCCTGATTGATTACTCCATCTATTCTTCCATCTGATCCTGAAGGGAAACCCCCAGTTTTTCTTCCACCTGGTTCAGTTGCAGCCGCAGCAGCTTGGTCACGCCCTGCTCCTGCATAGTGACCCCGTAAAGGATATCCGAGCCTTCCATGGTTCCCCGGCGATGGGTGATCAGGATAAACTGGGTGCTTTGGCACAGCCGGCGCATATATCCCACATACCGCAGCACATTCACATCGTCCAGGGCGGCCTCGATCTCATCCAGCACACAGAAAGGAGTGGGCCGCACTTTCAGAATGGCAAAATAAAGCACAATGGCCACCAGAGCCTTTTCCCCGCCGGAAAGCAGGGATATGGCCCGCTGGCTCTTCCCGGGCAGTTCCACATGAATATCGATGCCGCACTCCAGGATGTCTTCCCCTTCCTCCAGCTGCAGCCAGGCTTTTCCCCCGCCGAACAGCTCTTGGAAGGTTTCGCCGAAGTGTTTGTCGATACGCACAAATTCCCGGCTGAAGATCTCCCGCATATTCTGGGTAAGATCGCCGATGATCTCCAGAAGATCACCTTTGGCCTTCTCCAGATCCCGTCTCTGATCTTCCAAAAACCGGTATCGCTCATGGACCTTCTGGTATTCCTCGATGGCTCCGATGTTCACCGGACCCAGTTTTTTGATCTCGCTGCGCAGCTGCCCCGACCGACGCTGGGCTTCGCTGCGGTTTTCCATGGGCTGCTGGATCTGCTGGGCCCCGGTGGGAGTCAGCTCATAGCTTTCCCACATTTTGTCCAGAACCTGCTTTTCCTCCATCTGAAGCTGGCTGAACTTGCCTTCCAACCGGGCCTTTTCCCGCTCCATGCGCAATATCTCGTCGTTCTTCTCCTGAGCCTGCCGCCCATTTCGGGTGCGCTGGCCCTCGATTTCCAGCTTTTCTTTTGCCAGCGTCTCCAGCTGGCTCTGCTTTTTCTCCCGCAAAGCGGCATATTCCTTTTTAACCGCTTCTTTTTCCTCCATCTGCCGGGAAAGATCCTTTTCCTCCTGGGAAAGCTTCTCCATCTCCCGCTGCCGCTCTTCCCGGTCTCCGGAAAGGGAGCGGAGCAGCTCTTCCAGCTGAAAGAGGCTTTGCTCCAGCGCTCCAAGACGGCTCTCCTCCTGGGCCTTTCCAGCCCGCTTTTCCAGCAGCTGTCCTTCCAAAGCCCGGCGGCTCTCTTCCAGCTCCCGGCCTTCTGCCAAAAGGCTTTCCAGATGGCATGCCGCCTCTTCCTGTCCTTTCGCCGCTTCCTCCCTGGCCTGTCTGTTTTCCGCAAGTCTTGTCTCCAGTGTTCTGCGGCGCTCCTGGGAGCTTCCCTGCTCTTCCAGCAGTCCCTCCAAAGCCTGGCGCAGACTTCCCAGCAGCAAAGCGTGCTGCCCTTGCCGGGCCTTCAGGGATTGCAGAGCCCCTTGGGCCTGGTTCTTCTCTTCCTGGACGGCCTGGGCATCATTTTCTGCCTTCTTCCAATCGCCCTGGGCCTTCTGCACCTGTCCGGCCAACTCCCGCAAATCGCTGCTTTTTTCCTCCAGCGCCTGCTGCAGCCGGGCAATCTCGTTTTTCCTGGAAAGGATGCCGGTGTTTTTGTTCAGGCTGCCACCGGTCATGGCGCCGGAATTGCTCATCAGCTGGCCGTCCAGGGTGACCATCCGATACCGGTGGGGATAGCGGCGGGACAGGCGTATGGCGCTGTCCAGATCTTCCACCACCGCTGTGCCTCCCAAAAGGCTGCGCACTACATTGTCATAAATGGGCCGCCGCTGTACCAGGGTATCGGCCATACCCACAAATCCCGGCTCACCCTCCAACGGACGGCCATCCGTCTTCCGGGGGGCCATGGCCGATACCGGCAAAAAGGTGGCCCGCCCCAGATCCCGGCTTTTCAGAAAGCCAATGGCCTGTTTGGCGCTTTCCTCGTCCGTTGTGACGATATTGCTCATGGCCGCGCCCAAAGCGATCTCAATGGCCACGGCGTGTTCGTCCCCCACCGAGATCAGCTGGGATACCGGCCCATGGATGCCGGAAAGCACCCCCTTCCGGGCAGCTTCCAGGGTCTGACGCACCGCCCGGCCAAAGCCTTCGTGATCCCGCTCCAATGCCTGGAGCATTTCCAACCGATCGGAAAGAGCGCCTGTGACCCGCTTTTCCTCCTGGTATGTTTCCAGCAGCTTCTGGGCCTTTTCCCGCCGCATTTTCACCCGAAGCAGAAAGCCCCCCAGCATATTCTCTGTACTTTCCGCCTGCTCCCGGCCTTTTTCCAGAAGGCTTTCCAGGTTCCGGGCTTCTTTTTCTTCTTGCTCCAGCCGTTCTTTAGCCCGGGAAAGTTCCGATTCCCGGTCTTTGTCCCGGCTTTCCATCTCCTGTCCGCCGCTTTCCAAAGCAGCTTCCACGATTTCCAGCTGATGCAGCCGCTGGCTGCATTGGCTGAGTGTCTCCCGGGCTTTCGCTTCTCTCTGTGCCTGTTCCTGCAGCTGCGCCTCCAGCTTCTTCTGCTGCTGAAGGATCTCCGCCTCCTCCCGCTCCCGGGCCGCCAGGCTCCTGCGGCTTTCCTCCCGTTGCTGCTCCTGGGCGGTTTTCTGGCTCAGAAGACCGTCCTGGCGGGTATGGTGCGTTTCCAGCTCCCGCTCCAGACGCCGGGCGTTCTGCCGGCCATTTTCCCGCTGGGTCCCCAGCACGGCAATATCACTTTCCAGAGAATGGATCCGGTTTTCGATGTTGCGCAGTTCCACCCGGCCCTGCTCGGTCTCCAGCTCCTTGTTCCGCATGGATGCAAGAAGGCGCTCACCTTCTTCGTACAGTTCTTCCAGCTCCCGCCCCCGGGCGGAAAGCATCCGCTGGGCATTGTCCAGGTCCACTTTGGCTTTTTGCCGGTTTTCCCCCAGCTTGGCCAGGGAATCCATCCAGAGAGAAACTTCCAGCACCCGCAGTTCATCCCGAAGCAGTAAAAACTGCCGGGCCGCCTGGGCCTGCTTTTCCAGCGGGCCCACCTGGCTTTGAAGTTCGGTGATGATGTCCCGGATGCGCACCAGATTGTCCTCGGTGGCGCTGAGGCGGCGCTGGGCTTCATTGCGTTTATAACGGTAGCGGGTAATGCCGGCGGCTTCCTCAAAGATCTCCCGGCGTTCGCCGCTTTTGACAGCCAGAATCTCATCGATGCGGCCCTGACCGATGATGGAATAGCCCTCCCGTCCCAGGCCGGTATCCATCAGCAGTTCGTGCACATCCTTCAGACGCACCGGTTTTTTGTTGATAAAGAACTCGCTTTCCCCAGAGCGGTAATAACGGCGGGTCACGGCCACCTCATCATAGTCCAGAGGAAGGCTGTGATCCCCATTGTCCACAGTGAGGGTCACTTCGCAAAAACCCAGGGGACGGCGGCGCTGGGTTCCGCCGAAAACCACATCCTCCATCCGGCTGCCCCGCAGGTTGCGGGAGGACTGTTCTCCCAGCACCCAGCGGATAGCGTCCACCAGATTGGACTTGCCCGAGCCATTGGGGCCCACGATGGCGGTGATCCCGCTGCTGAAATCCAGCCGTGTCTTATCGGGAAAGGATTTAAACCCCTGGATCTCAAGGGATTTCAGATACAAAGCCACACCCCCGCAGAAATTCTTCCATATTCAATTTATTGTATCAACTCCTGGGGAACTTTTCAACATTATGAAGAAAGAAAAAAGCCGGAACGCAAAAAAGCGTTCCGGCCACAAAGGCATTGTTACTTCTGCACCTTCAGCTGAAGCTCATCAATGAGCTGGAGGGCATGTTCGGGGCCATCCACCAGATAGGGAGTATTGTCCACAAAGAGGGTGGGCAGACCCACGCGGCTTTCCTTCCGGATCTCTTCAAAGGCAGGATAGGTGTCCCGCACCTTCAGGAACTGACGGAGATAGCCGATGCTGGAGGTAACATCGATATAGACAAAGCGTACATTGTTCTGGGAAAGAACCTCTTTCACCGGGGGGCAGGTCTTTCAAAGGGGACTGCCATACAAAATAATTTTACGCATAAAAGAGTACCGCCTTTCCAATTATCAGTGTACCCAATAACTTCTGATTCTATTATAATGTATGTCGAACAAAGCCGCAAGCCTTGAAAGCCAAGGTCTTCAAGGCAAATTGGCTTTGTTCGGGTGCAAGGTTTTGGAGAAGACCACTCCAAAGCCTTGCACATTCCGTTGGTGCGGCAAAGCCCACCAACGGAAATACACATTGTAACAATGGTTGAAATCCATAAAATAGCGTCCCTGTGCTATTTTATGGATTGATGCGGCATCTGCCGCAAGAATAAACCGCATAGCGGTGTATTCTTTAACCATTATTATAGAGGGGGCAAATAGCAATGTCAAGGAAAAATGTATTTTTTTCAGTTGCAGATAAAAGAAAAAAGAGGGAGCCGCCCCGAAGGGCGGCCCCCAGGCCCCAGTGGATTTAGGGCTACACGAAGAAATTAAGCACCAAAATTGGCATCTGGAGCGACAGAGCGGGTAATGGTGCAATGGCTCACGCCGACCACCTTGCCCTCATTCTGCCAGACAAGCACATAGCTCCATTCCTTGTCGGCCAGACCCTGTGCATCCTGCTCTGCCTTTGCAAACACCAGATAATTGGTGAAATTGTTGGCAAACACATCTCCGCCAGTACCATCAGCGGAATCCTGCGTCAACTGATACGCATCATTTGTGCCGCTGAGATTGCTGCCATCACGATACACATAAACACTTCCGTTTTCTGTGTCCACACCAGAAGGAGCAGCAAATTTCACACCCACAAAGAAACCATCTGCGCTATCCAGTTCACCGCTGGGCTGTGTCAGTTGATACGCTTTGTCAGCCGCGTCATCCTGACCGTCAGCATAGGCCTGAATGAATGCATTCACTTTGGCTTGGTCAACAGTAAAACCTGTTCCGTCTTCATTCCAGGTCACACCAGCTTCTGTGTATGCCGCACTATAATCAAAGCTGTCGGTTCCAGGCTTACCAGGGCCGTTTCCATCTCTCAGAGCGGCCTGCTGCTGGGTATACTCCACCCACTCTGAAGTATCATCGATCCAAACCTTGGTGGTTCCATCCTGAACCAGCTTGGAGAAGGCCGGGATATCCTCTTGATTCAAGGTGACATCTGTGCCCTTGACTGTGCCTTCCCCCTCGATGGTGCCGTTGACAGTCAAAGTGGCGCCTTTGGCCACAACCAGTGTTTTGCCTTTGGGGATAGTCAGCGTCTCACCTTCGGCAACGGTCAGATCTTTCACTGTCACTTCGGTCAGATTCATCTTTTCTGTTCCCAGGGCCGTGTTGACTTCGTCCACTGTTTCGGGAGCGCAGGCGATGATGTAATCAAATACCGAATTCAGCTTATAGGGATTGGTGAATTCCGAATCACCGGCATTGTTGTCCTCATTGACAAACTGTTCGTGCACTTTTTCAATAATTGCTCCATCCACACGATCAAAGGCCTTCATGGCGTCCGTATAGACTTCGCTTGCGCTTACATCCCGGCCAATGCTGGCCCGGTATGCGGCGTGCTCTTCATAGATGGCTTTCAGGGTGTTGAAATCGGACACAGTGGAAGCATTCGCCTTGATCTTTTCCGACAAAGCCCACTTTCCAGCCTCATATTTGACGCCCATGTTGAACGCGGCCTGAATCTCTGCAGCAGTAGTATAGCCGCCCTCCGGCTTGGATTCCAGCACATAGTTGGCAACGGAAGGCTTGCGGGAAACAGCCATGGTGCTATAATCGCCAGAGCTTACAGCAATACCCAGTGCATCCTCATTGCCTTCGGTCTCCAACACAGTCTGCAAAGCAGATTTGTCTTCGGCATTGTTCACAGCCTCAATGATGTTTTCCCACTTGGCATAAACGGTCATATCGGCAGTGACATGAGTTTCCGCTGTGAATTCGGTATCTTCATCAGAATACCAGCCAAGGAATTTGCAGCCTGCCTTGGAAGGATTGCTGGGCAGTGTGACTGTTCCGCCATTCTCCACAGAGATGCTCTGGATGGTATTTCCATCGACAGCATCTTTGAATGTCACAGAGTGCTGACCTTCAATTTTACAGCCAGTAGCGTCAAAGGTCAGTTCAACGGTATCCTGCACACGGCCAGCCGCATCCTTGAGCTCCAGGGAAACGGTCTTCTTGATGAAGCTGCTGTGTTCATTGTCCCAAATCTGGATATTCAGCAGCGCCGCATTGTTCATGGGAACAGCGCCCGACACTGTGCCTCCATCGCTGAAATCGGCCAGGCTCATGGGGTTGGGGGTAACAGTGCCGCCAAGCTGTGTAATCAGTTTGCTTCCCACATTAAATCCATAGAGCAAATAACCATTCTGTGTTGCCACATCGGTTGCATCCAGCTTGTCTGTTGTCGTTTCGCCGGACAGGGTAACTGTGGTACCATTGGAGGCCGCATCCAAGCCAAGGCCCTCCGCAGTCTTATGTCTGATAGGCAGGGAAGCTTCATCGTAAGCATCCAGAATTACTTCCGGGATGGCTGTGAGCACAGAAACGTCGGCCTTGAAGAAGCTCACATCAAAAGTGATGTTATAGGTGGTTGTTTTATCGCCATTCTTAACCACTACATAAGCGCCGTTTTTGTATTCATCCTCGGTATCGCCGGAGAAGTAGACGGTGTTGTAAGTCTTGCCGTTTACTTCATAGGTGCGCTCAGCAATGCTGGCAACAGGGCTCCCCAGGTCCGCGGGAACAGAGCCGAAGCCTGCATAATATTCATTGCCTTCTGCGGCAGGAATACCAAAGCCCACCCAGTGGCCTTCTGCACCAGTAGCATTGGTGTGATTCATAACATCCTTAGCGATAATCTTGACGGTATGCACATCGCCATTCACCGTGCCGCTGACCGAATAGGAGCTGCACAGATCCTCAGAGGCGATCCCGTTGTCGGCCGCTTGGTCAACCATGGGGGCCACTACCACATCGGAGGACTCTACCACGCTGCCGCCACCGCCGCCGGAACCTCCGCCACCCGGATTGGTGTCAGTGTTATCACTTTCGCTGGTGCCCGTGGAACCGGAAGTAATCACCTTGTCATTGCCGGTGGTCACATTGCCTGTACCATTGTTCACGACTTTGGTGCCGTCGGTGGTAATATCTGCACCGCTGGAGCCCTTGGCCGCTTCAAAGTTAGTCACAGAACCCTTACCGGACACAGTGGTGTTGGCAGCAGAGGTGGTGATCTTCTCGATCTTGGCGTCTTCCTCGGCCTTGACAGTGGTGTCAGAGCCGGACACGCTCATGGTGCCCACAGTGCCATTGACAGTGACAACAGCCTTGGAAGCAGCTGTGTTCATTGTGTTCACAGTGGTGCCGCTCTGGACGGAAACCGCTGTGCCGGAAGCGCTCTGAGCCACATTCATGGTCTCCACAGTGGACTTCTCGCTCACAACAACCTTGGCACTTGTGCCAGCCACATTCATCGTAGTTACATCAGCACCGGTCAGGGTAACAGTGCCCTGAGAAGCGCTGGCGTTGACCTCATCAAAATTGCCGGTGAGCACCACATTGTCGCTGACCGCATTCACATTCACGGCCTTTTCGGTCTTGTTTTCCACGCGCACAGCGCCGGTGGGCTTGTTGACCACAACACTGCCCACTGTGGTATTGCCTTCCAGAGTGACAGTGCTTGTGCCGCCGCCGCGAACCAGCAGACGGCCGGAAACGGTGACATCCTTCAGCACAACATCCCCTTCGGCTGCGCCGTCGCCGATGATCAGATCACCGGAAATGGTGGCGCCTTCCAGAGTGCCGGCCTTGTTCAGCACTCCATTGCCGTCAGTAGTCACATTCAGCTGATTGTCGGCAAAATAAGTTTTGACCAGATTGTCCATCACCTGGGCAAACTCAGCACGGGTGATGCTGCTCTGGGGATTCAGCATATTATCGGAGCCCTTCACATAGCCGGCGGCCACCATGGAAGCCATGGAGTCCCTGGCCCAATCGGCCACCTGGGCGCCGTCGGTGTAGCTGCTGAGTACGCTCTGATCGCCGCCGCTGAGGGTAAACAGGCGGGCCAGAACGGTGAAAGCTTCCTGACGGGTGATGTTGGCATTGGGATTGAGGTTCACGCCATCGCCCTGAAATACCCCCATCAGCACGGAAGAAGCCATGGCATCATAGAACCAATCGCCAGCATTCACATCCCCGAAAGAGGAAATGTCGGCCTTGCCATTGGTACCGAAAGCACGGGTCACAATGGCGGCCATCTGCGCCCGGGTCAGATTCTCGCCCGCGGCGATTTTCCCGTCGATGCCGTTGAGCAGTCCATTGTTGATGGCGTTTTGCAGCGCCTGGGTGGACCAGTCGTTGGGCATATCAGGGAAGGTAATGGTGTTATCTGCGGCAAAGGCCGGTTTTGGCAGCATGGACGCCAGCATGGTGGCGCTGAGGGCCAAAGACAACACTTGCTTTTTCATAGGTGTCTCCTCCTATTATGATGTATTTGGCATTCCGGGGCACATAACCCCAAAATACCCTAAAATCATTATATATTTTGTCCTTCCAAAAACTGCGTTTCAGAATGATTTGTTCTAACCCCAGTTTTCTCCTTTCTTTCTCCCCTTCTTGCCACAGGCCGCCCTGTCTGCTACAATACTATTGGATCATTTCACAACAAGGGAGGGTTTTTCATGGCGGCAAAGAACCGGGACAAACTGCGGCAAATGGCTGAAAAAAATGAGATCCTTTTCCGGGACAAAGCCTGTCCCCGCTGCGGCAGCCGTCTGGCTGTCTGCCTCAAACCCCAAGGGGCCGATGCATTTCCCTATCTCAACCTGGGGGATCCCCAGGCTGAAACGGCATATTATTGCCCCATCTGCCGGGCTTATCACAGCACCGACGGCACCTTCTCCCCCTATGCGCAGCCCCCTTCCTCTCCTTTTGCCGGAGATGGAAAGCGGTATCCTTTCACCCGGGCCTTTGTTCGGGATCGGGTCAGCCGCGTGCTCTTCATCCAGGGGATCGGCGCCCTGTGTGTTCTCCCCCTGCTGATCCATATGCTGCGGGCCACTTTGCAGGGCTTCTCCCTGTTTAACTGGGCGGGGACCCTCTTTTGTGCCATGGCCCTTTTTGTGCTTCTTTATTTCTTCTCTTATTATTTCCGCCTGCTGGGCGTCTGCCGCCGCTCCTTTTTCGAGTTGGGAGAAAAAGGCGTTATTTTCTGTGACGGCATCGCTTCCCACTATATGCCCTGGGAGGATTTCCGCCTGGCCGAAGCCATCCCTGGCCAGGACGGCACAGAAGAAAGCTATATTTTTGACACGGCCACCCGCAGCTTTGTGCTGAACCAGAACCTGGAAAATCACAAAGAAGCTGCCCTGCGCATCGCCCACCGTCTGCGGGATACCGATGTTCCTATGAATCCCCGTTTGCTCCACTTAATTTATTGACCGGCTTATCCATTTTCTTTATATATTATGATAAAGGAGCGATCCAACATGAACAAAAAAGAGTTCGTCTGCCAGGCCATCCAGGAAAAACAGCAGTTTTTCAATGCTGTCAGCGATGAAGTCTGGGGTTATGCCGAAGCGGGCATGAAAGAATACCAGTCGGCAGAATGCCTGGAAAAAGCCGCCCGGGAACTGGGCTTTTCGGTGGAAACCGGCCTTTCCGGCATCCCCACCGCTTTTGTGGCCTCCTGGGGCAGCGGCAAACCGGTGATCGCCTATCTGGGTGAATACGATGCCCTTCCCGGCCTGAGCCAGAAGGCCGCCTGCCCGGTGAAGGACGAGCTCTCCCCTGGCGCCTATGGCCATGGCTGCGGCCATAATTGCCTGGGCACCGCTGCTCTGGCTGCTGCTTGGGCCGCCAAAGAGTTTATGGAGAAAAATCACCTTTCGGGCACCATCCGCTATTATGGCTGCCCCGGTGAGGAATACGGCAGCGCCAAGGCCTTCATGGCCCGCGACGGCCTGTTCGACGATGTGGACGCCTGCTTTACCTGGCATCCCGGCACCACCAACAATGTATGGCTGTGCAGCAGTCTGGCCAATCTCAGCGTCTTTTTCCGCTTCAAGGGCCGCACTTCCCACGCTGCCTCCACCCCCTTCCTGGGCCGCTCCGCTCTGGACGCCTGCGAGCTGATGAGCATGGGCGTCAACTATCTGCGTGAGCACATCATTCCCGAAGCCCGGGTTCACTATGCCTATGTGGATGTGGGAGGCATCGCCCCCAATGTGGTGCAAGATCATGCGGCCGTCCACTATTTCATCCGTGCGCCCCGAGTATATCAGATGATGGAAATCTACGAGCGGGTGTGTGATGTGGCCCGGGGCGCCGCGCTGATGACCGGCACCCAGCTGGAGATCCAGATCCACGAAGGCCTGAGCGATTTCCTTCCCAACCCCTCTCTCACCAAACTGATGTACCAGGCTCTCACCGAAGTGGGCGCTCCCCAGTTTGACGAAGAAGACCGGAAGCTGGCTTCGGCCATCCGGGAGACCCTTTCCCCCGATCAGCTGAAGAGTTATGCCGAGAAATATGCCGGTGTGCCTGAAATGCAGCAGCTGATAAAGGAGAACGCCGTTTTGTGCGATGTGGTACTGCCCTTCATTCCGGAAAGCTCCCCCATGGGCGGCTCCACCGATGTGGGCGACGCCAGTTACTGTGCCCCCACCGCCCAGATCAACATGTGCACCGAGGCCATGGGCACTCCCGGCCATACCTGGCAGGTGACCGCCCAGTCCTGCTCTTCCATTGCCCACAAGGGCACCATCAAAGCCGCTCAGGTGATGGCCCTCTCCGGCCTGTATGCTCTGGAAGATCCCCAGCTTCTGAAAAAGGCCAAGGAAGAGCTTCTCCAGCAAAACGGCGGCGGTTATCGCTGCCCCATGCCCCCGGAGATCATGCCCACCCTGTAAGCCGGGTATTTTCAAACAGCAAAACACCCCTTCTGCTCTGACAGAAGGGGTGTTTTCTCATTTATTTTTCTATTTTCTCTATTTTGAACACATTGATCACATCGGCATCGGGGCAGCAGAACACCGCCGTTCCCTCCGGCTGACCGGGAATCGCGCCGCCATAGCGAAGAATGTCCACATAAGGAAAAGCCACATGCATGGCCATGGGACAAAGCTCACCCCGCTGGGTATCAAAATCAAAAGTATCCCCCACCCGGTGCCCCCGATGGCATCCATGAGGCCCTTTTCTCTCAATGAGAGTCAAACGAATTTTGGGTTTCGCCATAAGGCTTTCCTCCTTTTGCTCACAATCTGTTTTGTTCGCCCCAATCGCACATCTGATCCAAAATGGGGATGAGGGATCTTCCTCGTTCGGTCAGGCTGTATTCCACCTTTGGGGGAATCTGGGGATATTCCTCCCGATGGACCAGCCCATCGGCCTCCAGCTCCTTCAATGTGGCGCTGAGGGTTTTATAAGAAATCCCCCCGATGTATTTTTTCATTTCATTGAAACGAACCACCTGAAAGCACATCAGGGTGTACAGGATGGTCATTTTGTATTTGCCGTTGATCAGCGACAAAGTGTAGCTGAAACCGGTGTCGGCCAGGTTGGCATTGGCAATACAGGTTTTGTATTCTTCTTTTTCCTTCATCTCAAACCACACTTTCTTTTGGGTAAGTATCGCACCAGAATGTGCGTACTTGTTCTTTGCGCAATTCTTGCTATGATTGTATTATCCCACCTGGGAAAAGTCAACCCCAAGCAAACAAGGAGGAACCTGTATGAGCAAGAAAGTGGTTGTCATCACCGGAAGTCCCCGGAAAAACGGAAACAGTTTTGCCATGACCGACAGCTTTATCCAAGCGGCCCGGGCAAAAGGGCACTCCGTTACCCGCTTTGATGCGGCCATGATGCAGATCGGCGGCTGCCGCGCCTGCGAGACCTGTTTTTCCACCGGAAAAGCCTGCACCTTTGACGACGACTTCAACAAAATCGCCCCGGCCATTCTGCAGGCCGATGCCATTGTTTTTACCATGCCGGTTTACTGGTATTCCATCCCCGCCCAGATCAAAGGGGTGATTGACCGGATCTATTCCCTGGTGGTGGGTGGAAAGGACATTTCCGGCAAAGAATGCGCCCTCATCGCCTGCTGTGAAGAGGAGGACCTGTCCGTGCTGGATGGGGTACGCATTCCTATGGAACGCACAGCAGCTCTGAACAAATGGACCATGGTGGGCGAAGTGCTGGTGCCCGGCGTGCTGAAGCCCGGGGACATCCTGAAAACAGACGGCTGTGAGAGAGCGGCCGCCCTGGCCGAAAAAATCTGAGAAAGGCGGAAGGAAACATGGGAAAGAATATCATCATTTTAAACGGCAGTCCCCGAAGAAACGGCAACACCTCTGCTCTGGTGGAAAAGTTTACCCAGGGGGCCCGGAAAGCCGGGCACACTGTTTCCGAATTTTTCCTGGGCGACATGAACATCCATGGATGCAAAGGCTGTCTCAGCGGACATAGCAGCCGCCCCTGCCCCTGTGTCCAAAAGGATGATATGGATCGGATCTATCCGGCTATGCGCACCTGTGATGTGATGGTGCTGGCCTCACCGCTGTATTATTGGAATTTCAGCGGGCAGCTGCGCACCGCCATGGACCGGCTGTTCGCTCTGGAAGAACACGACGGTAATTTTCTGCGGGGGCACAACCGGGCCTGTGCACTTCTGATGGCGGCCGAGGGCCATGGGTTTGAAGATGCGCTGACCTACTACCAACACCTGCTGGAACACCTCCGTTGGACCGATCTGGGCCATGTGCTGGCCGGCGGCAATATGGATGTGGGGGACATCACCGGCAAGCCGGAACTGGAACAAGCCTATGCCCTGGGCCAATCCATTGCATAAAAAAGCTGAAAGGCCGGAGCGATATGCTCCGGCCTGAGCGTGTCGAAAAAGTGGCTTAGGCCACTTTTTCGAGTTTTTGCAAGGGGCTGTATGCACGCCTTTGGCGCACACTTGCCCCTTGAGAAGTGCAAAAAGCCACGCACAGGTCGCGGCTTTTTGCGGATTTATAGGGGTAGGGCGGACGACCCTTTTCGTTATATAGGTTTTTCGACAGTTTGAGGCCGGAGCGATATGCTCCGGCCTTTTCCTTTATTTTCCCAGAAACGCCAGCAGTTCTTCCTTTCTCTCCTGAAAATCCTTCAGCCCCAGATCGTACAAGGCCTGCTCGGCTTTTTCATCCATGGAATAAGTACTCACCCCGCTGTGCTGGCTGGGAGCAAACACAAAGGCTTTTCCCTCCCTTTCCAGCGCGAAAACCTCCTTGAAGTTTTCATTGTACACCCGGTGACGCCGGCGGATGGCATTGACGATGTTGGGATATTTGCGGCAGGCCGTTCGGTACAACAGCCGCATACTCTGAGGTTTTTTCACATAATCCCGGCTCTTGGACAAAATGACCACCAACCGACTGCACCCCTCTTCCAAAGCATGCCGCACGGGAATGGCATCGGTGAGCCCACCGTCAAAATAGGGTACGCCTCCCAGCTTTACCGGGTGGCAGGCCACAGGAATGGCACTGGAAGCCATGATCAGACGATAATCATCCTGCCCCACCATTTCCTTTCCAAAATATTCCGGTTTTCCCGTTTTTGCATTGGTGACCACCACCTGATATTCCGCAGGATTTTTCAGCAGGGCCGGGTAATCCAGAGGGTCTTCTCCTGCAGCGCAGCTCAGTTTTCCATAAATGTACTGCATTCCAAACAGCTCGCCTGTTTTGACCACGCTTTTCAGTCCGAAATACTCCGGCGAATGGATATGGCGGGTAAAAAAGCGAAGGTTTCTTCCCTTCTGTCCTGCCAGATAGGAGGCCAGATTGCCCGAGCCTGCCGAAACACCGATGCAATAAGGAAAGGTGATTTTTGCATCCAGGAAAGCATCCAGGATTCCTGCGCTGTAGGCGCATTTCATGCCTCCCCCTTCCACTACAAGCCCGATTTTTTCTTCTTTCATATACGCTCCTTCTTCTTTATGGATCAATCGGTTTCTTCCACCATTGTATCTCCATAACGAAGAATAAACAAGGCCGGCCCTTCTTCGGCCGCGATGCATTGCAAACCTTCTGTCTCCAGCAGATCGGCATCCAGCCAGATCACCGATGTGATCCACTCAAAGCTCATATCCACTCCCGGCAAAGGCACGGTGCTGTATATCGCCACCGGCAATTCCCGTCGCCCCAGATTTTCCTGGCACCAATCCCCCAGGCCCTGGCTCCTGCCACAATCCACACGCAGAGTCTGGCCTTGGAAGGAAAGCAGTCCGGCAAAAGGTGTTTCTCCTTCTTTGTTCCACATTCCCTCCAGTACCTGCGTCTGCTCTTTTGTCAAATTGTCACTTTGGGCCGCAAAAAGCATCATTCCCTCTTCTCCAGGCAACAGTGCTCCCAGCTCATCACCGGTAAACAGCAGCTCTTTTTCCCATTGCTCCCGTTCCTCGCCGCAGGTCTCTTCCAGTATCAGCAGCAATTTTTCGTTCAAAGGCGGGCAATTCTCTCCGGTCAAAGTCCACTGGAAGCATACCTCTCCTTTTTCCAGATGGCTGCTTTCCCACCGTCCGTATTCCTTCTGAGGATCCTGGGCAGAGACCAAGCGCAGAAGGCTTGTCTCCACCGTTCCGCCCCGCTGGTAAGACAAAGTGATCTCCGGGCCTCTGTCTGTACCTTGTACCGTCAGATCCGGCGGTGTCATCCACTGAAACTCCGGTGTGCCCACACAAAGCTGATAGACCACCTCTTCTTCATTGTTCCAGCAAATGGTGATGGGAATCTGCTCCTCCAGGCTGCTGATGGGCACAAACACCGTAAGCCCTTGCTCCAGCTGGCTGTTTTCCACTTCCCAGCGGCGGATCATCCCCTGGTTTCCCTTCTCATAGGTCACATTCCCCTGGGAATCCTCCGGTGTATATCCCATGGCCAGCAAGGTTTTGCTGCTCCAGCTCACCGTGGTGCTTCCCCCTTCTTCCAGTTCTCCCCCCGGCACAAAGTGCAAAGCCACCATGCCAAAGGGCACCTGGGGATCTCTTCCTTCAAATGCTTCCCTGGTCTCCTGGGAGGGATATCCCCAGAGCAATTCTTCTTCGGTTCCCATTTCCAGTTGCAGCGTGTATACGCCCTCCGTCTCCTGGAGGGTAACGCCGGAAACAGGCTGACTGGTATGGCCACTCTCCAGTGAAATCTGATCCTGGGGCCACTTTTCAGGTTCTTCCGGCGGTATTACTTCCCCCTCATCTCCATCTTCCGACCCGCCTGATGATCCGCCTGACGGCCCGGAAGAACTTCCGCCGTTTCCTGCTCCCTGTGTATTGTCCGGTTTCTCCTCTTCAGGGGAGAATCCCTCTCCTTTTCCCGAAGTCACCAGACTGCCTTGTTCCAGCAGGGATTCCCCTGCCCATACATTCCCGGTTTCTGACAGCACAATCACCTGTGTACCCGGCGTTCCCACATAGAGCCCTTTCCCATAGGCCCGCACCTGCTCCACTTGCCCAGTGCCTGCGATGGTCCCCTGGTCTCCCCGGCATTCCACGCACCGGATAAAGTTCCCAGGGGATGCCATCACTCCATTGTTTTTGCCCTGCATCTGCAGATTGCTCACCCATGCACCGTCAAGAATCAACTGTACGCCGTCGCTCTCCAATTCCACCTGGGTGAAGAAACCGGACAACACGGCCATAGGCGCTCCCACTTTTACCTTTGTCGCACATCCCTTTTCTGCTTCCAGATGGATGCTGCGGGCGGTTTCCATCAAAAGAACCTGATCGGCCCAGGACACTCCCTTCATCGTCACCTGGCCGCTTCCCCTCACCACCAGCCGGCCATAGATCACCACATCCTGGAGGCATACCTGTCCACTGGCTCCTTCGGTGAGAATCAGATCTCCCATCACCACAAGCTGGGAGTAATTTCCGCTTTGGCTGATCAATGTATTGCCGTCCATCTGCCATCCCTGGCTCCCGGCAGTCAATCGCTGGGGCACCAGTTGAGCACCCATCTGAACAAATTCTCCCCTGGTGATCGGCTCCTGATTCTCTTTCCCTTCGGCCGGATTCCGGTCAAGACAAAACAGCCGCTGGAAAATCAATCCGGCTTCCTCCCAGGTCAGCATCCCCTGGGGACGCAAATAACCTTCATAGCCCTGCATCGCCCCCATGGCCACGGCCCGGGCCATGTCCTTCCGGTACCAGCTGTCCTGCGGCACATCCACATATTCCTGCACTTCAGCTTCTTCCATGGCTCCAAAGGCCCGCACTACCACCGCCGCAGCCTCTGCCCTGGTGATGGGCCGATCCTCACTTTCGCTTTCCAGCAAAGTGAATACCGTTTCTTCCGGTTCTCCAGGCTCCGCCGCTTGCTCTCCCTCCTGGCCATGGATTGGAAGAGGCCATGGCAGGATACAAAAAATCAATGCACAAGCCCATAATTTTTTGATCCATTGTTTCATCTCGATCCCTCTTTCTCTTTCTTTTTTTATCATTCCATTGGAATGATAATCCAATCATATCATATATTGCCTGCTATATATCATCTTTTCTATTTTCTTTTTCAAAAAAAATACCCCAAACCGAAATTTTCCAGTTTGGGGTAAAAGCAAGTTTCCCTCAATAGAGATTTTTCTTTTTGAGCAAGAGCCAGGTAAGTCCGGTGATGGCAATGGAGAGCGACACCGGGAACCAGGTATGGGGCAGAGGCATATCCTGCACATTCATGCCATAGAAGCTAAAGACGATATTGGGAATGGTCATCAGAATGGTGATGACGGTGAGCACTTTCATGATAATATTCAGATTGTTGGAGATCACCGAAGCAAAGGCATCCATGGTGCCGCTGAGGATGCTGGAATAGATATCGGCCATTTCAATGGCCTGTTTAAATTCGATGATCACATCTTCCAGCAGATCCTGATCCTCTTCATAAAGCTTGAGGATCCGGCCGCGGAGCAGCTTTTCCAGCGTGGTTTCTGTGGATTTCAAAGAAGTGGTAAAATAAACCAGGGACTTTTCCAATGTAAGCAGCTGGATCAGTTCTTTGTTTTTCAGGGATTTATACAGCTCCCCTTCGATCTTGCTAGAAATCTTTTCAATCTGGCGCAGATGGAACAGATATTTTCCCGCCGCCCGCAGCATCAGGTTGAGTGTAAAGCGGGTCTTCATGGCGGTATTCACATTTTTCACCAGTCCCCCGGCAAAATCCCGCACCACCGAGGTTTCCTCCAAAGAGACGGTGACCACATTCTGTTTTGTGACCAAAATGGCCAAGGGCAAAGTGGAGAACAGCATACCGCCGTCCTTCTTCTGCTCTTCGCTGTAAGGGATATCCACGATGAGCAATGTCACATCGTCCTCCACTTCGATACGGGAGGTTTCCTCTTCGTCCAGTGCAGCCCGCAGGAAAGCGGGGTCCAGCTCCAGGGCCTGGGAGACCGAGGCGATTTCTTCCTCATCGGGATGGATCATATTCACCCAGCATCCCGGCTCCAGCCCAGGGATGGGGCAGATCTGGTTGTTTTCGCTTTTGAAATAGGTGATCATAGTTTCAACGCTCCTTTAAAAGCCCAGGCGCGCTGAAAACGCGGCGGGGCCGTGTGTAGTCATTCGGTGTCTGCAACTTTCAGGCTCAGGGCTCACGCCGCTCACTCCTTCTCTTCGCAAATTCCGGAAAACCGGTTCCCTTCAGGGGCAAAACCATTATAGACCTGATTCTCCTTGTTTGCAATCCTTTTTACACAAATTTTAGCTTTTAGAGCATCGTTTCTCCCCACTGCTTTGTTTTTCTCCATAAATCTCCCGTTTTCTCTTATTATCTCCTTTTTCACTTGTTCTGTCTTCCAAAATTCTCCCTGTTTTTTCGTGTCAAATGACGAACATCTCCCCCTTTTCATTGGCCCGGCAATCGTGTATACTGTGTTTGTCAATCAATCTGACAGAGTAGGCGGATATGGGTCAAGTGCCGAAGGGACGGGGAGTTGCCCTTTGGACGAAAAGCTTTTTGGCTTGCCGTAGATTCGCCGCATCCCGCTGTCACATACCGGAGCGGCGGCCAGACCTCCTCTATGTGGCAATCACAAACTGAGGAGGTATTTTTTATGCCCGAAAAAACCTATCTGTCCCCCCTGCGCCCCGCTTTCTGGATCGCATCGGTGAAAGAGTTCAAACACCTGCGCACCTTGGTGATCGCCGCTTTGCTCTCGGCCATCTCCATTGCTATGGGCGGCCTGTTTATCCCGGTGAGCGAAAGCCTGCGGGTATATTTTTCCTTTATCCCCCGAGCCATTCTGGGGGCGGTGTGCGGGCCTGTGGTTGGTCTGGCTGCCGGAGCGGTCATCGACCTGACGGAGTTTTTCCTCTTTCCTTCCGGATTCAGCTTTTTCCCCGGCTATACCCTGAACACCATGCTGGGCGTTTTCTTCTATGGACTGTTCCTCTACCGGCAAAAGCCCAATCTGCCCCGGCTGGCCGGCGCCCGCATCTGTATCGCCTATCTGATCAATGTGGGACTGGGCTCCTTGTGGAACGCCATTTTGCTGGGCAAGGCCTTCTGGTTCTATGCCGCCAAAAGCCTGGTGAAAAACACCGTAATGATCCCCGTTGAAGTGATCATCCTGCTGGTGTTGTTCAAGGCCCTGGAGCCGGTGCTCCAGCGCTCGGGGCTGGTGCCTTCTGCCAAGGCTGGCTCCCGCCGCTGATTTTTACTCCCATCCTAAAAAAGACGGGCTGGCCGCCCGTCTTTTTTTATGCGTTCCAAGGCCTTGCCAAAAACAGGCCGCCCCGTTACAATAGATATATGTATGAAAAAATAAAAGGGAGCGGACACTATGGGTATACACGACGGCCACAGAGAACGGATGCGCCAACGCTATGACCAGATGGGCGCTGATGGGTTTCACGACCATGAAATGCTGGAAATGCTTCTCAGTTGTGCTTTGCCCCGTGTGGACACCAATCCCATTGCCCATGAGCTGCTCCATGTGTATGGCTCTCTCCACGGCATCTGCCATGCGCCCCGGGAATCTTTGCAGAAGATCCCCGGCATCGGTCCCAATGCCGCCACTTTGCTGCGGCTCATCCCCGGCCTGTGCCGGATGTACTATTCCGAGCAAGAAACCCATGTGGTGCTGAACTCCCCGGAAAAATGCGCCGCCTACCTGATCCCCCGGTTTATCGGCCGTACAGTGGAAACGGTATTCCTTATATGCACCGACAGCAAGCACCGCCTGCTCAGCTGCATCCTGCTGGCCACCGGCAACCTGAACAGCGCCGCCGTCAGCTCCCGCTCGGTGGTAGAAACCGCTTTGCGCTTCAATGCCGCCCATGTGGTGCTGGCCCATAACCATCCCAATGGAGTGGCTCTTCCCTCGGAAGAAGACCTGCACACCACCGACCGGCTCTATAGCGCCCTGGCCGGCGTCACGGTGCACCTGGTGGATCACATCATCGTGGCCGACAACGACTATGTATCCATGGCCGATTCCGGCTACTTTTCCATGAACGCTTCCTATTATCCATAACATCCAGTATCCGGCAAATGGTTGTGTCGGAACAAATGTTCTGCTATAATATTGCCAGAAGCGCCGCCCGGTTTGGCGCGGCGCCTTTTACTGCCCAAAGCAAAGGAGGGGCACTATGCCGGAATTTCAGATCGTCAGCGATTATAAACCTTCGGGAGATCAGCCGGAGGCCATCGAAAAACTGGCCCAAGGGGTGGAGCTGGGCCTGCCGGAGCAGACCCTTTTGGGCGTCACCGGCTCGGGCAAAACTTTCACCATGGCCAACATCATCCAAAAAGTTCAGCGGCCTACCCTGGTCCTGGCTCACAACAAAACCCTGGCCGCCCAGCTCTGCTCGGAGTTCCGGGAGTTTTTCCCCCACAACGCCGTGGAGTTTTTCGTCTCCTACTATGATTACTACCAACCAGAGGCCTATATCCCTTCCACCGATACCTATATTGAAAAGGACTCCGATGTAAACAGCGAACTGGACCGGCTGCGCCACTCGGCCACCTCCGCCCTGTTTGAGCGGCGAGATGTGATCATCGTGGCCAGCGTCTCCTGCATCTACTCCCTGGGCGACCCCATCGACTATGCCAACATGGTGATCTCCCTGCGCACCGGCCAGGTGCGGGACCGGGACGAGATCTGCCGCAAACTGGTGGAGATCCAGTACGAGCGCAACGACATCAGCTTTGACCGCAACCGTTTCCGGGTGCGGGGCGATACCCTGGAGATTCACCTGGCCTACACCGACGATTACGCCATCCGGGTGGAGTTTTTCGGCGACGAAATCGACCGGATCTCCGAGATCAACATTGTCACCGGCCAGGTGCGCCGGGTGGTGGATCATGTGGCCATCTACCCCGCCTCCCACTATGTCACCCCCAAGGACAAGCTGGAGGTGGCCATCCGGGAGATCGAAGAAGAAGCCAGAGAGCGGGTGGCCTTCTTCGAAAAAGAGGGCAAACTCATCGAAGCCCAGCGTATCAAGCAGCGCACCGCCTATGATATGGAAATGCTGCGGGAGATCGGTTTTTGCAGCGGCATTGAAAACTATTCCCGGGTGCTTTCCGGCCGGGCTCCCGGCTCGGCCCCTCACACCTTGCTGGATTATTTCCCCAAAGACTTTTTAATGATCATCGACGAATCCCATGTGACCCTGCCCCAGGTGCGGGCCATGTACCACGGCGACCGGGCCCGGAAGGAAATGCTGGTGGACTATGGTTTCCGTCTGCCCTCGGCCTTTGACAACCGGCCCCTCAACTTCCCGGAGTTCCAGGAGCGGATCAACCAGGTGATCTATGTCAGCGCCACCCCGGGAGAATACGAGCGCACCCGCTCTTCCCAGACGGTGGAGCAGGTCATCCGCCCCACCGGACTTCTGGACCCGGAGGTCATCGTCCGGCCGGTGGAAGGTCAGATCGACGATCTGATCGACGAGATCCGTCAGCGGGAAAAGCAGAAGGAGCGGGTGCTGGTCACCACTCTTACCAAGCGGATGGCCGAGGACCTGACCGACTATCTCCGTCAGGAGGGCATTGCCTGCCGGTATATGCACCACGACATCGACACCATCGAACGGATGCAGCTTTTGCGTGATCTTCGTTTGGGTGAATTTCAGGTGCTCATCGGCATCAACCTTCTGCGGGAAGGTCTCGACCTGCCGGAGGTATCCCTGGTGGCCATTCTGGATGCCGACAAAGAAGGCTTCCTGCGCAGCGAAACCTCCCTCATCCAGACCATTGGCCGGGCGGCCCGAAACGCCCACGGCCAGGTGATCATGTACGCCGATACCATCACCCCCTCCATGGACCGGGCCATCCGGGAAACCCAGCGCCGCCGGTCTATCCAGGACGATTACAACAAGCGCCATGGCATCACCCCAAAAACGGTGTTCAAGAGCGTGCGGGATGTGATCGAGATCTCCCGGGATGCCAGCACCCTGGCCATGCCGGCGGACAGCCTGAAGAAAATGACCAAGAAGCAAAAGGAACTGACCATACAGAAGCTGGAAAAGGATATGCGGGAAGCGGCCAAGATGCTGGAATTTGAATACGCTGCCGTACTCCGGGACCAGCTGAAAAAGCTCCGGGAGGAAAAGTAGCCTCCCCATCCCAGAAGAAAGGCCCCCGGGGCATCGTCCCCCGGGGGATTGGTTTGGAAAAGTATGATCGACAAAATCATCGTCAAAGGGGCCCGGGTGCACAACCTGAAGAATGTGGATGTGACCATCCCCCGGGACACCCTCACCGTGGTCACCGGCATTTCCGGCTCGGGCAAAAGCTCTCTGGCCTTTGACACCATTTACGCCGAAGGCCAGCGCCGGTATGTGGAATCCCTCTCCTCCTATGCCCGGATGTTTCTGGGCCAGATGGAAAAGCCCGATGTGGACTCCATCGAAGGCTTGTCCCCGGCCATTTCCATCGACCAGAAGACCACCTCCAAAAACCCCCGCTCCACGGTGGGCACCGTCACCGAGATCTACGACTATCTCCGCCTGCTGTGGGCCCGCATCGGCACGCCCCACTGTCCCAAATGCGGCAAAGAGATCCGTCAGCAGACCATCGACCAGATCATCGATCAACTGATGAACATGGGTGAAGGCACCCGGCTGCAGATCCTGGCCCCGGTGGTGCGAGCCCGCAAAGGCGAACACCAGAAGATTTTCGAGGACGCCCAGCGCAGTGGCTTTGTGCGGGTGCGGGTGGACGGCAATCTCTATGACCTTTCGGAAGAGATCAAGCTGGAAAAGAACAAAAAGCACAACATCGAAATTGTGGTGGACCGGATCGTTCTGAAAGAAGGGGTTCAGCGCCGGCTCACCGACTCGGTGGAAACGGCCGCCAGCCTGTCCGGGGGCCTGGTGATCGCCCAGGTGCCTGGCGGCAGCGAAACCCTGTTTTCCCAGAACTACGCCTGTGAGGACTGCGGCATCTCCATCGAAGAGCTGACCCCCCGGCTCTTTTCCTTCAACAATCCCTACGGCGCCTGCCCGGAATGCACCGGTCTGGGGATGAAGCTGGAACTGGACCCCCAGCGGATCATTCCCAATCGGAATCTGTCCATCAACGAAGGGGCCATCAAAGCCTCCGGCTGGAACTCCCTGGACGATGGCAGCATCGCCCGGATGTATTTCAACGCCCTCTCCGAAAAATACGGTTTTTCCCTGGACACCCCGGTGAAAGATCTGCCCAAATCCGCTTTGGACGCCATTCTCTACGGCACCAAGGGGGAAAAACTGGAGCTGCACTGGAAGCGTTCCGGCGGCAGCGGCCACTATACCCAGGCCTTTGAAGGAGTGCTGCGGAACCTGGAACGGCGGTACCGGGAAAGCGCCAGCGAAAGTGTGCGGGAAGAGATTGAAGAATGCATGAGCCCCATCCCCTGTCAGGCCTGCCACGGCAAGAGACTGAAACCCGAAGCTCTGGCCGTGACAGTGGGCGGCATCAACATCACCGATTTCACCGATTTTTCCGTGACAAAGGCACTGGAATTTCTGGAAGGACTGACTCTCACCGACCGGGAAGCCATGATCGCTCAACGGATTCTGAAAGAAATCAAAGAGCGGCTGGGCTTTCTCCGCAGCGTAGGTCTGGAATACCTGACCCTGTCCCGCTCCAGCGGCACTCTGTCCGGCGGCGAAGCCCAGCGTATCCGCCTGGCTACCCAGATCGGCTCTTCCCTGATGGGGGTGCTCTACATCCTGGACGAGCCTTCCATCGGCCTGCACCAACGGGACAACGACAAATTGCTGCGCACCCTGAAACGGCTGCGGGATCTGGGCAACACCCTGATCGTGGTGGAGCATGACGAAGAAACCATGCGGGAAGCCGATTATATCATCGATGTGGGGCCGGGAGCCGGTGTTCACGGCGGCGAGATCCTCTGCGCCGGAGACTGCCAGGCCATTATGGACTGCCCGGAATCCCTCACCGGTCAATACCTCAGCGGCAAAAAATATATCCCGGTTCCCCAGGAACGCCGGAAAGGCAACGGCCATTTTCTCAAGATCCGGGGCGCCCGGGAAAACAATCTGCAAAAACTGAATGTGGACATTCCCCTGGGTACCCTGACGGTGATCACCGGTGTTTCCGGCTCGGGGAAAAGCTCCCTGATCAACGAGGTGCTCTATAAGCATCTGGCCGCCGAGCTCAACGGGTCCCGCACCCGGCCCGGCGCCTTTGACAAGATCGACGGCCTCCAGTACCTGGACAAAGTGATCAACATCGATCAATCCCCCATTGGCCGCACCCCCCGCTCCAACCCGGCCACCTACACCGGACTGTTCGGGGATATCCGGGAGATTTTCGCCAAAACCCAGGACGCCAAAGCCCGTGGCTACGGCCCCGGCCGGTTTTCCTTCAATGTGCGGGGCGGACGGTGTGAAGCCTGCGGCGGCGGAGGCCTGGTAAAAATCGAAATGCATTTTCTCCCCGACATCTATGTGCCCTGTGATGTGTGCGGCGGCAAGCGGTATAACCGGGAAACCCTGGAAGTTCACTACAAGGGAAAGAACATCAACGAAGTGCTGGACATGACGGTGGAAGAAGCCCTTCCCTTCTTCGAAAGCATCCCCAAGGTGCAAAAGAAGATCCAGACCCTGTACGATGTGGGCCTGGGATATATCAAGCTGGGCCAGCCCTCCACCACCCTCTCCGGCGGCGAAGCCCAGCGGGTCAAGCTGGCCACCGAGCTGAGCAAGCGGCACACCGGCAAAACGGTGTATATTCTGGATGAACCCACCACCGGACTGCACATTGCCGATGTGCACAAACTGACCCAGGTGCTGGATGCGCTGGTGCAGGCGGGCAATACCGTCATCGTCATTGAGCACAACCTGGATGTGATCAAAATTGCCGACCACATCATCGACCTGGGGCCTGAAGGCGGCAGCGGCGGCGGTACTCTGGTGGCTCAGGGCACCCCGGAAGAGGTAGCCCAGAACCCTGCTTCCTATACCGGCCAATATCTGAAGCCCTATCTGGAAAAAGGCAAATAAAGAAAGAGAAAGCCCTTGGCGGTCTGGCCAAGGGCTTTCTCTTTTGCTGTTTTTCTCTCTCCGGTGTGTTCCGGATCATGTTTCATCACTGACGCAGCTCATAGAGCTTGTCGTTCTCCATGACTTCCGGCCGGTTCAGACGGCTCATCATCTTCTCAAAGGCCCGGGCGGCATCCTCCAGCACCTTTTCTTCCGAGATCTGGGTGAGGGTTCTCCCTTCCATGGCGATCTGGCCGTCTACAATCACCAGATCCACATCCTGGCCCATGGCGTGATAGACCAGCCGCTGCACCGGCATGACGAAGGGGGCCAGATGGGGCTGCATCACATTGACAGCGATGATATCGGCCCGCTTGCCCACTTCCAGGGAACCGATCAGATGATCCAGCCCCAGTGCCCGGGCCGGCTCGATGGTCACCAGCTCCAGCACCTTACCGCAGGGCAGCAGATTTCCGTCTCTCTTCCGGAAGCGCTGGAACAGCTGTACATTCTTCATATCCCGCCACAGATCAAAACTCCGGTCTCCGGCGGTGCCGTCGGTGACCACCGCCAGATGGATGCCCATTTCCAGCATCTCCTGCACCGGGCAGTGGCCCACTGCATTGGCATGGGTGGTGGGGCCATGGAACACATAGGGGCCGGTGCGGGCCAGGATCTCCAGCTCCTGCTGGCTGTATCCGGTGCTGTGGGTCAGGCTGAGCCGGGGAGTGAGCACCTCCGGGGTATGATCCATCATAAACTGCACATCGCCGCCATAGGCGTGGGTGTGCAGCGGCACATCGTAGGTTTCCGCAATGCGGTGCATCTCCCGGTTGTGGCGGATGTTTGCTTCGTCGCTTTCATCGGGGCGGCGGCCCATGCGTCCAGGGGCCACAATGCACATCATCCGCTTGTGATGGCCGTTGAGCGTGCGCACCGCTTCTTCGGTGGTTTGATAAGCCATTTCCGGCGTGACCTCTATATCCTCAAAGCTGCCGTCCTCCCGATAAGTGCGGGCCACCTTGGGATAGGCGCCGTAAGGACATCCGATTCCCGACAACTGCCGGATACCGGTGGCCACCGATCCTTCCAGGTTGGCCTGCACCGGCAGAATGCTGTCCACCCGGGGCGTGCTGCCCACCATGGATACGGCGGTGGTAGTGCCGAATTTCAGCCGCTCTGCGGCGGCCAGCGCTCCCTCGGCCCGCCAGAACTCCGGATCGGTGCATTTGTAGTAGATGGTCTCGGCCATCTCCTCCCAGCCATCGTCCAGATGCTCTCCCAGGGTGCGGATCAGGCAATGGCCCCCATGGCCATGGCCGTCCACCAGACCGGGAAGAATGGCATGGCCTTTGCAGTCGATGACCCGGGCAGCACTGCGCTCTCCCAGCTCCTCCATGGGGCCGATGGCGGCAATGGTGTCCCCTTCCACCCCGATATACCCCTTGTCATAGATGTGGTGTTCCCCATCCACTGTGATGATGACACCGTTTGTCAAAAGCAGATCCCACATAATTTACGGCTCCTTTCCCTTTTCCATGATCACAGATTTTCTTGCTCTGCAAAAGGCGAGAAAACGGCGGTCTGCAACGGTTGCGCCGTCCGCTCCGGAACCAGTATATCATATCCTCCTGCCGCCGCCTACCCCGGCCGGAGAGAAAAAGTCGCCGGAATGCAAAGCACTCCGGCGACTTTTGTTCCCGCAATTACATATTGCTGAGCATATTCATCAGATTGTCTGTGGAGAAGAATTCCCGCAGAGAAGAGGGCACATAGCTGGGCAGCAGCTTTGTTCCCAGGAAGAGGAAGATCAAAGTGAAGACCACGGTGACGATCAGATTCAGATAGACCTTCCGGTTGGGGCTGAGATTGGCGATACCGCTGCTGCCGGCCACCAGGAAGGTTACGCCCGCCAGAGCGCCGGCACAAAAATAGAACACGATACCGGCGGAAATGTTCAGCAGGAACACCAGGCAGCTGACCAGGATCATGGGAACCAGGATCACCGAACGCATGGAGACAATGGACAGAGCTTCCTGGAACCGGAGCTGTCCGCCCAACAGCTTGCCCACGGCAAAATACAGTCCGGCCAGGATGGCTTCAAAGATCACTGTATACAGCAGCGTCAGGAAGAAAGCGCCCACACCGGAGAACTTGATGTTCTGGGTCATGCTTCCGCCCAGAGCGATCAGGCTGTTGATCTTTCCAATGCAGAAGAGGGCGAAAATCGCCGAACAGATCCCCTGGAGAAGCAGGAAAATCACCGACACTGTCACATCGCCCCGGCGCACATAGCCCTGTGCACTGGTGCCCGGCGCCTTTACCAAATCGATCAGATCTTTCAGCAAAGCGTCCAGCACCTGCTTGCCCTGAACCGAAACCGCAGGGGCCGCACCCGGCTGAGCCGCAGCCTGCTGGGGCGCCGCTTGCTGTACATTCTGCTGGGGTGCCGCCTGCTGTGCTTGCGCCTGGTTCTGTTGAGCCTGCTGGCAGGTGCAAACCTCGCCATCCTCCAGTTTCCGTCCACAATACCTACAAAATGCCATGGAAATCCCTCACTTTCTCGTTTCTCTCTTATTGCTCCACGGTGCTGGTTTCGTATGTATACCGATCCACATTCACCGTTACACACTGACGATAGGCCTCATCCAGGCTTTCATAGCCGGGGAAGTAATAGCCGTGACCGTTGAACTCGGTGCGGAAACGGCCGTTCTGGGTCACATAATCCCCCAGTTCCACCTGAACTTTGCCGTCGGGCGTTGCGATCAGGTTGTCAAAGCGCACGGTATAATAGAAGGTGACGCTGCCCTGATAGCCCTCCTCGGGGAAGCTGGCCGTGCTCTGCACCTGATAAACCAGATAGAGCGCATTCTTCCGGGAATTGGTTTCCTGATCCTTGGCCACCAGCAAATAGTTGCCCACATAGGTGGCGCTGTCCAGGGAAATGGCCTCGTCCCAATCCTGAGCGGCTTCGGCCTTGATGGCGTCTGCACCCCGGGACTTCATCTCTTCCAGAGTAGCGCTGTCCACCTGCTCCAGCTTGGTGAGGTAAGAACCCAGACCATCCACTGTGTATTCCTTTTCGGTAGCAGTGAACTTGACACCGTAATTTTCCAGGAACACTCTTTCCCATTCATCCCCCATATCATCCTGGGCAATGGACACTGTCACAGTATCTCCATTGTCCAGATCCCGGTAGGGATCCGCAGAATACACCAATGCCTGGGCCCAATCCTCGGTGGAATCGCACACCACCTCCACCCGGCCATTGGGGGCTGTGCCGGTGTATTCCAGCTTCACATTTTCAAAGGGATCCACTTCCCGGACTTCTTCCAGGCCTTCCACGGTGAACTTCATGTCATCATAAGACAGCTTCACATCGTATTTTTCCAAAGCGGTCTTGTCGTCGCAGTTCCATTCATAGGTGACTTCATCCCCATTGGCCAGCTCCTGGTTTTTATTCAGGCTGCCGCTGACGCAATCCTGCAACAGCATCTGGCAGATGGCCTGGTCATCCATGCTCTCACCCAGGGCCGGGGTCTGATACTCGATCTTTCCAGCATATTCCTTGCAGAAAGCCTCGACATCAAATGTATAAGTGGCATTGCCCATGGTGTCATAACCGGAAAAAGTAACGCTTACATAATCCTCCAGCTTCACTTTCTGGGGACGGGTGGCGATAAAGGCCACCACTGCAATGAGAAGCACCAGCACACCGGCGCCGATCCCCACCATCTTCTTGTTCTTCTTGACAAACTCGGTCAGGGGGCTGGGCTGAGCCGGCTGGCTGGGAGCCGGAGCCTGCACCGAAGGCTGCACAGGGCTCTGGGCCGGAGCACTGGGAGCTGCTTTGGGCTGCTCCGCCTCGATCTTTGCACCGCAATGCTCGCAGAATGTGGAGTCATCGGGAAGCTGTTTCCCACAATTTGGACAAAACATAATCTTTCCTCTCTTTCACTGATTTCTCTGAGAAGGCTTTGGTCACCGCCATATGTGCCAAAGCCCGGCACGGCGTTTGTATATCCTCCCCCCATCTGCCGCCCTGTCCCCACCGCAGGACGGTGTCCGTGTTTTCCGCAATCTTTCCATTTCAGCGAGTAAACATCCATCTGTTTGCAGATTTCATCGTTCTTCCGCCAGAATGTAAATTTTCCGGAAACTTATTATGAATAATTTGATGGTCTCAGTATAGCATAGTTGCAATGAAATTTCCACAGCCTTTCCGGCAAAATCTGTGAAAAACAGCTGCCATTCCATTTTTTACACAAAGGAAAAAATCCCGGACAAACCGCAAAACGGTCTGTCCGGGATTTTCACACATGGAAATTTTATTCAGCTTATGCTGCTGACCGATTAGTACATATCCATGCCGCCGGCTGCGGGAGCTGCAGGAGCGGGCTCCTTCTTCTCGGCCACGATGGCTTCGGTGGTCAGCACCAGAGCAGCCACGGAAGCGGCGTTCTGGAGGGCAGAGCGGTTGACCTTGGTGGGATCCACAATGCCAGCCTTGATCATGTCGCAATAGACCTCGTTGTAGGCGTCGAAGCCATAGCCCACACGCTTGGCATTCTTCACCTTCTCGATGACAACGGAGCCGTCCACACCGGCGTTGACAGCGATCTGCTTCATGGGCTCTTCCAGAGTCTTCATGACGATACGCACACCGGTCTTCTCGTCACCTTCCACCTTGGTGACCAGTTTGGCCACAGCGGGGATGGCGTTGACATAAGCGGTGCCGCCGCCAGCTACGATGCCTTCTTCCACAGCAGCGCGAGTGGCGTTGAGGGCGTCTTCGATGCGCAGCTTCTTTTCCTTCATTTCGGTCTCAGTGGCAGCGCCCACCTTGATGATGGCAACACCGCCGGCCAGCTTGGCCAGACGCTCCTGGAGCTTCTCACGGTCGAAGTCGGAGGTGGTGTTCTCCAGCTCGTTGCGGATCATATCCACACGGGCCTTGATGGCTTCGGGATCGCCCAGGCCGCCCACGATGATGGTGTTCTCCTTGGTGACCCGCACAGTGGTGGCATGGCCCAGCTGATCCAGAGTGGTATCCTTCAGATCCAGACCCAGCTCGCTGGAGATCACTTCGCCGCCGGTGAGGGTAGCGATATCCTTCAGCATTTCCTTTCTTCTGTCGCCGAAGCCAGGAGCCTTGACGGCCACGCAGCTGAAGGTGCCCCGCAGTTTGTTGAGGATCAGGGTGGACAGGGCCTCGCCCTCCACATCCTCAGCGATGATCAGCAGCTTGCGGCCGGCCTGAACCACCTGCTCCAGCAGGGGCAGCAGTTCCTGGATGTTGCTGATTTTCTTGTCGGTGATGAGCAGATAGGCGTCATCCAGCACCGCTTCCATCTTCTCGGTGTCGGTGGCCATGTAGGGGGTGATGTAGCCCCGGTCAAACTGCATGCCTTCCACCACTTCGCTGTAAGTCTCAGCAGTCTTGGACTCTTCCACAGTGATGACACCGTCAGCGGTGACCTTCTCCATGGCCTCAGCAATCAGCTTGCCGATGGACTCATCTCCGGAGGAAACAGAGGCAACACGGGCGATGTCCTCGGTGCCGCTGACAGCCTGGGAGTTGAGACGGATGGCTTCGATGGCGGTATCCACAGCCTTCTGGATGCCCTTCTTCACAACCACAGGGTTGGCGCCTGCGGCCACATTCTTCATGCCCTCACGGACAAAAGCCTGAGCCAGCAGGGTGGCGGTGGTGGTGCCGTCGCCGGCCACATCGTTGGTCTTTGTGGCAACTTCCTTCACCAGCTGAGCGCCCTGGTTCTCGAAGATGTCCTCCAGCTCCACTTCACGGGCGATGGTCACGCCGTCATTGGTGATCTGGGGTGTGCCGTACTTCCGGTCCAGCACCACATTGCGGCCCTTGGGGCCCATGGTCACTTTTACTGTATTGGCCAGCTGATTGATGCCCCGCTCCAGGGCCCGTCTGGCGTCTTCACCATAAAGGATTTCTTTGGACATGATGGTTTTCCTCCTCTATTACTCAACAATGGCGAGAATGTCGTTTTCCTTGACAATGATGTATTCATTGCCTTCGATCTTCACTTCGGTGCCGGAGAATTTGCTGGTGATGACTTTATCGCCCACCTTCACCTGCATCTTGTTGTCCTTGATGCCAGGGCCCACAGCGATGACCTCGGCCACCTGGGGCTTCTCCTTGGCGGAGCCGGTCAGGATAATGCCGCTCTTTGTTGTTTCTTCCGCTTCTACCATTTTGATGACCACACGGTCAGCCAGCGGTTGCAGTTTCATATGGGATAACCTCCTCAATGATAATCCATTCAGAAATGGTTTAGCACTCATTACACCGGAGTGCTAACACAAGTATTATAATATGCCACCTGCCGGAGTTTTTCAAGCCCCCATTTTAAAATTTTTTGTGAATGGCTGGATACCGAAGGAAAAAATGCCATCTTGTCTTCCTTCCCTTTCCATGATAAGATGCTCTGCGGAACTCTTTGCAAAAGAAAAATGCCGGTTGGGGGAATGGGGAACCATGAATATTTTCATTGCCATTATGCTGATTCTGGCACTGCTGGGGCTGCTGGACAAAATCGCTGGCGGCCGGATGGGTCTGGGAGCCGAGATCGACCATGGTCTGGCTGCCATGGGAAGCCTGGCTTTGTCGCTGGTGGGCATCTATGCCATCGGCATCACCGCTGTGCAGCACAGCGCCGGGGCCATTGCCCACCTGGAAAAGCTGCTGCCCTTTGACCCTTCCCTTCTCATCGGCAGTCTGCTGGCCCCCGACCTGGGCGGCTATTCCATTGCCAAGCAGATGGCATCCACGCCGGCCGTGGGACTGTTTTCCGGGCTGGTGGTGGCTTCCTGTCTGGGCTGCACCATCAGTTTCGTGCTGCCCATTGCCATGTCTGCCATCAAAAAGGAAGACACCCCCGCTATGATGCGGGGCATTGTGCTGGGCATTGTCACCCTTCCCGCCGGAGTGGTGCTGGGCGGCCTGCTTCTCCGCCTGCCCTTTCTCACCCTGCTGCGGAACACCGCCCCCATTCTGCTCATCTGCCTGCTTTTGTGTCTGGCTCTGTCCCGGTTTCCCCAAGGCACCACCAAGGCTTTGCTCTGCATCGGCCGCGGCGTACAGATCCTCAGTTTCACCCTGTTTGCCCTGGTGCTGGCCGGCCTGTTCATTCCTGCCTGGCAGGTGGCTTCTCTGGACCTGGTGAACGAAGCACTGGTGGTGGTCATCAAGGTCACCGGCGTCATCTGCGGAGCCATGGTGCTCTCCCACCTGGCCCTCACCCGCTTCAGCCCGCCCATGCATTGGCTGGCCCGGAAAATGCGTATCAATGAACCGGCGGTGGTGGGACTGCTTCTGTGCCTGGCCACCAGCGTTTCCATGTTGCCCCTCTTTGACCGGATGGACAGCCGGGGCAAGGCGGTAAACGCCGCCTTTTCGGTGAGCGGCGCCTTTGTATTGGGGGGACAGCTGGCCTTTGTCTCCAGCCTGGAACCCTCCCGGGTGGTGGCCATTTACATGATCTCCAAGCTGGCCGGCGGTCTGTGCGCCATCGCCGCAGCCCTTCTCACCACCCCCGCCGAAATGGAGGAATGAGTTTTCCTATCCCCCTTTCCGTAAGATGGATTTTTCCGCAAAGCAGTGCTATACTGTTTCTGTCACCGGAAGGGAGTGAATGGATATGTGCGGTGGTATCATCTCCCAAAAGATTGCATAAACCCATGTAAATAGACAAAACACGGAACAATATTTACATGGGAGGACCCAAACATGAAAGAAAACAAATACGATAACGAAGTTTTTTTCCAGAAATACAGCCAGATGCTCCGCTCTCAAAAAGGCTTGCAGGGTGCAGGGGAATGGTCAGAACTTGAAAAAATTCTCCCGGATTTCTGTGGAAAAACCGTTCTGGACCTGGGATGCGGCTACGGCTGGCACTGTAAATACGCCGCCCAGCACAAGGCTGCATCGGTGCTGGGTACTGACATCTCCCACAAGATGCTCCAAAAGGCCCAGGAGATCAACTCCGCGCCTCAGATCCAATACCAATGCGCAGCCATGGAAGACTTGCAGTTTCCCCCTGAGACCTTTGACATCGTCCTCAGCTCCCTGGCTTTCCACTATGTCAAAGACTTCGGGCCTTTGGCGGAAAACATTGCCCGTTGGCTGAAAAAAGGCGGTCACCTGGTCTTTTCCGTAGAACATCCGGTTTTCACTTCTTCCGGCCCTCAGGACTGGTACTATGATGAGAAGGGGGAAATTCTCCACTTCCCTGTGGATAACTATTACTATGAAGGCCCCCGCAAGGCCATCTTTTTGGGAGAGCCGGTTGTCAAATACCACCGGACTTTGACCACCTATCTGAACACATTGCTTCAAAATGGGCTTACCTTGCAGCACATTATCGAACCTCAGCCCCCTGCTGAAATGATGGACATCCCAGGCATGAAGGATGAAATGCGCCGCCCCATGATGCTGCTTGTGTCCGCTATGAAAGACTAATTTTTATCTTTGCATACAAAAATCCCGGAACCACAGAGTTCCGGGATTTTGTTATCTTTTTTAATCCACAAATAGTTCCGGTGTTTTGGGCTCCTGGAAATTGGCCTCCAGCCACATCCTGGCCTTGTCCAGTCCCTCGTCCTCAAAGAACTTGGCCCCCACCGGGCAGTGCTTCACACAGGCAAAACAGGCCAGACAGCCTTCGCCCACTGCTTTGGGGTCCTGGGGATCGATGATCTCCATAGGGCAAAGAGAGGCGCACAGACCGCATCCGGTGCAGCTGTCCTTGGTTTTGGGATGGCGGGAAGCACCGGCGCCCCGCTCTTTGTAGGGATGGTTCCCCGGTACCTTCACCAGGGTTTTGTCCCCTTTCTGCCATTTTTCTGCCGCCTTTTCCCCCAGCTGCCGGGCCAGAGCCAGGTCGCTTTCATCGGGACGGCCTCCCGCCAGGGCGCTGGTGTAGGTGTGCTCCGCCACGAAGGCGCCTGCGGCGATGGGCACAAAGCCCTGCTTCTGAAGCCGCTCCACCCCTTCCAGCAAAGCGTCCTCATAGGCCCGGTTGCCGTAAACCGCCAGAACCACCGCCGGGGTGTTCTCCCCCGCCAGATGGGTCATGGTCTCTTCCAACAGAGCGGGCATCCGTCCGCCATACACCGGATAGGCCAGCACCAGAAGATCCTCTGCTCCAAAGTGATATCGGGCTGCCCGGTCATCGGGGCGATTAAGAGACAGCTCTCCCACCGCGCAGCCAGCGGAAAGGGCGATCTGCTTTCCCACTTCCATGGCGGCTTTTCTGCCGCCGCCGGTGGGGCTGAAGCTCATCACATGAACATTTCCCACTTTTCATTCCTTCTTTCTCTATTTTTCCCGGCGCTCCACCTGGACTCCCCGGGGCACGATAAATTTCATTCCCTGGCGCAATACCGCCTGCAAGCGAGGGGTATAGGCGATCTCTCCGTCCAGATTGACGCACAGATCCTTCCCATCCCGACGGCGGATCTCCATTTCGTGGGCCGGAACTCTTTTGATATACTGGGGATATTGATACCCCAGGCCCTTTTTATAAGCCCCCACCACCTGGGCCGCCGTCATGCGGCCTACTTTGCTCACCAAAAGCACATCCAGCTGCCCATCCTGAGGATCCGCATCGGGCACGGGGCAGAAGCCGCCTCCATACCACCGGCCATTGGCGGCAAAGATCATGGAATAATCTCCGTCGTAGCTCTTCCCATCAATGATAACCTGGTATTCTTCCCCCAGGCCCCGGAGAATGTTTTCCGCCGTCGAAAAGACATAGGGCCACTGTCCCCGGCACAGAGGCAGGCGCTTGTATTTCCGCATTCCGGCTGCCACCCGGGCATCGATGCCCACCGACAGCACATTCACTGCACCGCCGCAGTTGGTTTCCACATAATCCATGGGCAGTTCTTCCCCTTTTGTCAGCTCCGGCAGCTGGAAAAACCGGTTCATCTGCCGGCCGAACACCTTGATGAAATCGTTGCCGGTACCGGCAGGGAAGTGCCCCACTGCCACATTCCACATCCCAAAGGCTCCCCGGGCCGCTTCGTTCAGCGTGCCGTCGCCGCCGCAGGCGTAAAACCGCAGATGCTGTCCGCCCCCTTGCAGACAGGCCTTCCGCACCAGTTCCACCCCATGGCCCGGGTGCTCGGTGACCAGGATCTCATATTCCAGATTCTGTTCCAGAGCGGCCTTGCGGCACACCCCGGCCAGTTCGGCCTGACGGCCCCGGCTTCCCGCCGCTGGATTGATCAAAAAGATGTGTTTCATCTTCTCTTTTCCCGCCCCTCTTCCACAGCCTGTTTATAATACATAAACAGCTGGCATTTGAGCATTCCGTTATAGAGCTTCCGCCGCTTGTCCGCCTTGGCCCCAAAATAAGTCTCGAACTCCGGATCGGAAGTGATGATATACTTTTTCAGTCCCGGGGTCTGGTGCAGCGCCCGGCCCAGTCCGTCATAAAGGGCCCGGGCTTCCTCCTGGGTGGACAGCCGCTGACCATAGGGAGGATTGGTGAGCAGCACCCCTTTCCGGCCGGTATAAGGCAGTCCCAGAGCGTCGGCCCTGCGAATGGTGATCAGGTCTTCCACTCCGGCCCGGCGGGCGTTCTCCCGGGCCAGCTCCACCGCTTCTCCCGAAATGTCGCTGGCGGTGATGGGCAGCCTTTCCCGCACTTCTTCTCCCAAAGCCCGCTGACGCTCTTCCTCCCAACAGGCGTTGTCCGCAAAGAGCCAGCTTTCCCCTTCAAAACTCCGGCGTGCTCCAGGCGCAATACGGCAGCACACCATGGCCGCTTCGATGGCCAAAGTGCCGGAACCGCAGAACGGATCGATCATCTCTTCCCGGCCGCGGTACCGGGTGATCTTCACCAGGCTGGCCGCCAATGTCTCCCGCAAGGGAGCCTGCTGGGTGGCCAGACGGTATCCCCGTTTATAAAGGGGTGCGCCGGTGGTGTCCAGATAGATCTCCGCCTGATCCTCCAGCAGCGCAAAGCGGATCTGGTATTTGACCCCGGTTTCAGGGAACCAGGACAGGGCATAGCTCTCCTTCAGACATTCCACCACTGCCTTTTTGATGATCCGCTGACAATCGGGAACACTGTGCAGCTGGGAGCCTACGCAATAACCTGCCACTGGAAAAATGCTGTCCTGTTGCAGATAGTCGGCCCAAGGAATGCTTTTGACCCCTTGAAACAGATCTTCAAAGGTGTAGGCCGGAAAGGAGGCCAGGCGCAAAAGCACCCGTTCTCCGCAGCGCAGACGCACATTGGCCCGGGCACACTCCGACATAGGTCCTTCAAAATAGACCCGGCCATTTTCCGTCCGGACTCCTTCAAAATGCTGGTAGCGCAGCTCATCGGCCACCAAGCCTTCCACTCCCAGAAGACAGGGAACACAAAAGGTATAGTTCATGTTTCTCTCTTTCTCCTCTTCCCTGCGGCCTGTGCCGCATCTATCCTTTATTATCGCAGATTTTTCCCCTCCCGGCAATGGTCTCACGGTCTTTGGAAAAACTTTTTGCGGCGCACCGCCGCTCCCATTCTTTTCTTTGCTCCGGCGGGCCCTATACGCCCCGGAAAGAATATTTGCTTGCGGGCCTTCCGCCATTGGAAAGCGCAAAAGCGGCGGGCTGCCGCCCGCCGCTTTGGAATTTTGTTTACTTATTTGCTGATGATCAGGCCATAGCCGCCGTTCTGGCGCTTATAGACCACGCTGTACCGGTCATCTTCCTCATTGTTGCGGAAGAAGAAGAACTGGTGATCCAGCAGGTTCATCTGCAAAATGGCCTCCTGGACGGTCATGGGCTTGACTTCAAACTCCTTCACCCGGATCACATCATAGATATCCTCGGGAGCCTGATCCTCGGCCAGCATCTGCAGCTCCGCCGGTTTGTCAAAAGCGCCCTGGCGCAGCCGCTTCTCCAACCGGGTCTTATTTTTCAGGATCTGCCGTTCGATGCTGTCCACAGCACCGTCGATGGAGCCATACATATCATGGCTCTGCTCCGAGGCCCGGAAGAGCATCCCGGCGTGGGCCACGGTGATTTCAGCGATGTACCGGCCCCGCTCCATGGAAAAAGTCACTTTGGCGCTGTTGTCTCTATCAAAGTACCGCTCGAGCTTTTCGCATTTTTTTGTTGCATATTCTTTCAGCTCGTCGGAAATGGAAACCTTTCTCTCTGTAAAGGTCATCTTCATAGTCAGCACTCCTTTGTTTTTTGATGCGCTACGCTCTATTCAGTTTTCTTGGTAATATTATAGCACATATCCAGGCAAAAGCGAGACCTTTTTGTGATTTTTTCATTAAAAAATCAAGCCAAAATCTGATTATCCCTTGAAAACACTGTATCCACGGGCATTTCAGACAGGTCAAAACCACCTCATTTACTACGATTTTACTACTGTTGAGTGAGCCTTGACACGCTGAAAGACCACGAAATGCCGAGATATGGGTACAGAGCCTGTCAATCGGGGCCTGCCCCCCTTGACCATATAACTGAATACAGACCGGCCATCTGCCGGGGCAACGCCATGGGTAACACAAACCTGTGGCGTTTTTTATGCCCTGCCGGGGGCACGCAAAACTGTATGAAAACGGGTGGGAAATCCCCTGTTTTTTCGCCTGTGGGCGGCGCAAACGAGACCGCCCATATTCCTTCCCTCATGGGAGGCCAAGCGGCGATACAGGGGCGCAAACCCGCCGAAACGAATACTTTTCAAAACCGAAGGAAGGAGGTATCCAATATGGCGGTATTCCGCATTGAGAAAACCCGCGATTACACGGTGATGTCCAACCATCACCTGCGGGACAAGTCGCTCT
>NZ_JACJKW010000003.1 GCF_016901775.1 Intestinimonas butyriciproducens
TAACCGCAAAGCGGTTATTATACCGGATTTTTGCGGCCGTTTTCTCGTCCCGCTTCCGGGACAACCGAAAACATGGCCAATATACCATGCCGCATTGGCGTCATGGTATCATAGCCGCAAGCGGCTATGATACTGATTTTGCGGCCGTTTTCTCGTCCCTTGGGGGACAACCGAAAACATGGCCAATATACCATGCCGCATTGGCGTCATGGTATAATATCAACAGATTTCTTTTGAAAGGGGAAACAACATGGAGACTTCCGCGCTTTATCCCTATCCCTCCCGACGGTATGTCACCTATGCCGCCCGGGGAATGTGTGCCACATCCAACCATCTGGCGGCCCAGGCCGGGGTGGATATGCTGAAAAAAGGAGGAAACGCCTTCGATGCGGCCATCGCCGCCGCAGCCTGTCTGGTGGTTCTGGAACCTCAGACCAATGGCGCAGGCAGCGATGCATTTGCCATCTTTACCCAGAATGGAGGCAAATTGCAGGGCATGAACTCCACTGGCGTCATGGGCCGTGGCTTTGATCTGCAAAAAATGCGGGACAAGGGCTATAAGGAGATGCCCCACTATGGTTTTGAGCCGGTGACCGTGCCTGGTGCTCCTGCCGCTTGGGCAGCCATCAATGAAAAATTTGGCCGTCTGCCCCTCACCGAAGTGCTGGCCCCTGCCATATCCTATGCCCGGGAAGGCCAGGCCCTGTGCACCATCACCTGGAGCAGCATCAATAGCATGGCATCCCGTATGCGGGAAAACACCGATTGCGGTCCGCAGTTTGACGAATGGTTCCGTATTTTTATGCCGGGAGGGGAAGCGCCCCGGCCGGGACAGTTGTTCCGCAATCCCGATCTGGCGGACACCCTGGAGGCCATTGCCAAGACCCAGGCCAAAGACTATTATCAGGGGGAGATTGCCGACAGGATCGTGGCGGCCTCTCATAAATTTGGCGGCTTTTTGGAAAAAGAGGATCTGATGGAGCATGAAGTCCAGTGGGTACAGCCTCTCAGCGTGCCCTATCATGGCTATGAGGTGTGGGAGCTGCCTCCCAACGGCCAGGGAATCATTGCCCTGATGGCCCTCAACATCCTTAATGGCTTTGAACCCTCTTCCCTGGACGATCCTCTGGGTGTACACCGGCAGATTGAAGCCACCAAACTGGCCTTTATCGATGGCCTGCGCTATATTGCCGATCCCCGGTATATGGAAGTATCCCCGGAGGAAATGCTCTCCCCGGAATATGCTGCCGCCCGGCGGAAGCTCATCGGCCAGACCGCCATCGAACCGGCGCCGGGCAATCCCAAAAATCCGGGCACCGTCTATCTGTGCGCGGCGGACAACGAAGGCAACATGATCTCCTACATCCAGAGCAATTACGCCGGTTTTGGCTCGGGCGTGGTGGTGCCCGGCACAGGCATTGCTCTGCAAAACCGGGGCAAGGGTTTCTCTCTGGATCCGGAAAGCCCCAATGCCGCGGCACCGGGCAAGCGTCCCTATCACACTATCATCCCCGGTTTCCTCACAAAAGACGGCAAACCGGTGGGCCCCTTCGGGGTGATGGGCGGCTTTATGCAGCCTCAGGCCCATGTACAGGTGATGACCAAGCTCATCGACTGCGGTCTCAACCCCCAGGCCTGTATCGATGCTCCCCGTTGGCTGTGGACGGCCGGAAAAGAAATTCATGTGGAAACGGAATTTTCCACCTATCTGGCAGATTCTCTGGCCCAGCGCGGACATAAAATCGTCTTTGATACCAACCGGGGCGGTTTCGGCAAAGGACAGATGATCCTGCGTACCCCCTACGGTACACTCATTGGCGGCACAGAGCCCCGCTGCGAAGGAGCCTGTGCAGCTTGGTAACTCCCCGTTCCTTCCCCCCTGGCTTCAAATCCAGGGGGAAGGAAAAATATCTCTTGACAGAGGACGCCCCTTGTGCTATACTAATCAAGTACCAAACAAACAGAATATCGCGGGGTGGAGCAGTTCGGTAGCTCGTCGGGCTCATAACCCGAAGGTCGTAGGTTCAAATCCTGCCCCCGCAACCATCTCGGAGTAAGTGATAAACCACTTGCTCCGATTTTTTATGCAAAAAATTGGGCCGTCTGGCCAAAGAGGTTTTCTCCATGCTATAATGGAAGAAAATACGAAAATGCTTTGGCAAAGGTGGTATGGAAGATGAAAAAATAATATGAAGCTTTGGCTGCTTGCATCTTTGCTGATGGGATGGATTCCAGCTGCCATTCTGATCCCAGTGCTGCTTGTGATGTTTGAGATGCCTCCTGCAAACCCAGTGGTCTCCCCTTTTGCAGGAGCTGATAGAAGATCTGAAGAAAGCGGCCAAAGCCTTTCTTCAGAGAAATGAGGGATGATTTTGTGATATACTAAAAGAAAGGAATGGGCATATCTGGAATACAAAGGGGTGAACGGTCATGAATAAGATCTGCCTCACACTGTGTATGCTTCTGACCCTTGTTTTGTGGACTGGCTGCCAGAGGCAGGAAGCGGCCGAAGAAAAACCGCAGCAAGGCATAAAACAGGAGGAACAAGAAGAAAAAGTGCCTTCCGATGTGGAGCTGGTGAAGGAAATCGATGCAAATATTGAGGAGATTATGGAAAAAGAGCGGCGGATCGAAGATATTTTCATGGGAGCCGGTCTGGCCACCGCTCCCAACGCCCCCTACGAGCCCGATGAAAATGGACAGTGTTTTGTGCCGGTGACCGATGGGGAGATCAATACCCTCCAGGCGCTGCGGGATCTGACGGAGGAGGTTTTCACTCCGGAATATGCCCAGCAGCAATTTTATCAGGGCGCTTTTGAAGGAACATATCCCCGGTACCGGGAAGAGGATGGGAAACTGTGCATCGATATCGGCGTGGGCGGGGCGCTGGATAAGCAGTGGGCCCCGGATACCCTTGATATCCTGAAGATCGACGGAAACCGGATGACAGTCACAGTGGACTATATGAATTACCAGTCTCTCCGCCGCAGCCAGATCCAGTTTGTAAAAACAGAAGAAGGTCTGCGCATCGACGCCATGGAAGAAGTGGGACTGTAAATAAAAAGCGGCAGGGGCTCCCTGCCGCTTTTTCAGTATATAAAACTCTGTTCAAAAGGGCAGAGTTTTTTCTTGACAAAGGTGGTCTATTATTATAAACTAAGCACAAGAAAAGTGGTTTATGATTATAGACCCAGGAGGTGAACGAATGGAACACAAGCGGCTTTGTGAAAGTGACTTTCGGTTTATGGAAGTGATCTGGGACAGTGAACCTCTCTCTTCATCCCAGCTGGTCACCCTTTGCCAGCAAAGATTGGGGTGGAAGAAATCCACCACTTATACCATGCTGAAAAAGATGTGCCAGAAAGGCCTGGCCCAGAACCAGGACAGCCTGGTCACCTCCCTGGTGCCCCGGCAGCAGGTACAGACCCAGGAAAGTGAAAAGTTTGTGGAACAGACCTTTTCCGGCTCCCTGCCCAGTTTTCTGGTGTCCTTTTTAAAGGGAAAGACCCTGTCCCGGGAGGAAGCGGAGGAACTGAAGCAGCTCATCGACCAGCATAAGGAGGGTTAATATGGAACAGATCTTCGTGAAAGTGCTCAACATGAGTGCAGCCGGCGGCGTGGTCATTGCTGTTATTGTGCTTTTCCGGCTGCTGCTGCGGAGGACCCCGAAAAAGTACTCCTATCTGCTGTGGCTGGCTGTGGCTTTCCGTCTTTTGTGCCCGGTGAGCCTGTCCTCGGTGTTCAGTGTATTCGCCTTGCAGCCCCTGCGGCCGGCGGAATCGTCCATGGCTTCCGGTGTCAGCGGCCTGGAGTATATCTCCTATTCTCCACTTCCCTCTTCCGGGGCGGCTTCTGCCATGGATCAGGGGCCGGCGGTTCCTCAGGCCGCCTTGGAGGGAATCGGCCCTGCGCCCCGGTTCTCCTGGGAGACGGCGGGAGCGGCCCTATGGATCGTGGGGGCGGCGGTGTTTTTTTCCATCGCCATTTTCCGCTATATCGGTCTGCGGCGGCGCCTTTTTGCCGCCACACGGCTGGAAGGCAATGTGTGGCGCAGTGAAAAGGTAGCATCTCCCTTTATTCTGGGAGCATTCCGTCCCCGGATCTATGTGCCCTATTGGCTGGAGGGTGGGGAATTGCGGTATGTGCTCCAGCATGAACAGCATCATATTCGCCGGCAGGATCCCTTTTTCCAGCTGTTGGCCTTTTGCCTGCTGGCTCTTCACTGGTTCAACCCTTTGTGCTGGCTGGCTTTTTATCTGATGAGACGGGATATGGAGATGAGCTGTGATGAGTATGTGCTGGGAAAAGGGGGCAGCCCCAAAGCCTATGGCACCTTGCTTTTGTCTTTTGCATCCCATTACCATTTCCCCCTCCCCTCCCCCATTCATTTTGGGGAAGGCGATGCCCGGCGCAGGATCAAAAATATTCTGCGCTTCCGCCCCGGGGGCCGATGGTCCGCCGTGCCTGCCGGGCTGCTGGTCTGCCTGGCCCTGGCCGCCTGCACCCTCAACCCCAGTGCAGGCAGCGTTTCGGAGGAAAAAGCCCTGGACGATCTGGAAAAGAGCCTTGCCTGGGAAGGTGACCAGGTGTTCTTTACCTTGCCGGAAGATTATCCGGCAGAACGATGGAACATCCACATCGCCGGGCGGCTGGAAGATGGGGATATGTCCATGAGCATCCACGAGCTGGAGGGAGAAGCGTGGGAGGCGGGCAAGACCTATACCCTCTCCCTGGAAAACCGCACTGAACTGACTCTGGATGCCCTTCTCACCGGCGGTGAGGGAGAAGAGTATGCCCGCTCCATTGACCTGCTGGAAAGAGGCGAAATGCTCGGCAGCCTGGTGGAAATCGGAAAAGAGGACATTCAGCTGACCTTGTTCCAGCAAGGGAAAGCGGCGGGAACTTATACCGGCGGCTGGGAGGTCAATGGGGAATATTGCTATAACAGCCTTCTCCAGATGCCCTTCGGGGCAGCAAAAGAGCCGGACGAAACCCCGGCAGGGGATTCGGTTATTCTGAAAAGCGGCGATGCGACCCTTACCGCCTTTCAGGACTCCCCTCTGCTTTTGGCAGAAGAAGGGGAGGAAAAGCGGTGGCTGTGGTCCAGGGGATTGGAAACACCCTATGGAATTTTGCGCCTTTGGCTGGATGAGGAAGAGTTTTTCGCCCTGGGCGGCGGCTACCAACAGCAGGATGCCGTCCGCATCCCCGATCGGGGCCAGGATGCCCTTCAGGCAGCAGAGGAATTTTGCACCCGGTTTGAAAGCATTCATCTGAAGGCTTCTTCCGGCAGTTCCAAAGCCTATACCTTTGTCCGCTGCCAGGTGGAATCGGCCCTGGAAGGGGGAGCGCAGTTTGACGATCTGCCGGAAAACACCCTTCCCTTCTATCTGACCACGGTATTTGTGCCGGAAAATCAGCGGGCCATGCAGTTTGCCATGGCAGGAAATACCCAGGAATACCGGGGCATGGACAGCGATGTGCCCCAGGGAGCCTATGAATACTTCCGCTGCGGCTATATTACCCGAACCCCTGATGGGTGGCAGGGGCAGCTGGTGGGAACCGGCTGGTAAATAAACCAAAAAACCCCGGAGGAATGTCCCTCCGGGATTTTTTATGCTTGACAAAGATCCTTGTCAATGGTATGCTGGATATGACAAAGATGGTTGTCATTATGACAAGAAAATAAGTCACAAGGGAGGGTGTCCATGGGGCTTCAGAATCGGCTCAAAGAATTGCGGGCCAAACAGGGGCTCAACCAACAGCAGCTGGGCAGCCTGGTAGGGGCTTCCCGGCAGACCATCAGCCTCATCGAACGGGGGGATTATAACCCTTCGATCACCCTGGCCCTGCGTATTTCTCAGGTGTTTCAGGTGCCGGTGGAGCAGGTATTTTATCTCACAGAGGAGGAAGGGAAATGAAGCGGGAAAAGCAAAGTGGAAAATCCACGGCAAAATTTCTGGGCACCATATTGCTGTGTGCCCTGCTGGGCGGCGTAGCCGGTTACTGTGCGGCCGCCAACGGCGATGCTTTGGAAAATGTGCTGAACCAGGGGAAAATGCTGGTGCAGCAGCTGGGAATATGGTGGTTCCTCCCCGGTTTCGTCATTTTGTTTCTGGGATGGGTGCTGTATGGAAAGACGAAAAAGCTGATCGCTCAGACCGGAGAGGATGATGAGGTTTTCCAGCGGTGCAACCGGATTCTGGGGCGGTGTATGCTCTGCTCCGGCGGGGCCACTCCCCTGTTTTTCATCGCCATCACCATCAGCTTTTATTCGGCAGAGACGCAAAACATACTGTGGTCCATGGGATTGGCTATCGTCTATCTCACATTGCTCATTGTTTTGGAGGTAAAAGCGGTGCAGCGCACCAAGTTTATCTTCCCGGAAAAACAGGGAGATCCCCTCAGCAGCCGCTTTCAGAAGGACTGGTACCAAAGCTGTGACGAAGCGGAACGGCAGAAGATGGGCCAGTGCAGTTACCGGGCTTTCCAGGCCACCGGCAAAGGGTTTCTTCTGGTGATGGTGGGTATGTGCCTGCTTTCCTGCTTCCAGCTGGTGCAGCCTGTCTGGGCCTTGGTGGTGGGCGGCCTGTGGCTTTTGCAGCAGATGACCTATCTGTGGTATGCAAACAAAGTCTGAACACGAAAAAATCCCCCCGGGGTCGGGGGATTTTTTTATGTTTTCAGATGCCCTGGGAGGGAATTTTTCCAATGAGAACCAGGGTGGCCTCGCAGGCAAGGCCGGAGGCCTTTTCGCAGTTTTGCTCAAAATGGTCCATGCCGCTGTGGGTGGGGGTATCGGTGATGGAGCGGATCATCAGAAAGGGGATGTGGTTCACATGGCACACATGGGCGATGGCCGCCCCTTCCATATCGGCGGAGAGAGGGGCAAACTGCCGGTCGATCTCCTCCCGCATACCGGTGTCGATAAACTGCTCCCCGGTGACGGTGGCGCCGAAACGCAGAGTGTTGGGCAGCTGGGGGGCACATTGGCGCATCAAAGAAAGCAGCCGGGGGTCTGCCGGGAAATAGACGCTTTCCATAAAAGGATGGTATTGGGTGAGGATGTGGGGGGCCACATCGTGATAGGCGATCTTTTCCGAAACAACGGTGTCAAACAGCTGCACCGAAGGGTCGATGCCGCCGGCTGTGCCGCTGTTGATGAGAAGGTCCACCTGGAACCGGTCGATAAGGGCCTGGGCAGCAATGGCGGCGTTGACCTTGCATACGCCGCAGCGCACCAGAATCAGTTGATGATCCCCCAGGCTTCCCTGATAAAAGGTGAGCATGGCCTGGGTGGGAAGGGCTTGTGGCTGGAGTTTTTCCAGAAAGGGAGAAAGCTCCCGGTCCACTGCGCAGATGATACCAATTTTGCTCATGGGAAAATCTCCTTTTTCAAAATGCATTCTGGAACCGTTCTTCCTGGAACTGACGGGTGTAGAGGGAATAGTAGTAGCCGTGCTTTCGGAGAAGCTCTCCGTGGGTGCCCCGCTCGATGATCTTCCCATCCCGCACCACCAGGATCACATGGGCATTTTTCACCGTGGACAGTCGGTGGGCAATGAGGAAAGAGGTGCGGTTTTCCAGCACCTTGCCGATGATCTGCTGGATCAGTGCCTCGGTTTCGGTGTCCACCGAAGATGTGGCTTCGTCCAGCACAAAGATCCGGGGATTTGCCACAATGGCCCGGGCGATGGAGATCAGCTGCTTCTGGCCGGTGGACAGCTGGCTGCCCCCCTCGCCCACCTGGGCCTGGTACCCGCCGGGCAAAGCCATGATAAAATCGTGGGCACAGGCCATTTTGGCGGCCTGCTGGATCTCTTCCCGGGTGGCGTCCAGCTTGCCGTAGCGGATGTTTTCCTCAATGGTACCGGTGAACAGGTGGGGAGATTGGAGCACATAGCCGATGTTGCTGTGCAGCCAGCCCACGCTCCGCTCTCTGTAATCCACCCCGTCGATGAGGATTTTCCCTTCTGTGGGCTCATAGAACCGGCAGGCCAGGTTCACCAGAGTGGATTTCCCTGCGCCGGTCTCCCCTACAATGGCCACGGTGGAGCCGGCGGGAATGTGCAGGTCAAAATGCTCCAGCACATTGACCTCCCCATCGGGATAGCGGAAGGTCACATCCTGGAAGGTGATGTCTCCCTGGATGCTTTCCCAGTTTTCTTTTTTGGGATGGAAGATGTCCCCGTATTTTGCCTGGATGGCGGGCGGGTCCTGAATGGCAGGGACGGTTTCCAGCAGCCGGTTGACCCGCTCCACATTGGCCTGCACCGCAATGGCGTCGGCCAGAACGCTGACCACCATCTGGATGGGCTCCACAATGTTCATGGTGTAGGAGATGAACACAGCCAGGGTGCCCAGAGGAATGCCCCAGGGACCCACCATCACGCCGCCTGCGGCCATCACCAGGGCCAGGGACACAGAGCCCAGAAACATCACCAGGGGCTGGAACAGGGCGTGAAGGGTTTTGGCATGCATGGCCTTGCGGCGCATATCCAGGTTGATTTCCCGGAATTCACGGCACACCGTGTCTTCCACTGCCAGGGTCTTGATGGTTTTGGCGCCGGAAATATTCTCGTTGAAGGAAGCGGTCAGAGTGGAGTTGGCTCTTCTCACCCGCCGGTTGGCCCGCAGCAGCCGCCGCTGGAAAAAGGAGCACACCAGGGCGATGGGCGGCACCACGATAAGCACCAGCAGCGCCAGGCGCCAGGACAGCAGGAACATGGAGATGACCACGAAGACCAGATAACAGCCGTTCCACACAAACTCCGCCAGCCGCCAGGAGAAGATGGAGCCCAGCTGGTTTGTGTCGCTCATCACCCGGGCCACCAGGTAGCCCACCGGGGTCACATTGAAAAAAGACAGAGGCAGCTTTTGCAAGTGCTCAAAGCAGGCGTCCCGCAGGGCCTGGCCCACCTTCATTTCAATGACGATGCATTGCTGACAGTAGATCACATTGGCGCCGGTCTGCAAACCGGCGGCCAGGGCATAAAGCAGCGCAAAAACACCCAGACCTTCGGTGGTTTGCAGGGCAATGAAGTGGTCGATGGCGTACCGGCTGAAATAGGGGAAAATAGCGTCGAAAAGAGCGGTAGCCATGGCCGCAAACAAAAGAAGCACAAAGGGCGTTCTGAGAAACCGGATGTAGCGGAACAGCTTTTTCCACTGGGCAAAATCAAAGGATGTGGGGTAGCCGTATTCTTCTTTCTGTTTCATTTGCCCACCTCGCTTTCGTTTTCCGCCTCTTCGGCCGCCAGGCTCTGAAGCTGGAAGATCCGCTGATAGGGGCCTTCTTCCCGGATCAGCTGCTGGTGGGTGCCGATCTGCTTCACTCTCCCCTTTTCCAGCACCAGAATACGGTCGGCCTCCATCAATGTGGTCACCCGATGGGAGATCAGGATGGTGGTGGCCTTCTCTTTCCGGGCCTTGAGAGCCTTTCGGATGCGCTCGTCGGTTTCGGTGTCCACAGCGGAGAGGGAATCGTCAAAAACAAGCACCGGCGGAGCGCCGGCCAGAGTGCGGGCGATGGCCAGACGCTGCTGCTGGCCGCCGGAAAGGGTGACGCCCCGCTCGCCCAGCATGGTGTCATATCCTTGGGCAAAACCCAGAATGGACTGGTGTACCGCCGCGGTTTCCGCAGCCTGCTGCAGCTCTTCCTGGCTTTTATCGGGAGCGGCCAGGCGCAGATTCTCCAGAATGGTGCGGGAAAACAGGAAGGGCTCCTGAAGCACCAGGCCGATGTTTTTCCGCAGATGATCCCGCTGGATCTGCCGGATATCCACCCCATCCACTGTGATGCTGCCGCCTTTTTCCGGCAGTTCATACAGGCGGGTGAGCAAATACATCAGGGTGCTTTTTCCGCTGCCGGTAGCCCCCAGAATGGCCAGTGTCTCCCCTGGCGACACGGAGAAGGACACGTCGGTGAGCACCGGATGGCTTCCGTAGGAAAAATTCACATGGGAAAAGGCGATAGCTCCCTGGATGGGGAAAATCTGATCGTTTGGGGAATCTTCTTCCGGCCGGGCCAGCAGGATCTCCCGCAGACGGCCGATGGAGACGCCCGCCTTGCTCATTTCCCCGATGATCCGTCCCAGGCGGCGGGTGGGCCAGGCCAGCTGGCCGTTGTACATGATAAAGGTCACCAAGGCGCCGCTGGTCATATGGCCATGGACCGCCAGCCAAGCGCCGAAGATCACCACCAGAGCGCCCTGACACACGGCAATCAGATCGCCCAGGCTCCAATAAATGGCCAGAAGGTTTCCCACCTTGATCCACCGGCGGGAAAATTCCTGGTTCTGCTCCTGGAAGCGGTCCAGACTGTACCGTTCCCGGCCAAAGGCTCGAACCACCCGTACGCCAGTGAGATTTTCCTGGGTCATGGCGGTCAGTTCTCCTTCGGCTTCGTCGGCTTTCAGGAAGCGGCGGCTGATATACCGGTAAAAGACGCCGGAATAGCCCATGACGATGGGCACGCTCACCGCAGCGGCCCCGGCCAGGGGTACATTGATGGAAAACATCAGGGCAAAGGCGCCCACCAGCATGGTGAGGATACGCAGCAGATCGGCCAGCTGTCCGGCCACAAAATTGCGCACCATGTCCACATCGGAGGAACACCGCTGCATGATATCCCCGGTCTGCACACTCATGTGCCAGGCATAGGGCAGATGCTGGATGTGGTCGAACAGCCGCTGGCGCAGGCCAAAGGCCAGGCTTTCGCTGAGCTTTGCGGCCAGATACTGGCGCAGCATGTTGAACAGGCCGGAAAGGGCTACGATGATAAGAAACAGCCCGGCCAGAAGGGTCATGTGGTCAAAAAGCCACTGCCGCCCGCCCAGATTTTCCACAAAGGAGGCAAGGGGACCGGGCAGAACGATGGGTTCGGTGCCGATCACCGAGTCGATGATAAAGCCCACCAGGGCGGGGGACAAAAAGGAAAAGGCCACCCCGCCGGTCATGGCTGCAACACAGCCCCAGAAATATTTCCAGCTGCCATCCATCATCTCCCAGATGAAGCTGCTGCTGCTTTTGGAGCGGGTGCCGGTATAGCCTTTCTTTTCCATCTGCTCTCCTCCTTCCGATGTTGTTTCCAGATGGCTTCATTGTATCATAGCCCCCGGTTTTCCCGCAAGCGGAGGCAGGGGGCAAAGGCCGCCTTTGGGACAAACAAAAAGCGGAGCCGAAGCCCTGCTTGAGCGTGTCGAAAAAGTGGGTTTGGCCACTTTTTCGAGTTTTTGCAAGGGGCTGCATGCACGCCTTTGGCGTACACTGGCCCCTTGAGAAGTGCAAAAAGCCACGCACAGGTCGCGGCTTTTTGCGGATTGATGAGAAGTAGGGCAAGTAGTTCCCTCTAGTTAGATAAGTTTTTTGACAGTCTGAAGCGGGGCCGAAGCCCCGCTTTTTTGGTGTGTATCGTTTATTTCTTGCTCTGTTCGGCGTAGTTTGTCAGGATCTTTTCGATCAGCGCCACGATCTTGTCCATGGCCTGGATGGAAACCGTTTCAAAACGGCCGTGGAAGTTGGTGCCGCCGGTGCAGAAGTTGGGGCAAGGAGTACCCATATAGGTGATCTTGCTGCCGTCGGTGCCGCCGCGGATGGGGGAAACCACAGGCTCCACGCCCAGCTGCCGCATGGCGTCCATGACGGCGTGGACCAGATGGATCTGAGGCTCGATCTTTTCCCGCATATTCCGGTACATATCAGTGGTTTCCACTGTAACGGTGCCGGCGCCGTATTTCTCGTTGATGAAAGCAGCGGCCTTGTCCATCATGGCCTTTTTCTCGTCAAACTTCTTGGCGTCGTGATCCCGCAGCATATAGTGGAGGGTGGCCTTTTCCACCGAGCCTTCCATACCGTGCAGGAAATAGAAGCCCTCATAGCCTTCGGTGTATTCCGGTTTTTGCTCCTGGGGCAGCAGGGAGTTATACTCCATGGCGATGTAGTTGGCATTTTTCATCTGGTTTTTGGCAGAGCCGGGATGGACACTCTGGCCGCTGACCGTCACTTTGGAGCTGGCGGCGTTGAAGTTTTCATATTCCACACCGCCCAGCAAAGCGCCGTCGATGGTGTAGGCAAAATCGGCGCCGAAGCGCTTGATGTCAAAATGGTCGGGGCCCCGGCCGATCTCTTCGTCGGGAGTAAAGGCGATCTTCACTTCACCGTGAGGGATGGAGGGGTCGTTCAGCAGGTGTTCGGCGGCGGTGAGAATCTCGGCGATGCCGGCTTTGTCATCGGCGCCCAGCAGGGTCAGGCCGTTGGTGACGATGATGTCGTCGCCGATGAGCTGCTCCAGGCTGGGGAAATCGGCCATGCGCATCACTACATTGTGCTCTTCGTTGAGAACTACATCGCTGCCGTCGTATTTTTCCACGATGCGGGGATTTTCACAGGCGGGCACATCGGCCACTGTGTCCATATGGGCCAAAAAGCCGATCTTGGGGGCCTTTTCATAACCGGGAGTGGCGGGAATGGAGCCATAGACATAGCCGTATTCATCCATTTCGGCGTCCTGGATGCCCATGGCCTGCATCTCTTTCACCAGGTATTCGCCCAGATCCTTCTGCTTCATGGTGCTGGGCACGGTGGGGGAAGCGGCATCGGAGGCCGTGTCAAACTTCACATACTCCAACAGTTTTTCATAAGCGCGTGTCATAATCGCATCTTCCTCTTTCCCTTTGGAATTTCCCTTTATTATAACAAACCCCTTTCCTCTTCGCAATCGGCGGCAGCACCGGTTGGTTCATCTTGTGCAAAGCGCCTGTTTCCTCCATCTCTTTTTATGGACTTTTACCAATCTTTTCCCTTTTCACTCTCTTCGGTACAAGGAGAGCTGAAAAAGGGACAGTTTTCCGCCATTTTTATTCAAATGAACCGGGAGAAACGGGGGTCTGATTCGCTTTTTTGCTGTTTTTCCAAAATTTTTTTGGTTTCCCCCCTTCCTGTGTCCGCCCGGCAAAAAATCCTTCTTTCCAGGATGAAGGGTTTTTGTGCACCCTGCATAAAATTGATTTGCTCAATTACAAATTCTTAATGATATTTAATAAGCCTGTTCTTGACTTTTTACCCTGGGCGCTTTAAGATATTTACGGTAGAATACTAGGCTCCAAAGATTTTTTAAACCTATGAGGAGGCAGTTAAAATGAACGCTTATATGCAGAAAGTCCTGGACGAGGTCAAGGCCCGCAATGAGGGCGAAGAACTCTTCCTGCAGACTGTGGAAGAAGTTTTCAAGAGCATCGAGCCCATCGTGGAGCAGCATCCCGAGTATGAGAAGGCCGGCCTGCTGGAGAGAATGTGCGAGCCCGACCGCGTGATCGAGTTCCGGGTCACCTGGGCTGACGACAAGGGCGAGACTCATGTGAACCGGGGCTATCGCGTCCAGTTCAACGGTGCCATCGGCCCCTACAAAGGCGGCCTGCGCTTCCATCCTTCCGTCAAGCTGGACACCATGAAGTTCCTGGGCTTTGAGCAGACCTTCAAAAACAGCCTGACCGGCCTGCCCATCGGCGGCGGCAAGGGCGGCAGCGACTTCGACCCCCGCGGCCGCAGCGACGCTGAGATCATGCGTTTCTGCCAGGCGTTCATGACCGAGCTGTATCGCCACATCGGCCCCGATGTGGATGTTCCCGCCGGTGATATCGGCGTGGCCGGCCGTGAGATCGGCTACCTCTTTGGCCAGTACAAGCGCATCAAGGGCTGCTGGGAGAACGGCGTTCTCACCGGTAAGGGCATGTCCTACGGCGGCAGCTACTTCCGTCCCGAAGCCACTGGCTACGGCGCTGTGTACTATCTGGTAGAAGTGCTGAAGCACTTCGGCGACGACATCAAGGGCAAGACCGTTGCCGTTTCCGGCTTCGGCAATGTGGCCTGGGGCGTTTGCGAAAAGGTCGCTCAGCTGGGCGGCAAGGTGGTCACCATCTCCGGCCCCGACGGCTATTGCTATGATCCCGATGGCATCGTCACTCCTGAGAAGATCAGCTATCTGCTGGAGATGCGTGCTTCCGGCCGCGACCGTGCTCAGGACTATGCCGACAAGTTCGGCGTCAAGTTCGTTCCCGGCGCCAAGGTCTGGGGCGAGAAGGTTGACATCGCTATGCCCTGCGCCTATCAGAACGAGATCGGCATGACCGAAGCCAAGCAGCTGGTGGACAACGGCGTGCAGTACTACATCGAAGTGGCCAACATGCCCACCACCAACGAAGCTCTGGAATACCTCCAGAAGAATGTGAAGATCGTTGCTCCTTCCAAGGCTGTCAACGCCGGCGGCGTGGCGACTTCCGCTCTGGAAATGGCTCAGAACTCCATGCGTTACAGCTGGGAGCCCGCTGAAGTGGATGCCAAGCTGCACACCATCATGAAGAACATCCATGACGAATCCGCCAAGGCTGCTGAGGAATGCGGCATGGGTTATGACCTGGTGGCTGGCGCCAACATCGCCGGCTTCAAGAAGGTCGCTGAGGCCATGATGGCTGAAGGCCTGATCTAAGGTTTTCCCTGTATTCAATATTGGATCGGGTTTTGCCCCGGCGGGATTTCCCGCCGGGGCTTTTTTGCGCGTTTTTGTCTGGAAAAAAGCAGGCCGGGATGGGAGTGTGCCGAAGTTGCTGGATACTTTTACGAATGCGCCTGGATGTTTCTTGTTAAAATGACTAAAAGTATCCTTTTTCAATCTTTTTTCTTCGACTTTTTGGATAAAAAACTTTGGAAAACAAACCTGCCAATAGCAAGATTCTGTTATAGAAAAAATCTATATTTAAGAAAGATCTTTATTTTTCTTTCAATTTTGCCATTTAAATATTTTAGCGCAAAGCAAAAAAACTCCGAAATTTTTATGCATATTTAAAAAAGCATCTCAAAAACAATCGTTATATTTTAAACTTTCCCACGAATTTTCGTTAAAATCACAACAATCCCATGCGAAAGATAGTGAATCTTGCTGATGGGAAGGCGGTTGATTATTATTGCGCATTTGATATAATAAAGGTAGTCCGGAGGATTTCTCCGGCGATGGTCAGAGAGCATACGCCACTTCTGTCAGAAAGAAAGAAGGAGATCTCTATGGAACAAAAAACCCCCTTGTATGACTGCCATCTGGCGGCCAAAGGCAAGATCGTTCCCTTTGCCGGTTTTTTGCTGCCGGTACAGTATGAGGCCGGCGTCATCGCCGAGCATATGGCCGTGCGTGAAAAGGCCGGTCTGTTTGATGTGTCCCACATGGCGGAAATGACCTTGTGCGGCAAGGACGCCATGGCCAATGTGCAGATGCTGGTGACCAACCAGTGCGGCAACATGGTGGACGGTCAGGTGAAATATACCACCATGTGCTATGAAAATGGCACCACTGTGGACGACCTGCTGGTTTATAAAACCGATGAAGAGCATATCCTGTTGGTGGTCAACGCTGCCAACCATGAAAAGGATGTGGAATGGATCCGCAGCCATCTTTTCGGCGATGTGGAATTCAAAGACATTTCCGACGATGTGGCCCAGGTAGCCCTCCAGGGTCCCAAGTCCCTGGACATCATCCGCAAACTGGCTGACGAGAGCACATTGCCCACCAAGTATTATACCTTTGTGCCCAAGTGCACCGTGGCTGGGAAGGAATGCCTGGTTTCCCGTACCGGCTACACCGGTGAGTTCGGCTATGAGATCTACTGCGCACCGGCAGATGCTGCCCATATCTGGAACGCGCTGCTGGAGGCCGGCAAGGAATTTGGTCTGCTCCCCTGCGGCCTGGGCTGTCGGGATACCCTGCGCTTTGAAGCAGGCATGCCGCTGTACGGCCATGAGATGGACGACACCATCACCCCCATCGAAGCCGGCCTGGGCTTCTGCGTCAAGATGAAAAAGCCCGACTTTATCGGCAAAAAAGCCCTGGAAGAACGGGGCGAAGTCACCCGGAAGATGTGCACCCTGAAAGTGACTGGGCGGGGCATTGCCCGGGAGCACCAGGATGTGTATGTGGGAGATAAAAAGGTGGGCTTCACCTGCTCCGGCACCCATTGTCCTTATCTGAAGGGCGCCTATGCCACCGCCATTGTGGATCTGCCCTATAACGCGGTGGATACCAAGGTGGAAGTGGATGTGCGCGGCCGCCGGGTGGAGGCCGTTGTAGTGGCTACCCCCATTTATAACAGAGCATAACCTTTCAAAAAGACAAATTCACTTTATATTCCAATTATTTAAAAAGGAGAGTTTAACCATGAGTGTTCCCAAGAATCTGATGTATACGGCTTCCCATGAATGGGTGGAGATCGACGGCGATAAAATGAAGATCGGCCTGACCGAGCATGCTTCTGAGCAGCTGGGCGACCTGGTGTTCATCAACCTGCCCGAAGTGGGCGATCAGGTGGAGGCCGAAGGCTCCTTCGGCGATGTGGAGTCGGTGAAGGCCGTTTCCGACATCATCAGCCCTGCCACCGGCGAAGTTTCCGCTGTCAACGATGCCGCTCTGGATTCCCCGGGGGATGTCAACGGCGATCCCTATGGCGTATGGCTGGCTGAGATCAGCAATGTGACCGCAAAGAGAGAACTGCTCACACCGGAAGAATACGAGAAGCTGCTGGAAGAGGAGGCATAACATGGGCTCTTATGTTCCTTCCACCATGGAGGAGCGGCAGGCCATGTTGCAGGCTATGGGGCTTTCGTCGGTGGACGAGCTCTATGATGCCATTCCCTCTTCGGTGAAGCTCCAGGGTCCTCTCCAGATCCCGGAAGGGCTGTCGGAGATGGAAGTGCGGAGCAAGATGGAGAAGCTGGCCGGGAAAAACAAGGTGTTCCCCACGGTGTTCCGCGGGGCCGGCGCCTACCGCCACTATATCCCCTCCATTGTGAAATATATTCCTGCCAAGGAGGAGTTCGTCACCTCCTACACCCCCTATCAGGCAGAGATCAGCCAGGGGGTGCTCCAGGCCATATTCGAATACCAGACCGATATGTGCCAGCTGATGGATATGCCGGTGTCCAATGCTTCGGTGTATGACGGCGCCACAGCCGCCGCCGAAGGGGCCGCCATGTGCCGGGAGCGGAAGCGCACCAAGACACTGGTGTCCGCCACCGCCCAGCCCGACACCATCCAGGTGATGGAGACCTATTGCCAGGCGGCAAATACCGAACTGGTCATCGTGCCGGAAAAAGACGGCAAAACCGACAAGGAAGCCCTGAAAGAACTGCTGGACGACACCACCGCCTGCTTCTATGTGCAGCAGCCCAACTATTACGGTCTGTTTGAGGACTGTGAGGAGCTGGGCCAGATCGTCCACGAGAAGGGCGCCAAATATATCATGGGCTGCAATCCCATCGCCCTTGGGGTGATGGCCACCCCGGGCCAGTGCGGCGCCGATGTGGCCACCGCCGAAGGCCAGCCTCTGGGTATGCCTTTGGCCTATGGCGGACCCTACCTGGGCATTATGACCTGCTCGGAAAAGATGATGCGCAAGATCCCCGGCCGTATCGTGGGCGAAACTACCGACGCCGAGGGCAACCGGGCCTTCGTCCTCACCCTCCAGGCCAGAGAGCAGCATATCCGCCGGGAGAAAGCCTCCAGCAACATCTGCTCCAACCAGGCTCTGTGCGCCCTCACCGCCTCGGTGTACCTGGCGGCCATGGGCCCCCAAGGCCTGCGGGATGTGGCAAACCTGTGCCTGTCCAAGGCCCACTATGCCGCCCAGCAGATCTCGGCCATCCCCGGTTTTGAAATGGTTTATCAGGGCGAGTTCTTCCATGAATTTGTCACCTCCTGCCCGGTGTGCCCCCAGAAGGTCATGCAGGCGCTGGAAGAAAAGGGCATCCTGGGCGGACTGCCCCTCACCGGTGACAAAAAGGGCCAGATCCTCTGGTGCGTCACCGAAATGAACACCAAGGAAGAGATCGACACCTTGGCAGAAACCCTCAAGGAGGTGGCTGGGAAGTGAATCTGATTTTTGAAAGCAGCGTGGCCGGGCGCAAATGCGTTCAGGTGCCCCCTTGTGATGTGCCGGAATATCAGCTGCCCGCTTCCCTGACCCGGCAGCAGGCCCCCCATCTCCCGGAGATGAGCGAGACCGATATCAGCCGCCACTATACCAAACTGGCCGAGCGGACCTACGGGGTGAATAACGGATTCTATCCCCTGGGCTCCTGCACCATGAAATACAATCCCCGGATCAATGAGGAGATGGCTTCTCTGCCCGGTTTCACCGGCGTCCATCCCCTCCAGCCGGAGCACACCGTCCAGGGCTGCCTGGAAGTGATGGCCCTGGCGGAAGAGTATCTGTGCCAGATCACCGGTATGGATGAAATGACCTTCCAGCCGGCTGCAGGTGCTCACGGCGAGCTCACCGGCGTGCTGCTCATCAAGCAGTACCACAAAATGCGGGGAGACACAAAGCGCACCAAGATCATCGTCCCCGACTCCGCCCACGGCACCAACCCCGCCACGGCGGTGATGGCTGGCTTTACCTGTGTCAATGTGCCTTCCAATGAGGAAGGCGGCATTGACCTGGATAAGCTGCGGGAAGCGGTGGGCGAAGACACCGCCGGCCTGATGCTGACCAACCCCAACACCCTGGGTATTTTCGATAAGAATATTCTGGAGATCACCAAGATCATCAAGGATGCCGGCGGCCTTTGCTATTATGACGGCGCCAACCTCAACGCCATCATGGGCCAGGTACGCCCCGGCGATATGGGCTTTGATGTGGTGCATCTCAATCTGCACAAAACCTTCTCCACCCCCCATGGCGGCGGCGGACCGGGCAGCGGCGCCGTAGGCTGCAAAAAGCTGCTGGCCCCCTACCTGCCCAAGCCTCATGCGGTGGCCGGCGAGAATGGGTATACCATGGACTACGATCTGCCTCAGTCCATCGGCCGGATGAAGGCCTTTTACGGCAACTTCCTGGTGGTGGTCCGGGCCCTCACCTATGTGCTCACCCTGGGCCAGAAGGGCATCCCCGAGGCTTCCCGCAATGCGGTGCTCAACGCCAACTATATGATGCACCAGCTGTCGGACACCTATGACATTGCCACCAAGGGCCATTGCATGCATGAGTTCATCATCACCCTGGATAAGATGCACAAGGAGAAGGGCGTCACCGCCACCGACATCGCCAAGGCCATGCTGGACGAGGGCATCCATCCCCCCACCATGTACTTCCCCCTCATCGTGCCGGAAGATCTGATGGTGGAACCCACTGAAACCGAAAGCAAAACCACTCTGGACGAAGTGGTGGCCGCCCTCAAGCGGATCCATGCCATGGCGGAAGAAAATCCGGAGCACATGCACGAGCTGCCGGTGAAAACCGTCATTCGCCGTCCCGACGAGGTGAAGGCCGCCCGTACGCCGGTGATCTGCTATCATTTTGACAAATGATCAAGCATACCCGGCTCATTACCACCGCTTCTGTAAACCCCTATCATAATCTGGCGCTGGAAGAGCTTTTGATGGAAAGCAATCCGCCGGAATGCTGCACTCTGTATCTGTGGCAGAACCGGCAGACGGTGGTGATCGGACAAAATCAGAACGCCTGGCAGGAATGCCGGGTGAAAGAGCTGGAAGAAGACGGCGGGCATCTGGCCCGCCGTCTCTCCGGCGGGGGTGCCGTGTTCCATGATCTGGGAAACCTGAACTTCACCTTCCTTGTTCCCCGGGCCGATTACGATGTGGCCCGGCAGACCCAGGTGATAGAGGAGGCGGCCACCAGCTTTGGTCTGACTGTGGAACGGTCGGGCCGCAATGACATACTGGTGGAGGGACGGAAGTTTTCCGGCAACGCCTTTTATAAAAAAGGGAAGAACGCCTACCACCATGGAACCATCCTCATCAATGTGGACATGAGCACCATGGGCCGCTATCTCAATGTGCAGCCGGACAAGCTTCAATCCAAGGGAGTGCGTTCGGTGCGCAGCCGTGTGGCAAACCTGGGGGAGTTTTCCCGGGACATCACGGTGGAAACCATGAAGCAGCGGCTGGAAGGGGCTTTTGAGAAGGTCTACGGCGGCCCTGTGGAAAGGCTGCGGGAAGAGGATCTGGATCAAAAGGCCCTGGAGGCCCTGGAAGAAAAATATGCTTCCTTCCAGTGGCGGCTGGGGAAAAAGATCCCCTTTGACAAGGAGATCGCCGGCCGGTTCCCCTGGGGCGGAGTGAAGATCTGCCTTGGCATCAACGGCGGACGGGTGGAGAAAGCCCGCATTTTCTCCGATGCCATGGACTCGGAATGTTTCCCTCAGTTGGAACAGGCCCTCATGGGGCTCCCCTACTCCTCTGTGGCTCTTTTGCAGGCCATACGGCCTCTTTTGCCGCAAGAAGGGGGAGAACTGGGCTATGAGATGGACGGCCAGATGGGCCGGGACTTTTGCTCTCTGCTGGAAGGGGAGGATTTTTAAAATCCCAGGGGCGGAGGTCATACAGGCCCCCGCCCTCTTTTATTTTTGTGAGAACGGGAGGAAAGCCAGATGGATCAACAATATCAGCTGGTGGTCATCGGCGCCGGGCCGGGAGGCTATGTGGCCGCCATCCGGGCGGCTCAGCTGGGGCTCAAGACCGCCGTCATTGAAAACCGGGATGTGGGAGGCACCTGCCTCAATCGGGGCTGTATCCCCACCAAATCCATGCTCCATGCCGCCGAGCTTTATCACGAAGCGGTACATAACTTTGAAACTCTGGGCCTGCATGCCGATCATGTGACGCTGGACCCGGCCAAGATCCAGGCCCGGAAGGAAGAAGTGGTGGGCAAGCTACGGGGCGGCGTGGAACAGCTGTTTAGGAGCAATGGCATTGCCCATCTCCGGGGCACCGGCACCATCCTGGATGAGCACACCGTTTCCTTTTCTCCCCTGGACGACGGCGAAAAGGAAACCCTTCACACAGAGCACATCCTCATCGCCACAGGCAGCGTGCCTTCCAGCCCGCCGGTGGAGGGGATGGATCTGCCGGGCGTCATCACCAGCGATGAGCTGCTGAGCATGGACACCCTCTATGACCACCTGATCGTGGCCGGGGCCGGGGTCATCGGCATGGAGTTTGCTTCCCTTTATAACGCCTATGGCAAGAAAGTGACCCTGATGGCATCCCGGGACCGGATCTTGCCCAAGGTGGACAAGGAGCTGGCTCAGAATCTGACCATGGTGCTGAAAAAGCGGGGGGTGGAATTTGTCCACAAGGCCCGGCTGAAGAAGATCACCCAAAGCCCCGAAGGCAAGCTGCAATGCTGGTATCTGGACGGGGAAGAATATAAGAGCGTGGAAGGCGACGGCGTGCTGCTGGCCGCCGGGCGCAGCCCCAATACCAAAGACCTGTTCGGTCCGGGATTTTCGGTGGAACAGGATGAAAAGGGCGCCATTGTGGTGGATGAGCATTTCCGCACCAACCGGGAAAATGTCTATGCCATCGGCGATGTGATCCCCGGCGTGCAGCTGGCCCATGTGGCATCGGCCCAGGGCATTGTGGCCGTGGAGAATATGCTGGGCAAGGAGCCTTCCATTTGCCTGGATGTGATCCCCGACTGCATCTATACCAACCCGGAGATCGCTTCGGTGGGCCTGACAGAGGCCCAGGCCAAGGAACAGGGGATGAAGGTCAAGACCAGCAAGGCGTCCATGATGGCCAATGGCAAATCCATGCTCTCCCTCCAGGATCGGGGCTTTATCAAGCTGGTCTATGACGAGGAAGGGGACCGGCTGGTAGGGGCGCAGCTGATGTGCGCCCGGGCCACCGATATGGTGGGCGAGCTGGCCACCGCCATTGTCAACGGGCTTTCCCAGAAGCAGCTGGCTGCCGTCATCCGTCCCCACCCCACTTATGTGGAAGCGGTCACCGAAGCTGTGGAGGATCTGGAAGGCATGGCCATCCACATGGCGAAAAAACGCAAAATATAGCAGGAATTTACGCACAAAAAAGGGCGGCTTTGAGCCGTCCTTTTTGATGCCATTTTCCTTTGACGAAGGAGCAATTCTTTGGTATAGTAAGATGAAATAAAATCATCGCGCCAAAGGCGCCGGGAGGTCTTTTTTTGAATACGCTGTCCAGGGCCAAACGCATTGTGATAAAAATCGGCACCAGCACATTGACTTATGAAACCGGACGGATCAATATCCGCCGGTTCGAAGGGCTGTGCAAGGTGCTTTCCGATATCAAAAATTCCGGCCGGGAGGTGGTGCTGGTTTCCTCCGGAGCGGTGGGCGTGGGAGTGGCCAAGCTGGGGCTCCCCTGCCGTCCCAAAGACACCCCTTCCAAGCAGGCCGCCGCCGCTGTGGGCCAGTGTGAGCTGATGTATCTTTATGACAAGCTCTTTCTGGAAAAAAGCCACAAAGTAGCCCAGGTGCTGCTGACCCGGGATGTAATCGAGCTGGAAAACCGGGCCCAGAACGCCCGTAACACCTTTGAGCGGCTCTTTTCCATGGGGGCCATCCCCATCGTCAATGAAAACGACACTGTCTCCACCGAAGAGCTGGAGTTTGGTGACAACGATACCCTGTCGGCCATGGTGGCCGTGCTCACCGGCGCCGATGGGCTGATCATTTTGTCCGATATCGACGGCCTGTATGCCGAAGATCCCCGGAAAAACCCCAAGGCTCCCCTGATCCCGGTGATTCATCAGATCGACAGCCATGTTGAGAGCATTGCCGGCGGTTCTGGCTCGGGACTGGGCACCGGCGGCATGAGCACCAAGATCCAGGCCGCCAAGATCGCCACTTCCCACGGCATTCCCATGGCCATCATCAATGGCAGCGACCCCAATCTGCTTTATGATCTGCTGGATGGCATTCCGGTGGGTTCGCTGTTCCTTCCCGCCAAATAATCCATCTCTCAGGAGGTTTTGCAACTATGACCGATCATCTGCACCAGCTGGCGGGACGGGCCAAAGAAGCAGCCCGGCAGCTGGCTCTTTACGATACCGAACAAAAGAACCGGGCCTTGCTGGCCATTGCCCAGGCCCTGGAAGACAACATCCCTGCCATCCTGGCGGCCAATGCCCGGGATGTGGAATCGGCCCAGGAAAACGGCGTGCGCCCCACCATGATCGACCGGCTGCGGCTGGATGAAGGCCGGGTGCGCAGCATGGCGGAAGGGGCCCGTCAGGTGGCCCAGCTGCCCGATCCCACAGGCAATGTGCTGGAGACCATCCATCGCCCCAACGGCATGGTCATTGAAAAGGTGTCGGTGCCCATGGGGGTCATCGGCATCATCTATGAAGCCCGGCCCAATGTGACGGTGGACTCCGCCGTCCTTTGCTTCAAGGCCGGCAGCGCCGCATTCCTCCGGGGCGGCAAGGAAGCCTTCTTCTCCAATACCCAGCTGGCCAAAGTGATGCGCAGCGCCCTGGAACAGGAAGGCCTGTGCCCCGACTGTGTCATTTTGCTGGACGATACCTCCCGGGAGACCGCCCAGCAGATGATGGGTCTGCGGGGGTATATCGATGTGCTTATCCCGCGGGGGGGCGCAGGACTGATCCGCTCGGTGGTGGAAAACGCCAAAGTGCCGGTGATCGAAACCGGTACCGGCAACTGCCATATTTATGTGGACAAGGACGCCGATCTGGATATGGCGGTGGAAATCCTCTATAATGCCAAGTGCTCCCGGCCTTCGGTGTGCAACGCCGCCGAAAGCCTGTTGGTGCACCAGGATGTGGCAGAGGAGTTTTTGCCCCGGGCCAAACAGAAGCTGGATGAATGCAAGGTGGAGTGGCGGGGAAGTCCCCGCACTGTGGCCATTCTCCCCGGCATTGCTCCGGCCACTTTGGAGGACTACGCTGCGGAATACAACGACTATATCCTCTCCTGCAAAGTGATCGACGGTCTGGATGAGGCCATCGCCCACATCCGCCGTTATTCCACCGGCCATAGCGAATGCATCGTCACCCGCAATGAAGAAGCGGCCCGCCGCTTTGCCCGCAGTGTGGATTCGGCCGCCGTCTATATCAACGCATCTACCCGCTTTACCGATGGCAGTGAGTTCGGCATGGGAGCGGAGATCGGCATCTCCACCCAGAAACTTCATGCCCGGGGCCCCATGGGTCTGCGGGAGCTGACCTCCTATAAGTATGTGATCCTGGGTTCGGGCCAGGTTCGGTAATAAAAAAGGACAGGCAACGCCTGTCCTTTTTTATTCTTCCAGCTCTTCTCCGGCCTCCTGGCACAGGGCCAGAAAATCCCGGGCCGGCTTGGTCTGGTATTTGTCGGGGTGATAAAGAATGTTGAAATCCCTTCGGAAGAGGGCATCCTGCACCGGTACCACCTGCAAAAGTCCCCGTCCTACGCTGTCCTGCACCAGCCGCCAGGGCAGCACCGATACACCCAGCCCCATGGCCACCGCTTCGATGAGGGCCTGGGTGTTGACGCTTTCCCACATGGGTTCCGCCGTCAGATTGTGGGAGCGGGCCACGCTGTCAAACAGATCCCGGGTGCCGCTGCCCTTTTCCCGCAAAAGCAGGGGCTTTGTCATCAGCTGGGCCAGGGTCACTCCCTGCTTTTTGGCCAGGGGGTCTTTGGGAGAACAGACGGCCACCATCCGGTCGCCGGAAAAGCGGCGGCAGACCAGCTTCCCGCTGCGGGGGGCGCTTTCGATCAAGGCGAAATCCATGGCATTTTCCAGCAGTTTTTCTTCAATGACCCCGGAATTTTGAATTTCCACCGTCACTCTCACCGAGGGATAGCGGCGGCGGAAGTCCTGCACCAAAGCGGGCAGGAGTTTTGTACCGATGGTCATACTGCTGCCGATATGTAAGGGGGACCGGTCGCCCCACTGCCGGGCGCCGGTCTCCAGTTCGTCGCACAGGGCCAGGATTCGTTCGGTGTAGCGGAGAAATTCTTTGCCGGCCTGGGTAAGATAGAGGCGGCGGCCGATCCGGTCAAACAGACGCACACCATAGTGTTCCTCCAGCTCCCGCACCGCCAGACTCACCGCAGGCTGGGCCAGATACAGACTTTTGGCCGCTTTGGTGACCCCGCCCTCTTTGCATACCGCGGCAAAAATGCGGAAATGGCGCAGCGTCATGGCTTTTCCCCTTTTCCTCTGGATTTTCATTTTATTATAGGGCATCACCGCTTCTTTTGCAAGGAGGCACGGCAGCTGCGCCAGAACCTCCCCAGGGCCAAAAGAGGGGGGAAAAGAAGAAGAGCCGGTGCAAGAATATATTTTTCCAGGCCAAGAAAGGTGAAAAGCTCCATTTCGCTGGTGAAAAACAGCAGAGCCAGATTGACGGCTGACAGCGTCAGGGGCATGGTCAGCATCTTTTCCCGGCAGGAAAATACCGGAGCCAGGGCCTTCTGGGCAAAGAGGATACAAAGACCTGCCTTGCAGAACTGGCAGAAGAGAAAATTCACCGCCACAAAAATTTCAAACCGCTGAAAAAAGGAACCCAGGGACACCAGACTGGCCACGGCAAAGGAAGGAAAGTAATAGGAAGAAACGGCATGATAATCCAGAGCGGCCAGGTTTTTGATAAACACTGAGCACAAAGTGAGGGCGGTGAGAAACACTGCACCCAGTGCCCCTTTTCGCCGTTTCGGCTCCTCCGTCAGGCAGACGCCCAGCACAATAAGCGGGAAAAAGCACTCGGCAAAAGAGAGGATCAGGGCGGTAAAGGTGCCTTGAAACAGATTGTTCCATTTTTCCTGCAAGGGAAGAAGGGCCCGGAAGTCACACTGGGGCAGGGTGACCAGCATCGACAAAAGCACAAAGGCCATCACAATGGGCAGCAGCATTTCGCCGGTCCGCCCCAGAGCGGCGCAGCCCGCCCGGGCCATAAAGAAGAGGGTGCAGCCCATCATCAGGGCCAGTACAGGGCGGGGCGTGGCCCACAAGGTGGTTTCCGACAGGAAGAACACAAAGACCCCAGTGGTGACGGCGGCCAGATACCAGGCCGTCAGGCCGTAGAACAGGCAAAACAGGCGTCCTGCCACCTTTCCGGCACACCGGGAAAAGACCCCTTCCACACTGCGCTCGCCGGGAAGCAGAGATAAGGTGCAGAAAAGCAGGGGCAGATACAAAAGGGCGGCCAATAAAATGGTGATCCAGGTATCCCGTCCCCCTTCGCTGGCCCCGCTAATGAGGGAGACGCTGCCCAGCATGGAAAGCACCAGCAGGGAAAAATACCCCCGCCCGGAAACTGTGGCTTTTTTCATACGCCCGCCCCCCGCCACAGTCCGGGCAGAGCCCGGAGAAATGCTTCCACCCGCTGAGCGGGAAAAGGCAGATGGGCGCCCCAGGCCGCTGCCAGCGTAGCCCCCAGGTTTCCCAGCCAGAACAGGCCGTACCAAAAGAGGGCCTTCCCTTTCTTTTTCCAAAGATTCTGGTCCAAAAAGGCGAAAAACAGATAGAATAACAGCACCGACAGTAAAACTTCCATAGCGCCTCCTAATTTGCTCTGGCCGCCGGCAGATACATCCGGCCGGTGCCGGTGACCTGCACCTGTACCGAAAGATTCAGATCGGCCTGGGAGAAGAATGTGTGCCACTGGTCTTTGATCTGTTCCCACTCTGTGGGCTGCCGCCAGCTCAGATCCCGACCCAGTCCCAGGGGATCGCAGGCAAATTCTTTTTGCAGCTTTTGTAATAGCGCCTGTCCACGCTGGGTGAGTTCTGCACTGCACAAGCTCTCCAGCTGGCGGCGCCCTTCCTCCGAAAGCAAGGGCTGATCCCCCGCCAGCTCGCTGACCATCACCTCGGCCTGCAGGGACAGCGTCCCCTGCACCTGCCCCTGGGGCGTCAGGGCGGTATGAAGAGTCAGGCGGCAGGTGTCCAAGGTGAAAGTCACATTCCCCCCCTCTTCCTGGGTTCGGAGGACGGTGATGGCTCCCGAGGGCTTTTTGCCCCGGAGCATCAGCAGGGTGTCGGTTTCCTCTTCATCCAGAAAACCCACCAGATGGGCGTCCTGGAAAAGAGCCGCTCCCTGGGAATAGGTGCCCTCCTCCCCGGCTGCTACCGCAGGCAGGTAGGGGTCGATGCCTTTTTCCTGTACTTCACTGCAAAACTGATAAAAGGGCATATAAGGCCCCTGCTGGCCCTCTTCCGAGGCCCGCATGGCAATTTCATAGCCTGCCAGGATTTCGGTGACAGGGGGCGTTTCCAGCAGTTTTGCCGCTGTGCCCTCCCGGGATACCACCAGGGCCAGGGACAAAGGCATATCGTGCTGGCGCCCCAGATAATCCAGCACCTGCTCCATCCCGCGGCTGGCCAGCTCGGCGCTGACAGCCACCGTCTGGGTGTGGCCCAGATAAAGCCGCCGTCCGGTGTTTCCCGCTGCAGCCTGGCTGGCTGCTATGCAGCTGGGGCCCTCCCCCTCTACCAGACGGCTTTCCACATCTTTCTGGCCGCTTTCCACATGGGCCAGCTCGGCGGTGAACAGGGTCTGGCCCTCGGGATTCACATCCAGGGCCATGCCCGAGACAATGGTCAGGGTATTCAGCTCCTGATAATCCCAGCAGCCGCCGGTAAAGAGCAGAGCCAGGGACAAAAGAACAGCACAAAGTTTATTCTTCATTGGTTTCCTCCGCAATGAACCGGCCGGCCCGGCGCATTTTTTGCCAGGGGGTGCGGAAATAGGAATCCTCCTGTCCGCGGCCGCCCGGCGCTGCTTCCCGCAGCACAGGCACCCCGAAGGAGTGCAGGGTGGACAAATGGAGCAGCAGCCACAAAAGCCCCACGAACAGGCCGTAAAGTCCCAGCCAGGCCGAAAGGAAGATCAGTCCCAGGCGGCACCAGATGACAGGGCCTTTCAGCCGGGGGAGCATCAGGCCGGTGATGCCGGAAAAGGCCACCACGATGACCATGGGAGCGCTGATAAACCGGGCTTCCACCGCCGCCTGGCCCAGCACAAGGCCTCCCACAATGGATAGGGTCTGGCCAAAGCCCGCCGGGGTGCGCTCGCCCGCCTCCCGCAGGATCTCAAAGGCGATGAGAAGGCCGATTCCCTCCAGTAGAGTGGGGAAAGGGACCCCTTCCCGGGCGGCGGAAATGCTGAAGAGCAATGGGGCGGGGAGCATTTCCCGGTGATAGGTGATCAAGGCGATATAGGCGGGCACCACCGAGATGGCAAAGAGAAAGCCGGCCAGACGGATCAGCCGGGAAATGGCGGCAAAATGCCAGCCCACATAGTAATCCTCCCCTGATTGGAACTGTTCCATGAAGATATAGGGCATGGTAAGCACCACCGGGGAACCGTCCACCAGCACGGCCGCCCGGCCTTCCAGCAGGCAGGCAGCCACCACATCGGGCTTTTCTGTGCCCCCCACCGTTTTAAAGGGAGAGCGGGGACTGTCACGGATAAATTCCTGTACATAGTTGGAATCCAGCACGCCGTCGATCTTCACTTTGCTCAAACGGCGGCGCAGCCGCTCTAGAACCCGGGGTTCCACCACCCCTTCCACATAGCAGATGCAAAGGGTGGTTTTGGTTTCTTCGCCCACCTGGGAAAATTCGAATTTCAGATGGGGGGAGCGGATCTTCCGGCGGATCATGGAGATGTTCATCAGAATACCTTCGGTGAAGCCCTCCCGAGGTCCCCGCAGCACCTGTTCCGATTGGGGCTCGGCAATGGAACGCATGGAAAAGCCTTTGGTGTTGAGGATCAGGGCCTGATCGCTTCCCTGGCACAGAAAAAGGGTGTCTCCATAGAGCATATCCCGCACCATGGAGGATACATCCCCACTTTGTTTGGCTTCGTTGATCTGAAGCACTGTTTTCAGGGTATCTTCCAGAGTGGTTTCCTGGTTTCTGTCCCATAAGGTGACAGGGCGCAGGATATTTTCGTTGATGATCTGGTTATTTACCATACCGTCGCAGTAAAAAATACAGCACTCCAGGGGCAAAGCTCCGGCGGACACAAAACGGCGGCAGATAATGGTGCTGTCCCCTTGGAAGATCTCCTGGAACAGTCGGATGTTTTTTTCCAAAGAGGAAGTGAGGGATTTTTCCATTGGCGTTTCTCCTTTCCCTCCATGTTTCATACTGGGTAGTATCACCCAAAAAGGAAAAGAAAAACCCGGGAAATAGAAAAAGCCATGGAAAGAAGTTCTTTCCATGGCTTTCTGTTTTGTAAAAAAACTTTTACCGCTGCTGGTATTGGTAGATGACCACCAGGCCATAGGGCATACCGGCATCGGTCTTTGGCAGATTGATGGGGTTATGAATGGTAAAGCCGCCCAACCGCAGCAGGTTTTCACAGCCGGTCTGGGTGAAATGCTGGGTGGATACATAGATATAGACGCAGTTTTTGTCCGGATAGCGGACGATTTCGTCTTCCTCAAAGGCATTGGGAATCTCACCTTTGCCGGTAGCTACGCAGTAAAAGGCAAAGACTTCATCGGTGTCCAGAAAAGGCACCATGAAATTGGATGTGGATTTCCCGGAAGCATCGGAAGAACTGTCAAGGTCAGCCGTGTTTGGCTGCACATCGCCCTGGCTGGACTCTGTGCTGTCGGTCTCCGGCCCGTTTGTCACATTGGATGCGCCTTGGGAAGATTCGGAAGGCTCCAGGGAAGCGGGGACTTCCTCTGTTCGGGGTGTGGAAGAATTTGTCTCACTGTCTGCCGGTACTGTCTGGCTGCGGCCCTCCATCTGCAAACCGGAAGAGCCGGTTTCATTGGCTCCGGCTGTTATGCCGTATTGGGAGACATCCCCGGTATCCTCTGCCTGATCCTGGGCATCGGCCGGCGTTTGCAGGTCGGTTTCGGTCTCCGGATTGCTTTCCTGGTTCAGGGAATCCTGGGTGCTGCCCGTTGCCGCCTGGCCGGTGGTATCCTCCATTGCGCCGCCGGAATAGACGCCATCCTGGGGAAAGAGATAGTCCCCCATGGTGCGGAAAAATCCCTGCTGCAATGTGAGCACCAGCAGAGCGGCGCAGGCCGCCAGCATGCCGAAAGAGCGAAGATAGGATTGGCTTCGCTTTTGAGGGGTGCGGCGCACAGCGCCCATGATATGCTCATGGAGGGAGGCCGGCGGCTGCTTCTGCATATGCCGCATTTCAAAGGCGATGATCTTCAAAGCGTCAAAACGATTGCGGCAGGAGGGGCAGGATTCCAGGTGCTCCAGAAGATCGGAGATCTGGGAAGCGGGCAGGTCACCGTCCAGATACCGGTTCATTTGTTGGATGTATTTTTCACAGCCCGTCATGGTTTCCCTCCTTTCTTCCCTTTAGACTTTTTCTTTCCGAAAAAGTTCCCTGTTTCGGTGAGTTTGATCCGCAGTTTTTCTCGGGCCCGGGAAATACGGGATTTCACCGTGCCCTCTTCCAGATCCAGGCTGTTTGCAATCTCCTCGTAACTCAGCCCCAACACATCCCGCATCACCAGGATCTCCCGGTGATCGGGGGAAAGCTGGTGCAGGCTTTCTTCGATCTGGCGGCGCATCTCCTTTTGCTCCATCACATTTTCTGGGTGATAGCGCAGGTCGGGAACCTCCAGGGTGTAGTCCTCTTCTTCACCCTCCTGGGAAAGGGAGACTTCCATCCGACTGCCTTTTTTCCGCAGGAAATCCTTGCAGGCGTTGGAGGTCACCCGGTAGAGCCAGGTGGAAAACCGGCTTTCTCCGCTGAATTGGGGCAGGAAGCGGTAGACCCGCAGGAATACTTCCTGGCAGATGTCCATGGCGTCCTGTTCGCTGCCTACATAGTGATAGGCCAGGCTGTATACTTTTTGCTCGTATTCGGTGACCAGGGCTTCAAAAGCCCGGTGATCTCCCTGTTTGGCCCTGCTGATGACCATATGCTCATTCACAGGCGTCCCTCCTTCCCCCGTTGTTTTATCCCAGCTGCTCTTCCATTTTCCGGCATAGCGCCCGGAACTGGGCCAGGGTGTTGACATGACTGAACTCCAGTTTAAAGGGTTTGGCACCCCGCACGCCCTTGAGATACCACAGAATATGCTTGCGGGCCTCGGGCATGGCCCGGCTTTCCCCCTTCCGCTGGCACATCAGAGCAATGTGCTCGTCCATCAGGGCGATTTTCTCCGAAAGGGCAGGTTCCTTTTCCGGGGGAAGGCCCTCCAGGGCCCGTTTCATCCGGCGGAAGACCTGGGGGTCCCCCTGGGCGCCGCGGGCCACCATGACGAAGTCGGCGCCCCCCTGCAAAGCACGCTGGGCGTCTTCCGGGGTGAACATATCTCCGCTGGCGATCACCGGGATGCTCAGGGCTTCCTTCACCCGCAAAACGGCAGAGAGATCGCTTTTTCCCGCATACATCTGCTGCCGTGTGCGGCCGTGGACGCACACGGCATCCACGCCGCAGGCCTGGGCCATGCGGCCAAATTCCACACAGGTGTCCTCATCTGCTTCATAGCCCTTGCGGAATTTCACTGTCAGCGGCACCTGCACCGCCTGGCGCACCGCCCGGATCAGCTTTTCCGCCTGGGGAATGTTGCGCATCAGCGCGCTGCCCTCTCCGTTGCCGGTGATCTTGGGCATGGGACAGCCCATGTTGATGTCCACAAAATCGGCTCCGGAAATTTCCAGGGCCAGCTGGGCCGCCTGGGCGCAGACCTCCGGCTCGGAACCAAAGATCTGCACGCCGCAGGGATGTTCCTCCGGAGCGATGAACAGCAGCTGGCGGCTCTTTTTGTCCTGATAAAGCAAGGCCTTGGCACTGACCATTTCGGTATAGCATCCCGCCGCGCCCTCTTTACGGCAGATGGAGCGGAAGGCCGAATCGGTGACCCCGGCCATGGGGCCCAGCAAAAGAGGGGTTTCGAAAGAGATATTTCCTATGGATGGCACGCGAAACTCTCCTTTGTCTGCAAAAATTCTCCCAGTACCTGCTGGGCGAGGCCGTTATAATAATCCAGAGTGATGGGACTGTCATACTTTTTCACCGCGTGGAGAGAGATCAGATCCTGGGTGTAATCCTCCAGAGGATAGACCCGGTAGTTTTTGCCTCCGTTTTCAAAATGGGTGATGATGGGCAGAACTCCCGGAGCCAGGGTTTCCACGGTGCCGTCTGTGCGGCGGTGAACGGTCAGGCTGAGCATGCCACCCAGCATGGTTTCCTTGGTGTTCTGGGAAGAGACGAAATTGCCCAGGGAGTAGATGCAGAAGGTCTGGCCTCCGTCGGCCCGGGTAAGCCACTGGGCATTTTCCAGCACATGGGGATGGTGCCCCAGAATCAGGTCGGCTCCCTGGTCACAGACAAACTGGGCCAGCTCCTGCTGCTCCTGGGTGGGCTCCAGCAGGTATTCGGTGCCCCAGTGCATGGAGATCACCAGATAATCGCACTGGGGACGCAGAGCGGCCATATCCTGGGCGATCTTGTCTTTGTCAATGAGAGAAACGGCATATTCCTTCCCCTCCGGGATGGGGATGCCGTTGGTGCCGTATGTATAGCCCAAAAAGCCAAAGGTGATGCCGTTCCTCTCCAGAATGCAGGGCTGGGCCGCCTCTTCCGGCGTGGAAAAGGCGCCGATCACCGGCATATTCCGGGCTTTCCAGGCGCTGAGGGTATTCATCAGCCCGTCGATCCCCTTGTCCAGAGAGTGGTTGGAGGCTTCGTTGACAATGTCAAAACCGCAGTCCACAATGGCGTCGGCGGCCTGCTGGGGTGCGTCCAGGCTGGGATAGCGGCCCACGGTGCCGTTGAGGGGCACTTCCTGGTTGAGAAAGGCGATGTCGGCGCTTTGGATCAGGTCCTTTACCGGCTGATAGACCGGGGTGAAATCATAGCTGCCGTCGCTTTGCTGGGCATCCCAGGAAATGGTGTTGTGGAGCAGATTGTCCCCCACGGCCACCAGCGTGGCGGAGGCTTCTTCCACCGGTTCCGGCTGCTGAGGGAGCGGCTCCTCCTGCTCTTCCTGCTGTTCTTCCTGGGGAGAAGCACTGTTTTCCGAAGGGACCTTCTGAAGGGCGCACCCGGCAAAAACGGCCAGGGATAAAAGCAGCGCCATCAGGCGCAGAAAATTTTTCTGTTTCATCTTTTCTCCTTTTTTCGATGGTTTTCCTTCTTCTATTGTATTCAATCTTCCGGAAAAGTGCAAATGGTATTCACAGATTTTTCCCCAAAACAAAGAAAAACCCCGGAGGGAAATTGTCCCTCCGGGGTCAAGACGGCCAAAACCATTCATTGCTCCTGTTTTTCAAAAAAGCATCGTGCCCAGCATCCACAATCCCCCGGCAGAAGCCATACCGGCGGCAAAGGCCGCAGGGACTTTGATGCGCTGGAGTTTTTGTGCAGGGGCGTAACAGCCGGTCAGCCTTTGGGCTTCCTGCAAAAGCTGCCCCTGGGTCATGCCTCCCTTTTCGCTTTCGGCCACGATGAAGATGGCCTGTTCAAAATGCTGTGTGTCGGCGGGGCGAACGATCACGGCCCGACGAGCTGCGCCTTTCACCATCTGTCATTCCTCCTTCACGCCATGGCGTCTTTTTTTAGTGTGGCCCCATCATGGCATCTTTATACCGGTTCCTTGGGGATATGCCGGATGGAGATCACCAGCGCCGTGCGGTCATCCAGAGGACGCTCTCCCTGTTCTGCGGCCTGGATGACTTCCTGGGCCAGGGCCTGGGGGGAGGGCAGACGGCGGCAGGCATCCAAAAGCCATTGACCGTCGATGGGCTCGGCTGCACCATCGCTGAGCATGACGATGGTGCAGGTATCTTTCAGCTGAAAATATTCCGGCTCCGGCGGACTTTCGCCTCCTTCCAGACCGGCAGGCAAGGCCCGGGAAGAAAATTTCCGGGCCCGTCCCCCGGACAAAAGCCAGGTGGGGGCGGCGCCGTACTTGGTCACGGCGCCCCGGCCGGAATACAGATCGATTTCCAGCAGATCCAGGGTGACAAAGCCCCTCTCTTCCAGACGGGCCGAGAGCATAGGGGTCACAGCACGGGCACTTTCCCACAGGGAGCAGCCCGCCTGGGCAAAGCGGGAAAGGAGAGACAGGGTTTCCAGGCTCACCTGGGCGGCGCCTTCTCCCGAACCCATGCCGTCGGCCAGCATGGTCAGGTGGCGGCCGTCGTCGGTAGTAAGATCCATGTATTGGTCGCCGTTTACCGTCTCCCCCTCTTTTTTCCGCTGGGCCATTGCCACAGAAACGGCAAACTGCTGCCGCTCCACACACCGCACCAGAGTGCCTTTGTCTTCCTCCACCGGCTCCGGCGGGCAGAAATCCCGGCCCAGAGCCAGGGAGAGGCTGCGGACAAAAGCACTATGATCTTCGGGCAGATCTTCCGGGGCGGCCACCCGCACTTCGCAGCGCATCCGCCCCTGGTTTGTGTAAAGAGCCACAGCAGGCCGGCGGAAATAGGCTTCGGCCACGCTTTTGGCCCGGTTTTCCAAAGCGGGGTAGTATTCCGGTCCCTCCAGCAGAGTGGCCCCCATATCCCGCAGCAGCCCGCCCACCCCTTCGTATTGCCGACGCAGCAGCTTGCGGTTTTCTCCCTGGCGGGCCAGTTCGCCCCGGCGGCGCAGCAGGGCGGCGTATTCCAGGCTCACCGCCTGGGCAAACCGATGGATCTCCAGACACCGGGCGGCAAAGTAGGCAGGAAAATCTTCTGCTTCGATCTTGCCTTTTTTCCGCAAGGGCTGGGTCACATCGTTCATCACCCCCATGGTGGACACATACTCTTTGTCCCAACAGGCCTCCCGCACCGGACAGAACCGGCATACCTTGTCGGCGCTTCGGCGGAATACCTGGGTGATGTCCTCCTGGTTTTTTACCGGCACATCGGTGAGACTGAGGGCCAGGGCTTCCAAAGCCCGGGAGGCCTGGCGCAGCTTCTGCTGGGCGTATTTTCCCATCTGTCCCGGGCCGGCCGGGGCAAAGGACTGGGCTTCGCCATTTCCCAAGGAGCTTTTCACCCGGGCCAGCAGCCCGTCGGGAAGCACCAGGAAAAATACCGAGGCGCAGAAGCACTCATAAAGGCCGGAGGCCGCCTGGGGGGAGCGGATGGCCCAGAGGGTGGCGGCGCAGTGGGCCAGTACAAAGGCCACACCAAAGCCCAACCGGCCTTTTTTCCGGCACAGCCCGCCGATCAGCCCGGCCACCCCATACAGGCCGGTAAAGTGCAGCTCCATGCCGCCGGAAAGATCAAAGGCTGCGCCAAAGGCCACTCCCGCTCCAGCGCCTCCGGCTCCGGGAGCACAATAGGCCGCCGTCATCACAGCCAGCAGGCCGATGGCCCGGGCCGGGGAGAGGGTGTGAAACACCCGCCAGGGCTCCAGAGCCAAGAGAAAGGAGAGCAGCAGCGCTCCCTGTCCGGCCAGCAGCAGAGCCTGTCCCTTTCCGGGAGAAGGAGAAGGCCGGGCTGCAAGGCTATATAGATAAACCATGGCGCCGCACACTCCGGCTTCTCCCAGAAGGAGGGCCAGGCCCTCAGGGGTAAATTGAGTCATGAGCAGGGCGCTGCCGGTGCACAAAAGAGTGAAGGCGGTGCACAAAGGCATCAGAGGGCGCAGACCGTCGGAGCCAGTGCTGGAAAAGACCAGAGCACAGGCGGCACACACCAAAAGGGAGGCGCAGTAGTGAAGACCATTGCTGCCCAAGGTAAGAGCATATCCTGCAAAGGCTCCCAATATGGCGCCGAAGCCCCACTTCCCGCCGCAGAAGGCCGCGCCGAAGGCCAGGGCAAAGGGATGGGCCTGGCCGAAAAGAGCAGCCGATGTAAAAACATACCCGCCCCCGGCCAGGATTCCTTGGCACACCGCCCATCGCAGCCGTGGGTCCGCACCCCACCGGCGAAGCTTGTCCCCCAGGGGAAGGGCTCTTTCCGCCCGTTTTCGTTTTTCCATGTCCATCCCTCCGCTTTTTCCGGTTTTGCTCTCATTATACCGGCTTTTCTTTGCGGAAAAGGTTGAAAAAGGGGCTTTGGGAAAGTGACGCAGTCTGGCGTTGTTTCCGTCCTTTTTTTGCTCTGTGGCATATAACCGGATGTTGCGGGATTGCTTGGCGAGGGAGCGCAGCTGGAAGAACAGATCAAAAAAGGCCCTCCCTTCTGGGAAGAGCCTCAGACTGTCAAAAAACTTGTTCGATGGAGGGGAACCATTTGCCCTGCCCCTCATTCATCCGTAAAAACCGGCGACCGGTGCGTCGGTTTTTACACTTCTCAAGGGGCAAGTGTGCGCCATGGCCGTGCACGCAGACCCTTGCAAAACTCGCAAAAGTGGCCTGGGCCACTTTTGCGATACGCTGCTCTCCCTTTTGGGGAGAGCCTTTTTGAAAGTGCTTCATGATATGGCGATGCCGCCATCCACCGCCAGCACCTGGCCGGTGATGAAACTGGCATCCTCCTGGGAAAGAAAAAGGGCGGCCCCCGCCACTTCCTCCGGCGTTCCCAGGCGGCAGAGGGGCGTTTCATCAGCCAGGATCTGCCGGTCCTCCTGGGTCAGATTGCCGTTCATCTGGGTATGGATCACCCCAGGAGCAATGCAGTTGACCCGCACGCCGGAGGGGCCCAGTTCCTTGGCCAGAGCTTTTGTCAGGCCGATGACTCCCGCCTTGGCGGCTGAATAGGCCGCCTCGCAGCTGCCGCCTGTCAGGCCCCACATGGAGGAAATGGTGAGGATGCTGCCCTTTTGCCGGCGAATCATGGAGGGAATGGCCCGGCGGCAGCAGTAAAAGACCCCGTCCAGATCCACCCCCATCACCCGACGCCAGTCCTCATCGGTCATATCGCTTAGAAGACCCTGATAGGCCACTCCAGCGTTGCATACCAGGGCATCCACCGGCCCCAGAACCTGCTCCATGTGGGAAAACAGGGCTTCCACTTGTCCGGAGTCGGCCACATCGGCTTTGAAACCCAGACCGGAAAGCCCCCGGCTTTTCAGCTCTTGCTCCAGGGCCAGGGATTGCTCCTTTTCCTTCCGGTAGCACCAGGCCACCTGCCAGCCGGCCTGGGCAAAGGCCAGCACACAGGCCCGGCCAATACCCCGGCTGCCGCCGGTGATGAGGGTGGTTTTCATGGTTTCCATCTCCTTTCAAATTGACGGCGGGAAAGGGTGTATTCCCAGCCTGCCTGCCATTGCCCTTCCCGGAGAAAAAGCCCCGGGCGGGGCTCTTTTTGCCGTCTCATGCCCAGCTTCTCAAGAAGAGCGATGCTGGGCTCATTGGAAAAGCCGCAGAAAGCCACGGCCTGCCTCATCTGCTGATTTGCAAACCCATACCGGAGCAGCCCACGGCAGCTTTCCAGAGCATAGCCATGGCCCCAATGGGCGGGGTGAAAGGCATAGCTCAGCTTCCGCACCCCTTTGCCCCGTTCGGGAAGAGGGCAAAGACGCAGCTGGCCCACCAGGGGGACTTCCTGGTCTCCCAGACAACAGGCCCGGATGTCCCCGGCCTTCTCCCACAGCAGGCTGAGATGGATGCATTCCTCCAGACTTTCCGCCCTTCCCCACTCCCGGAGTACCGCCTCCTGGTTCAGAAGCTGCCAAAGCTCCTGCCCATCGGTGAGGCGAAAGGGCCGCAGGGTCAGGCGTGGGAGGGTGATGATTTCCATGTTACGATTCCTGGTTGGGGGTGGAAGGGGCAGAAGAGGGCTTTCTCCGTCTTCTTCTGCGGCGGCGCTTGGGCGCCTGGGACGGCTCCCCTTCCGGCTGCTTTTCTGTGGGGGCGGAAGCCTGCTCTCCGGCGGGGGCGGGCTTTTCTTCCTTCTTGCTCCGGCGGGGGGCTTTGGGAGTGACGCCGCTGCCCTTTTTCCGGGGCCGGGGCGGATTTTTCGGTTGATTGGGGTCGGGCACATAGCTCCCCAGGGGATAGGGATTGTCGTAATCGATGTCCAGCAATTTGTCGATGACCATTTCCACATCCCGCAAAATGGCCTTTTCCTCTTCGTCGCAGAAGGAGATGGCAGTGCCCGCCGCGCCGGCCCGGCCGGTGCGCCCGATGCGGTGCACATAGGTCTCCGGTTCCGAGGGCATATCGTAGTTGATCACATAGGGCATTTCCTCAATGTCAATGCCCCGGGCGGCAATGTCGGTGGCTACCAGAACCTGGATTTTCCAGTCTTTGAAATTTTGCAGCGCACGCTGACGGTTGTTCTGGGTTTTGTCCCCGTGGATGGCCTGGGCGGTGATGCCCTCCCGGTTCAGCTGGCGCACCACCCGGTCGGCCCCATGCTTGGTGCGCACAAACACCAGAGCCTGGGGAATGGGCAGCGTGTGGATCAGATGGGCCAGCAGTTTGGATTTGTTGCCCTTGTCCACCAGGTAGACCCGCTGGGCGATCAGCTCCACCGGACGGGACACCGGGGAGACATTGATCTCCACAGGGCTGTGGAGCAATTTCTGAGCCAGCCGGGCGATTTCCGGAGGCATGGTGGCGGAAAACAGCATGGTTTGCCGGTTCTGGGGAAGCTTGCCGGTGATGCGGCGTACATCGGGCAAAAAGCCCATGTCCAGCATCCGGTCGGCCTCATCCAGCACATAGTATTCCGTGTGTTTCAGGGAAATGAAGCCCTGGCCCATCAGGTCCAGCAGCCGTCCCGGGGTGGCGATGAGAACATCCACACCTTCTTTCAGCTGCTGGGTCTGGGGATTCTGGGAGACGCCGCCGAAGATGACACAGCACCGCAGGGGCAGATGCTTGCCGTAGTCCAGGAAGTTTTCGTGGATTTGCAGAGCCAGTTCCCGGGTGGGGGTCAGGATCAGCGCCCGGATCTGATGCTTGTAGTCCCAGCTGGCAAAAAGCTTTTGCAGAATGGGCAGGGCAAAAGCGGCGGTTTTGCCGGTGCCCGTCTGGGCGCAGCCCAGAAGATCCTGGCCGGAAAGCAGGGCGGGAATGGCCTGCTGCTGAATGGGAGTGGGGGCCGTGTAGCCCTTTTCCTCTATGGCCTGGAGGATTTCCGGCGCCAGGTCAAATTCTTTAAATTCCATTTGTTTTTTTACCAATCTTTCTTTTGATATTTTTGAATGATGCCCCCTTTCCCATGGTGGAAAAGGGGGCAGTATTTCAGCCTTCTATGGTATAGTATACCGGATTTTTTTTCTTTCAGCAAGAAGCCGCCGTTACAGGTTGATGAGCACCATGGCGCACAGGGTCAGAAGTGCAGCGGCCTGCTCGGTTTTTTTCAGCTTTTCCCGGAAAAACAGCAGGCTTCCCAGCAGGATCACCGCCACAGAGCCGGCGCTGTACACCGGGAACACCACAGCGGCGGGCAGCGCCGCCAGAGCCCGCAGCAGGAAGAAGGGGCAGAGCAGATTGGGCACGCCGATGCATACCCCCAGAAAAATGGAAAATTTATCCCAGCGGGGCCGCTTCTGCACCAGTGTCCGCAGACTGAGCAGAAGCGCCACCAGGAAGATCACCAAAAGGAAATGGTTCTGGTAATCGGAAAGGCCATAGCGCTCATAGATCTTGGTCATAAACTCGGCCAGTCCGGAAAAGAGGAAGGTAAGCAGCAGCCACAGCATACCGCCGCTTTTTCGTTCGCCTCCCAGATTGCAAAGCACAATAGAACCCAAGGCCAGCAGGATGCCCACCCATTTCATGGGAGTGGGATATTCCTTCCAGGCCACCACCGATACCAGCATAGGCAGCAGGATGCCCAGCTTGCTGAACATTCCCGCAAGGGAAGCGCCGCTTTGGTGAATGGCCCGCTGGTAGGCGAGAAAACTCACCAGATACAGCCCGCCGGTAAAGCATCCCAGCCAGATGGCCAAAGCCATGCTGCCTTCCGGGGTTTTTCCGCTGAGGGAGCCCAGGAAGGCCGACAGGTCAGGAAGGAACAGATCCGGTCCTTGATAAAGCACCATGGCCCCGGAACACATAGCCGCCGTCAGATAATTGACGGTGGTGATGACGCTGCCGCTGGCCCCCACCCGGGCAGCCACCTTGAACAAAAGGGCGATGGAGGCGCTGGAGCACACCGCCAAAAGCAAATAAAACATTCTCCCCCACTCTCTCTTTTTCTTATTTTTCCCCGGCCTGTTTGGTCTGGGAGATAAAATTTTCCATTGTACTTCGGGTCAGCGTGCCGGTGGCATAGCCATAGACCTTTCCCTCCGGGGTGATCATAAAAGTGGTGGGAAAGGCAGAGACGCCGTATTGCAGGAAAACCTGGCCGGTCTCATCCATGGCGGTGGGATAGGTGTATCCTCCCTCCTGAAGAAAGGCCGCCACTTCCTCTGTGGTCACATCGGAATTTTGAGGCCGGGAGGGAGTCTTGGGATTGGCCACGCCCAGAATCACCACATCTTCCTGATTTTTGCCGTAATCCTCGTACACCGCCTGAAGATCGGGCATTTCCATTTTACAGGGACCGCACCAGGTGGCCCAGAAGTTGAGCAATACCACTTTCCCCTTGTAGTCAGACAGGGTATGGCGCACGCCATTTTGATCGGTGAGGGTAAAATCCGGGGCAGCGGGAAGTTCCCGAGCAGCAGAATCCTGGTTTTCTTTCTCCTCTTCTGCCGCATTTCCGGCCTCCTCTTCTTTTTCCTGTTCCTGGGATGCAGCCTGCTGCTGGGTCTGGGATGTGCTGCTGCCGGTGAAGGAAGAAAGATAGCCGGTGATGCCGTTCATGAAGCCGGTGAGGGTCATCACACCCAGCAGGATCATGAGCACAGCGCCGATCTTCACCGAATAGGCCATCACTTTTCCGTGGCGCTTGAAAAACTCCAGCACCCGGGAGGTGAAAAGACCCACCAGGAGAAAGGGGATGACAAAGCCCAGGGTATAGACTCCGATGAGAAGATAGCCGGAGGCAGGAGAAGCGGCGGTGGAGACCATCAGAAGCACGCTGGCCAGGGCCGGGCCCACACAGGGGGTCCAGGCAAAGCTGAAAGTGAAGCCCAGAAGCCAGGCCACAAAAGGGTTCATGGGCAGTTTGTCCAGCCGGAGGTGAAACCGCTTTTCCTGCTCCAGTTTCTGGCTTTTGCCCAGGAAACCTGTTTGATAAATGCCCAGGAAGATCATGAGAATACCGCTGATGCGGGCAAAGAGCATCCGGTTTCCCGAGAAGAACCGGCCCAGGGCGGAAAAGCCCAGCCCCAGAGAAAAGAAGGCAAAGCTGACCCCCAGCACAAAGCAGAAGGTGTTGATCATCACCCTTCCCCGGGGATAGGAGAGGGCGCCGTCAGGCCCTGTCTTGGCCCCGCCTGCCAGATAACTTACATACAAAGGCACCAAGGGCAGCACGCAGGGAGAAAAGAAACTGAAAAGTCCCTGCAAAAATACCGTCAGTGCCGGGATCCCTGTTTCGATGGAAAGGTTCATAGCATTCCTCCAATGGAAGTTCTGTTGCTTGCGCTCTTACAGTGTACCAAAGGCCGGAGAAAAATCCTAGGGGGAGAAACAAAATTTTTCTTGCCAGTTGCCAGGACTGGCCTTCGGGAAGTTTGCTTATGGACATATAAAAGAAAAAAAGCCTGCCCTCTATGCGAGGGCAGGCCATATTTTATTTATCAGGAGGGCCGGTATACCGCACCCACAAAAAGGGGAAGACCGTCATTGCTGGTGATGACAAAAAGGAAAGGCCGATTAAGCACAAACTCCACTTCTTCTTCCGGGGGCATTCCGGCGCCTGCGGCCATGGTGGTGTAGGCCGCCGCAGCCACTCCCTCCTCATCGGCTTTCACCCGCACGCTGTGCTGGGCTTGGGTGAGACAAAGCCCTTCCTGGGAGGTGAGCGGGGAAAAATCAGCGGTATCCGGGGAGAGCACCTGGGTGATACCCAGCTTTTCCAGTTTATCCAGCAGGTCGGTCTGAAAGGAAATGTCTATCCTGGGCAATGTCAGGTGGACGGTGATGTCCTTCCCCTCTGGCCATGCCTGGGGCGCAGAGAGAAACGCCGCTGTCCGGGGGTCTTCCAGCAGCTGTTGGGGCGTTATCCCTTCGTCGGGAAGCACAAACCACATACTTCCCCCGCTGCTTTCCAAGGCTTTCCCCACGGCGGAAAAGTGATCTCCCCAGATATAGGTCCCCGTATAGGTGTCGTGCATCATCTGGGCGGGAAGTTCTTCCTCCAAGCCATAAAAGGTGCCGGAGGTGGTGCTGGATGGGTCAAATTCCTGTGCCCAAGGGGCTTTGAAATACACCGTGGTCACCAGGGCCAGCACATCCTGGGGGCTGAAGGAAATGTTTTTGGTCATCTGGGAGAGCAGGCCGCCGGTTTGCTCGTCGATCCAGCTGCCGATGGCCCGGTTCATTTTTTCCGTTCCCATTTTTCCCTGATAGGAAGAAGCATAATAGGTCTGGGCCAGCTGTTTGAGAGTATCCTCCTCCGCGGGGAGGCTTTCGTCCAGCCACAGGGAGCTGGCCAGAATGCTGGTCACCAGGCCGTCGTCCCGGTAGTGGGCTTCCCACACCTTCCGGGCCTGGGTGCGCAGGTCTTCCAGGGAATCATGCCCCAGTGCAGCCAGAATTTCCGCCCGGCTTTCTCCACCGGTGGTTTCGGCCAGCATCCCCAGAGCCATATACACATTCAAAGGGGAATACAGCTGGTTTTCTCCCTCTTCGTTTTGGAGAAACAGAGGGATGCTTTTTTGAAAAAATCCCTCCATCCCCTGCTCATAGCCCTCTTCCGGCTGAAGAGCCTGGAGAGATTCCTGCCAGGCATCCCATTTCCGGGAGGAGGCGCTGCCTTTGGGGTGGGAAGCCATCTGGGGATAATCGGCCTTTTGAAGGGCGTAGGCATCCGAAGGCGAGCGGCCCCGGAAAAAGAAAATGAAACCTGCGGCCAGGGCCAGAAAAAGGGCGCAGCCCATCAGGGCCAGTATCCGTTTCTTTGCAAGATTCATAGAGAACACCTCTTTTCTGATTTATTAGACGAAAAGGGAAGAGAAAAGTTCCCGGAAAAAAGTTGCCCCTCCGGAAAGCGGAGGGGCAGCATATTCAGATGATCTGGCGCAGGTCACGGTCGGCGATACGGGTGAGGATGGCCGCGGCCTCCGAGCGGAGAATGGGAGAAGCAGGCTGGTAGACCCGGCCTTTTTCGGTGATGCTTCCCACGATGATCCCCGCCTTCCCCAGCAGTCTGACCGCCTGGGGATTCTGGCAGGAAGAAATGTCCGCAAAAGAGATGTCCGGATTCCGCTCTTCCAGGGCGCTCTGGGGCAGCACCCGGCTGAACACCAGGGCAAACAGGTCCCGGTCGGCCGGGGCATTCATGGCATAATAGCGGTCGATCAGTCCGTTTTCCATGGCGTAGTCCACATATTTCTGATACCAGGGGCCGCTGCCGGTGCTGGGCAGATCGCTTTCGCCGGTGTGGTAGCGCAGATGGACCCGGCAGGCCAGGGCCAGCATTTCGGCCACTGTCAGCTGATTGCTGGGATAGAAGCGGCCTTTTTCGGCCCCCTGCATCAGCCCCAACCGGGTGGCGGAGCGCACATTGGCATAAAACCACTGATCGGAAACCACATCGCCATAGCCTTCCCAGGCCCAGTTGTCATAGACGAAGTTTTGCAGCAGGCCGGAGGGAAGCTCTTCCTCCTCTTCCTGGGAGACAAAATAAGCCGTGATGGTACAGGGGCCGGTGATCCCCTGGAAGATCAGGGTATCCCCTTCCCGGGTAAAGGCGAAGTTGGATTCCGCCCCATCCAGGATACAGCCGGAAATGGCCCCCTCCAGATTCATGCGGAAATTGGGGCTTTCATTTTCATATTCCCTCACATCGGTTTCTTTCCCATCCACATATACATGGAGGGTAACGGTGTAATCTACAACAGGGATTTTCTCCCAATGGGCATAGAGGGAAGATGGGGGCGTGGCGGGCACCGCATCTCCGGCAGAAACCCGCTGGGCGCTGGAGGAAGTGCCGGTATACCAGCCGGTGAAGATGTAGCCGTCCCGCACCGGTGTGGGGAGGGCCGGATAGGTTTTTCCCAGCGTCACCGAGATGAAACCGGGCGACACCGAGCCGCCGTTTCCGTTGAGAAGCACGGAAACAGGCTTGATGCTGGTTCCCAAGGTGGTGAAATACAAAGGCGCTCCGGCATATTCTTTCCCGTTCACCGTGACGAAAAAGACATACCGGTAGGTGGTGCCGGGCTGCAATGTGATGCCGCATTCCTCGTTCAAGTCGAACCAGATGTGGAACTTATCCAGGCTGTCCGACACATTGGTCACATTCATTTCAAATTCATCCACCAGATCGTTTTCCTGGTAGATGCGGATGCCGGCGGTGGACACATGGCTTCCGGCGGTCTTTTTGCACAGGATCACCGGGCAGGCATTGGTTTCGGTGACGAAATACTTGCTGGTGTAGTTGGGGTCGGTGGTGGAGAGAAATTTCACTTCCACCGGGGTCTCGGGCGTGGTCGTTCCCCCGGAAGAAAGATGGAGCACCTTTGCTCCCATATCACAATCCAGGGTGTGTTCGTAGGCGGTGTTCACGCTCAGGCGGTAGGGCTGGTTGTTCATAGCGGCGTTGTGGGCATAGAAGGTGGCCCGGCCTTTGCTGTCATAGCCGCCGCACAGCAGGATGTGAGGGCCTTTCTGATGGGTGTTGCACCACTGGAGCACCACATCGCCAGGGGCCAGGATGCTGCTGTTGTCCTTTTTGTAGGCATAGCCATCGGAGGCCAGGCGCAGCGTCTGACCGGATACGCCGGTGGCCTTGGAAATGGCGTTATAGCAGCTGGTGGTGGTTTTGATCACCGAGATGTTGGCGCCGCCTGCGATGGCGCACCGGGCCACAAACTCGGCGCACAGCCCCTGGCCGTCATTCCAGTGGGCCTTGGCGTAGGCCAGGGCTTTTTCCGCACTGTAAGAAGCGGCCCGGGCCGGGAGCCCTGGCAGAATCATGGGACAGAGCAGCAGAAGGGTCAGCAAAAAACAAAGGAAACGGATGCAAAGAGGTTTTCTGGTCATGTCGCATTCCTCCTTGGGTGTTGTGTGAAAAAACACCCTATTTCTTAACAATATCATACAGGATATTTCTGGAGGATGCAATTCCTATTGTGATTTTTGAAAAAAGAAAAGCGCCCGGAAAAGGGCGCTTTCAGCTTCTTGTTTTCTTTTTGGTGCCTTGGTCGGCCAGGGCCAGGATCTCCAGCTGTTTCAGAAGAAGTTCCTGGACCTTGTCCAGATATTGGGGAGGGATATGGGAAAGCTGCTCCGAAAGCTCCACTTTTTCTGTTTTTTCCTCCCAAAGCAGCCGGTCGGCGGAAATCCCCAGCACTTCGCAGATTCGCTTCAAAGTGGAAAGAGAAACCCCCACACTGCCTACTTCGCAATCATACAAAAACTTTGCACTGACACCCAGCAGCTCAGCAAATTTTTCGCGAGTATATCCATAGTGTTCTCGGTATGTGCGTATATTTTTGCCCACCGTGATGTTGATATCCTTTTTCACCAAGCCACCTCCGTCCTGCTTCTATTTTAAACAGAGGTATTACTGGACAAAACCAGTTATTACATATAATATAATTATATGTAATAGAGGTGATTTTATGGCATTGCCGGACAAGATGGCCTGCTTTACAGGGCACAGAGAATTGAAAGAAAGCCCAGAACTCCTATTCCATAAAGTGTTGGAAAAAACCGAACAGCTGATCCGGCAAGGGTATGTTTATTTTGCCGCAGGAGGCGCCCGGGGCTTTGACGCCATTGCGGCCCAGGCCGTGTTGAAGCTGGAAGAAAAATATCCGCACATCCGCCTGATCCTGGTTCTGCCTTTTCCCAGACCCTATGTGCGGGAGGGAGGATGGACCCAGGAGGACATCCGGCGGCACGAAGAGCAGAAAAAAAGAGCCTCCCAGGTAATCTATACCCGAAAGGCTTATGGTGTGGGCTGCTATTATCAAAGAAATCGTTACTTGGTGGATTTTTCTTCCGTCTGTCTGTGCTATCAATACAAAAACACCGGTGGGACGGCTTATACGGTAAGCTATGCCAGGGAAAAGGACGGAAGATCATTCCCATCTGAACAGAAAGCCTCAGGCCCTCACCAAAAGAGCCACCGTCTCGAGCGTTGTCCCAGATTCCAAGGGCAACTCTTTCACTTCCTGCCCATTCACAGGGACCGGGAAATTGAACACAATCTTCTTTATCCAGCTACCGTCTTTTCTCTTTTCCGGGAACATCTCAATTCGCTCGATAAAGGCTTTCATAAACTCTTTCTGTTCCGCTTCTGTTGCGGAATGGTAGACTTCATCAAATGCCAGTAAGAACCGATAAATGTTATCACCGGATATTTTCTCCTGCTGGATACTGCGTATCTGACTTTGCAATTCGCCAATAATAATATCCAAAAAGCACAAAACCGCTGCAACTTCCATCCTGCATGGGGATGAAAATTACAGCGGTTTTTATTGAAATGATCACACTTTCATAAATCCACAGCAACCGATTTCGGACATTTCTTTGAAACCCATAGATTTGTAAAATGCAATGGTTTTTTCTGTATTGTCCGTTGCCAACTCGATCTGTCGCACATAGTGGTACCTATCCAAAATGGCTTGCAGAAGTGCGGTGCCGATACCTTTTCGCTGATGCTCCGGGTACACCAAAATATCTTGAACAAACACAATGGTATGCCCATCGCCCACGGTGCGAATGATTCCAAGAAGTTGATCATTCTTGTAAGCTGCAAGGGTCAGCATAGAATTTTCAACCCCCTGCCGCAATACCTCTGGGTGGTCAGTATAGGCCGTCCAGCCTACACTTGCATACAGTCGTAGGATCTCCGGCTCGTTATATGTTTTGTATTCTCTAATTTCCATGTAAGTAACCTCTGTTTATAATTTCTCCTTCAATCGTTCCAATGCAAAAATTCTCTGGTTGGGCATCGGGAGTAACCAATTCTTCCTTTGTCAGCCATTCATCGAGCCATACACGGTATCCTTGTTCCCGTCCCCAAGCTGCGACCTCACGCATGACAGAAATTGCTGTATCTATTTCATCAAAATGAATCTCTAATTTGCCCATCACACTCACCATCAAATCAACCTAAAATATTCAAATGCTTCTCGGATTGCTTTCTCTTTTTCCGGCGGACACTGGGGTTGTCTGGAATCTTCGGATTTCGGCAGATTGTAATTCTTGCCAACTTCTATCCCACATTTCCCTTTAATCTGTGAGATATAGAGGTTGGACACCTTCAATCCGGTATGCTCCAAAACATACTCCTTAATCTGCGGATAGGTTGCCCCATCCTGAAATTCGGACATATCCATATCTTCCAAAGAGAACTCAACCCGAATCTTTTTCGACTCGACCTCTCCCTTGGAAAGCAAGACTACCGTCTCCACATTGGCGGTGCGGGGGAACAGATCAAAAGCCCGGACCTTTTCCAGGCGGTAGCCCCCGTCTGTCAGCTGGCGGATATCCCGGGCCATGGTGGCCGGGTCGCAGGAAACATAGACCACCCGGCGGGGATGCATGCGCAGCAGAATCTCCCGGGCCTTTTCGTCTAGGCCCTTCCGGGGAGGGTCCACCACCATCACTGTGGGACGGAATCCCTCTTCCAGAAGCTGCTGGGCCGCCTGTCCTGCATCGGCACACAGAAAGCGGGTGTTGGTAATGCCGTTTTGCCGGGCGTTTTCCCGGGCATCCTCCACAGCCTGGGGCACGATCTCCACCCCCACCGCTTCCCGGCAGTGCCGGGCCATCACCAGGGTAATGGTGCCCGTACCGCAATACAGATCCAGCAGAGTATCCTCAGGGGAAAAGGCGGCATATTCCACCGCCTGCTCATAGAGCCGCTGGGCCTGGGGCTGGTTGACCTGGTAAAAAGACAGAGGGGAAAGGGAAAACTCCACACCGCACAGGCTGTCTTTCAGCCGCCCTTCGCCCCAAAGGGTGCGGCATTCCTCCCCCAGCACCCGGTTGGTCTGACGGGTGTTTTTGTTCAGCACGATGCCCACCAGAGCGGGGCAGCTTTCCCGGCAAAGGGCGACGAGCTTTTCCGGCTGGGGCACCTTCCAGGAGGTGACCACCAATGTGAGCAAAGCGCCCTGCTTTCCGGTGCGCACATAGATATGGCGCAGAAGGCCCCGGCCGGTTTCTTCCTCGTAGATGGAAGCGCCGCAGCGTTCCGCCCACCGGAGCACCCCCTCTTTCAGCTGATCGGCCAGGGGGGATTGGATGGCACAGTTTTTCTGAGGGATCACCTGATGGCTGCGCCGCCGGTAAAAGCCGGCCGCCGGTCTCCCCTCTTCTATGGCGCAGGGGTACATGGCCTTGTTCCGGTAATGGAAGTTTTCGCCCCCCACGATTTCCAGCTCCGGAACACTCTGGCCACCCAGCCGCTCTAAGGCATCCTGCACCCGCTGGCGCTTGGCGAACAGCTCTTCTTCGTATTGCATGTGCCAGAAGTCGCAGCCGCCGCACTTGGGAAAGGCAGGACAATCTGGCTCCTGCCGGTGGGGAGAAGGCTCCAGCAGTTCTTCGATACGGGCGTAGGCTTTGTTTTTCAGGGCCTTGACGATGCGCAGACGGCACCGGTCTCCCCGCACGCCCCGTTCCACAAACACCACCTGGCCGTCCAGGCGGCATACTCCCATACCGCCGCTTTCATAGCCGGTGATGATTCCTTCGTGTATGCTGTTTTTTTCCAAACTCATGGCCGCAGTTCCTCCGTCAGATTGTCTCCCAGCTCTGTGAAGGGGATCTCGAAAAGCATGGGGCCTGAGGTGTAGGGCCCCAGGGCGTATTCCTGAAAGACCACCACCAGGCTTTCTTCGGTCAGGTACCAGTCCTCCTGCCACACATCCCCCATGGTCTCCTGATAGTTTTCGTAAAACAGGCCCGGCTGGGCTTCTTCCTGCTGCCTGGCCTGCTCCAAAGCCTGTTCCATCACCAGAGACCGGGGGTCTTCCGCGCCGGGGAGGATATCGGTCAGGGAGAGCAGATAGCAGTCCCCCTCCCGGAAAAGCCAGTTGTCCCCCATGATCTGAAGGGAGCCATGGACGCCGCCGGTGTATTGGCTCCGGTCCCGGCGGATGGAGAGGTAGCTGCCTTTGTTGCGCATGACGGCAAATTCCTCGTCCCACTGGAAATTGCCCAGGAAGTCCCCGGCCTGCTGCCGCTGGCGGGCCATGGGCAAAAGCTCTTCTGTGATGGACAGCAGGGCTTTTTCTTTATTGTTATCGTAGTAATTGCCAATGTTCATCATGGGCTCTCCCTGATAGAGCACCTGGGGAGAGGAAAGAGAATAGCGCAAAAGCAAAGTGCCGTCCTGGGCGTTCTCTTCTCCCGAGGACACATCCTCAGTCGCGGTGATGCCATTGTCCTGCTCTTGGGGATTTTCTTCCAGCTGGGGAGAATCTTCCTGGGGAGGCTCTTGCTGCTTTTGCAGCTCCTCCCGATGGCAGGCGCTGAGCAAAAAAAGAAGAAGAGCCAGGGCCGCCAGGATTTGTTTTTTCATGTTGTTCCGCCTTTCCGGGGTGGGGATGATGGGCTGTGTTTTCCCCGGCCCCCCGCAGGGGAGGGGAAAATGGCTGTAAAATAGTATACCATAAAAGTGCAGTCCGGCCCATCTCTTTTTCATAGGAGGCATAGAAAACCATGGAACGGGGAACAATGGTTATGACAAAAGCCCCAGCTGCGCTTTCAATTCCAGTACCCGCAAAACCGCCTCGTCCAGCCGCTCCATGGAGACCCGGCCCTCTTCCACCGCCCGGCGCAGGGCGGCGTAGTCTGCGGGCAGGTCGGAAACGATGAGCAGATCGGCCCCGGCCGTCAGGGCCTGGGGAGCAGCGCTTTCTCCGCCGCAGTAATCCTGGATGGCCCCCATCACCAGATCGTCGGTGATGGCTACGCCGGAAAAGTCCATTTCCTCCCGGAGGTACCGGTAGGTCTGGGGAGAAAGGGAGGCGGGGACGCCGCTTTCCAAAGCATCCACCACATTGTGGCTGACCAGCACGCAGGCGGCTCCCGTCCGGATACCCGCCTGAAAGGGGATCAGATCCCGGCTTTCCAGCTCTTCCAGGGTGCGGCTGTCCCAGCTGAGGCCGGTGTGGGTGTCCACATTGCTGCCGTAGCCGGGGAAATGCTTCAGGGCCGAGGCCACCCCTTCCTGCCTGGCCCAGGTGACCGCCTGCCGCACAAACTGGGCGACTTGTCCTGCATCCCCGCCAAAGCTGCGGGAATAGATGAAGTCCTGGGGATCATCGGAGAGGTCGGCCACAGGAGCCAGGTTGAGCCGGATGCCCAAAGCGTTGAGAAGGGCGCTTTTCTCCCGGGTGTCCTGCCCTACCTTTTCCCAGCCTCCTTGGGCATAGGCCTGCCGGGGGGAGAGAAATTTTTCCGCCCGCAGCCCTGGGTTTCCACTGACGCGGCACACCGTACCACCTTCTTCATCCACGGCAAAGAGAATGGGCGTTTTGGCATTTTGCTGCCAGCTTTCGGTGTCCGCTTTCACCTGGGCAGCGTCCTTTCCTTCAAAATCCCGGCCAAAGAGCAGCACGCCGCCAGGGGCCAGGGCCTCCACTTCCGGACGCTCTTCGGCCAAAGGACAGCGGACCAAAAAGACTTGCCCCAGCTTTTCTTCCAGAGTCATTTCCGAAAGCCGCTGTTGGGCCGGAGACAAAGGAGGGTCCGGTGAGGGTGTGTCTGTCGTTTCGTTTTCCGTTTCGGCCTTTGGGGATTTTTCTTCCTCTTTTACAGGGGAAGCAGGGGGCGGGACAGGCCGGGTGTCCAGAAAAAAGCAAAGACCCAGCATCCCAAGACCCAGGAAAAGGGCAGGAATGATCCATTTCATGGCTTTCATCAGGCGTTCCTCCTTTGGGGGCATCTTATCACAGGGGACTTTACAGTGCAAGAGACCATTTTACTTTCATTTTACCCATGGCGGCTTACGACTTTACAAACTTGTTTTACTATATGGCCGTAGCGAACGGACAATATAAAGTGAAAACGAAAGGTGAAACTGAAATGAACACAAAACGGAAACTTTCTCTGATTCTGGCTGGTCTGATGACCGCTTCCCTGCTGGCTGGCTGCGCTCAGGACGAAGCTGACAGCGGCAACGGTGGCGGCGGCAACAATGGCGATGACGCCATCACCGTAGTCACTCGTGAAGACGGTTCCGGCACCCGCAGCGCCTTTGTGGAACTGACCGGTGTGGAAGAGGACGGCGAGGACAAGACCACCGAAGAGGCCGTGGTAGCCAACCAGACCGAAGCGGTTATGACTCAGGTCAGCGGCAATCCGGGCGCCATCGGCTATATCTCCCTGGGTTCCCTCAATGACACTGTCAAGGCCCTGAAGGTGGACGGCGCCGAAGCCAGCGCAGAGAATGTGAAGAATGGTTCTTATAAAGTGGCTCGTCCCTTCAACATCGCCACAAAGGGCGATCCCAGCCCGGTGGCCCAGGACTTCATCAACTTCATCATGAGCAAGGAAGGCCAGGAAGTGGTGGCCGACGGCTACATCCCTGTGGATGATGCCGCTGCCGCTTTCGAAGGCACCCAGCCCGAAGGCAAGATCGTGGTAGCCGGTTCCTCCTCTGTCACCCCCATCATGGAAAAGCTCCAGGAAGCTTATGAGAAGGTCAACCCCAATGCCACCATTGAGATCCAGCAGAGTGACTCCAGTGCTGGTATGTCTGGCGCCATCGAAGGCACCTGCGACATCGGCATGGCTTCCCGTGAGCTGAAGGATACCGAACTGTCCGAACTGACAGCCACCCAGATCGCCATGGACGGCATCGCCATCGTGGTGAACAAGGACAACAGCCTGGATGACATCTCCACCGATTCCATCAAGGGCATCTACACCGGTGAGATCACTTCCTGGGCCGATGTGAAGTAAGAAAAACCAGAAACCTTCCATAAAAAAGCCGCCGAGAATATCTCGGCGGCTTTTTATTTTTCCGCACAGGGGGAAGCAAAGGAACAAGGCAGACAAACGGCGCACTTTCCGCAGGCATCGGCGGGAAGGACCAGGCCCCTTTTTTGCTGTACCGGTTGGTTTTCCATGCACATGGCATAGCATTTTTCCCGGCAGAAGCCCTCCTTTGTCAAAGCGCCCCCCACACACTGCTGGATACACAGGCCGCAGTCTTTTCCCTGGTAAAAAAGGCAGGCCTGTTTGTCTGGGATAGGGTCTCCGGCCAGGGGAAGGGTGGTCACCAAAGAGGTGTAGTAACCGCAGCAGCCTTTGGTGGTGATGAGCAGGTTGTGCTTTCCAAAGGTGCCCATGCCGGCCAGAAAGGCAATGTGTCGGTGAGACCAGCGGCTTTTGTATAGCCCTGGGGCAGCATAGCCGGTGTCTCCGGGAATGACGGCCTGAAAACCCTCTTTTTCCACCATCGTCTGGATCAGCTGGCCCACAGGGGCCAAAACCTGGGCCGAGCGCTGGTAAGCCATCACCCACAGAGGGGAGGCATAGCGTCCTTCCCGGTTGCTTTGTATCACCTCCAGGGAAAAAGGAAGAAAACAAACTGCGGCTGTGCGGCAGCCGGGGAGAATATCCTGGGGCAAAGCATGGTCCGGCAGTACAGCCTGACGCAATTTGAGAAAGCCGGGATGGTCTGTTGAGGCAAATCCGATGAGAGGCCGCCGCCAGAGCGGGGGCAGGTGATATTCTTCCCGGAAAGAACGAAGAAGCTGCCAGATGTGTTCTTCCATCTGCTGCCGCAGAGTTTCTTTGTTTGGTGCTGGTTGATCCATGGATGCACCCTCCTTGAAATGAGAAAAACGGACGCCGGGAAGGCGTCCGTTTTGAGTTTGGGAAAACAACACTAGGAGAGATAGGGCATGGGGTTCACCGGAGAACCATTCACCCGTACTTCCCAATGGCAATGGGGGCCGGTGCTGTTGCCGGTAGAGCCCAGCTTGGCGATCTGCTGGCCCTGGGCCACCTTTTCCCCTACCCGCACCAACAATGCGCTGTTGTGGGCGTAGAGGGTCTGGAGACCGTTGCCGTGGTCGATGATGACACAATAGCCATAGCCGCCGTTCCAGCCGGACTGGATGACGGTGCCGCCGTCAGCGGCCACCACCGGGCTGCCCTTGGTTCCGGCCCAGTCCACACCGGTGTGGAAGCCGCGGCTGCGGTAGCCATAGGGAGAGGTGAGAATGCCGCGGAAAGGCTGAATGAAATAGCCCTTGGCAGCTGTGGTGGGACGCTCCTTGGTGCCGACCACCTTCACTTCGTTCTGGGGCTGCTGAACGACCTCCCAGCTCTGGATGGTGCGTTCCTGCTCCACACCGTCGATGCTGACCACATTGGCCACCACCTGGGCCACGCCGTTCTGCCCTTCAGTGACGATCTTGCTTTCGTTTTCATACAGCTCGTCGCTGTACTGGACTTCGCTTTCATAGGCGATTGCCTGGGTGTATTCCACTGTGGTGGTCTTTTTCACCGACAGCAGAGGCTGGCTGTTCTGCAAGGTGATCTCCTCGCCCACATGGATACGGGCCGGATCGATGTGGGGATTGAGTCCCTGCACCTGCTCCAGGGTCATGCCGTAATTTTCGGCGATCTGGCTGAGGGTGTCTCCCTGCTGCACCGCATAAACCTTGGTGCCGCTTTTTTCACCGGAGAGCGCCAGCTCGATCTCTTCAATGGAATTGACAGCGCTGGTGGGAACGGTCATCTGCTCGATGGTCACTTCCTGAACAAATTCCGCCTGGGCGTTTTCATCCTGCCCCACCTGGGAGGCCAGCAGCCGCTGCTTCAGCAGTTCCAAAGCGGTTTTGCTGGGGTTGACGCCGATGACCTGGCCGTCCACCGACAGCACATACTGGGTGGAGACCTCTTCCACCTGGGCAAAGAGCGCTTCTTCGGCTTCTGTTTCGTCCAGCAGCCGGTCAGGCTGCATATAGCCCAAGGAATAAGTCAGATCGGCAGAAAGGGTATAAGGATGGCCCAGATAGCCGCCGGTGCGTTCTTCCACCTTGTTGATAATGGCTTCCATATCCTCTTTGCTGGACACAAAGCCCAGGGACTGGCCGTCCAGCCATACTTCCACGCCAATGCCGAAATAGGTGGCAGAGAAGAGCATGATGGTGGCGGTGGCCAGGAAGGCACAGGCCGGCACGCGGCTGCGTTTTTCCTTCCGGGCAGAGAGGAGATACTGGGTACGGGCTTCTTCCAGGCGGCCCAGGACGCTATGGCCCTGCTGAGCCAGGTGAGAGACGGTGCGGCCGAAGGTCTTTTGCAGTCCTTCTCCCACCATGACGCCGGCCATACCCGCCAGATGGAACATCCCTTCTGCAGCCTGAGCGGTTTTGCCGGCCAGGGTGCGGACCAGTTCCTTGCCGTTTTGGGCGCCGGGACGATTGGCGCCGATGCGGCACAAACGCTCCAGATGGGTCCTGCATTTCACCTGCTGCCTGCGGACCCTGCTTTTGAGAGATCCCATGTTCTTGATCTTCAAGAAGCAGGCCTCCTTTCGTAAAAATGATAGTCAAAATCCGAAGATTACAAATCGGTGTGTTTTGATTACAAATCGGTAACAGGTCATATCATAATATAAAATACCTGTTTTGTCAAGGGGAATAGGCGTTTTTATACCTTTCTGCGTATTTTTACGACAAAAACGCCTCGGAAAGTTTATCATGTTGAAAACAAAAGGCAGAAAGGAGCAAAGAGGGATGGGAAACATTTATGGATACATCCGGGTGAGCACAAAAGAGCAGAATGAGGAGCGGCAGGTGCTGGCCCTGAAGGGGCTTTCCGTCCAACGGGAAAACCTGTTTGTGGACAAGCAGTCGGGCAAGGATTTTCACCGGCCCCAGTATGAAAGAATGGTGCAGCAGCTGAAAAAAGACGATCTGCTCTATGTGAAGAGCATCGACCGTCTGGGGCGGAGCTATGGGGACATTCTGGAGCAGTGGCGCATCCTGACCAAAGAGAAAGGGGTGGACATTGTGGTGCTGGATATGCCCCTTCTGGACACCCGCTGGGGCAAGGACCTGATGGGCACCTTTTTAAGCGATATTGTGCTGCAGATATTGTCTTTTGTGGCGGAAAACGAGCGGGTCAATATCCGTCAGCGCCAGGCCGAGGGCATCGCCGCAGCCAAGGCCCGGGGCGTACACCTGGGCCGCCCGGCCACTCCCCTGCCCTCTGGGTTTGAGGAGGCGCTCAGCAAATGGAAAAAGGGCGAGATTACCGGCACCCAGGCTGCCAGACTATGCAAAATGCCCCTCTCCACCTTCCGCTACCGGGCGGAACGCTGGGAGAGGGGCAAAAAATGATCAAATAGGAACAAAATTTTTTACAAAAAGGTGTACCTTCTTGCAAAACGGGATTTTCTTCCTGTCGGAAACCATTATATATTGGAAATGCCTAAAAGTCTAGCGCTTTCTTTCATTTGGATAGTTTGCCAAAAACTACACCATTCTGCATTTGTACTCTCAGCGAGAGTATTTTCCAATTTTTAAGATAGGGAGAGGAATCAACCATGGCAGCAAAATGTCCGGTATGCGGAGCACCAATGGAAAATGGCAGTTGTGGATATTGCGGGTACAAAGAGGAAAACACCTCCAATGCTGCAACAATAGCGCCTCCATCAGGTCAGCCCGTTGTCCAACCGCAGGTTATCATCAACAATCAAACCGTTTCCAATCCAGTTGTAGTGCCGGGAGTCAGTAGCAAAAATAAGATGGTTGCACTGTTGCTTTGTATCTTTTTAGGAGGGGTTGGTGCACACAGGTTTTATGTGGGGAAGATTGGAAGCGGCATCCTCTACCTGCTTACAGGCGGCTTGTTTGGGATTGGATGGGTCATTGACATCATTTTGATTGCGGCCGGTTCCTTCAAAGATCAGTTTGATTTGCCGCTGCGTCAGTAAGAGGTGGTGATTATATGGGACTGTTGGATGCAGTAAAAGATCAATTCCTTGATGTAATTGAATATGTGGACGAGAGCAATAAGCTGATTGTTTCCAAATATCAGCGCGAAAGCGGAAACAATGAACTGAAACAGGGTTCCAAGGTGATTGTTCGGGAAAGCCAGAGTGCTGTTTTTCTGAAAGGCGGGAAACTTGCCGATATTCTACCGCCTGGGACCTATTCGCTGACAACAAATAATTTTCCGGTGTTGTCCAGCCTGAAGGCATTCCCTTATTTGTTTGTTTCCCCGGTAATTGCCGATGTGTACTTTGTGAGCACCAGACAGTTTATCGACAATAAGTGGGCAACTAAAAACCCCATTATGAAGCGCGATAAGGACTTTAATATGGTTCGTATCCGCTCTTTTGGCAAATTCGCTTTTCGCATCACCGATGTTCCAACTTTTATGCGGGAGATATTTGGGACGAAGGGAATTGTGATGACCTATGATATTGTGGAATATCTTTCTTCCATGGTCACAGAGACCTTTTCTGTGGCAGTAGGTGAAAGCGAGATGTCTGTGCTTGATCTGGCCACGGAATACCGAAAGCTGTCCGGAGAGCTTCAACAGAGATTAAACATACAGGCTGCGGAAATCGGTGTGCAGTTCAGTGATATTCTCATTGAAAATATCTCCCTGCCCGATGAGGTCGAAAAGCTGATCGATGAGCAATCCGGGATTGGTATGGCAAAGCAGGATATGGCATCCTTTATGCAGTATCAGACCGCAAGAGCAATGCGGGATGCCTCCAAACAGGAAGGTGGTCTGGCAGGACTGGGAGCTGGCGTGGCTTTGGGAAATACAATGGCGCAGGGGATTCAGGAAACTGTAAATCCCGCCGCCTCCAAGAGCATGGTGGAGCAACTGCGGGAATTGAAAGGCCTGTTGGATGAAGGGATATTGACCCAGGACGAGTTTGATGCCCAAAAGAAAACAATTTTGGGAAAATGGTCATAACTGTTAAAAAAGGGAGAGAGTAATGGTGAAAAAGTCCAAAATCAGTGTATGTAAGAATTGCGGCAATCCACTTCCGGAGAAAGCAAAGGTATGTCCGTCGTGCGGGGCAAAAAATAAAAAGCCAATCTATAAAAAATGGTGGTTCTGGCTTATTATTGTCCTGATTGCGGCTGGCGCTGTCGCAGGCGGCGGCAACAATTCGGCCCCTTCTGATGATTTGTCTTCTTCTTTGGTTGCTTCCGGGGAGAAAAATGATGTAACTTCTGGTAATGCTCCTTCTGCTGACGAATCCAATGAGCCTGATGTTTCTGCAACACCGGAAGAGGAAGATGACCAATCCTCCAGCGAGCCTGTGCCTTCTGCACCGGAAACGCCGGAACTGATTGATGGCATGCACCCGGAATTTAAAGAAGCAATGGATACCTACGAGGCATTTTTTGATGAATACATCGCATTTATGAAGAAATATGCCGAGTCGGATGGAACCGATTTGACATTGCTGGCCGATTATGCCGATTATATGAGCCAATATACAGAGACAATGGAAGCCTTTGAAGCGTGGGAAAATAAAGATTTGAACACGGCGGAAACGGCGTACTATATCGAGGTGCAGACACGGATCAGCCAGAAACTTTTGGAAGTAGCAGAACAAATGGCACAATAAAAAAGAAGTTTGCCTGAAAACCACACACAAAAAGGGCCTGGGACGGAATCCGTCCCAGGCCTTTGTTTACCCGGTTATTTGAACAGGTCTTTCATTTTTTCAAAGAAGCCTTTTTTCTCCTTGTACTGGGCCTCCTCGGCGCTGTCGTCAAAGCGGCACAGGATGTCCTTTTGCTCGCTGGTCAGATTGCGGGGGATCTCGATCTTCACTTTGACAAACTGATCGCCCCGGCCACGGCCATTCACATTGGGAATGCCCTTCCCCCTCAAGCGGAAAATGGTGTCCGGCTGGGTGCCTTCCGGCATATTGTAAGAGATCTTGCCGTCGATGGTGGGCACGATCAGCTCGGCGCCCAGGGTGGCCTGGACAAAGGTCACCGGCATTTCGATCATCACATCCTGCCCGCGGCGCTTGAACAGCGGATGGGGCTTGACGCTGACGGTGATGTACACATCCCCCGCCGGGCCGCCGTTCTGGCCCATGTGCCCTTCCCCACGCATGGAGATGGTCTGGCCGTGGTCGATGCCCGCCGGGATCTTGACGGTGAGGGTGCGGCTTTTCCGCACAGTACCCGCCCCATGACAGGTGCTGCAGGGCTCCTTGATGATCTTGCCTGTGCCCCGGCAGCGGGGGCAGGGGCTGGAGGAAGAAAAGACGCCGAACACCGTGCGCTGGGTGGTCTTGACCTGGCCGGTGCCATGGCAGTCGGGGCAGGTCTCGGCAGAGGTGCCCGGCTTGGCTCCCGAACCGTTGCAGTCAGGACACTTCTCCACCCGGGTCAGGGTGATCTTCTTTTCGCAGCCGAAGGCCGCTTCCTCAAAACTCAGGTTCAGGCTGACCTGGATGTTTTCCCCACGGCGGGGGCTGGTGCGGCGGGCCTGCTGGCTGCCGCCGAAAAAGCTGTCAAAAATGCTTCCCAGGTCAAAATCTTCAAACCCTGTGTACTGGCCGCCATATCCGGCCCCGGCCCCATAGGAGGGGTCCACCCCGGCATGGCCGAATTGGTCGTACCGGGCCTTTTTCTCCGGGTCGGAGAGGATCTCATAGGCGGCGTTGACTTCTTTCATCTTTTCCTCGGCGGTCTTGTCGCCGGGGTTCAAATCCGGGTGATATTTTTTTGCCAGCTTGCGGTATGCTTTTTTGATCTCATCCTCCGAAGCGCCCCGCTGCAGGCCCAGCACTTCGTAGAGATCTCTTCTCTCTTCGGGCATAGAATTTTTCTCCTTTGGCAAAACCACCGTCAGGCGGCCGCCATTGCGGCCGCCCGACAGGCTATCATCCCTTGCTTATTTGTTATTTTCGTCCTCGTCAACCACTTTGTAGTCGGCGTCATACACATTGCCCTCGGCATTGTTTGCATCGGACTGTGCCCCGGCCTGCTGGCCCTCCTGAGGCGCGGCGTCCTTATACAGCTTTTCGGCGATGGAATAGAACCGCTTGGTCAGCTCTTCGGTCTCCTGCTTGATGGTTTCCACGCTTTCGCCCTTCAGAGCTTCCTTCACCTTTTCCACCTGCTCTTCAATGGGCTTCTTCTCTTCCTCGGTCACCTTGTCGCCCAGGTCCTTCAGGCTCTTTTCGGTGGAATAGACCAGGTTCTCCGCGTTGTTGCGGATGTCGATCTCTTCATGGCGCTTCTTGTCCTGCTCGGCAAACTGCTCGGCTTCCTTCACAGCCTTGTCGATGTCTTCCTTGGACAGGTTGGTGGAAGAAGTGATGGTGATCTTCTGCTCCTTGCCGGTGCCCAGATCCTTGGCGGACACATTGACGATGCCGTTGGCGTCGATGTCAAAGGTCACTTCGATCTGAGGCACGCCCCGGGGAGCGGCAGGGATGCCGTCCAGATGGAACCGGCCCAGAGTTTTATTGTCTGCGGCCATCTCCCGTTCGCCCTGGAGCACATGGACCTCAACCGAGGTCTGGCCGTCGGCGGCGGTGGAGAAGACCTGCTTCTTTGTGATAGGAATGGTGGTGTTGCGCTCGATAATCCGGGTGCAAACGCCGCCCAGGGTTTCGATGCCCAGGGACAGGGGGGTGACATCCAGCAGCAGCAGATCCTTGACCTCGCCGCCCAGCACGCCGCCCTGGATGGCAGCGCCCATGGCTACACATTCATCGGGGTTGATGCCCTTGAAGGGATCCTTGCCGGTGATGCTCTTGACGGCATCCTGCACGGCGGGGATACGGGTGGAGCCGCCCACCAGCAGCACCTTGGCCAGATCGTTTGCGCTCAGGCCGGCGTCAGACATGGCCTGCTTCACAGGGCCCGTGGTGGCTTCCACCAGATCGGCAGTCAGCTCGTTGAACTTGGCCCGGGACAGGGTCATGTCCAGATGCTTGGAGCCGGTGGCATCGGCGGTGATATAGGGCAGGTTGATGTTGGCATTGAGCATGCCGCTCAGCTCGATCTTGGCCTTTTCGGCAGCTTCCTTCAGGCGCTGCATGGCCATCCGGTCGCCGGACAGGTCCACACCCTGCTCCTTCTTGAACTCGGAGACGATCCAGTCGATGATCCGCTGGTCGAAGTCGTCGCCGCCCAGACGGTTGTTGCCGGCGGTGGCCAGCACTTCCACGGTGCCGTCGCCAATGTTCAGGATGGACACATCGAAGGTGCCGCCGCCCAGGTCATATACCATGACCTTCTGCTCGTTTTCCTTGTCTACGCCATAGGCCAGGGCCGCAGCGGTGGGCTCGTTGATGATGCGCAGCACTTCCAGGCCGGCGATCTTGCCGGCGTCCTTTGTAGCCTGGCGCTGGCTGTCGGTGAAGTAGGCAGGCACGGTGATGACCGCCTGGGTCACCGGGGAGCCCAGATAGCTTTCGGCGTCGGCCTTCAGCTTCTGGAGGATCATAGCGGAAATCTCCTGGGGAGAATAATCCTTGCCGTCGATATGGATTTTGTGATCGGTGCCCATTTCACGCTTGATGGAGATGATGGTGCGGTCGGGGTTGGTGACGGCCTGGCGCTTGGCCACCTGGCCTACCATGCGCTCGCCGGTTTTGGAAAATGCCACAACGGAGGGCGTGGTCCGGGCGCCTTCGGCGTTGGGGATCACATTGGGTTCGCCGCCTTCGATGACGGCCACACAAGAGTTGGTTGTACCAAGGTCGATACCGATGATTTTAGACATAGTGTATTCCTCCAAACTATATGAGTTTATTTTGACTTTGTTATGAAAAAGGCAGTGCCTTTTTGACATATTGAAAAGGGGCTTTTAATTGGCCACCTGCACCATGGCGTGGCGGATGACCTTTTCTCCCATGATGTAGCCTTTGCGCATCACCAGGGAAACGGTGTTTTCCGGCAGGCCCTCCTGCTCGATGTGCATGACGGCGTCGTGGAAGCGGGGATCAAAGGGCTGATCCTGGGCGGCAATCTCGGTGACGCCCATCTTTTCCAAGGCCTCTTTGAACTGTTTGGCGATCAGCTCCACACCCTTCTGGTATTCTTCGTCGGCGCATTTCTGCTCCAGTGCCCGGTCCAGATTGTCCAGAACCGGCAGAAGTTTTTCCACTGTCATGGCTTGAGCATCGGAAAAGACGCTGTCCCGCTCCTTTTGGGAACGCTTGCGGTAATTATCATATTCCGCCAGCACCCTGATATATTTGTCGTTCAGCTGCTGATACTGCTCCTTCCAGTCCTCTTTGGGTTGGGCACATTCTGCCTCCGGGGCCTGCTGGCATTCCGGACAGGAGCACTCTTCCTGTTCAGCTTCTGTCTGCTGTGTTTCCTTTTCTTTTTCCATGTTGTCCATGCTGTTCCACCTATCTGCCCTTATGGGCTCGTTGTTTGCTGTTTATTGGTCTTTTTTATCCGGCCCGGTCTGTTCCTGAGGGAAACGGATGGGCATCAGTCCTCCCAGCGTCCGGCTGAGAAGCAGCAGCCGGGAGGCGATTTTGCTGTAATCCATGCGGGTGGGGCCGATGACTCCGATGATGCCGCTTACATCCTCCCCCAGATCGTAGGAGGTAAAGACGAAGCTGGCATCCTCCATGGGCCCCTGGCCGTTTTCCGGCCCGATGCGGATGTTGAGCATCTGGGGTTTATAATCCCGGGCCAGGCCGAATACCTTTTCCTTGTCACCCAAAAGCTCCAGCAAGGGCTGAGCCTTCTGGGCATCGTAATATTCCGGATTGCCCAGCAGCCGGGAGACGCCTTTGACCACCATGTCATAGGCATCGGAAGGCTGCTCGATCTGCCATACAAATTCCGCTGCCTGGGCAATGAGCTGATAAAGGGGGGAACCAGGCGGCACCGACTGCCCCAGCTCCTCCAGCCGCAGAGAGCCGCCTTCTTTTGCCAGAACCAGATTGGCGGCCCGGCAGAAAGCGTCGATTTCCTCCGGCTCCAGAGCCTGGGAAAGGTGTACCACCTTGTTGTTCACCGCCGGGGGTACCGTCACCGCCACCAGAGCGTAATTGCTTTCGGCGATGGGGATGAGTTCCAGGCGCTTGACCTGGCGGCGGTTGTGGCGGGAAGAAAGGGAAACGGTAGGCTGGCCGGTGAGTTCGGAAAGAATGGCCGAAGCCTCTTCCATGGTGTCGTCCAGCTCCTGGATCTTGTTTTCCAGCGCCCTTCGCATCTGCTCGATCTCCCGGGCTGTGGTGCGGCAGCGGTTCATCAGTTCATCCACATACAGCCGGTAGCCCAGAGGAGAGGGCACCCGGCCGGCGGAGGTGTGGGGCTTTTCAATGTAGCCCATTTCCTCCAGCTCGCTCATCTCGTTGCGGATGGTGGCCGATGAAACCGATCCCTTGGCCGCGGCGGCCAGCAATTTGCTGCCCACCGGTTCGGCGGTTTCAATATAATTTTCAATGATCGCTTTGAGGATCTTCCTCTTGCGCTCCGACAGGTCCATCCAAAACACCGCCTTTTTTCATTGCCTTACGGTGCGTTAGCACTCTTCATCCCCGAGTGCTAAGTCAATCCTATCACAAACTTTCAAAATGTCAAGGACTGAAAATCAAGTTCACAAATTCGTTTCAAATGGGGGGAGGATTTTAAATTTTTTCACAGAGTATCCGGGACATCTTGTATTTATAACTAGATTCGTGTATACTCATAACAAACAAGCGGAATTTTATCAATCCTTTTTTGCAGGAGGCGTTTCCCATGAAATACAAAATCCTCTCCGACAGTTCTTCCGATGTGACCCAGGCCTTTTTCTCTGGGGAGACCGCTTTTGAATATGGAGTGGTCCCCATGTCCATCAACGGCCCCGGCGGTTTGTCCTATCTGGATCTGGAACCCACCCCGGCCCGGTATTTCGTGGAAAAACCCCGGGAGATCAAGGGCCAGTGGAGTTCTTCCTGTCCCTCCCCTGCCGCCTATCTGAAAGAGATGCAGGGCGCCGAGGAGATCTTCGTGGTCACCATTTCCTCCCGGCTCAGCGCTTCCTATTCCACCGCCTGCATGGCAGCCGACATGGCCCGGGCAGAAAATCCCGATGTGAAGATCCATGTGGTGGATTCCAAAAGCGCCTCTTCCGGCATGGCCCTGATGGTGTTCAAGCTGGCCGAACTGTGCCGGGAAGGCCTGCCTTTTGAGGAGATCGTGGAAAAAATCGAGGAATTCCGCAAGAGCCACACCCTCTATTTCCTCATCGGTTCGCTGGAGACCCTGGTCAGCGCCGGACGGATGAACCGGGCGGTGGGGATGATGGCCACCATGCTCAACATCCATCCCCTCTGCGGCGAGGACGGAGACGGCAACATCAAGGTCTATCAGAAGGTGCGGGGCATGACCCAGGCCCTCAACCGGCTGGTGGAAATGGTGGGCGAGCGGGGAGAAACCCAGGGACGGCATCTGGTGATCAGCCAGTGCAACAACCCGGAAGACGCCGAAATGCTGCGCAAGGCCTGCCAGCGCCGTTACCCCTTTGCCAAGATCAGCGTGCTGGAAATGCGGGGCCTGGCCTCCTTCTATGCAGGGGACCGGGGGCTGATTCTGGCCTATTGATCCACAAGAAAATAATTTTTTTCGGAGCCCGGCAGATTGTTGCCGGGCTTTTCTTTTGCTCATTCATAAAAATTTTGTCCAAATTTTTCTGTGAACATTCTTTAAACTGTGGGAAATCCTTCTCCTTCCTGTGCTATAATAAGAAAACGGAAAAGGGCGGCCTGGCCGCCGGGAAAGGGGAAAGAGCTTATGCGCCTGATCTCGTGGAATGTAAACGGCCTGCGGGCCTGTCTGGGAAAAGGGTTTTTGGATTATTTCAAGGAAAGTAAGGCCGATATCTTTTGCATCCAGGAGACCAAGATGCAGAAAGAACAGGCGGAGGTGGATACCCCCGGCTATTTTCAATATTGGAACAGCGCCCAGAAGAAGGGCTATTCCGGCACGGCGGTCTTTACCAAAGAAGAGCCCCTGGATGTGACCTATGGCCTGGGGCGGCCGGAGCATGACACCGAAGGCCGGGTGATCACTTGCCGCTTTCCGGCGTTTTTCCTGGTGAATGTGTACACTCCCAATTCCCAGCGGGGGCTGACACGCCTTCCCTACCGGATGGAGTGGGAGGATGCCTTCCGGGAGTATCTGCTCCGTCTCAAGGAAGAGCAGCCGGTGGTGGTGTGCGGGGATATGAATGTGGCCCACAAGGAGATCGATTTGAAAAATCCCCGTACCAATGTGAAAAATGCCGGTTTCACCCCGGAAGAGCGGCAGAAGATGACAGAGCTTCTGGAAAGCGGATTTGTGGATTCCTTCCGCTTTCTTCATCCCGATGCCGTGGGGGCTTATTCCTGGTGGAGCTATATGTTCAATGCCCGGCAAAACAACGCCGGATGGCGTATCGATTATTTTCTCACATCGGAAGAGCTGAAAGACCGGATCGAAACAGCAGAGATCCATTCCCAGGTGCTGGGCAGCGACCATTGCCCGGTGCTTTTGGAGCTGGCCTAGGCTTTTCCTAGCAAAGGAGTGAACGAAATTGAAGGATATTCTTTATTATGGCGGCCCCATCCTCACCATGGCCGAGCCTCTTTATGCCGAAGCCCTGCTGGTGCGCCGCAGCAAGATCGTGTTCTGCGGAGACCTCAAAACGGCGGAGAGCCTGGCCGAAGAAGGGACAGAGCGGGTGGATCTCAAGGGGCGGACGCTGATGCCGGCCTTTATCGATGCCCACAGCCACCTGTCCCATGTGGCCGATGCCATGAACTATGCCGATCTTTCCGGCTGCCAGAGCGTGGAAGAGATTGGAGAGCGGCTGCGCCAGTGGGCGGAGGAAAACAATCTGGAAGCGGGAAAGTGGATCATCGGCTCGGGCTATGACCACAACGATCTGCCCGGCGGCTGCCATCCCACGGCAAAGCAGCTGGATGCCCTGGTGGGGGATCATCCGGTGCTCATCACCCATTCCTCGGGGCACATGGGAGTGGCCAATACCCTTGGTCTGCGGGAGCTGTCCATCGGCTGCAATGCCTCCGATCCTCCGGGAGGGCGCATTGGCCGGGACGAAGAGGGAAATCTCACCGGTTATCTGGAGGAAAATGCCCTGATCCAGCGCACCCGGCAGATCCCCAGACCCACCCAGCAGCAGCGGCTTTGCAATCTGAAAAAGGCCCAGCAGGTCTATCTCCGCAACGGCATCACCACTTGTCAGGACGGCAAGGTGAACCAGGCCGATTTTGAGTTTCTGTCAAACGCCGCCAAAAGCGGCCTGCTGGAAATGGATGTGGTGGCCTATGCCGATCTGAAAAACAACGAAGAACTGATGGATCAATATGCCCAGTACCGCACCTATCAGCGGAATCTGCGGCTGGGAGGCTACAAAATCTTTCTGGATGGGTCCCCTCAGGGCCGTACCGCCTGGATGACACAGCCCTATCTGGGAGGCAAGGAGGGCTATAAGGGTTATCCCATCTATACCGACCAGGCGGTAGAGGAATTTTGTTCCACAGCTCTTCGCCGGGGCATACAGCTTCTGGCTCACTGCAACGGCGATGCTGCATCCCAGCAGTTTGTCGACGCCTATGAAAAAGCACTGGGCACTTGCCGGCAGAAGGAGTCCATCCGTCCGGTGATGGTCCACGCCCAGACCGTCCGGGCCGATCAGCTGGAGCGGATGGCCGCTTTGCAGATGATCGCTTCCTTCTTTGTGGCCCACACCTATTATTGGGGTGATGTGCACCGGAAAAACTTCGGGGACGAGCGGGCCATGAAGATCAGCCCCACCCATACCGCTTTGGAAAAGGGTGTGCTCTTTACCTTCCATCAGGATTCTCCGGTGGTTCCTCCCGATATGTGGCACACTGTGTGGTGCGCCGTGTGCCGTCAGAGCAAAGGCGGCGTCACCATGGGAGAAGAGGAACGCATTCCGGTGCTGGAGGCTTTGAAGGCCGTGACCATCAACGGAGCCTACCAGTATTTCGAAGAAAAGACCAAGGGTTCCCTGGAAGAGGGCAAATGGGCCGATCTGATGATTGTGGACAAAGACCCGCTGAAAGTGGATCCCATGGAGCTGAAAGGCATCAAGGTGCTTTCCACCATCAAAGAAGGGTTTACCCTCTGGCAGGCGGAAGAGTAAGAAATGGCCCCGGCTTTCGCCGGGGCGGAGCGTGTCGAAAAAGTGGCTTCCGCCACTTTTTCGAATTTTTGCAAGGGCCTGCATGCAGCCGATTGGCCAATTTTAGCGGTCAATCGGCCACACTTGCCCCTTGAGAGGTGCAAAAACCGACGCTCAGGTCGCCGGTTTTTGCGAATTGATAAGAGGTAAAGAAAATCCTTTCCTCTGGCTATATCGGTTTATCGACAGTCTGGGCCCCGGCTTTCGCCGGGGCGTTTTCTTTTTTTGCGTTTTATGATACCATAAGGGGAGTTTCAAAACAGGAGGAATGACCAGATGGGAACAAACAGAAGAAAAAGGCTGCCGGCTTTTTTGCTGGCGGTATGTCTGCTTCTGCCCTTTTTGCCCCAGGGGAGTCATGCATCTTTTTCCGATGTGCAGGATCAGTGGTTTGCACCGGCGGTGGAGGAAATGGCTCAGCGGGGGCTGATCGGCGGCTTTCCCGATGGCACCTTCCGGCCGGGGGATTGGGTCAAGCGGGGAGAAGGGGCCAAAATGACCGCCCAGGCCGTGGGCCAGCTGCCCTATACCCTGCCTCAGACGGGAAAGGGCGATTTTGCCGATCTGAACGGCCATTGGTCGGCCAAATATGTGCGGCAGCTGCTGGTGGAAGAGATCATAGAGCCGGAGGATTACGGCACAGACTACGGCCCCAACCAGAAGCTCACCCGGCTGGAGATGGTGCGGATGCTTCTGCGGCTGCTGGGATTTACCCCTTCGGACACCTGGGAGGAAAGCGGCTTTCCCGATTTGGTCTCTTTGAACGCAGAAGACCGGTATTATTGTGAAAAGGCTGTGGAGATCGGTTTGATCCAGGGCTATTCCGACGGTTTGTTCCGGCCGGATTATCCCCTGTCCCGGGCTCAGGCTGCCGTGATGTTCCAGCGGGCGCTTCCCCTTGCAACGGTATCGGTGGCGGGGCTGTCCGCTTACGGGGAAGCGCGCACCATCCCCCAGGCCGCGGAGTTTTTCCCTGTGGTGGAAAACAGCCAGGTCTCCGGCCAGGGAGAATACCAAGGGCGGCCCTTGTCCCTGTACCGTCATACTCTGACGGGCTGGGAGGAAGAAACGCTGGAAGAAGGCCTGAAGGAATATGAGCGGGTATTGGCCTATCAGCAATATACCCTGGTGGAGGAAAGCCGGGGAAATGGAGTATGGTCCCTCCTTTTTGCCGATTTGCGGGGAAGTCAGTGCCTGCTTCTGGTGCTGCGGGAAAAGGAAGGAGATACCGGTCTCCCCTCTCTCACCGCAGGGCTGTGGCAGCAGACCAGCGGGGCGGAAAACTATGCGGCTTTCTGCCAGAGCCTGGGATGTCGGATGCTCTTTTTCACAAGAGGAATGGCGCCTTCCCGGTTTCTGCCTCTGACAGGGCCGGAGGGGCAGCGCTATGCCACTGAATGGTATGACGCCGGGCTTCTGCCGGCCGGAGCCAGCCAGTGGGTGCAGGATGCGTTGAAAAGCGCCGGCTATGAGGAGACCGGGGAAACCATTTTGCTGGAGGGACGGGAAGGGATCCTGTTCCAGAAGGAAGGGGCCCAGGCGGCGGTGTGCCTGGATGAGGATTACCTGACTTTGTCCTATCTCCCTCAGGCAGAAGAGTAAAAAAGCGCAGAGCCGTCAAAGGCTCTGCGCTTTTTTTGCCAGTGTGCGGTGATAGAGGGGGCTTCCCTCTTCCGGCACGGTCACAGGCTCCAGGCGGCCCTGGGCGATCCACTCTTCCACACGCAGGGCCCAGAAGGTATCCCCCATACCCGTGGGATATTGCCCCAGAAGCCGGCCGATCAGGAGAGCTTCCTGGAATCGCTCCGGCAGTTTAAAAAGCTCCTGGCGGAGAAAACCATCGTAAAAATCTTCCGGCAGACTGAAAAGCTGCCCGGCGATGACACCCCGCAGCGGGGCGTTTTCTTTTTTCAGCCCTTTCCATTTTCGGGAAAAAGCCGCCCCTTGCCAGGGTTCCATCGCTTCTGTTTTCTGAGAGAGCGATCCCCAGAGCCAGGGCGGCACTTCACCCCAGCCGGTGGGAGCAAAAGCTCCGGCATCTCCCTGGAGAAGCGGGGGCAGCCATACCGCATCCACCTGGGGAGAAAAGGGCTCCAGCTGTTCCATCAGCCAGTGAAAAGCGCAAAGCTCCTCTGGGTTCTGGCTGACCCATACCCGGATGGGTTGACCGGCTTTGGCGCCTTCTTTCAGGGCACACAGGCTCTTCTGGTTTTGGAGGATCAGCTCTTCGGCCACATCTTTCCCCTGGGGGAAGATGTTCATCAGGCGGGAAAGGACCTTTTGCCGTTTGGGGCCGGCTCCCTCTTCGTCGATCTCCCCCATGGTGAGGGCCAGGGAGAGGGGGCAGATGTTCCGCCGGTCCCCTGCCAACGGGACGGCCTTTTTCCACAACGCCTGCCGTCTTGCTTCTTCCTTACGGAGCAAAACTTCCTGTTCTGCGGAAGAAAGGGGCTCTTCCCCGGGAGAACAGATCACGCCAATGGCACTGGCCAGGGTGTGATCCTTCCCTGAAGCGGCCATGGCATAGGCCAGGGTTCCGGCGGCGCTTTGGGAAAATACCGCTTCCAGACAGCTCATAGGGACTTTTCCATAGGGATGTGGGGACAGTGTTCGTCGTAAAACACTTCCCCACAGGGATGGTAGCCCAGCTGTTCATAAAAGGTCTGGGCATGGGTCTGGGCGCCCAGGCAGATGCCCTTTCCTCCCAGCTGCCGGGCCTTTTCCTCCAAAGCCCGTACCACCTTTTGGCCCAGATGGCGGCCACGGTAGGGTTTGCGCACTGCCACCCGGCCCATCACATAGACCCCATCTTCCCCATCCTTGGGGAACAGACGGCCGGTGGCCACCGGCTCGCCATCCAAAAACAAAAGCAGATGCCAGGCCCGTTCTTCTTCTTCGTCAAATTCCGTGCTGAAGCCCTGTTCCTGCAAAAAGATTTCCTCCCGGATGGGCCGGGCCAAAGGGGCATTCTGGAGCCCTTGGACAATGGTGATTTCCTCCATGATCGTTCTCCTTTTCCCTTGGGGGAATGTTTTTTCTTTTATTATATCCTGCTCCCCTTTGGCTGACAAGCCGTTTGCCCTGGGGGAGAAAAAAGAGTATAATGACATCAGACCGGGCCACAGGCCCTTTGCACAAAGGAGTTCTATCATGCCATACCAAAAAGAGATCATTGCACAGCAATATGAATGTGATATCCACGATGAATGGCCGGTGGGAGCCATTCTCCGCCATGTGCAGCAGGTGAGCACCGACCATTGTGATGCCGAAGGCCTGACCGCAGACCGATTCCAGGAAACCGGCACGGCTTTTCTTTTGGCCAAACTGGCGTTGGAATATGTCCATCCCATTGCCGCCGGAAGCCATCTGCGCCTTGTCACCGAGCCTGCCGTTCCCCAGCGGGCGGTGTATCGCCGCTTTACCACCATCACCGACGAAGCGGGCCGGGAGGTCTGCCGGGTGGATGCCCGGTGGGTGCTCATCGATGTGAAGCAGCGGCATATTCTCCGCGCTCATCCTGAGGCACTGGCCTTCCCCTTTTCAGAGGAAGCAAACCGTACCCTGGATCTGTCCATCCCCCGGAGCGCAGAGCTTCAGTCCACCGGGGAATATACCGCCGCCTATTCCCGCACCGACCGGAATGGGCATCTGAACAACGCCTGCTATGCCGATCTGGTTTGTGATGTGCTGCCGCCGGAGGTTTTGTGCAAACGCTCCATCTGCCGCATGGCCATTTCCTACCATGAGGAATTGCGGCTGGGAGAAACCATGGAACTTTTCCTGGGACAGACCGGAAAAGACACCTATTATATCTGCGGCAAAAAAAGGGGGCGGCGCTGCTTTGAAGCCAGCGTCACCCTGGGAGAAAGAGAGAAGGAGGAATCGTGATGGATCATCCTGTGATCGGCCGTATTCTGGAAAAGCTGGAGAGCCGGGGACTGCTTCCCCTGGAAAAGCAGGCGGCATTGGAGGAAAAGCTGCTGGAAGAGCGTCTGGCCCTGCTGCCAGATCTGATGAAGGAGACCGGGCTTTCTTGCTGGCTGGTGCTGGCCCAGGAGAACAACGAGGACCCGGCCATGAAGGCTCTGATGACCTGGGACCGGCGCACCGCCCGCCGCCAGACCGCTCTGCTGTTTTTCCGGCAAGGGGATCAGGTGCGCGCACTCAGCTGGGGTATGCCTTCCCAGGTGATGGCCAAGTTCTATACCCCCTCCAAAGAAGGGGATGAAACCCTGTGCCAGGGCCTTGCCCGGCTGCTGAAACAGTACGACCCCCAGCAGATCGGCGTCAATATGGCGCCCCAGGCCGGCGGCTTCTGCGATGGCCTTTCCGCAGGGCTCTATCAGATGCTGGAGGAGGAGCTGCCTGCTCCCTGGAGAAACCGGCTGTGCTCGGCGGGGAGACTGTCCACCCGCTTCCTGGAGACTATGACAGCGGGAGAACACAAAGTGATGGAGACCCTGGTGGAGGTCACCGAGGACATCATCAAGGCCGCATATTCCCCTGATGTGATCACACCGGGCAAGACCACCACCCAGGATGTGGAATGGTTTATGCGCCATGTGATGGCCGCCTGCCAGCTGGACTTCTGGTTTGGTCCCGATGTGGACCTGCAGCGCCAAGGGCTGGAGAGCCTTGCAAGCGAAGGGGTTATTCAGCCGGGGGATCTGCTCCATTGCGACATCGGCGTCATGCTGAAATACATCCCGGTGCTCACCGACAAGCAGTGGATGGCCTATGTGCGCCGCCCCGGTGAAACCGTCCCGCCCCAGGGACTGGAGCAGCTTTTCTCCCAGTGCAGCCGGTTCCAGGACATCACACGCAGCCATTTCCTCTCCGGCATACCGGGAAATCAGGTGTTCCACAAGGCGGTGGACCAAGGCAAGGCCGAGGGGCTGTGTCCCCAGCTTTATTGCCACGGCCTGGGCGTGTTTGGCCATGGCCCCGGCCCCATCATAGGCCGCTATGATCACCAGGACAGCATCTATCCCCGGGGAGAATACCCGGTGGGTCTCCATTCCAGCCACGCCTTGGAGCTGAATGTGCGGGGAAAAGTGCCGGAGTGGGATGATCAGGTGGTGCGCATCAGCCTGGAAGAGGATGTGCACATCGGTGAAACTTGTGAGTATGTTTATCACCATCAGGAGAAACTGATTATAATATAACAAAAAGGATAAAGAGGTCTTTGCTTTTAAATGATCAGGGAGCGGATCTGATCAGAAGGAGCGGTTTGCCCTGCACCTATTGATTGGCAAAAAGCCGCGACCGGTGCGTGGCTTTTTGCACTTCTCAAGGGTCAAGTGTGGCCGATTGGCCACGGAAAGCGGCCAATCGGCTGCATGCAGACCCTTGCAAAAACTCGAAAAAGTGGCCGAAGCCACTTTTTCGACACGGTAAGGAGAGGGATTTCCCTCTCCTTTTTGTTATTCCTGGGGGAAGCTGTCCCTTCCTTTCCACAGTAAAGTGACAGAAAACAGGGCCACCAGCCCTTCGGTGACGGGGAACGTGAGCCAGACCCCGGTGAGATCCCACAGTTTAGAGAGCAAAAAGGCCATGGGCACGATGAGCACAAGTCCCCGGGACAAGGAGATCACATGGGCCGGCATCGCCCGCTGGGTGGCGGCAAAATAGGTGGAGGCCACCGTGTTGATGCCCACGAAGGACAGGGCGATAAAATAGAGCCGCAGACCAAAGGAGGCCATTTGCTGCAAAAGGGCGTTGCCTTCGCTGTTGAATACCCCGGTGAGGGGTTGGGCGCCCAGGGTGAGAACCCCTTCCATCAGCAAGGCGGCTGCAAGAGACCAAATGAGCCCCAGAAAGAGAATATGGCGCAGATTGTCCTTGTCCCGTGCGCCATAGGCCCGGCTGAGAATGGGCTGCATTCCCTGGGAAAGGCCGGTGAGCACGGCCACCGCCACCAGCGATAGATTGGCTACCACACCATAGGCTGCCACCGCCACATCCCCCTGGAGAGACAGGAGGATGGTGTTGAACACGGCGATGACCACACCGGAGGAAATTTCGGGCACCAAAGAGGGAATGCCCAGCAAAACCAACTGCAAAAGGGGAGCTTTTTTCCCTTCCTGCCAGCAAAAGTGGAAGCCGCTCTTTTTGCTCAGCCAGTGGGGGGACAGAATGGCGATGCCGATCAGAGGGGCGGCGCCGGTGGCCAGGGCGGCGCCGAACATCCCCAGGCCGCAGGGGAAAATGAAGATGTAGTCCAAAAGGATATTGGACAGGCTTCCTCCCAGCATGGCGGCCATAGCCCGGCGGGGATCGCCGTCATTGCGCACAAAACAGGTAAAGACATCGTTGAGCATAAAGGCCGGGGCAAAGACCATGAGCACCCGCAGATAGGAGCTGCTCATTTGCAGCACTTCCCCCTGGGCGCCCAAAATCTGGGCCAGGGGCCGGGCGAAGGTCAGACCGGTAATGGAAAAAAGCGCGCCCAGGAAAAGGGCCAGGCACAACGCCTGGGTGAAAGCGCCGTCGCCGCTTTGTTTGTCCCCCTGTCCCCTGCCGATGGAATAGCGGATGCCGCCGCCCATGCCCAGCATCAGCCCCAGGCCGTGGATCAGGCTGTAAACCGGCAAAGCCAGGTTGAGGGCGGCCAGTCCCTGGGCCCCGGTGGCCCGGGAAATGAAGAAGGTGTCCGCCAGGATATAGCAGGAGATCCCCAGCATCCCCAGCATATTCAGGCTGGCATACCGGGCAAACTCCCGCTTTGCACTGTGTTTGTCCATCGTTTTCCCTCCATTGCTTGCAAAAAAGGACGCCAGAGCCTTCCATCTTCAACGGCCTACGATGGAAAGCCTGGCGCCCATGGCCCCCATCCGGCGATGGAGGCCTGCCTTTTGTTTCGTTGTGTTCTGAGTATACAAAAAGGAAGAAACTTTGTCAACACCTGGTTTAATCGTATTCCACCCGTTTGCCCAGCAGGATAAAGTAACCCAGGGTGCAGCAGGAAGAAATGAGCATCATGGCCCCGAAGGCCGGGCTGTAAGAGCCGAAATAGTCATAGACCGAACCGATCATCACCGGCGTAAACACACCGGCCAGGTTGTTGCAGGCGGTGACCAGACCCAGAATGGCGCTGTAATTTTTCCGGCCGTAGATGCTTTGCACAATGATGGGGTTGGCCACCGAGCCGAAGGCGTTGCCCAGGGAAAATCCCGCCACAATGGCGGCGATCATCACAGGGAAGCGGCAGAAAAAGGCGCCTGTTACCCCCAGAACGGTGCAGCAGTTGGCCAGAAGCGTGGCCCGGCGGGCTCCCAGCTTGTCATAGAGCCAGCCCAAAAACATTTTGCCGCAGGCCAGTCCGCCCAGCATGACGGCGGAAATATTGGCGGCGGTTTGCAGGCTGTATCCTTCATCGGAGAGATGGGGGGTCACATTCTGATTGAGGGCGCACAGGCTGATGTTGCCCAAAGCGGTGACCAGACACAAGGCCCAGAAGCGGCCGGTGTGCACCACTTCCTGTACCGTCATGCCCCGGTCGTCAAAGGACGCGGTGCTGCTCTCCCTTTCCTGGCCATAGGGCAAAAGTCCCAGGTCGGAAGGCCGGGTGCGCACCACCAGCCAGCACACCGGCACCAGAATCAAAAAGGCGATGATTCCCAGCACCCGATAGGTCTGGCGCCAGCCCACCGTGGTGATCAGCTGACCGGCCAGGGCGTTGAAAAGCATTCCGCCGATGCCGCTGCCCATAAAGGCCACCCCGATGGCAAAGCCCCGTCTTTCCCGGAACCAGTTGCCGATGAGGATGGAAAGGGGCATGGCGGCAATGCCGCCCATGGCAAAGCCCAGCACCACCGACAAAGCGTAATACATGGGCAAAGACTGGACAAAGGAATAGGAAAAATAGCTCACCGCCAGGGCGATGGAGCTGATGCGCATGATATTGCGCACATCAAAGCGGACGAAGATCTTTCCGCCAAACAGCGCCACGATCATCTGACAGGCCGACAGAATGGTCATGTTGACCCCCATGGCCCCCCGGGAAAAGCCCATATCGTCGCACACCGGCTTGATATAAAGCCCCGAGCAGTTGTTGACGATGCCGATGGAACAGAACATCACCAAAAATCCGGCGGCCACGATGTACCAGCCGTAAAAAATACGGCCTTTTTTTACTCCCATCTCCCTCATCCCTTCTCAGAAATCTTTACATTCATTATATACCTTTCCCAGAAAAGAGGATAGCAAAGGAGAAAAAAATCAGCTTTTTCCACAGTTTCTCCTTCCTTTGGAGTAAAGTATAACTGGACACTTTTACCGCCTTTTCGGGAAATTTACAAAACCTGCCCTTTCTCCGGGGGATTTCTATGGTACAATAACTCTGGATGCCCCGGCCTTCGGGGCCAAAGGAGGTTTTTGCTTGAAACTTACATTTGAAGACATCCGTGAAAATAAAGAGGTGCAGACCTATCTCCAGATGGGAAACAACGCCCTGGGCGTCATCGGCTTTACCGAGCACGGTTTTGCCCACGCCGGCATCTGTGCGGCCACCGCCGCCCAGATCCTGATGCAGATGGGCTATGATGAACACACCATTACATTGGCCCGGATCGCCGGGTATCTCCATGACATCGGCAACTGTGTCAACCGGGCTTCCCATGCCCAGACCGGCGCCATTATGGCCTTTCAGATCCTCAAGGGCTTGGGAATGGACCCTTCGGACATCGCCCAGGTGATCTGCGCCATCGGCAACCACGACGAAGGAACCGGTACCGCTGTCACGCCGGTGTCCGCCGCCCTGATCCTGGCAGACAAAAGCGATGTGCGCCGCTCCCGGGTACGGGCTGTGCGCACCGTGGCCACCGACATTCATGATCGGGTCAATTATGCGGTGTATACCTCCGGGCTTTCCATCAGCCCTGACCGCAAGACCATCACCCTGTCTCTGAAAATCGACACTGCAATCAGCGCGGTGATGGATTATTTTGAAATTTTCCTCACCCGGATGCTCATGTGCCGCAAGGCTGCCGAGTTTCTGGGGCTTCAGTTCCAGCTGCAAATCAATGACACCCAGCTGCTTTAAAAATACAGATAGAGAAACAGGAGAGAGATATGACAAAGCGTATATTTGATGATGCTCCCCTGCAAGGGGGGCTTTTGGCTCATGTGCAGCAGTGCCGCCCTCAGGGAAAAGAATTCTGCCTGATTCTGGATCAGACCATCTTCTTTCCCCGGGGAGGGGGACAGAAATGTGATGAGGGGACCATCGGAGGAATCCCGGTGCTGGATGTGTATGAAGAAGAGGGAGAGATCCGTCACATCCTTCCCCGGGCCCCGGAGGGAGATGAGGTGCTTTGCCGCATCGATCTGTGCACCCGTCTGTCCCACATGCAGCATCACACGGCCCAGCATCTGATCTCGGCCGCTGCCTGGCAGATGTTTCAGAACCCCACCATCATCGCCCGGATGGAGGACCCTTGGGGCCACATCGAGTTTCAGCGTCCTATGGAGGATGAGGAGCTTCTGGCTCTTTTGCGCCGGGTGGAGGAAATCGTAAAGGCCGATCTGCCCATTTTCTGCCGGTATTATACCCCGGAGCAGGCCGCGCAGATGGATGTGCGGGGCAAGATCACTCCCCATGAGCGCATCCGCCTGGTGGAGGTAGAGGGCTTTGACCGCAACGCCTGCGGCGGCACCCACTGTCCTTCCACCGGCCTTGTGGGACCGGTACGGTTTGTGGGCAGCAAAATGGTGCGGGGAGCCTACCGGCTTTATTTTGCTGCGGGACAGCGAGCCCATGACTTTGCTTTGGAGCAGGATCTGCGCACCCTCCGTCTGGGAAAATACACCGATGAGGAAAGCCCGGAGGATTGCGAAAAGCACATCGCCGACGCTTTGCACCGCCTGCCTGTGCTGGAAGAGAGTGTCCAGAAGCTGAGGCGGCAGCTTCTGGAGCAGACAGCGGAAAATCTGCTGCGCAAGGCATCGGAGCAGGAAGCATTCCCGGCGGTACTTCAGCTGCTGGAAGGCTGGGACAAAAAGGACGGCAAGGCGCTGTGCGATGATCTCTTGCACCGGGGCGTCCGCTTTGTGGCCCTGGGCTTTGCAGAGGGCGAGAGCCTGGGGGTCATGGCCGCCCAGAAGAAGAGCAAAAAGATGATGCCCCTGGGCCGGGCCTTGAAGGAATTTTTCCCTGCCCATCAGGGGAAAGGGGGCGGCAGCGATGCTTTGGGCCAGGGCACCGTTCCCCTTTCGGCCTGGGAGGACTTTGCCATATTGTGTGCTCCCTTCCTTCGGGGAGAAGGGGCGGAATAAAGGCCCATTGTCCCCTGGCGCGATCCGTGCTACAATGGTGACATCCATCAATGGGAGGACACTATGGATATCATCGGATATGATTTTGACAACACCGTTTACCGGGGCGACAGCAGCACCCACTTTACCTTCTGGTGCCTGGGGCATTACCCTAAAACCTGGCTGCATTTGCCGGCCATCCTGTTCTGGGGCGCTTTGTTCGGCCTGAAAATCTGCACCAAGACCCGGTTCAAATCCCATCTTTTCGGCTATCTCCGCCATGTGAAGGATGTGGATAAGGCGGTGGCCGACTTCTGGAAGAGCCACCGGAAAAACCTGAAAAGCTGGTATCTCCCAAAGGATCACAGCCGGGATGTGATCATTTCGGCCTCGCCGGAGTTTCTCCTGGCGCCGGTCTTTGAAACCCTGCCGGTGCAGAAGCTGATGGGCACCCCCATGGACAAGCACACCGGCGTCATCCACGGGGAAAACTGCTGGGGGCCGGAGAAGGTGCGCCGCCTGCGGGAATATGCCCCGGATTTTCATATGCTGGAGTTTTACTCCGATTCCCGGTCGGATACGCCTCTGGCCCAGGTGTCGGACAAGGCCTTTTTGGTCAAGGGAGATGAGATTCTCCCCTGGTAAGTACATTCCTTTTATTCTATAAGAAAGAGGTGGCAGAAAACCATGTATGATCGGATCATCTGCGGCGGCCAAGTGATCGACGGCACGGGCAACCCGCCTTTCCGGGCCGATGTGGCGGTGAAGGATGGAAAGATTGCCTTTGTGGGTCTCCTTCCCCCGGAGGCCCAGGCCCAGGAGGTGCTGGACGCCCAGGGCCATTATGTGACCCCCGGCTTTATCGATGCCCATTCCCATGCCGATGTGACGGTGTTCGGAAACCCTCAAAGCCACAACAAGGCAGGTCAGGGCATCACCACCGATATCAGCGGTCATTGCGGCACATCCAATGCCCCCCGGGATCAGGCCAGCCTTCGTCATGAGGAGGAAAAGCTGGGGCGGCCTGCTGGCTCCATGGGCTATCTTTCCAGCTATGGAAAGACCATTTCTCAGCTGGAAAGCATGAAACTGGGAGTAAATATGGCCCAGTATGTGGGCCACGGCTCCATTCGCGCCATCGTCTGCCAGGGGGAAAATCAGAACCGGCCTTTGACAAAGAAAGAGCTGGATCACATGGAGGGCCTGCTGAAAGAGGCCATGGAGGAAGGGGCCATGGGCGTCAGCTTCGGCCTGATCTATCCTCCGGGAAGCTATGCCGATCTGGATGAGCTGGTGGCAGCGGCCAGGGTGGCCGCCCGGTATGACCGGTCCTTCAGCGTACATATGCGTTCGGAGTCCCTGCGTCTGGTGGAATCGGTGAAGGATATGATCCAAGTGGCCCGCAGAGCCGATTGCCGGGCCCTTCTCTCCCACCATAAGGCCAAAGGCCGTGCAAATTGGGACAAGACCACCCTCACCCTGCCCCTCATCGAGCAGGCCAACCGGGAAGGGATGGAAGTGGAGCTGGATCAGTATCCCTATACCGCCAGCGCCACCTATCTGGGGGTCTATATCCCTCAGAAGTTCCAGGCCCAGGGCCGGGCCCATACCCTGGAGCTTTTGCGGGACAAAAACGCCCGCCAGGAGATCCGGAAGGCCATGGAGCAGGTCAATCCCCTGGAAGAGAGCAATTTCCAGAATGCCGGTTTTGCCGGGACGCTGATTTCCCGCAGCCCCAACCATCCCGAGGTGGAAGGGCTGACGGTGGCGGAGCTGGCGGAAAAATGGGGAAAAGATCCCTTTGACGCCGCCTTTGATCTGCTGCTGGAGGACAACTTCGACACCGACGGCATCTATTTCATGATGAGTGAAAAGGATGTGATCCGGGTGCTGCAATACCGCCGCACCATGGTGGGCACCGACGGCGGCGGGGTCATGCCGGGACAGATCACTCATCCCCGGATCGTGGGCAGTTTCCCCCAGATCCTGGGCCGGTATGTGCGGGATCTGGGCGTGCTGGAAGTGGAAGAGGCTATCCGGCGCATGACTTCCCTGCCTGCTCAGTTTTTCCGTCTGAAAAACAAGGGCCTGCTCCGGGAGGGTTTTGATGCCGATCTGGTGGTCTTTGATCCCCTTACCATCGGCTGTCCCAGCGATTATCATACCACCGTGCCCAACCAGGGAATAAAAGCGGTGTATATCGCCGGACAGAAAGTGGTGGAAGACAATATCTACAACGGAACCTGCGCCGGTCAGGTCATCCGGGCCGGACGGTAACCAATCAGGAAAAGAGGGTGCTTTCTTTGGGAAAGCACCCTCTTTGAGCGTGTCGAAAAAGTGGAAGACGCCACTTTTTCGAGTTTTGCAAGGGTCTGCGTGCACGATTTTACGCACACTTGACCCTTGAGAGGTGCAAAAAGCTGCGCACAGGTCGCAGCTTTTTGCACCTCGATTAGGAATAGGGCAAACCGCTCTCTTTTGCGATATCATTTTTGTTAGTCTGCAGAGAATACCAGTCCCGAGACTCAGCCCTCCAGAGGGGAAAGGAGCACATAGCCCTCCCGCTCGCCCAGGCGGAAGGAAAGCCGTCTTTCGCCCCGGGGGCCCCGGCCGCCGCAGGGAGCCAGCTGGAATCCACGCAGCCCCAGCATCCCTTCCAGGCTCTGGCGGCATTGGTCGATAAAAGGCTCCAGACCAAACAGGGCGATCTGTTCCCGGCTTTCCCGGGAAAGCACCAAAGGCACCTCCAACCGTTCCCCTTTGTTCCAGTTTTTCAGACTGTCTGCAAACTTCACATTGACTGTTTCAGCGTTCATGTTCTTTTCCTCACTTTCCGGTCATGTGCAAAGGGGAAACAAAAAAGCCTTCGACCCGTATGAAACGGGACGAAGGCTTTGCTTTCGTTCTACCACCCATTACAACATACCAACATATGCGCCCCGGATAACGGCGGGAAACCGGCATCACTTACTAAGGGAGAAACCCTGTTCAGCCTGCGACTCCAGAGGGATCTTCCGCTATGGATTACTTGCACCGGGCTCCCACTGTCCCCGGTTCGCTGGGCCGTTCCTGCCAAAGCGTACTGTCTCTGTCAAAGTCTTTTCTTGTTTGATTGTGGGTTTACTGTACCACGCTATTCTCTCTTTGTCAAGGAGAAAAAGGGGTCTCAACGATCTTTTTTGCCAAACAGCCGGCTCATGGCGCTGTCGATGCGCCCTTTTCGGGCCAGGGTGTCCTGCGTGTCCCGGTGAAAATGGGTCCCGTCCCACCGGAGGGTGTCCCCCGGCTGAGCATCAGGCGGCAGGGCGGAAGCGGGTACATCCCAGGTGCGGCCCTGCCCTTCCAGCACGGCCACATCCCCTTCCAGCCGGTCCAGCACATAGCTAGCGGGCGGCAGACACATGAAGCTGGCCCTCCTTCACCGTAAAGACAATGGAGCCCTTTTCATCGGTGCGCAGCACCTGGCAGCTTTCATCCAGCCGCTCCAGCATGGCAGGAGAAGGATGGCCGTAGCTGTTGCCGGCCCCCACGCTGATGACCACATATTCCGGCTGGGCCTTTTGCAAAAAGGCTTCTGTGCTGGAAGTATCGCTGCCATGGTGTCCGGCTTTGAGCACTGTCACCGGCTGCACCTGAGAAAGGAATCCTTCTTCGGCCGTTTCGCCTGCATCGCCGGTGAGCAGGAAGGAATATTCTCCATAGGTCACCTGGAGCACCAGGGAAATTTCATTGGGATCAGAGGTGTCAAAGCCCTCGGAGGGCCACAGAAGCTTCAGCTGGGCATCTCCCAGCGCAAAAGTGTCCCCGGCCACACCGTAGGCCGTCTGGCACCCGGCCTGTTCCACACTGGCCAGCATGTTTTCAAAGGTCTGGGTGTAGCTGACCATCTCCGGCATGATGAAATTGTCGCAGCCGAAGGTGTCCACTACCGCCGCCATGCTGCCGATGTGGTCGGCATGGGGATGGGTGGCAAAAATATACTTGGGTTTGCCGATGTTCTGGCTTTGGAGATAGGAAAGAAGATCTTCTTCACATTGGGGCGTACCTGCATCCACAATGGCGGTCTCCCCATCGCAGGAGAGCAGGATGGCGTCTCCCTGGCCCACATCGATGAAATGCACCGCCAGCTCTCCATCGGGGGTCTGGGGTGTGGAGGAAGGCAAAAACTGCATCCCTCCGTAAAAAACCGCTGCGGCCACAAGGCAGGCCAGGCTCAACAGAGTGGCGGGGCGTTTGTTTCTTCGTCTTTTTCTCATAATTTTTTCAAAAGGTTCTCATAGAAGATCACTCCGGCGGTATAGCTGCGGCAGGGCAGATGCTCATCGGGGCCGTGGACGGCTCCCAGCGTGGCATCGCTCACCGCCAGAGGGATAAAGCGGATAATGTGATGGGAAAGTTCCTGATAATGCTTGGTGTCGGTGCCCGCAGGCATGATGGTGGGGATGCAGGGCAGACGGCCGAAGGTCTCTTCCACTGCGCCTTTCACCAGCTGATAGCCCATGCCGGCGGTATCGGTGATGGCAGAGGGGTCCTGACAGGAAACCATTTCCACGGTCACTGGCAGATCATCCAGCAAAGAACGCAGATATTCCAGCAGTTTTTCCCCGGTGTCCCCCTGGAGAATACGGGCATTGACCAGGGCAGAAGCCGTTTCCGGCAGCACATTGGGGGCGCTGCCCCCTTCCAGACAGGTGGCAGCAAAGGTGGAATGGAACAAAGCGGAAAGCTGCAGATTGTGCCGGGTGCCCCGGAAGAGCAGCGGACGGGTAAAGGGGAGATTGGCCACCATGGCCCGCTGCAAACTCCCCATAGCCGGGGCAGAAAGCAGCAGACATTGCTGCATCACCGGCAGCAGCCGCTTGTGGAGGGGCGCTGATTCGATGCGGCAGATGGCTTCGGACAAATACCCCACCGCCGTGTGCTGGGGCGGCATGGCCGCGTGTCCGGCCTTTTGCCGGGCGGTGAGCCGAAAGGTGGCCTGGCCTTTTTCCGCCACGCCCAGCAGGGCGGCAGGGAAGTTTTCTTTCCCCAGGTGAGCGGTGCTGATGGGGGTGCCCTCGTCCAGGATCAGGTCAAAGTGCAGCCCCCGCATCTTCAGCTGCTTGGCGATGTGAGCGGCTCCTTCTGCGCCGCCGGTCTCCTCGTCGCAGCCAAAGGCCAGATACACATCCCGGCCCGGGGTAAATCCATCCCGCAAAAGTTCTTCCACGGCCTGGAGAATGCCGCAAAGGGTGCCTTTGCAATCCAGAGCGCCCCGGCCATAGACGGTCTCTTCCTTGATTTCCCCTTCAAAAGGAGGATGGGTCCAGTTCTGACCCTCTGCGGGCACCACATCCATGTGGGCGCACAGCAGCACCGGCCCCTTTTCCCCTTTCTCCGGACAGCGCCACTGGAGCAGAAGCCCATCCCCTGGGCAGGGAAGCACCCGCAGCCGGGAAAAAACCAGAGGGAAGCTTTCCTTCAGCCAGCTGCGGAACCGGGACATGGCTTCTTTGTCCCCGGTGACGGTGGGAAAGCTCACCGCCTGGGAAAGCCTGCGGCACCATTCCTCACTTTGGGTTTTGGAAGGCTCCGGCAGGTTGAGGTGGGCTTCGGTGTGGCGCACCCGCCGTCCCAGGCGGATGCTGCGCCACAGGAAGAGCCCCACAGCGGCCAGCACCAACAAAAGGAGAAGGCCGTTGACCCACAGACCATAGCGGTCGGTAAAGTTGCCGGCAAAAATCTGAAAGGAAGCCCACAGGTCATTAAGGAAGGTCATAGATATCACTCCGGTCTAAGGATTGGAGCAGCTGCTGGGTGCGTTTGGTGTCCTTTGCGATCTGCTCCACCAAAAGGGTGGCGTTTTCGAATTTCTGCTCTTCCCGCAGATAGGCCCAGAACCATACCCGCACCCGGCGGCCGTACAGGTTCCCCTGAAAGCCGGTGAGGTGGGTTTCCATGGTGGCCTCTCCCTGGGTGCGGAAGGTGGGACGCATCCCCACATTGGTGAGGGAGGGCCAGGTCTCTCCGTCTTCCATCTGGGTCAGGGTGGCGTAGACTCCCACCCGGGGCCATAAAGCCCCTTCCGGCGGGGTCAGGTTGATGGTGGGAATCCCCAGGCGGTGGCCCCGCCCGTCGCCGTGGACGATCTCCCCGGCCAGGGAAAAGGGCCGGCCCAGGCAGCGGAAGGCCTCCTGGGCATCCCCTTCCCGCAGAAGGGTGCGGATCAAAGTGGAGCTGACCGTTTTGCCCTTTTCCAGCACCGGCGATGCCACCCGGCAAAAAAGCCCTAGTTTCTGGCACAGCTCCAGAAGCAAAGAGGCGTTTCCCGCCGCCTTGGCGCCGAAATGGAAATTATCCCCACAGCACAGGCCGCCGCAGCGGTAATCCTCTATCAGCATCCGGAGAAATTCCTCCGGGGTTTGGGCGGAAAAATGGGCATCAAAGGGGATCATGACGATCTCCTCCATGCCATAATGGGCAAACAGGGCCCGCCGTTCCTCCGGCGTTGTGAGAAGAGGCGGTGCGCTGCCTCCTACCACGCTCTGGGGGTGGTTTTCATAGGTAAATACCCCCGGGCGCATCCCCGTTTCCCGGGCCAGCTGCCGGGCGGTTTCCAAAATGGCCTGGTGGCCTTTATGTACCCCGTCAAAAAAGCCCAGGGCATAGATCACTTTCTCTTGGCGGGACATACCGTTCCCTCATTCCCCAAAGATTTTATGGCAGAAAATAGCAGGCGGCCCCATGTCCAGCAGACCGCCTTTGCCAGTCATCAGAAATTTCCCTTCCGGCGTATACACCCGGCACAGGGAGTCCACCGGGGGGATCTCCCCGGTGAGCAGATGCTTCTGGGCGGCATGGGCGCCGTTGCGGGCCCGCTTGGCCCCTTCTTCTGTCAGTGTGACAGCCGGCAGGGAGGCAAAGAGCCTGTCCACCGGCAGGATGTGTTGCTGCAATGCTCCTTCTTTGGTGAGCTGCTCCACTTCTCCCAGGGTCAGAGCGTTTTCCAAAGAAAAATCCCCGGCCTGCACCCGGGTCAGGGCGCTCATGGCCCCGCCGCAGCCCAGGCGCTGGCCCAGGTCGTGGCACAGAGTGCGGATATAGGTGCCCTTGGAGCAGCGCACCCGCAGTTTCCCACGGGGCGCCTCAAAAGACAAAAGCTCCAGCAGAGGCAGGGCGATAAACCGGCTCTCCCGCTCTACTTCCTTTCCCTTGCGGGCCAGGTCGTAAAGCCGCACTCCGTCCTTTTGAATGGCGGAGTACATGGGAGGAACCTGATCGTATCCTCCTTCAAAGGAAGAGAGGGCCTGCCGCAGCTGCGTCTCTGTCACATCCACCGGCGCTTCTGCCAAAACATTGCCGGTGGTGTCCTGGGTGTCAGTTTCAACTCCCAGTATAAAATCGGCGATATATTCCTTTTCGGCGCCGGAAGCGTATTCGCTGGCCCGGGTGGCCTTCCCCAGCAGCATCACCAGCAACCCCTGGGCCATGGGGTCCAGGGTGCCGGCGTGGCCGATGCGGCGGAAGCGCAGGATGCCCCGCAGCTTGGCCACCGCATCATGGGAAGTAAAACCCGGCTCCTTGTTCAAAAGCAGGATGCCATTATACATAACCCAGTTCCTCCTGGGCGGCTTTCACCAGCCGGGAAAGGCAGTCCTCCCCCTCCCCTTCCAGGGTGCAGCCAGCCGCACGGGCATGACCGCCGCCGCCGAAACGGGCGCACAGGCGGGAGGCATCCACCGGCGCATCGGTGCGCACCGAGCCTTTGAAGCGGCCCGGGCCCACCTGGCTGAGCAAAATGGAGCAGCACACCCCTTCGATCTGCCGGGGCAGAGCCGACAGGTTGTCCAGCTCGTCCTTGGTGGCTTCCAGCCGGTCCAGGGCTTCCTTGGTCAGGCATACCGCGGCGATCTTTCCCTGGGCCGACAGCCGGATGTTCTGGAATACATGGTTTTCCACCTGGATGCGCTTCCAGCTTTTTGTCTCAAAAAACTGCCGGTTCAGGCGGGAGAAATCCGCCCCGTTTTCCATGCACAAAGCGGCGATCCGGTGGGTCTGGGGGGTGGTGTTGGAATAGCAGAAGCAGCCGGTATCGGTGGAAATGGCGGTGTAAATTGCATCGCAGAACAAGGGGGCAGGAGAATATTCCAGCGTTTCCCCCAGCAGCCAGATCAGCTCTCCGGTGGCCGCACAGCCAGCTTCCAGCAGGGTATTTTTGGCGTAGCCTGTGTTGGAGGGGTGGTGGTCGATGCACAGATCCACCCGCTCTGCAAAGGGAGCGGCATTTTTGCACAAAAGCTCCCGGGTGGCCACATCTACGGCTACCACGGCCCCGGGCACAAAGCTGTCGGGCGCCAGCAGATCCTGGCAAAAAAAGCCTAATCGGGGTGTCAGGTCCTCATTGGGCAGGAGGAAAGCCTGCTTTCCCAGTCCCCGCAGCAGACGGCACAGGGCGCTGGCCGAACCCACGGTATCCCCATCGGGACGACCATGGGTGAGGATGAGAAAATCATCCCCCTGCCGGAGAAACCCGGCGGCTTCATTCAGCGTCAGCGTCGTCATGGCGTTCCTCCTGAAGCTCGGGCAGCTGATGGAGCAGCTGGTTGATGTGGGCGCCCTCCTGGATGGAGTCGTCCAGAACAAACACCAGCTCCGGCGTATAGCGCAGGCTCAGGCTGTGGGCCAGCTCCCGACGCAGATAGCCCGAACAGGATTTCAGGCCCTTTTTCAGTTCTTTTTCATCAAATTGGCCCAAGGTGCTGAGATAGACCTTGCACCAGCGCAGGTCATTGGTCACTTCGCACCGGATAATGCTGAGCAGTCCGCCGCCCAGACGGGGATCTTTGACGGTGGGCAGCAGCCGGGCCAGTTCCCGCATCACTTCTTCGTTGATACGGCCGATTCGGTTGGAAGGCATAAAAAAGCCCCCTTTCCTGTAAAGATAAAGATTTCCGGGGAAAAGTCCCCTCTTTCCAGTATCCCCGCGGGATAGAATTATCCCGCGGGGATGGGTGTAAAACGGTTTTTTTACCGCTTGATCTCTTCCATCACGAAGGCTTCGATCACATCGCCTTCCTTGATGTCGTTGTATTTTTCAAAGCTCATGCCGCATTCATAGCCGGAGGCCACTTCTCTGGCATCGTCCTTAAAGCGGCGGAGAGTGGACAGCACGCCCTCGTGGATGACGATGTTGTCACGCACAATGCGAACCTGGGCGGCCCGCTGCACTTTGCCGTCGGTGACATAGCAGCCGGCGATGGTGCCCACACCGGAAACCTTGAAGGTTTGGCGCACTTCGGCGTGGCCGATGACCACTTCCTGGAATTTGGGAGCCAGCATGCCCTTCATGGCCGATTCGATCTCTTCCAGGCAGTCGTAGATGATCCGGTAGGTGCGGATCTCCACATCCTGGCGGGAAGCGCTGTCGGCGGCAGCCGGTTCAGGACGCACATTGAAGCCCACGATGATGGCGCCGGAGGCGGCGGCCAGCATTACATCGGATTCGTTGATGCCGCCTACGCCGGAATGGATGACCTGCACCCGCACTTCCTCGTTGGACAGCTTGCGCAGGGATGCAGTGACCGCTTCGGCGCTGCCCTGCACATCGGCCTTGACGATGATGTTGAAGTCCTTGACTTCCCCTTCCTTGATGTGGCTGAACAGGTTTTCCAGGGTGACCTTTTCCTGCATCTTGGCCTTTTCGTCTTTTTCCTCGTTCTTCCGCTGTTCGGCCAGCTCGCGGGCCATGCGCTCGTCCTCTACGGCGTAGAACAGATCGCCGGCATCCGGCACTTCGGAAAGGCCGATGATCTCCACCGGCATGGAAGGGGCGGCGCTGTCCAGCTTGCGGCCCCGGTCGTCGGTCATGGCACGCACACGGCCCACGGTCTTGCCGGCGATGACGATATCGCCGGTGTGCAGGGTACCGTTCTGGATGAGGATGGTGGCCACAGGGCCGCGGCCCCGGTCCAGCTTGGCTTCGATGACGGTGCCCTTGGCCCGGCGGTCCGGGTTGGCCTTCAGCTCCTGGATGTCAGCGGTGAGCAGCACCATTTCCAAAAGGTTTTCGATGCCGATCTTCTGCTTGGCCGAGATGTTGCACACAATGGTATCGCCGCCCCACTCTTCGGGAACCAGTTCATACTCGGTGAGTTGCTGGAGCACCCGGTCGGGGTTGGCGCCTTCTTTATCGATCTTGTTCACCGCCACGATGATGGGCACACCGGCGGCTTTGGCGTGGTTGATGGCTTCCACTGTTTGGGGCATGACGCCGTCGTCGGCGGCCACCACCAGAATGGCCACATCGGTGACCTGAGCGCCGCGGGCCCGCATGGAGGTAAAGGCGGCGTGGCCGGGGGTGTCCAGGAAGGTGATCAGACGGTCATCCAGCTGCACCTGGTAAGCGCCGATGTGCTGGGTGATGCCGCCGGCCTCCCCTTCGGTGACATGGGCATGACGGATGGCGTCCAGCAGGGAGGTTTTGCCGTGGTCAACATGGCCCATAACCACAACCACAGGAGGTCTGGGCTGCAGGTTCTTTTCGTCGTCGGTGCTGTCGTCGATGAGTTTTTCCTCGATGGTAACGATGACTTCGTGCTCCACCTTGGCGCCGAATTCCTCAGCCACAAGGCTGGCGGTGTCAAAGTCCACGCTTTGGGACACATTGGCCATGACGCCCAGCTTCATCAGCTGCTTGATCACATCGGCGGCGGTCTTTTTCAGCCGCACAGCCAGCTCGCCCACATTGATCTCATCGGGAATGAGCACCTTCAGCTGCACTTTTTTGGCCTTTTCCTGCATCTGCAGGCGGCGCAGGCGCTCCTGCTCCTCCTGACGCTTTTTGTTGCTCACAAAGCCCCGGCGGTCGGCCTGGCGCTTGATCTTCTGCTTGCCCTGGGGGGTGTTGTTGATCTTCTGGGCCCGCTCGGGAACCAGCTGATCCATCCGCTCATCGTATTTGGAAAGATCCACCGAGTTGCCCCGGGTGTCCACACGGGTGGTGCGGGGGCCTTTGGTGGAGGAAGTGGGCTGCTGTTCGATGACAACTTTCCCCTGCTGCTTCTGCGGCTCGGCGGCCTTCTGGGCCTTGGGCTGCTCCTTCTGCTGCTTTTCCAGGATGCGCTTTTCCGATTCCTGGCGCCGCTTCAGGGCGGCTTCGGCGGCGGGAGCAAAGACCTGATCCAGACTCTCCACCTGGTTTTTCTGGGTCAGGTATTCAAAGATCACATCCAGCTCCGGCTCCTTCAGGGCCTGGGCATTGCTTTTGGGCGCCTGAAGATAATCGCCCAGAATCTCGGCGATCTCCTTGTTGGGGCGGCCAAAATCCTTGGCCACATCACTTACCCGGTATTTTATCATCATAGGTTATATTCCCCCTTTGCGTCTGTGAGAACCGGCGCCTTTGCCCTGGGCCCGGTCGATCTTCTTCTGTTTCCGTTTTTTCTCCCGGGCCAGGCGCTCTGAGAGGGCCTGGGCGGTCTCTTCCATCTGGCATTTGCGGCACAGGGACAGGGCGAAACCGGTGTCGGTGACGGCAAAGGCCGCGCATTCCCGCATCCCCAGCGCCCCGCCCAGTTCCTCTTTGGAACAGGGGAGGGTGATGTGGGGCACCTGGTATTGCTTCGCCACGGCCCGGGCCTGGCCCATGGTGTTGTCTCCGGCGTTCTGGGCCAGCACCATCAGCCGTGCCTTGTGGGTGCGGGCGGCATCATAGGCGTTTTCGCCGCCGATGGCCAGGCTGCCCGCTTTTTTCATCAGGCCGATAAAGGCCAAAAGATTATTTTCCATCCTGGGCCCCTTCCTCCATCAGCTGCTGCCGCAAGGTGTCATAGACCTCATCGGGGATCTGGCAGTCAAGTGCCCGGGCCAGCGCCCGGCTCTTGATGGCCTTTTCCAGACAGGAGACGCTTTTGCACAGATAGGCGCCCCGGCCGGGGGCTTTTCCCTTGGGGTCATAGATGATGTCTCCCTGGGGCGTGCGGGTGATCCGGGCCAGTTGGGGTTTTTCCTTTTGCTGACGGCAGGCCACGCATTGGCGCACCGGGATCTTTTTTGGCATGATACCCTCCTCCTGTCTTCTGTCCCGGGACAATCCCGGGAGGTCTTGCTTTTTATTCTTCCGTTCCTTCGGCCACCGCAGCGGCGTCGGCCAGGGCCTTTTCCAGGGCCTGGGACTGGGGTTTGATGTCGATCTTCCAGCCGGTGAGCTTGGCGGCCAGACGGGCATTCTGTCCTTCCTTGCCGATGGCCAGGGACAGCTGGTCGTCAGGCACCACTACGCTGCAGCTTTTGCCGTCGGCGATGGGGGTGACCAGCAGCACATCCGCAGGAGACAGGGCCTCGGCCACAAACTGCACCGGGTCGTCGGAATATTTGATGATGTCGATCTTTTCGCCCTGGAGCTCTTCCACGATGCCGGCCACACGGGAGCCCCGGGGGCCCACGCAGGCGCCGATGGGATCCACATTTTCATCGGTGCTGGATACGGCGATTTTGGTGCGGCTGCCCGCTTCCCGGGCGATGGAGTTGATCAGCACGGTGCCGTCGTGGATTTCGGGCACTTCCAGCTCAAACAGCCGCTTGACCAGTCCCGGATGGGTACGGGAAATGATCATCTGAGGGCCTTTGACGCCCCGGCGCACTTCCACCAGATAGACCTTCAGCCGCTGGCCTTCCCGGATGGTCTCGTTCTTCACCTGTTCGGCCGCAGGGAGGATGGCCTCGGTCTTTTCTCTTCCGGTGCCCAATTCCAGGATCACCGTGCCGTAGCGGGGATCGATGCGGGTGACGGTGCCGTTTAAGATCTCGTGCTCTTTGGAGGCAAACTCATCGGCCACCATGCCCCGTTCGGCTTCCCGGATGCCCTGGATGATCACCTGCTTTGCCGTCTGGGTGGCGATGCGGCCGAATTTGCTGGCGTCGATGTCGATGCGGATCTCGTCGCCCACAGAGGCCTTGGAAGAGTGCTGGAGCGCTTCCTCCAGAGAGATCTCGGTGGCCGGATTGAGCACTTCGTCCACCACGGTTTTGACAGCGTGCATGGCGATGGCGCCGGTTTCCGGGTGGATCTCCACAAACACATTGTCCAAAGCGGCGCTCTGGGCATCCTTTTTATAAATGGCCTTGTAGGCGGCGGCCAGAGCCTGGGCGATGCGGTCCAGCATATAATCTTTCTTGATGCCCTTTTCCTTTTCCAGATCGGTCAGGGCCTGCATCAGTTCAGCGTTCATTTCTGCCTTCTCCTTCTTTCCTTCAACCTTTGATGGATGTAAAATCAAAATATTCCCGGCAGCCGGCCACATCCCCCATGGGATAACAGACCCCGTCCACTGTCAGGGAATCGCCGTCATAGTTTTCCAAAACGCCCACTTTGGTTTTCTGGCCGTCATGGGGCTTATAGAAAGAAAGCTCCACCCGGCGGCCCAGAGCCCACTGAAAGTGTTCCGGCCGGCGCAGCGCCCGCTCCATGCCGGCGGAGGAGACGCAGAGGGTATAGGGGGGCAGGCTGTTAAATTCCGGCGCATCCAGCAGAGGATCGATGGCCCGGCTGACATATTCGCAGTCCTCGATGTCCACACCGCTTTCCTTATCCACCACCACGGTGAGCAGATAACGGGGCCCTTCCTTTTCGAAAGTCACATCCCATAGCGTCAGGCCCCGATGGGCCACAGGCTCACGGCACATGGCATTCACCTTTTCCAGCAGCACCTTTGTCTGCATATCCATCCCTCCTATTTTGGTCTTTTCAATAAGAAAGAGTGGGTCACCCCACTCTCAGCGTTACACTCTACGGATAAAACATACATAGTATATCATTTCCCTTTGTCAAAAGCAAGAGCCGGAGGGGGGATTTCCCAAAAAACTACCCTCGTTCACGGTTTTTTCATAGGGGTTTCACAGCTTATTCTTGATTTGAAACGCTGGAATTTATTATAATAAGAAAAGCAAGGGTTGCTTTTCTTTTTTGGAAAGCACCTGGAAAGGAGCGTTCCTTATGGAAAATATCTGTCCTTACTGCGGACGCACTCTGGCGGAAGGGGAAAGCTGCACCTGTCCTCAGAGCGTTCTGCTGGAACATCAAAAGAAACAGGAGGAGGCAGAGGCCAATATGCCCCGGCCAGAGCCGGAAGAAAGACCCCTGGCCCCTCAGATCGACCCCGAGGCCATGGAGCCCCGGGCCAAAGAGGGAGAGCCTTCCCCTTCCCAGCCGGATGAGCCCAGGGAAGAAAACACCGCCCAGGCGCCTCCGCCGGAGTTTGACCCCGCCTTTTCTCAGCCGGCGCCTGCGCCCCGGTATCCTTCCCGGCTGACTCTGGCCTTTGAAAACTTCATTCCCTTTTTCAAGGCCTATTTCCGCGCGCCGGCCCAGACGATAGAAACCGCCTGCCGTCATCACGATCTGCCGCTGGGGCTGCTCTATCTGATCCTGCCCCTGGTTTCCTCGGCCGCTTTCTTTGTGTTGGGGCTGTGCCAGGGGCTGCGGGAGCTGGCTTATTATCTCAATCAGCTGTCGTCTGTGTTGTCCATCGCCGGAGCCGGCGGCCAGATCACTCTGGATCTGCCCCGGGCCATTCTGGGCGGCGTTCTGCTGCCGCTGGGTGTGATGGTGGTCTTTGCCCTGGGTCTGTTTTTGCTGGGGAAGACCGTCAAAGGCCCCATGGATCTGCAAAGCGCATTCCTCACTGTGGTTCTTAATTCCATTCTGCCCTCTGTTTTGCTGATCATTGCCATCCCGTTGCTCTATGTTTCCCTGTGGGTGTCGGCGGCCCTGGTCATGCTGGCTTTCCTCAGCTGGATTCTTTTGATGTTCCATACGGTGCATCATCTGTGTGCTCCCGCCCAGGGCGGCCGCTTTTGCTGGTGCTCCCTTTTCTTCTTCGCCCTTTCTTTGGCAGTGAGCGCCGTGCTTTGCGGCTTTATTCTGGAATTTGCCCTGGAGGCAGTGTCCATCACCAGCCCCCTGTTCAATCAGTTTATGAGTCCCTCCGGTTATCGCACCTACGGCTGGTAAAAATCGTTGTTCCCCTTTTTCCTCTTTCTGAAAAAAGAATGGGAAAAGGGGAACTTTTTTCTGTCCTTCTTCGTCCAAAGGCCAGAAAAAATTTCTGGAACCAAGGAGGATCACAGATGAAACGATGGACATGGATTATGGCGCTGATGCTGGCGCTGATGATCCCTTTGCAGGGATGCACATCCGATGCCCCCAAAGACGAGGGCGAGGAGCAAAACCAGCAGGAGCAGCAGGAAGAGGAACTGGAGCAGGAGGAAGACAAGGAGCCTGAGGAGGAGAAGGAGCCGGAGGATACCCAGGCCCCCACAGATGAGCCGGAAAATTCCGACGGCGATACACCGGTGTCCAATCAGGGACAGAACAACACATCTTCGGAAAATACTTCTGCTTCGGTTCAAAAGCCCCAGGGCGGCGGCAGCTCTTCCAGCCAGGGCAGCAGCCAGCCTTCCCAGGGGGGAGGAACCCAGCCCCAGCAGCCTCAGCAGCCCCAGCAGCCGGAAAAACCGGATGAGAAGCCTCAGCCTGCCCTGACCGCCAGTCAGGTGGTCTCCAACCTGCTGGGCCAGCATTCCATGGGCGACCTGGCCGATTATAACGGCATGGTGGGCACTCTCTATGGCGGCATTGACCTGTCCCAGATGGAGAGCTACTGTATCAAAGGCCCGGCCATGGGTACCACAGCCACCGAGATCGCCGTATTTCAGGTGAAGGACGGCGGCAGCACAGCCAGCGTGGAAAAAGCTCTGCGCCAGCGGGCCGATGATATTGCCCGCACCTTTGAGCAATACGATCCGGAACAGTATGAGATCGCCAAAAAAGCTGTGGTGCGCACCGAAGGCAATTATGTGTGCATGGTCATCGGCAGCAATGCCTCGGCCGTTGCATCCAGTTTTGAAAAGCTGGTATAAGCGCCAGAAGGCGTGTCCCACATGGGGCACGCCTTTTTTCTTGCCCATTTCCTCCCGGTCAAAAAGGTGATATAATATCAACATCCAGAAGAAACCGGGCTTAAAACCCGGACAGCAGAAAAGGAGAGATGGTCTATGAAGATGAAAAAACTGGGGCGCACCGGCCTGATGGTCACCGAAAATTCCTTCGGCGCCCTGCCTATCCAGCGTATCGATCAGAAGAGCGCCGTGGAGCTTCTGCACATGGCCTATGACGCTGGCATCAATTATTACGACACCGCCCGGGCCTACACCGACAGCGAGGAAAAGCTGGGTGCGGCCTTCCATGACCGCCGCAGCTCCATTGTGATCTCCACCAAAAGCCAGGGCAAGACCAAACAGCAGGTGCTGGACGATCTGGACACCAGCCTGAAAAACCTGCGCACCGATTATGTGGATATTCTCCAGCTGCACAACATCGCTTCCCTCCCCGATCCCCAGGATCCCGACGGCATCCATGCCGCTTTGGAAGAGGCGCGGAAGCAGGGCAAGTGCCGGTTTATCGGCATCACCTCTCACCGCCGTCCGGTGGCCGAAGCGGCAGCCAAGAGCGGCCTGTACGACACCGTTCAGTTCCCTGTGTCCCACATTTCTCCCCAGGAGGACATCGATCTCATCGACCTGTGCGGCAAGCTGGATGTGGGATTTATCGCCATGAAGGCCCTGTCCGGCGGCCTGATCACCTGTGCCCAGGCGGCCTATGCCTTCTTCCAGCAGATTCCCAACGCCGTGCCCATCTGGGGCATCCAGAAAAAAGAGGAATTGCAGCAATTTCTGGATTGCGCCCAGCAGGAAATCACCATGACCCCCGAGCTTCAGGCCGTCATCGAAAAGGACCGGAAGGAGCTGGCCGGGAACTTCTGCCGTGGCTGCGGCTATTGTATGCCCTGCCGGGAAGGCATCCAGATCAACACCATCGCCCGCCTGCCCCAGCTGCTGCGCCGCTCTCCCTGGCAGCAGTACATGACCGAGGAATGGTGCAAGGAGATGGAAAAGGTGGAAAACTGCCGCCGCTGCGGCGCTTGCGAAAGCAAGTGCCCCTATGGCCTGAACTGCACCCAGCTGCTGCGGGAAAGCCTGGAAGACTGGAAACAGTTCCGCAAGGAAAAGGGCTATACCGATCACATTGATTGATGTTTTGCAAATTTAATACAGATAGTATAAAGCCCCTTGGCGTGTTTATGCCAAGGGGCTGTTTTTATCGGCGGATACAATAGGAAAGATGAGGGGAATCCACTCCCTGATCCTTGGCATCGCCCCACAGAGACAAAGACTGATCACCCTGCATCAGCAGCAGATCCTTTCCCTGAGAAGCGATGGTGAAAAAGGATACGGAGCCATCTTGAGACACGGCCTGCACCATGGGAGTTTCACGATTTTCCCCGAAGGAGAACATGGCAAAATCACAGGAATAGATGTTGAAATATTCCACCTTATCTTCTTCCAAGGCGGCCAGAGCGAAGGTAAAGAGTCCGGAAGTGGGACCGCAGCACAGATAGCAGACCTCTTTGACGCCGTCCCCATCCACATCCAGAAGAGCCTGGTCCATATAGGGCGTCCAGGTTTCAGGGACAAACAGGCTGCCGTCGGGCACGGCGGAGGAAAGAGCAGCGCCGGGAGAGTAGCGAAAGGACGGCATGGGATCGGAGCCTTCCGCCTGGAAAACAAGACCGCCCTGCTGCGGGAGGAATCGGTAGACCGTTCCCTGGGCGCTTTCCAGTGTGATGGCGTCCTTCTGCTCCTGGTAGCGGCCGGTGTAGAGGGCAGAGGATAAAAAGCTGGGAGAGAAAGTAAATTCTTTGGTGTCCGGGAAGAGGGTCAGGCGGGCGGTGTCCTGGGAAGAGGAAAAGACATATTGCTCCCCAGAATGGGACAAGACGGCGGAATCTTCCGGGTTTGGGGCGCCCTTGGGCGCAGTAAACAGGCACAGGGCGGCCAGCAGGCAAGCGGTGGCCCCCAGGAAGTACCAGCGGCCAGCGGGCTTTTGGTAATGAAGAGCTTGCCGGATGCGGCTTTTCAAAGAGCTTTCCCCAAAGGCCAGGGCACAGGGAGCGGTGAATTTTCCCGGAACGCTGCACCGGATCAGAGCCTGGCAATATCCCTTTTTGTGTTCTGTTCCCAGTTTGTCCAGCACCCGCTGATCGCAGAAAAACTCCAGATCCCTGCAAAAAAGCAGATAGGCAAGCCACAGCACCGGATTGAACCAATGGACGGCCAGAATAAGAAAGGCCAGCAGCTTCCACACATGGTCAAGGCTTTTCAGATGGGTCTGCTCATGGGCCACCACATAGGGAATGTCCCCGGTTGGGAGGGAGGAGGGGAGATAGATTTTCGGACGGAACAGTCCCAGCAGGAAGGGGGACGGCAAATGATCGCACAGCCGGATGTTTTCCTTCCAGACTACGCTTTCCCCCAATTTGCGCCGGAGCGCCAGGAAGGAAAAGAGGGTGTAACCGGCCATCACGCCCAATCCGGCCACCCACAGGAAAAAGGCGGCCGTCATGGGGGAAGGGGCATTTTTCCCTGGAGTTTCTGTGGCAGATGGCACATCAAAGGTCACATCCGGAATGCCATTGATGTTTTCCGGGGAAAAGGGCGAAGGCTGGGCTATGGCCCCTTCCCTTTCCGATGGGGCCCAAGGGGATGGGGCCAGCGCAAAAGGAAGCTCCAGAGTAAAAGGGCACCAAAGCCGCAGGGCCACGAAAGCCCACAGCAGCAGTGTGCACCACCGGGGTGCTTTTTTGAGAAAAAGGCGCAGCACCATCACGGCCAGGGCCCCGCCGGCTCCGGCCAGGCTGATGGAAAGCAGCTGGGAGAAAAAGGATGCCATGTTTACTCCTCCTGGTATTCATCCACCATGCGGCGCAGGTACTCCACATCCTCCGGTGTCAGGTTTTTCCGGGAAGAAAAGGCGGCCAGAAAAGCAGGAAGGGAGCCTTGGAAGGTATCCTCCACAAATTTTTCGCTTTGGGCAGCGTAAAAGGCATCCCGGGACATGAGAGAGGTCACCGTTCCCTTTTGGTTTTGGAAGATCCCCTTTTCGCACAAACGCCGCAGCACCGTGAAAGAGGTGCTCTTTTTCCACCCCAGCAGCCGCAGGCTCTCCTGGGCCAGCTGGCCGGAGGAAATGGGTTCGTTGTTCCAGATGATATCGGCAAAGCGGGACTCGATGGCCCCCATGGTGAGATCGGGCATGGATAAAACCTCCTTGGTCTACATTGTGTAGCTTTAGTTTACCATGTGTAGACCGCGCTGTCAAGAAAAAAGCCGCCTCAAAAGAGGCGGCTCCAGGCTGTCAAAACCCATGTGGTTGAAGTGGACGGTTTGCCCTACCCTTCAACAATCCGCAAAAAGCCGCGACCTGTGCGTGGCTTTTTGCACCGCTCAAGGGGCAAGCGTGCGCCAAAGGCGTGCATACAGCCCCTTGCAAAAATTCGAAAAAGTGGCATTGAGCCACTTTTTCGATACACGCAAGCCGCCCCAAAAGGGCGGCTTGAAACTACTCTACATAGTCCCACAGGTTGCCAAAATCCATCTTTTTATAGATGTCGGTGGTGCGCACGCTGGCTTCCTCGGTCCACTTTTCCAGAAGCTCATTGAACTGCACATCCCGGGCCTCCTGCAAAATGGCTTCCTGGTTTTCGTCGTAATAGGTCACAGCCAGGGGCAGACGCTTGACGATGTAATAGCCATCGGTACCCACCAGCACACCGGTGATCTCCCCTTCTTCCAGCTCAAAAACCGTTTCAAACTGGGGGGAATTTGCACATTGGGAAGCCGTCATGACGATGCCCTGCACATTTTCCGTCATATAGGGGTCGTCGTTGTAGAGGGCCACCATCTGGGTGAAATCGGCGCCGGGCACCTGGGCCTGATCCAGGATGGTCTGGGCCCGGTCCATGCCCCGCTCAGGGGCGGAAGAAAAGGCCAGGCGGATATACTGCACGGTGGCATAATTTTCCGAGAAAAACTGCCGCAGATCCACATCGGAGAAGGAATACTCTCCCCCTTCCCCTACCATGTGATCATACAGCTTGTCATAGTAAAGGGTGTTTTCCTGGAATTTGTCATATACCCGGTCGGCCATAGCGGCCTGACGCAGGTATTTCAGGTATCCCGCCGTGCCGCCCTGGGCTTCGATCAGCTCGTCCTTGTTCTGCTTCAGATCCTCTTTTTCCTCTTTGGAAAGATCCAGGCCCAGCTTGTCGCATTGCTGCCGCACGATCTCGGCGGTGACGATCTGTTCCAGAGCGGCTTCCTTGGCTTCCTCCAGGGAGGGGTCGGCGTCCTCCTCTTCGGTGCTTCCGTCCTGGGACTGGAGATTGAGACGGTTGTATTCCAGATAAAAAGCCAGTTCAGCGGCATCCACCTTGTTTTTTCCCACCACAACGGCGGTGGGGCTGGGGGAGCAGCCGCCCAAAAGGCAGAGCGCCACAAGACAGCACAGAATATTCCGGTATTTCCTCATTTTTTATCCTCCGTGGGGCTGTTTTTCTCTATGGTATCACGGTTTTGTTCCTGATATAGCTCGAAAAAGGACGAGACCACCTTTTTGGCTTCTTCCAGGGGGTTCTGGGTTTTGCCCATCATCAAAGACAGATAGGGGGCGGCCCCGGCGGAAAGCAGCATCCGGCCCTTGAAGGAAGGATGGGAGCAAAGGATGCCGGCGATGGCAATGTCCCGGGGAGAGAAGGAGAACATCAACCGGCCCTCCCGCTGGTTGATCTCGCTGATGCCGCACTGACCGGCATGGGCCCGGAGCAGGGCGATCTCCAACAGGTTCATGGCCTGCTTGGGCACATCCCCGTACCGGTCCAGCATCTCATCCACCATATCGTCGTAATCGTCCCGGCTGCGGATGAGGGCGATGCGCCGGTAAAGATCCACCCGCTGGCCGGAATCGGGCACATAGCTTTGGGGCAGAGAGGCGCTGACAAGCAGGTCTGCGCTGCATTCGGTGTAAGCCGGACGGCTCTGGCCTCCGGCCTCTGCCACCGCCTCTTCCAACAGCTTCAGATACAGATCGTAGCCCACCGACAGCATATGGCCGCTTTGTTCGGCCCCCAGCACATTGCCTGCGCCCCGGATCTCCAGATCCCGCATGGCGATCTTGAAGCCGGAACCGAACTCGGCAAACTCCCGGATGGCCGAAAGCCGCTTCTGGGAGATCTCCGACAGCACCTTCCCCCGCCGGTAGGTGAGGTAGGCATAGGCCCGCCGGTGAGAGCGGCCAATGCGGCCCCGGATCTGATGAAGCTGGGCCAGGCCCATATAGTCGGCGTCCTCGATGACCAGGGTGTTGGCGTTGGCGATGTCAATGCCTGTTTCGATGATGGTGGTGCACACCAGGATCTGCACTTCCCCGTTGTAGGTGCGGGTCATCACCGAGGACAGTTCGTGCTCGCTCATTTTGCCGTGGGCAATGCCGATGGTGGCATCGGGGAACTGCTGCTGAAGGAAGGAGACCACTTTGTCCATGGAATCGATCCGGTTGTGCAGGTAATACACCTGTCCGCCCCGGGCCAGCTCCTTACGGATGGCGTCGCAGATCACTCCCTGGTCGTATTCCAGCACATAGGTCTGCACCGGCTGCCGGTCGTGGGGGGCCTCCTCCAGCACCGACATATCCCGGATGCCCGACAGGGCCATGTTCAGGGTACGGGGAATGGGGGTGGCGGTGAGGGTGAGCACATCCACCTGATGGGCCATTTCCTTGATCTGTTCCTTGTGGGACACGCCGAAGCGCTGCTCCTCGTCCACCACCAAAAGGCCCAGATCCTTGAAGTGCACATCCTTCTGGAGCATCCGGTGGGTGCCGATGACGATGTCGATCTCCCCGGAATGGAGCATCCGCAGAGTCTCCTTCTGCATTTTGGGGGTGCGGAAGCGGCTGAGGGTGTCGATCTTGATGGGATAGCCGGAAAAACGGGACAGGGCGGTGAGAAAATGCTGCCGGGCCAAAACGGTGGTGGGCACCAGCACGGCGGCCTGTTTTCCCGACATGACGCATTTCATAATGGCCCGGAAAGCCACTTCGGTTTTGCCGAAGCCCACATCCCCGCACAGCAGCCGGTCCATGGGATGGGGCTGTTCCATATCTTTCTTGATTTCCCGGGTGCAGGTCAGCTGGTCCTCGGTCTCCTCGTAGGGGAAAGCCTCTTCAAAGCTGCGCTGCCAGTCGTCGTCGGGCAGGAAAGCAAAGCCCGGGGTGCTGCGGCGGGCGGCATAGAGCTTGATCAGCTGGTCGGCCAGATCCCGGGCGGCCTTCTTGGCCCGCACCTTGGTTTTGGCCCAGGAGGTCCCTCCCAGCTTGCTGAGCCGGATGTTGGCATCCTCCGGAGCGCCGATGTATTTGCTCACCAGGTCCAGGGCGGTGGCAGGCACATAGAGAAAGTCGGTGCCCGCAAAGGCGATCTTCAGATAATCCCGGGTGACTCCGTCGCTCTGGATGCGCTCCACGCCCACGAACCGGCCGATGCCGTGGTGCTCGTGGACCACATAATCCCCCGGGGTCAGATCGCTGAAGGATTTGACCCGGTCCCGGTTGCTGGCCTTTTTCCGGGGGGCGCTGTCCCGCCGCCGCTGGAGAATGGCTCCGTCGCACAAAATGGCCAGGGCGATGGAGGGATACTCTACCCCGGCGGATAAAGACCCTTCCAGCAGACACACATGATCCCGCTCCGAAAAATCGGTGGTGTAGGGAACATCGTTTTCCGCCAGAAGCCGGGCCATGTTTTGCAGCCGCTGGGGGCCGCCGGTGAGGACGCACACCTGGTAGCCCAGGGAAAGGTAGGTGCGGATATCCCCCAGAGCGGTTTCCAGACTGCCGCCGTAGGGAGGCAGCTGCTTGGCCGTCAGGGAAAAGATGGCGTCGGGAGACAGTCCGCCGGAGGAAGTGAGGAAAGAGTCCATGGCCACCAGTCCCAGGCTTTCCAGCCGGGCCAGAGCCTGCTCAAAGCTGAGGGAGAAGGTGCAGTGGGAAGGGATCAGGCATCCCTGTTCCAGAAGGCTTGCCACATCCTCACTGACCCGGAAGGCAAAACCGCTCCCCCCTTCCCGCAGAGCGGGAGTATCGTCCAGAATCACCAGGGTGTTTTCCGGCAGATAGTCCAGAGCGGTGGGCAGGCCGGGATAGATCAGGGGCAGATACCGGTCGCAGGCCGGAAACAGTCCTTCCTGCTGGAGCCGCTGGGCGTCCTGTTCCAGGTTTTTCCGCAAGGCGGGGGCGGTGTTTTTGTGCCCAGCCAGCTTCAGAAGCTGCTGGGCCAGCCCTTCCTTTCCCCCCTCATACAGTTGGGGCAGGGTTTCCCGGGCAGGGAGAACCAGTACCTTTTCCACATTTTGCAGCCGCCGCTGGCTCTGGGGATCAAACTGGCCCAGAGAGTCCACGGTATCTCCGAAAAATTCCGCCCGCACCGGCAAAGTGGCCCCGGCGGGGAAAATATCCACAATACCGCCCCGCACCGAAAACTGGCCGCTTCCTTCCACCGAAAGACAGCGGGTATAGCCTGCTCCCACCAGAGCCTGCTCCAGCTCTTCCAGGGGCACTTCCCCATCCAGCTCCAGGGAGATGGCCGCCTGCTCCAGGGCTTTCGGCGGGATGCAGGCCATCATCAGTCCTTCGATGGATGCCGCCATCACCGGGTGCTTTCCATGGGAAAAGGTATAAAGGGCCTCCAAACGCTGGTGTTCGTAGTCCCGGGAGGCGCCTTCCATATTGTGGAACACATATTCCCGCCCGGGCAGCAGGGAGACAGGCAGGCCGGACAGATGGGAAAAATCCCCGGCCAGCCGCCGGGCGCTTTCTTCATCCCGGCTGACCATCACCACCGGCCGGCCGGTGTCTTTTTGCAGGGCGGCGGCAAAATGAGCCTTGTGCACCGGGGATACACCGTAGAGAGAAACGGTCTTTTTTCCCTCATCCAGGGCCTGTTTCAGCCCTCTGTATTCCGGCAGAGCATTGAGACTTTGCAGCAGTTCTTTCATGTTTTTCTCCATAAGGCTATCCCCCGTTCCCAAAGGAACGGGGGTGTGAAAAATGTCAAATTTTGCGTTCTGCTCATTCTTTGGGGGCGGGAGGCGCGCCGTTGAACGCCTGCATGGCGGCGTCCACTCCCTGAAAGATCAGGGTAAGGGCGGCTTCCGGGGCCCGCTTGATCCCTTCATAGGCATCGGAATCCACGGTGTCCAGCACAAAATCTTTCAGATCCTCCTCCCCTTTCTGGGGAGCGCCCACACCGATCTTCACCCGGGGGAACTGATCGGAGGACAGCTGGTAGATGATGTTTTTGATGCCGTTGTGACCGCCGGCCGAGCCGCTGCGGCGCACCCGCAGCCGTCCGGAAGGCAGGCTGATGTCGTCATAAAGCACCACGATGTGCTCCGGGGGCACCTGGAAGGTCTGAGCCAGATCACGCACCGCTTCCCCCGACAGGTTCATAAAGGTCTGGGGCTTTGCCAGAAGCAGGGTCTTGCCATCCTTCTGGCAAAAGGTGTAGAGAGCCCGGTGCTTGGCCTGATTGATCCGATCCACACCCAGCTCTCGGGCCAGAAGGTCCAGGGCCATAAAACCGGCGTTGTGGCGGGTGGTCTCATATTGCCGCCCCGGATTCCCCAGGCCGACGATGAGATAGTCGGCCTTTTGGGGAGGGGTTTCTTTTTTTCGTCTGAAAATGGGGATACACCTCGCAGGGGCTTAGTTGAACAGATCGGACACAGAAGACTCGTCATAGATGCGCTTGATGGCTTCGGTGAAGATCTCGGCCACGGAGAGCACCTTGAATTTGTCGCTCTTCTTGTGCTCAGGCAGGGGGATGGTATCCAGCAGGATCACTTCTTTGATGACGCTGTCATTGAGCCGCTGGATGGCCGGGCCGGAGAGCACGCCGTGGGTGGCGCAGGCATAAACTTCCTTGGCGCCGCCGATTTCCACCAGAGCCTTGGCGGCGTTGCACAGAGTGCCGGCGGTGTCGATCATATCGTCGGCCAGGATGACGGTCTTGCCTTCCACATTGCCGATGATGTTCATCACTTCAGACACATTGGCCTGGGGACGGCGCTTGTCGATGATGGCCACAGGCAGATCCAGCTTTTCGGTGAACTTCCGGGCGCGGCCCACGCTGCCCAGGTCGGGAGCAACCATCATCACATCCGGATTGCCAATGCCGAATTTCTTGGCAAAATAGGGGATCAGCACCGAAGAGCCCAGCATATGATCCACAGGGATGTTGAAGAAGCCCTGGATCTGAGCAGCGTGCAGGTCCATGGTCAACACCCGGTCGGCGCCGGCGGCGGTGATCAGGTCGGCCACCAGCTTGGCGGAGATGGGATCGCGGGCCTTGGCCTTCCGGTCCTGACGGGCATAGCCGAAATAGGGCATAACGGCGGTGATACGGCCGGCAGAAGCCCGGCGCAGAGCGTCGATCATGATGAGCATTTCCATCAGATGATCGTTCACCGGCTCGCAGGTGGACTGGATCAGGAACACATCGGTGCCCCGCACCGACTCATTGATGGAGACCGAAATCTCTCCATCGGAAAAGCGTTTCAGGCTGGCGTCGCCCAGAGGCACGCCCACCATGGTGCAGATGTCGGAAGCCAACTTGGGATTGGAGTTTCCGGTGAAGATCTTGATGCTGTTGCCGTGCGGAATCATAGCACATTCCCCTTTTTATAGAATTTCAAAATAATAAATCACACTTTTAAAGCAGGCCCTTTTCCCGGCGGCGGCGGACCCATTCCTCTTTGTTCACCTGGCGGGCCCGGGCAATGGCCAGAGCCTCAGCGGGCACATCGTCGGTGATGGTGGAGCCGGCGGAAATATAAGTATCATCCCCCAGATGCACCGGAGAGATCAGGTTTACATTGCAGCCGATGAAGCTGTCGTCGCCCACAATGGTTTTGTATTTTTTCTTGCCGTCGTAGTTGACCACGATGACGCCGCCGCCCACATTGCACCGCTCACCCAGCTCGATGTCACCCAGATAGGACAGGTGAGCGATTTTGGTACCGGTGCCGATCTTGGCCTTTTTCAGCTCCACAAAGTCGCCGATGCGCACCTTTTCTCCCACATCGCAGCCGGGGCGGATGTAGGCATAGGGACCGACGGTGGTCTGGGCGCCGATGGTGCTTTCGATCACCTGGGAGGAGTTGACCGAAGCGCCGCAGCCGATGACGCTGTCCACGATCATGGCGTTGGGGCCCACTTTGGCGGTGGCCTCGATGTGGCTGCGGCCATAGATATAGCAGCCGGGCATGATGAGACTGCCGCTTTCCAGAAGAGCATCCGGAGAAATATGTGTAGTGGCGGGGTCGACGATGATCACCCCTGCTTCCATATGGGACCGGTTGATCCGCTGGCGGAGAAGCTCCTGACAGCGGTACACATCCAGGCCGTTCTGTATGGCGCAGCCGTCTTCCGGAGAGAGGGAGACTTCGGTGAGCATGGGGCCCAGAGCCCGCAGCTCGTCCACCAGGGTGATGCGGCGGCCAGACAGGCGCTGCAATACATCCCAAGGGGCATACAGGGCCATGGGATGGTGGTTTTCGTCAGCCAGAAGGCCGCAGGATTGCTCCATCAGTTTGCCCAGAGTGCCCCGGGTCAAAGCGGGGAGACATTCAAAAAACACCAGCCCCTGCTGTGCCCCATCCACTTGGGAAAACAGAGAGGGCTCACCGGAAAAATCGGTTTCCAGGGCGGGAACATCCAGACCGCTGCAAGCCTGGCCCGCCAGATAGATCTGCTGACAGCCGAAGGCTTTGGCCAGAGTCACCGGGTAAGAGCAGGCGGGCCGGGACAAGATCTCAGCCTGAGAGGAAAGATCAGCGGGATCGTTATAGATCAGGGCGCATACATCCATGGGGATCGCCTCCTGTATGAAATTTTTCACAGGGATGGGGACAAAGCCCCGTCGGCCGTGCTTCCCTTCTCCCCCGAAGGGAAGAGGAAAGGGCCGTAAAAAATGGAGGTATCATGGCCGGAGGGCCATAACACACTAATTATAGCAGAGAAACAGCGAAAAAGCACCACCCTTTCGGGAAAAATATAAATCTTTACCCGGCGGGAGAGAATTGCTATAATATTTTCAGACAAAATACCCCCAAAAAGTGCCCCCTCTTTTTCCAAAAGAGGCAGGGCATTTTTCCGTGGGGAAAGGAGGATGCCATGGAACCGATTTTGCGTATCCGCCAGGATGTGCGCAAGGCCTGCGCCCAGGTAGCGGCGGTGAAGGACCCGGATATGGCGCTGCTGTTCTGCTATATTGCCGCCCGGGGCGAGGGCTGCGCTCTGCCGGAGCCCCGGCAGCTGGGGCTGGACGAAACCCGGCTGCAAAAGGCACGCAGTCTGCTGGTGCTCTACGGGGTGTGCAGCGACAGTGAAGGCCCGCAAAAACCCCGGAAAGAAATCCAGTGGGACCCGGGAGAGATCAAGGAAGCCCGGCAGCATGATCAGGCTTTTTCCGGCCTGTGCCAATATTATGAAGGCGCCCTGGGGCGGATGCTGCGCAAAAGCGAACTGGAGATCCTCTATTCGGTGTACAGCGGCCTGGGGATGCCCGCTGAGGTGCTGATGCTGCTCATCAACTACTGCGCCGGACGGAACCGGCTTTCCTCCCGGTTTTTCGAGCAGGAGGCCTACCGGTGGCAGAAGGACGGCGTGGAGACCTACGCCCAGGCCGAGGAATACCTGGCTGCTTTGGAGCGCCGCCACAGCCGCCAGGGGGAGATCATGAGCCTGTTCGGCATCCGGGACCGGAAGCTGTCGGAAAGCGAACAGCTGATGGTGGACAAGTGGATTTCCCACGGCTATGACAACGATCTCATTGCCCTGGCCTATGACCGGACGGTGCTGCGCACCGGCGGGCTGAAATGGGCCTATCTGGACAGTATTCTGGAAAGCTGGAAAACGGCGGGCTACAAGACCCGGGATGAAGTGGAAAAGGGCGAAGGAAAGAGCGCACCGGCCCGGCAAAATGCCCCCTCGCCTCAGCCTGTCCACAGCCGGGGTGAGTTTGAAAGCGGTGTGGTAGCCGCTGTCACAAAGGCCTTTGAACGCAAGCGCCTTCAGCGGCAGCAGCTTCAGCAAGCCCGGCTGGAAGGACTGCGAAAAGACGGGGAGTTTGCCCAGAACGAACGGGAATTGCGGCTGTGCGCCAGCCGGGCGGCCCGGGCGGCCCTGGGGGAGGAACCGGGAGAAGTGCAGCGGCTGCGGGAGGAAAACAACCGGCTTTTGGTCCGGCGCAGACAGATCCTCCTTCGCCTGGGCCATGGGGAGGATTATCTGGAACCGCCCTACGAATGCCCTCACTGCAAGGACCAGGGATACATCGGCACCGAAATGTGCCAGTGTTTCCGGCAGGCCTGTGAGAAGGAGCAGGCCCGCCGGCAGAACGGATAAACAAAACTGTCGAAAAGCTTGCATGGTGGAAAGGGGCTGGCTGCCCTTCCCTTCACCAATTCGCAAAAAACAGTGACCTGTGCGGCGCTTTTTGCACTTCTCAAGGGGCAAGTGTGGCCGATTGGCCACGAAAAGCGGTCAATCGGCTGCATGCAGACCCTTGCAAAACCCCCTAAAGTGGCTTTGGCCACTTTTTCGACACACTGAAAAGGACTGGGAAAATTCCCAGTCCTTTTTGCTTGTTTGTTAGTTCTGATAATCCAGAGTGATGGTGCCGTCCTCGTTTTGTTTGACGGCCTCTTTGTCCAAAAACAGCTCGTCGATGGCATGGAAGAACTCTTCCATGGAAGAGAAGCGCAGCTTGGCGTTCTGGATGATCTTTTTACCCAGCTCGGCGTTGTTGGAAAGCAGAGCTTCGGCCATGAGCACCTGATACTGGGCGGACATGACCAGGGCGGATTCCGGATCGGCAATGCGGTAATCGGAGCCGTGGGCCACGCCGCAGGCGCCGGAGGCATAGGGCTGGACGGTGGGCATGACGGCGGACACATCGCCCACATCGGTGCAGCCGGTGCTGCGGCCCCGCTTGACCAGAGCGTCCTCGCCGAAGCACTGCTTGACGATTTCGCAGGTCAGGTCATAAAGCTGCTCATCGTTTTCCAGAGGGGTGTAGCCCGGACGGTCTTTCAGCACCACATTGGCGCCCATGGAGGCAGCCGAAGCGGCCAGCGCACGGTTGATCTTGGTGTTGGCTTCCTTGATGGCTTCCAAAGAAGCGCCACGCACATAGCTTTCCATGCGCACATCGTTGGGGATGGCGTTGACAGCGCCGCCGCCCTTGGTGATGATGGGATGGAAGCGGATGGTGTCCTTCTCCTGGAAGGTCTCCCGGAGAGCGTTGGCAGCGTTCATGGCCTGGCTGGCTGCATACAGGGCATTGACGCCCAGATGGGGAGCGCCGCCGGCATGGGCCGAAACGCCTATAAAATTGATGTTCTTGGTGACGCAGCCGTTGTTGCCCGGAGTCAGGGCGATGGAGGGATGATCTCCGACGCCGGTGTGGACCAGAAGGGCGATGTCGCAGCCGTCCATATAGCCACGGTGCATGAACTCCACTTTGCCGCCGAAGTATTTGATGACGCCCTGCTTGCGCAGTTCTTCCCGGAAGCCGATTTCGATCAGCTCTTCGGCGGGGACGGCCATCAGGCGGATGGAGCCGCTCATGTTGTCCATGGCGCCGGGCTGCTTCAGCGCGGCGGCGATGCCCAGAAGGGCAGAAACCTGGCAGTGGTGGCCGCAGGCGTGGACATAGCCGGTCTCCGGGTCACAGTCGGGGTGAGTGGAGACGATCAGGCTGTCCAGCTCGCCCATGATCAGCAGCTTGGGGCCGGGTTTACCGGTGTCGATGTCGGTATAGAAACCGGGGATGTTCCCCGCTTCCACCAGCTCATAGCCCAGCTTTTTGAATTCTTCGGCCAGGTAGGCGTGGGTTTTCCACTCCCGATAGCCGGTCTCCGGATGCTTCCAGATGTAATCGGCGGCGGAAAACATCACTTCCCGCTGGGAAGCCACGATCTCTTTCAGTTGATTTGCCCGTTCGGTGCTTATCATTTTGATCTTCTCCTTTTCCCGGGGCGCGCCCCTTTGTATTTGTTCCGCTTTTTATTATACTGCCCCTTGCGAAAAAAATGCAGGGGTGAGGATGGAGAAATTCCCCCGGAAAATCTGGTGAAACCGCCCAAAATCAAAACTGGTCGCAGCCGCAATGGGGACATTTGAGAAAACAAAGCTTATATCATCAATCTGCAAAAAGCGGGAGCATGATGCTCCCGCTTTTGCGATGAAATTTTGTTAGATATTCTGGAAGTCCAGAGTGATGGTGCCGTCCTCGTTCTGGGTGACGGCCTTTTTGTCCAGGAAGATCTTGTCCACGGCGGCGAAGTAATCCTTCTTGTCGGGATAAAGGAGATCGGCTTCCTTGATGACCTTCTGGGCCATCTCGGCGTTGTTACTCAGCAGAGCCTCGGCCATCAGCACCTGGTACTGGGCCGAAACCACCAGAGCGGTTTCCGGATCGCTGATGCCGTAGTCGGAGCCGTGGCCCACGCCGCAGGCGCCGGAGCAATAGGGCTGGATAGTGGGCATCACACAGGAAATATCACCCATGTCGGTGCAGCCGGTGCCCCACTTGGTGTCCTCTTGGATCCATTCTTCGCCAAAAGCTTCCTTCACCACATCCACGGTCAGCTGATACAGATTCTTGTCGTTGTACAGGGGGCAGTAGCCGGGGAAGTCCTGGAGATGCACATTGGCGCCCATGGCCGCAGCAGAAGAGGCCAGAGCCCGGTTGATCCGGTTGTTGGCCGAGACGATGGCCTCGATGCTGGCGCCCCGCACATAGCTTTCCACCCGCACATCGTTGGGGATGGCGTTGACTGCGCCGCCGCCCTTGGTGATCACCGGATGGAAGCGGATGTAATCCTTCTCCTGGAAGGTCTCCCGGAGAGCGTTGACGGCGTTGAGGCCCAGGTTGGCCGCATACAGAGCGTTGACGCCCAGATGAGGTGCGCCGCCTGCATGAGCGGAAACGCCTTCGTAGTTGATGTTCTTGGTCAGGCAGCCGTTGTTGCCCACGCCCACACCGATGCCTTTGTGCTCGCTGTTGGAGGTGTGCACCAGAAGGGCGATGTCGCAGTCGTCCATAAAGCCGCGGTACATGAACTCCACTTTGCCGCCGAAATATTTGATGATGCCCTGTTCCCGCAGGCTGGCCCGGTAGCCGATTTCGATCAGTTCTTCGGCGGGCACGGCCATCAGGCGGATGGAGCCGCTCATGCCGTCCAGAGCGCCGGGCTGCTTCAGCGCAGCAGCGATGCCCAGCAGGGCGGCAGACTGGGCGTGGTGGCCGCAGGCGTGGACATAGCCGGTCTCCGGATCACACTCGGGATGGGTGGAGACGATCAGGCTGTCCAGCTCGCCCATGATCAGCAGTTTGGGGCCGGGCTTGCCGGTATCGATATCGGTATAGAAACCGGGGATGTTGCCCGCTTCCACCAGTTCATAACCCAGCTTCCGGTATTCAGCGGCCAGATATTCGTGGGTCTTCCACTCACGGTAACCGGTTTCGGGATGCTTCCAAATATGGCGCTCGGCGGCGAACATCAGCTCACGCTGGGAGGCCACCATTTCTTTCAGGGCTTTCACCCGATCGGGATTCATCATAAGGCATCTTCTCCTTTTCTGTTTGTGGGAGAGACTATCACAGCCGCTCCACAGTTATTATACCATGGGCCGGATGGGAAGAAAGGGGCAGAGACAGAAAAAATCCCTGGGGAATAGAGAAATTCCCCAGGGAAAACTGTGCATTTTTGCAGAAAATCAGGAGATATCCAGTCCCTGGCTTTTTGCCTCTTCGTCAAACAGGCGGCCGATTTCCTCATCCAGCTGCTTGTAAATTTCTTTATCGGAACGGTAGAAGCGGGCCTGCAATCGGGAACCATCGTCCATTATGAAAACCACTATGTTGCCATCGATGCTCACCTGGCCTTGTGGAGCGGCATAGCTGAAAGTCCATCCGCCACCATAAGGCTGATTGTTGATAATAGGTGAGCCAAGACTTTTGACAAACTGCACCATCAGTTCCCGTGCCTTCGGAGTGAGCTGTTGGGGCTGGATGGTGACGGGATAAATAGAGATCGGTTTCATGGTGGATTCGGTGGTGAAAGAATCCAGGGCGGCTCTCAGAGGCCGGAGCTTGACCCACTGCCACAAATGAAAACCGCCCCAGACCAGCAGGAGAAATCCTGCAACGATGACCAAACCCCGGAAAAGGGGAGGCGTGCGGTTGCTGCGATTTTTCATCGTCTGTCACCTCCATGGAAGGGTGTCACTTATTTTTCTGTTTGAGATACCGTTACGCTGCTTCCATTTCTGCTGCGGCTTGGTCAATCAGGCGCTCCACTTCATCATATACCCGGGAAAAGGCTTTTTTATCATAGAAAAAATACTCCACCCGCAAAAGGGTGCCGTCCTCCCCATGAAACACCACTTGGGAGGGGGTAATGGACACATCGCCTTGGGGAGCGGAAAAAGACAGGCTCCATCCGCCGGCCGGCTGGGCTTTCACGATGAGAGGAAACCGGTAGCTTTTCGCCAGCGTTTCCAGCTGCTGCCGTGCCTGCGGTGAGAAATCCTGAATATCCACCTTGAAAGGCGGATAGGACATACGGAAGGACAGGGGCGTTTCCGCAGTGAAAGAGTCCAGGGCGGCCTGGAGAGGGCGGGTGCGATACCATTGCCACAGGGAGAAGCCGCCCAAAATAAGCAGGATCAAACCCGTCAGGGCCAGGGCTCCTTGAAGCAGCGGAGGGGTGCGCTTGCTGGTGTTTTTCATAGCACATCACCTCCGAATGTTGCTATATTTTTAATATACTATTTCATTAAAGAAAAGTCAACTGCCTGATGTGTTTTTTGACGCAAAAAAACCGGCTCCCGAAGGAGCCGGTTTTAGGTTCGAAAATGTTATTTTGCGTAGTCGATGGCCCGGGTTTCCCGCACCACATGGACTTTGATCTGGCCGGGATAACTCATCTCGGCTTCGATCTTCTTGGAAAGGTCGTGGGCCAGAAGCAGCATATCGTCGTCCTTGACGATCTCCGGCTTGACGATGATGCGGATTTCACGGCCAGCCTGGATGGCGTAGGAAGTCTCTACCCCGTCAAAGCTCTCGGCCAGTTCTTCCAGTTTCTCCAGACGCTTGATGTAGGCTTCCAGATTTTCTCTCCGGGCGCCGGGACGGGCGGCGGAGATGGCATCGGCTGCCTGCACAAGGCAAGCCACCACAGTGCGTGCTTCCACATCCCCATGGTGGGCTTCAATGGCGTGGATGACTTCGGGATTTTCCCGGTATTTCTTGGCCAAGTCCACACCGATGGCCACATGGGAACCTTCCACCTCGTGGTCGATGGCCTTGCCGATGTCGTGGAGCAGACCGGCCCGCTTGGCCAGGGTCACATCAGCACCCAGCTCGGCAGCCAGCAGCCCGGCAATATGGGCCACTTCGATGGAGTGGTTCAGCACATTCTGGCCGTAACTGGTGCGGTAGCGCATCCGGCCCAGAATCTTCACCAGCTCCGGGTTCAGACCGTGGACGCCGGTTTCGAACATGGCCCGCTCGCCTTCCTGCTTGATGGTGGCGGCCACTTCGGCCTTGGCCTTTTCCACCATTTCCTCGATGCGGGTGGGATGGATACGGCCGTCGGCAATGAGTTTTTCCAGAGAAATGCGGGCGATCTCCCGGCGCACCGGATCGAAGGAGGACAGGGTGATGGCCTCCGGGGTGTCGTCGATGATCAGATCCACGCCGGTGAGGTTTTCCAGAGCACGGATGTTCCGGCCTTCCCGGCCGATGATCCGGCCCTTCATCTCGTCATTGGGCAGGGGCACCACCGAAACGGTGACTTCGCTGGCATGGTCGGCGGCGCAGCGCTGGATGGCCAGGGCAATGACCTCCCGGGCTCTCCGCTCTCCCTCTTCCTTCAGCTGCTGATCCAGCTCCTTCAGTTTGAGGGCGGTGTCGTGACGGGCTTCTTCTTCCACTTTGGCCAGAAGGAAATTTTTCGCTTCTTCGGCGGTGAAGCCGGAGATCTTTTCCAGCTCGGCCATCTGGGTTTTCTTCAGCTCGTCGATCTCTTCCAGAGATTCGTCGGCTTTTTTCAGTTTTTGAGTGAGCTTTTCTTCTTTTTTCTCGATGCTTTCATATTTGCGGTCCAGCTGTTCTTCCTTCTGCTGAACCCGGCGTTCCTGCTTCTGCACATCGCTGCGGCGCTCTTTCAGTTCCTTGTCGGTCTCAGTGCGGATCTTGAAAGCTTCCTCACGGGCTTCCACCACAGCTTCCCGCTTCTTGGTCTCGGCGGCCTTGATGGCGTCGTTCAGAATGCGGGTGGCTTCCTCTTCGGCGCTGCCGATCTCCTTTTCGGCGATCTTTTTACGGTAAATGGCGCCGGTGAAAAAGCCTGCGGCGCAAAGGACAATGGCGATCAGAGCAAAAACGATATAAAAACCTGGGTTGGTAGGCAAAGACGCTCCCTCCTTTTCCTTATATTTCGGCATAACCTCTCCCGAAAACCCAAAGGGGGCAACCACAAAAACAGCGCAAAGAAATTGCGCTGGACAGGGCCATGGTTCCGTTGTTTTATGGGCATCCACCAAAAAAGGCGGAAGAAAAGGCAAAATACCATGTATATTTTATATCCTGCCAGGGACGGTGTCAAGAAGGGAAACCGATGCAAAAGCGCCCTCCGAAGATTTTTCGCCCAAGGCGGAAAAATGGCAAAAAAATGCCGCCCGGACACCAGGCGGCACAGACTGTGGAAAAACCGATCTGATTAGACAAACAGTTTGCTTTTCTACCTCATCAATCTGTAAAAACCGGTGAGCCCAGTGCCTGGGCAGGCAACCTTTCTTCGACTTGGTCGATACAACCTACCATGGCAAAGAGAGGAACGGGAGCGGCGGCTCGCCGCAGACCCTTGCAAAACTCGGAAAAGTGGCTCTTGACACTTTTCCGAAGCGCTCTGCCGCCCGGATACCGGACGGCAAAGGGGATCATTTGGCGAAAACATGGTCGCCGATCTGGGCGATCACCGGGCGGGAATAGATCCACTGATTGGTGGTTTTCTGGGGGTTATAATAATAGATGGCGCCGCCGGTGGGGTCCCAGCCGCTCATGGCGTCCTGGGCGGCCCTGCGGGCGCTTTCGGCGATGGGCTCATCAAACTGACCGTCGTTCAGTGCGGAAAAGGCTCCCGGCTGATAGATCACGCCGGCGATGGTATTGGGAAAGGAGGGGTGGCGCACCCGGTTGAGGATGACCGCCCCCACCGCCACCTGGCCGGTGTAAGGCTCTCCCCGGGCCTCGGCTGAGATCATGCGGGAGAGAAGATACAGGTCATTGTCCCGGCCCGATTCGCTGCCCGAAGAGGAACCGGAGGACATCCCCAGGGCCTGGAGAGTGGCCGGGCCCACGATGCCGTCCACAGTCAGGCCGTTTTTCCGCTGGAAATACTCCACCGCCTTCCGTGTGCCGCTGCCGTAGACGCCGTCCACCGCACCGTCATAATAGCCCCACCGTTTCAGCTTTTCCTGGATCTGCCGCACCGTCTCCCCCTGGGAGCCCTGCTGGTAGACGGCGGCCTGGGAGGAAATGCCCAGCCACTGAAAACCGGCGATGAGGGCGATGTTCAAAAGAAAAATAACGGCCAGAGCCGCCGCAAGTTTTTTGTTTCGTGGCATCCTGATCCATCCTTTGTGTGTTTTCCCTATTGTGCCCAGGGAGAGAAAGGCTATTCTCCTTTTTTAAAAATCATGGTACAATACTTCAATCAGAAGAAAGGGGGAAGGATATGAAGCAGGTGCAGCTGCGGGGCGGATACCGTATTTTTCAGCAAAAAGGCGGGCTGGGGCTGACCCAGGACAGTGTGCTTCTGGCCGATTTCCTCACCCTTCGCCTGGGAGAACGGGCCATCGAGCTGGGCTGCGGCCAGGGCGGACTTTGGGTGCTGACTTTATTGAAGCATCCGGGGGCCACATTGGACGCCTTGGAGCTGGACCCACGGAGTTTGGAGCAGGCCAGGGAGAACGCCGCCCGCTGCGGCCTTTGGGAAAGAGGGCAGTTTTTCCAGGGGGATGCGGCAGATTTTCGCCCTGCCGGGTTCCATTATGATGTGTGCATTTCCAATCCTCCCTATGCCGTCCCCGGACCCTCCTCTCCCGATGAGCGACGCCGCCTGGCCCGAAGCGGTTCCCCGGAACCTTTTTTTCAGGGGGTCAAAGGGATGCTGGGACAAAAGGGGCGGTTTTATTTCTGTTGGCCGGCCCGGCATTTTTTCCGGGCGGTGGAGCTTTTGCAGGAAAATGGATTTTCCCCCCGGCAGGTGCGCTTCGTCCACGGGAAACCGGGAGAAGAAGCCCAGCTGGCCCTGGTGATGGCCCGTCGGGGCCGGGGAGAAAGTCAGTTTCTCCCGCCCCTTGTGCTGCGGGATGAAATGGGGGAATACACCCAAGAATACCGCCGGATCTACGGCGTCATGGAGGAAGAATAGCGTATGGCAGGAACATTGTATGTGGTCTCCACCCCCATCGGCAACCTGGGGGACTTTTCTCCCCGGGCCCAGGAGGTGTTGTCCCAGGTGGATTTCATCGCCGCCGAGGACACCCGGGTGGGGGCCAAGCTGCTCAATAAATTCGGCATCAAAAAGCCTCAGATCAGCTATTTCGAGCACAACCGGAAGATGAAAGGCCAGCTGATCGCCCAGCGTATCCTGGCGGGGGAGAGCTGCGCCCTGATCACCGACGCCGGCACCCCGGCCATCAGCGATCCCGGCTGCGATCTGGTGGACATCTGCTCCCGGGAGGGCATCCAGGTGGTGGCGGTGCCCGGGCCCTGCGCCCTTATCGCCGCTCTGTCCATCGCCGGGATGGACTGCGGCCGCTTTTGCTTTGAGGGTTTTTTGTCGGTGAACAAAAAAAGCCGCCGGGAGCATCTGGAGGACATCCGGGAGGAAAAGCGCACCATGGTCTTTTATGAGGCCCCACACAAGCTGCTGCGCACTCTGGAGGATTTTTACAAAACTCTGGGAGAGCGTCCCATTGCCCTGGTGCGGGAGATCACCAAGGTCCATGAGCAGGTGTGGCGCACCACCCTTTCGGAAGCCATCGCCCATTATACAGAAGAGCCGCCCCGGGGGGAATTTGTGCTCATCCTGGGAGGCAAGCAGGAGGAAGAGGAAAAGGAGCCTGCCATCGACCCCATGGATCGGGTAGGGGAGCTTCTGGAAGAGGGGCTTTCCATCAGCCTGGCCGTCAAACAGACGGCAAAAGAGCTGGGAGTGCCCAAAAACAGCATTTACAACGAGGCGCTGGAGCGCTTCTCACAAAAGGAATAACCGCACACTGAGGGCCGAGAGAAAGAAGGCTGCAAGATCACCCGCCAGGGCTGCCGGAAGGGCCCAGCGGGTGTTTTTGATTCCCAGGGCGGCGCTGTAGAGGGCGATGCAGTAAATGCTGGTCTCGCTGGAGCCCAGCATCACCGCCGCCGTCAATCCGGCCAGGCTGTCAGGGCCCTGGCTGCGGATGATGTCACTTCCGATGGACAGCGCCCCCGAGCCGGAAAAGGGCCGCAGCAGGGCCAGGGGCAGGCAGGGGGCAGGGATTCCCAGGGCCTCTGTCAAAGGAGCCAGGGCCTGGGACAGCGCCTCCACAGCGCCGCTGGCCCGCAGCATGGCCAAAGCGGTGAGCATGGCCAAGAGGGCGGGAAAGATGGAAAGCAGGGTGTCCAGACCCTGGCGCACCCCTTTGAGAAAGGCGGCGTATACATCGCAGCCATGAAAAAGACCGTAGACCATCACACCGGCGGCCAGCAGAGGGATGAGAAGAGCGGTCATGGGCGCCACACCCGTTCCAGCAGGGCGGAAACGGCCAGGGCGGCGCACACCGAACCCAGGGAGGCCAGCCACACGGCGGGCAGAATGGCAAAAGGCTGGACGCTGCCTGCTGCCGCCCGCACCGCCGCCACATTGGCGGGGATCAGCTGGAGGGAAGCGGAATTGAGCACCATCAGCCGCAAAACCGCGGAATGGTCCGGCCTGCCGCCAGTCTGGGCCAAGCGCCGGGCGGCCCGCAGTCCTGCCGGAGTGGCGGCGCTGCCCAGCCCCAGAAGGTTTGCCGCCATGTTCTGGCTCAGGGCCTGACGGGCCTGTTTGTCCTGGGCCGCCTTGCCGAAAATGCCCCGGATCACCGGGGACAAAAGCCGGGAGACCTTTTCGGTCAGCCCGCTCTGATCCATCACTTCTAAAATTCCCGACCATACGCACATCGTCCCGCCGATGGAGAGCGCCAGCTCCACCCCTCCTGCCGCTCCCTGGGGAAGCGCCGCCGATACCTGCTCCAACTTGCCTCCGGCCGCGCCAAAGCACAGAGCCAGGACAAAAAGCAGGGAAAATACCTTTGCCATCATGGATTTCACCGCCTTTTTGCTCCATTTCTATGCTCTTTTTCCCAGTTCCATGCAAAAAAGCAGGAGAAGGCATGGAGAAACTTCCTGAATAGTCCAACTATTGGACAAATAAAAACCTTGATATACCAAGCTTCTTTGGGCAATTTTGTCACGGTATTGTCTTGAATAATTAACAATTTTGTCACATGTCGTTTATTGACACTTTTTGTAAAGGTTGTTATGATATTGTAGAAATACCAAAAGAATAGAGGAGGTTCTGTATGAAATCCACCGGAATCGTCAGAAACATCGACAGCCTGGGGCGGATCGTGCTGCCCATCGAGCTGCGCCGCACCCTGAACATTGACGCCAGCAAGGGTGATCCCATTGAGATCTACATGGACGGCACTTCCATTGTGCTGCGCAAGTATGAGCCCAACTGCGTCTTCTGCGGCAGCTCCAAAAAAGTGTCGGAATTTAAAGGAAAGAATGTGTGCGAAAACTGCCGCAAGGAACTGGCTGAAAAGTAAGAGCCGTTTTTGCTGCAGCATAAAAGGGCCCGTCTCAGAATTTTCATTCTGGGACGGACCCTTTTTTAATGCTGTTTTGTCTTATCTTTATCGGTCTTTGCCTTTGGGGGAACCTGGGTTTCCTGCTGCAGAAGGGAAGCGATCTTCTGGGCCAGGATCCGGTTGGCATTGGCCTGGGCGGAAAACTTCAAAGCCAGCTGAGCCAGACCCTGGCGGAGATTTTCCTCATCCAGGGCGGAAATATCCTCCCGGGCTCCCCGGGCGGTGTGCTCCAGGGCCTGGCTCTGCTCCAGGGTCAGCTGGTCAAAGCTTTCCGGCAGGCCGGTTTGCTGGGCGCCCTTGCCTGTCAGGTAGGACAGGGTGGGGATGGGCATAACCTGCTTGAGCATGCAGATGGTCATCAGCCGCACCAGGTGTTCCCGGCTGTATTTTTTCTTCACCGGCGGGGGGATGAGGCCCAGTTTTACATAATTGTTGATCATGGAGGGGGTGATCAGTTTGTCCTTGCCGTCGCTGAACAGGGCCAGATACCGCTCCATCAGCATGATCACCTGATCCATATACAGATCCAGCTGGGGCAGACTCTCCCAGGAAGGAAGCTGAGGCGTCTCAAGCCCATCCAGTCCTTCCAGGGCTTTCTGGCGCAGTGTGCTGTTGTCCATTGCCGATTCACCCCTGATAAAATCATTTTGTTGAGAACAAAACATATTGTACCACTGCCTCCCATTCATCGCAATGGTTTTTGCCATGGGAATATCACACAAAAGAAACCGGGAAAGGAAGTTTTGAAAACTCCCTTTCCCGGTTTTGTCATTCAGCCGTTGAAGGCGATCCACAGTCCAGAAGCCGCCATGACCATATAGACAGCGCTTTTCAGTTTCCTGGCGTTGATGGAGCGGAAGATCCTGCCGCCCAGAAAACTGCCGATGAGCAGGCCGGCAGCCCCCCACAGAGTGGGCGCCAGAATGCCGCCGGGGATCAGGTGAAGCAGGCTGCGCACCAAAAGAAGATAGATGTTGTTGAGAAGAAAATAGCACTGGGTGGTGCCCATGTATTCTTCCTTATCGGGAATCACCGACACGAAATAGAGGATCATAGGCGGGCCGCTGACGCTGAACAGGCCGCCGCACAGACCGGAGATCACGCCCACGATGGCGGCGTTGCGCAGCAGGGGACGGATGTGCACTTTGCCGCTGAAAAAATAGAACCAGATGGCAAGGCACACCAGGAACACGCCCAGCAGCCGCTTGTAAATGGGAGAAGGGGATTCATGCATCAGCCACATCCCCGCAGAAGAACCCATGATGCAGAACAGGGCGGGGAAGGCCAGCAGCTTCCAGTTGATATGTTTCCAGCACCGGGCCAGAATGGTCAGGTTCAGAGAAAGGGATAGAATGGTGGAAATGTTCAAAGCGGCTTCATAGGGGAGAAACAGGGGCATGATGGCCATCATCACGATGCCGAAACCGAAGCCGGTGACGGCCTGGAGCAGGGAGCTGCTCATGGAAGCCAGGCCCAGCAAGAGCATTTGCATAAAAAAAGATCCTCCTTGTCTGCCGGAACCTTTTGTCCCGGACGGTCTCACAAAGGATATTGTAGACCAGATCGGGGTAAATTGCAAAACAAAATGTTGCTCTTGCAAGATGGGAGGGGGGTGGCTATAATGGTCATAATGAACAAAACAGGAGGAAGATACGGGATGATCACGCAGCAGCGTCTGGAAGAGCTGGTAAACGAATGTGCCTTTGCCACAAAGCAGGGGAAAGTGGCTTCTTATATCCCCAAACTGGCGGAAGCCGATCCCCAGCAGCTGGGGGTTTACTGGATGGATCTGGAAGGAAACGGCATGGGCGCCGGAGAATGGGAAAAGAGGGTGACGGTGCAGAGCATCGTGAAAGTGGCCATTTTTCTCCAGGCTCTGGCCGATTGTCCTCTGGATGAGCTGACCCGCCGGATCAGCCTCAACGCCACTGCTGAAACCTTCAATTCCATTGTGGATCTGGAAGTGAAAAATCATCACCGGCCTCTCAATCCCTATATCAACAGCGGCGCCATTGCTTCGCTGTATATGGTCTCCGGCGGGCCGGAGGGCCGCCTTCAGCGGGTGATGGATCTGCTGGGGAAGCTGACGGCCAACGACGCCCTTTCCATTGACGAGCAGGTGTATGTGTCGGAAAAACAGACCGGCCATCGTAACCGGGCCATTGCCTATTTTATGAAGAGCACCCAGATCATCGACGGGGATGTGGAGCAGCTTCTGGACGAATATTTCCGCTTGTGCTCGGTGAAGGTCAACTGCCGGGATCTGGCGATCATGGCCGCCACACTGGCAAACGGCGGGAAAAACCCGGTCACCGGTGTGTGCTGTGCCCGGAAGAGCCACTGCAAAACCGCCATGGCTGTCATGGTGTCCTGCGGAATGTACGGCCAGTCGGGGGAATTTCTGGTGCGCACCGGTATGCCCGCCAAAAGCGGCGTGGGCGGGGGCATCATGGCGGCCATCCCCGGAAAAGGCGGCCTGGGCGTCGTGGGCCCGGCCCTTAATGAAACGGGCAACAGCGCCGGCGGCATCGAGCTTCTTTCCCGCCTGTCGGATGAGATGGATCTGAGCATTTTGTAAAAGCCGGAACTTCCCGGAGAAAGGACGAATACAATGAAACAATACACCCCGGCCATCGTGGGCGAAATCAAGAAAAAAAGCATTTTCTCTTTCAGCCGGAAATATGAGACCCGGTATTATGAAGGGATACACCGTCAGGATGAAACGGTGCGGGCCCTGTGGATCGAGATGAATGCCCTGGGCAAACCGCTGTGCTATCCCTGCGCTTTGTGGGAAGGGGAAAAACTCATGGCCTTCCGCAGCGGCATGACCCGGGAAAACAAGGCCATGCTTCAGCGGTGGACAGAGGTGATCTCCCCGGAGAAGAAAGAGGAGTTTTCCATCGATGAGCTGGAAGAGACGGTATTTTCTTCCCTTTATCAGAAAGCCAAGGACAAGGCAGATCAGCTGGAAGGGCTGATCATGCCCGACGAGGAGGAATGGACCGACGAAGAGCTTCTGGCCGATGAGTCTCTGGCCGATGAGGACGAGGACGAATCTTCACTAAATTGAATAAATCAACCAAGCACAGCGGGACGGAAATTCACGATGTTGAATTTTCGCCCCGCTGTTTTTTCTTTTTTCTTGCTGGTTCGTTTGGGAGAAAGCAAAAGAAAAGTCGGTCAAAATCCATGAAAAACCCGGGAAAAATCCCGGATATTTGTGCTCAGAGCCGAAAAATCCCCAAAGACATAAAAAAGTCCGGCCAAGGCTTGACAAAAACGAGATTATATACTATTATGAACGCACATTCACGATGTTAAAAACCGGTGAGCCGGGAAATTCAAAGAGAAAGAGGCGAATGTGCGATGCAGAAGAAAACGAGAAAAATGGTGGCGCTGGTTCTGGCGGGAGCGCTGATGAGCGGCATATTCGCCGCCTGTGCCAAGGACAGTGGCGCCAAAGAAGGTTCGGCTGTCAGCCGCAGCATGGAAAACGATGGGGATACCGCCTCGGCGGAAAAGCGGAGCACCCTGGTGATCGCCACCGAAAGCGAGCCGCCCACTTTGCACCCTTTTGATCACAAGGCGGTTACCGCCACCTATATGAACCTGCTCACCTTCAATGCCCTGATGGCCATTGATCCTGAAACATTGGAACCGGTGACCGACCTGGCCGAAAGCTATGAGGCCGTGAGTGAAACCGAATGGGTTTTTACTTTGAAGCAGGGCGTCACCTTCCATGACGGAAGCACTTTGGATGCCCAGGATGTGAAAGCTTCCATGGAATATGCCAAGACCTACCCCACCACCAAGGACTACACCTCCTTCTGGACCAACATCCAGGTGGTGGACGACACCCATGTGAAAATCACCACCGACGGCCCCTATGCCATGGTGCTCAACGATATGGCCAGCATTGACATTCTGCCCAGCGAACTGATCGATGAAGGCAATGACTTTAACGAAAACCCGGTGGGCACCGGCCCCTATTGTTTCGTAGAGTGGAACCGGGGCGACAATATTACCTTTGAGAAGAACCCCAATTTCTTTGACACAGAGCATCAGCCCTCCATGGAAACCATCACCTGGCGGATCATTCCCGAAGGCTCTTCCCGCACCATTGCCCTTCAGGCCGGGGAAGTGGACTTCATTATGGAAGTGGAAGCCACCGATATCACCCGCCTGAAAGAAGACGAGGCCGTTACCGTGCAGGAAAACGAAGGCACCCGTATGAACTTCATGGCCATGAACAGCGAAGCCGGGCCCTTTGAGAATCCCTGGTTCCGCAAAGCGGTAAGCGCTGCGGTGGACAGAGATGCCGTGATCACAGTATCCTGCGATGGTCAGGGCATTGTGGCTCTGGGCCAGACCTCTCCCGCCTTCCCCGGATACAGCGAGGAAAACTCCCAGGAATATGATGTGGAAAAGGCCAAGGAGTATCTGGAGAAATCGGGTATTGATCCGGAAGATGCCACCTTCACTTGCCTGGCCTGCACCGATGCCAACCGTCGGGCCGCCGAAGTGATCCAGGCCAATCTGATGGAGATCGGCATTCAGATGGAGATCGAGACCCTGGACTATGCCACCCACCTCAACGCCATTATGAGCGGCGATTATGAAGCGGCCATCCAGGGCTACACCGCCAGCAATATGTATGCCTACAATGTGGGCCTCTATCATTCCTCCGCCATCGACGCCGCCAATCTGGCCCGTATCGATGATCCCAAGGTGGATAGCCTGATCCAGCAGGCCAAAACCCAGCTGGACAGCACCCAGCGGGAAGCCACTTTCACAGAGCTTTCGGAGTATCTCAATGACTGGACTCCCTTTGTCCCCTTGTATCAGACCGTTGTGATCAAGGCCTATGACAAAGACCTGGAAGGGGTCGTTGTGGGCAAAGACGGCAATGTGGCCTTTGAAGATGTGCGCTGGAGCGCTTAACCCCCCTCACCTCTATTTATAGAACGCAAATGGAAAAGGACCCGTTCTCCACAGTCTGTGGGAAACGGGTCCTTTCCTGCTTATCAGGGGTTTTCAATGTCCATGCGGCACATTTCTTCATAAGATACGCCGTTTTCTTTGCCATAGATCTTCCAATACCGGTTGCCTGCCCGGATAAACAGGAAGCGGGGCAGCGGCATAGCCGTGGCGATTTCCGTCGCTTTTCCCTGCTCCACAGCGGCGGCCAGCTGGCCGATGGCCTTTTCCGCCCGGGAACGGAAGGGGGTGCGCAAAATGGCTTCCCCGCTGCCCAGCTTCATGACAGAGCCCATGGGAAAGCCGGTTTCTTTGGCAAACAGCCGCAGAATATCCACCGCCACATCGTTTTGCCCCGGCTCCAGAAAACCGCAGTTGATGAGCACCGACAGGCGGGGTTTGTTCTGAGGAGGGTTGTGCTGCACTTCCGCCAGGAAGGCCAGAAGATCTACTGGCAGGCTGTCCACATACAGGGGAAAAACCAGAAGCAGATGGGAGAAGTGTTCCATCTCCTGAATGAGCCGGGAAGCCGGCTGGCCTTTGAGGGCAAAATACTGGCAGGGAAGGGAGCAGCGGGCAGAAAAAATGGCAGCGTATTCCTTGGAGTTGGAACGGGCAGCCCGGGGGCTGGCGTTGAGGATCATCACTTGTTCCATGAAAGCACCTCCTGCATGGCGGCTTCCTGCACTTCTTCTTCCCGGCAGAAAAAAACTTTGTAGGATTTGAAGTTCATGTTCCGCCGGTTGCGCTCCACCAGGCGGCAGAACAGATCCTTTTCTTCCTGGCTCTCCGGGCCGTAGGCCAGAATAACGGCCTCTTTTTCCTCCACCAGCCGCTGCACATGATGGGTCTCCCCCATGTGGGGGCGGAGGAAGGCCTGCTGAATGGGAAGGGAACGCTCCAGCATGGCTTTCATCCGGGGCGCCCAGCTGCCGAATATCACCTGGCTCACATAGAGCACCCGGTGGCTGCGGGCAATCAGGGGGTAGATCTGGGGCGCATCATCCCGTATGACACACCGGCCGGGGGTTTTGACCCAGCAGCCGAAGCAGCCCACACAGGGAGTTATTTTCTTTTGGGACAGATCAATATATTCCCGCTGCGGGGCTGCGGGCAGGGAAAGGGGTCGATCGCTGAGGATCAGCTCCATAAATAAAGTCCTCCATTTGATTTTGGAATAAAAAATGAAATCGATTTATTATAAAGGATTTTAGGGAAAAAATATAGAGTGAATTTTATGGCAATGAAAAAAGCCCTCCCACATAAGCAGGAGGGCTTTTGGTATTCTTTTGGTTTACGAACGGCTGAACTGGGAGCGGATGCGAGGGTCGATGACCACATACAAAAGGTCTACCACCAGATTGATAATAGAGAAGCAGAAAGCAAAGGTGATGACGCAACCCAGAATCATGGGGAAATCCCGTTCGTTGATGGAGTCCACCAGAAGCCGGCCGATGCCGGGCCAGGAGAAGATCAGCTCCACCAGAATGGAACCGCTGAACACCTCGCACAGCCGCAGGCCCATGACGGTGACAATGGGGATCAGGGCATTGCGCAGAGCGTGTTTCCGCACCACCGCTTTGAATGCCTGGCCCTTGGCCCGGGCGGTGGTGATGTAATCCTGGCGGATGGTCTCCAGCATGGAGGAGCGGGTAATACGGGAAATAAAGGCCATGTTTCCGAAAGCCAGAGTAAAGGCTGGAAGCACCAGACTGCTGAATGTCAGGCTGCCGGAGGTGGGGAACCAGCCCAGATGCAGCGCAAAAAGAATGAGCATCAGCATTCCCAGCCAGAAGTTGGGCATGCTCACGCCGAAAAAGGAGATCAGCATGCTCACATTGTCAAAAAGGGTGTTTTGCTTGATGGCAGCACACACGCCGATGGGAAGGGACAAAACCAGGGTGACAATACCGGCTGCTGCGGTGAGCTTGATGGTTTTGGGCAAACGCACGCCCAGCTGGACACGCACAAAACTGTCTTCGGCGAAGATCTCTTTCATAGTGCGGGCATATTGCACCAGAATGGGATCGTTGAGCCCCCGTTCCTCCCGGATGATCTCGGCTTCCTCCGGGGTGGCCGCTTTGCGCACCGCCGAACGGTCGGCATTGCCTGGGGCAAAATAAAAGAGCAGATAGACGATAAAGGTGGCGCCGAAAAGCACCGGCAGCAGGATGATCAGTCGTTTGAATACATATTTCCACATGGGCGGACCCTCGATTCCTTTATTGGAATAGGCCAAAAGGGCAAAGAAAAAAGGCCGCTGATTTGGCACTATTAAACCATAACACAATCCCTTGTCCATTTCAAGGCGGCAGAGGGCCGGGAAAGGAGTTTCGGGGCTGAACGGATAGAGAAAAAAAGAGGGCGGTTTTGTGCAAATTAGTTAATTACTTTGTAACAACTAAAAAAATCCCCAAGGACGCAGGTCCTTGGGGACAATGGATGAGAAAAGGATATGACAGGAAAACACTTTTGCCCTGCTTTTCATCAATCCGCAACAACTGGCGACCTGTGCGTCAGTTGTTGCACTTCTCAAGGGGCCAGTGTGCGCCACAGGCGTGCATGCAGCCCCTTGCAGAAACTCAAAAAAGCGGCAAAGCCGCTTTTTTGACAGGCATCCCCAAGGACGCAGGTCCTTGGGGATGGATGGAAAAGAAAAAAATGAGATCACACGGCCGGAGAAACCGGCTTGCTTTCCAGGTTGTGGATGTGCAGCTTATAGAAGCGGCTGAAGAGCAGGAGACTGGCCACCAGAGAGATGATCTCCGCCAGAGGGAAGGCATACCACACATAGCCCAGGCCGATTTTGGAGAACAGATAGGCGGCCGGCAGAATGACGATCAGCTGGCGCAGCACCGAAATGAACAGGCTGTTTTTGCCCCGTCCCACCGCCTGGAAGATGGTGGAGAAAATGACGCCGAAGGCTGCGGGGATAAAGCACAGGCTGATGGAGCGGAAGGCCGGCACGCCGATGGCCAGCATTTCGCCGGAGCCGTCAAAGATGGTCAGCAGCTGGGCGGGGAAGATCCAGAACAGCAGCGTGCCCACTGCCATAATGCCGCAGGCGATGCAGATGCCGATGCGCAGGCAGCTGAGCAGGCGTGCCTTTTTCCGGGCGCCGTAGTTGTAGCCCATGATGGGCATCAGTCCATGGGTCAGGCCGAAGACCGGCATGAACACAAAGGACTGGAGCTTGTAATAGACGCCCAGCACCGAGATGGCCGTCTCAGAAAAGGCCGAAAGGATCTGGTTCAGGCCCATCACCAGGAAGGAGCTGATGGACTGCATGATCATGGAAGGAATGCCTACGGAGTAGATATCCCGGATGGTGGGGCCGTGGAAACGGAAGCCCTTGAGGGTCACATGGACGGCATGGCTTTTGCGGAACATCACATAAAGGCTGAAGCACATGGCCAGGATCTGACCGATGACGGTGGCTACTGCCGCGCCCAGGATGCCCATCTTGGGCAGGCCGAACAGGCCAAAGATCAGAATGGGGTCCAGAATGATGTTGGTGACGCAGCCCACCAGCATAAAGAGCATGGGATAGATCATGTTGCCGGTGGCCTGGAGGGTCTTTTCAAAGGCGATTTCCACAAAGCTGCCGAAGGAGCAGATGCACACCACCGACAGATACTGGGTGCCCAGATCGATCACATTGGCGTTCTGGCTGAAAAGGCCCAGGAACCACCGGGAGCCAAACAGGCCGAAGAGGGCGAAAAGCAGAGAGGTGAAGAAGGCCAGGATCGCCCCGTGGCAGGCGGCCAGGTCAGCTTCCCGCTGGCGTTTTTCTCCCAGACGGCGGGACACCAGGGAATTGACGCCCACCCCGGTGCCGACGGCCAGGGAGATCATCAACTGCTGGATGGGGAAAGCCAGGGAAACGGCGGTGAGGGCATCCATGCTGATCTTGGCCACAAAATAACTGTCCACAATATTATAAAGGGACTGGACCAGCATGGAGAAAATGGCCGGCAGAGACATGGAGATGATCAGCCGGAGCATGGGCGTGTTGCCCATTTTGTTTTCGCGGATTTCTTCCATCAAATGCACTTCCTTTGGGATAAAATAATAATTTCAACCGGTTAGGCCGGAAAAAAGGCAAAGGCAAAAAAAGAGACGGCCCAAGGCCGCCGCAAAAAAAGGGATGCGTATGCCGGGCGCCGCTTTTTCCTCCAGAACTGGATGCGGCGTACTGGGAAAAAGTATAACATAAAAAGGGCAAAAGGACAAGGATTGTTAAAAAAGAAGCAAAAAGCCGCCCAAAATGGGCGGACTTTCCGCAAAGAGGAGACAAGATGCAGCGCCATTTGAAAATTTATGAGGAAGCAGGAGAGAAACAGGGAGCAAAAAAACAGCGCTGCAAAAGGAAACGGGAGGTTATGGGAACTCCCGGCGCAGAGGAAAAGCATCTGCGCATGAACTGGAAATAGGATGCAGCTGACCGGGAAAACCCGTTCTGCGATTTCAGTGTAGCAAATCGACAGAGCGGAGGCAAGAAAAAATTCATCCCGAGAAAGAGTGCGCCAAGGGGGGTGAATATATTTAATACGGTATAAATAAGAAAAAAGAAAAACCGTATTAAATAAAAAATATTTTTCTGCGGAAAGGGTATCGTTAAAAAAATATCATTGCAATCTGTCTCCGGGTCGGCTACACTGAGATCACAACAGATATTTTTTTGGAGGGGATGCGTCCATGAACAATGGAGTGGATTTTGCCGTCATCGACCGCATACTGGATCGTCACGGAGCCCAGGCCAGCAATGTCATTGCCATTTTGCAGGATATCCAGGGAGAATACCGGTATCTGCCCCGGGAAATTTTTCCCTATCTGGCGAGAAAATTACAGATGAGCGCCGCGAAAATTTACAGCGTGGCTACTTTTTATGAGAATTTTTCCCTGGAACCCAAGGGGAAATATGTGATCAAGATCTGCGACGGCACTGCCTGCCATGTGCGCAAAAGCATTCCCATTCTGGAGAAGATGCGGGAAACTTTGGGCCTTTCCTCTCAGAAGATCACCACCGACGATATGCTCTTTACCGTGGAGACCGTCTCCTGTCTGGGAGCCTGCGGTCTGGCCCCGGCCTGTACCGTCAATGACAAAGTCTATCCTTCCATGACGCCGGAGAAAGCGGTGGAATTGCTGGATGAGCTGAAGAAGGAGGGGACGGCATGCTGAAAACAAGAGAAGAACTTTCCGTCCTGCGCCAGACCCTGGAAGGCCGCTTTGCTTCTCAGGTGAAGAAGATCCTGGTGTGTGCCGGTACCGGCTGTGTGGCCGGCGGCTCTTTGGACATCTATGCCCGTCTGGTGGAGCTACTTCAGGAAAAAGGCATCCACTGTCAGGTGGACCTGGCCCATGAGCCTCATGGGGATGATGTGGGCGTCAAGCGCAGCGGCTGCCACGGCTTTTGTGAAATGGGTCCTCTGGTGCGTATTGAGCCTCAGGGCTGGCTGTATATTAAGGTAAAGAAGGACGACTGCCAGGAGATCATCGAAAAGACCGTCCTGGGCGGCGAGCCCATCGACCGGCTGTGCTATAAGATGAATGGGGAGATCTATAAAACCCAGGAAGAAATCCCCTTCTATAAAAAGCAGACCCGTACTGTGTTGGAGCACTGCGGCCACATCGACGCTACCTCCATTCAGGAGTACATCGCCATCGGCGGCTACAAAGCCTTTGAAAAGGCTTTGTTTGACATGGATGGCCAGGAGATCGTGGATGAGATCCAGAAATCCAACCTGCGTGGCCGGGGCGGCGGCGGCTTCCCGGCCGGCCGGAAATGGGCTCAGGTGCGCGCCCAGGAAGCCACTCCCAAGTACATCGTCTGCAACGGTGACGAAGGAGACCCGGGCGCCTTTATGGACCGATCGGTGATGGAGGGCGACCCCCACCGGCTGCTGGAAGGCATGATGATCGCCGGTGTGGCCTGCGGGGCCAGCCAGGGCTATATTTATGTCCGGGCCGAATATCCCATGGCCGTCAGCCGTCTGGACGGCGCCATTCAGCAGGCCAGAGAGCTGGGACTGCTGGGAACCAATATTCTGGGAAGCGGCTTTGATTTTGACATCCATATCAGCCGGGGCGCCGGTGCGTTTGTCTGCGGCGAAGGCAGCGCCCTCACCGCCTCCATCGAGGGCCGCCGGGGTATGCCCCGGGTCAAGCCGCCCCGCACCGTGGAGCGGGGCCTGTTTGACAAGCCCACCGTGCTCAACAATGTGGAAACGCTGGCCAATGTGCCCCATATCATCACCCGGGGGGCGGACTGGTACCGTTCCATCGGCCCGGAGAACAGCCCGGGCACCAAGGCCTTTGCCCTGACGGGCAACATTCAGAACACCGGCCTGATCGAAGTGCCCATGGGCACCACCCTGCGGGAGATCATCTTCGACATCGGCGGCGGCATGCGGGACGGCGCCGAGTTCAAAGCGGTGCAGATCGGCGGCCCCTCCGGCGGCTGCCTGACAAAGGAGCATCTGGACCTGCCCCTGGACTTCGATTCTCTCCAGAAAGTGGGAGCCATGATCGGCTCCGGCGGTTTGGTGGTCATGGACGACAAGACCTGCATGGTGGAAGTGGCCCGGTTCTTCATGAACTTCACCCAGAACGAAAGCTGCGGCAAGTGCGTCCCCTGCCGGGAAGGCACCAAGCGGATGCTGGAGATTCTGGAGCGGATCGTGGCCGGACAGGGAAAAGAGGGGGACATCGACCTGCTTTTAGAGCTGGCCGAGACCATTTCGGCCACCGCTCTGTGCGGTCTGGGAAAAACGGCGGCCCAGCCGGTGGTGAGCACCATCCGGTATTTCCGGGATGAATACGAAGCACATGTGAAGGAAAAGCGCTGCCCCACCCACAACTGCCAGAAGCTGAAGCGCTATTACATCGATCCTCAGGAGTGCAAGGGCTGCTCCAAGTGCGCCAGGATGTGCCCTGTGGGGGCCATCTCCGGGGAGATCCGCAGCCCCTTCACCATCGATCCCGACAAATGCATCAAGTGCGGCGCCTGCTTTGACGGGTGCAGTTTCCACGCCGTGAAGGAGGGCTAAACCATGAGCGCATTTATGATGGTAGACAACATCCCTGTGCCCATCCATGGGGAAGAAAATATTCTGGCGGTCATCCGCAAAGCCGGCATCCAGCTGCCCACCTTCTGCTATTATTCCGAGCTGTCGGTGTATGGCGCCTGCCGGATGTGCATGGTAGAGGACAAACGGGGAAATATCCAGGCGGCCTGCTCCACCCCGCCCCGGGAGGGTATGGAGATCTATACTAACACACCCCGGCTGCGGAAATACCGGAAGAATGTGCTGGAGCTGCTGCTGGCCAGCCATTGCCGGGACTGCACCACCTGCGAAAAAAGCGGCAAATGCAAGCTCCAGGAGCTGGCTCATCAGTTCGGTATCCGGGACATCCGTTTCGGCGACGGCCAGGTGGAGCATGAGCGGGATGAGTCCTCGGTGTGCATCAGCCGGGACAACGCCAAGTGCATCCTCTGCGGCGACTGTGTCCGTATGTGTGAAGAGATCCAGGGCGTGGGCGCCATTGACTTTTCCGGCCGGGGCGCCCGCATGAAGGTGATGCCCGCCTTTGACGAACCTATTGCCAGCAGTGCCTGCGTGGGCTGCGGCCAGTGTGCCGCCGTCTGTCCCACCGGAGCCATTGTGGTGAAAAACGACACCCAGAAGATGTGGGAGGAGCTGTCCGATCCCCACACCAAGTGCGTGGTGCAGATTGCCCCCGCGGTGCGGGTGGGCATCAGCCGCGAAATGGGTCTGGGCGAAGGGGAAAATGCCATGGGCAAGGTCACCGCTGCCCTGCGCCGCCTGGGATTTGACGAGGTTTATGACACCACCACCGGCGCTGACCTGACGGTGCTGGAAGAGGCCAATGAGCTGTCGGAGCGGCTGGCCAAGGGAGAAAATCTGCCCCTCTTCACCTCCTGCTGCCCGGCCTGGGTGCAGTTTGTGGAAAAGCATTATCCCGAACTGATGCACCATGTGTCCACCTGCCGCTCTCCCATGGAGATGTTCGGTGCGGTGCTGAAAGAGCAGCTGAAGCCCTCCACACGCCGGATCGTGTCGGTGGCCATTATGCCCTGCACCGCCAAAAAGTTTGAGGTGCAGCGGGATGAATTCAAGCGGAACGGCGTGCCCGATGTGGATTATGCCATCACCACCCAGGAACTCATCTCTATGATCCGCCAGGCCGGCATCGTCTTTGACGATCTGGAGCCGGAAAGTGTGGATATGCCCTTTGGCGTCTCCACCGGCGCCGGTGTGATCTTCGGCGTCACCGGCGGCGTTACCGAAGCAGTGATTCGCCGTCTCAGCGACGACAAATCCACTACGGCTCTGCGGGCCATCGCCTTCAATGGCGTGCGCGGCATGGAAGGGGTCAAGCATACCGAAGTGGAGATCGGCGGCAAAAAAGTGCGCATCGCCATCGTCAGCGGCCTGAACAACGCCCGGCCTTTGATGGACCGGATCCTGGAAGGCCACAAGGACTATGACTTCATCGAGGTCATGGCCTGTCCCGGCGGCTGCGTCTCCGGCGCAGGCCAGCCCTTCGGCACCAAGGCCGACAAGGCCCGCCGGGGCGAAGGCCTTTACCAGGCCGACCGGATGAGCCCCATCAAGCGTTCCGAGGAAAACTATGCCGTCACCTCCCTGTATGACGGGGTGCTCAAGGGCCGGGTCCACGAGCTGCTCCATGTGGAATACGGCAAATAAGAGAAAGGCGGCAGAAAGATGAAATTCAGCGTGTGCGTGGGAAGCGCCTGCCATGTGAAAGGCTCTTACAATGTACTGCTCACCCTGCGGCAGCTGGTGGAGGAATATTCCCTCCACGACCAGGTGGAAGTGACTCAGATGTTCTGCGACGGTGAGTGCGTGGAAGGGGTCAAGGTGCGCATCGACGACCAGGAGACCGTCAGTCTCACCGGCGCCGCCACCCGGGACTTTTTCTTTGAAAAATGCGGCCATCTGATGGAGCAGGAATAAGCAATAGTACAAGACAAGCCGCCGGGGGATGAGTTGTCCCCCGGCGGCTTTTTCTTTTGCCGCCCTTTGTCTTTTTTTCGTCTTTTATGTTATAATACGGGTATAATACCGGCAGAAGAAGGGGAAAGGAGAAAGGGATATGGAACCGGTGATCGTCACCCAGAAGGCCAACTGCCGCAACTGTTATAAGTGCATCCGTTCCTGCCCTCAGGGGGCCATTGCCTTTTCCGATGACCAGGCCCGGGTGCTTTCTCAGGAATGCATCCTCTGTGGCCGGTGTGTGGAGGTTTGCCCCCAGGGAGCCCAGCAGGTGCAAAGCGACCTTGTCAATGTGCGCCGGATGCTGTCCATGGGGCTCAAGGTCTATGCCAGTGTGGCCCCCTCCTGGCTGGCCGCTTTTCCGGGCATCACATTTCCTCAGTTTTCTGCCGCTTTGAAAAAGCTGGGCTTCACCGGCGTGGAGGAAACGGCCGCAGGCGCTGCCCGGGTGAGTCTGGAATATATGCGCCTCATGGCCAAAGGGGAGATGGACAACATCATTGCCACCTGCTGCCCCTCCCTGGTACTTCTGGTGGAGCGGCAGTATCCGGAATTGACATCTCTGCTGGCCCCGGTGGTCTCCCCGGCGGTGGCCCATGGCAAAATGCTGCGCAGTATGTTCGGCAGCCGGATCAAAACGGTGTTCATCGGCCCCTGTCCCGCCAAACATTGGGAAAAACAGGAAAACGCCGCTCTCAGCGCCGTGCTGCTGTTTGAAGAGCTGGAAACGCTGCTTGCGGAAAAAGGGGTGGTTTTTGGGGAAGAGGACACCCAATGCACCGAGACCCACACCCCCCTCAGCAGGCTGTACCCTTCCCCCGGCGGCATCATCGCCACCATCCCGGCCAACAAGCGCCAGGGATACAAGACCTATGCCGTCAGCGGCGTGGAAGGGTGCAAGGAGACGCTGGATGCGGTGCGGCAAGGACAGATCCATGGCTATTTTCTGGAGCTGAACACCTGCCCCGGCTCCTGTGTCCATGGCCCGGGAATCGCCCGGGAAAAAGCCCCGGCCATTCTGGTGAAGGAGCGGCTTTTGTCTGCCGCCCGGAAAAAGAGCACCGGCGCGCCTTCGGTGAGCGAAAGCGCCCAGGTGGATCTTGCTGCCCAGTTCCATCCCCGGAAAAAGAAGGAGCGGCAGCCCCGGGAAGAGGAAATCGCCGCCATTTTGGCCCAAACGGGAAAGGTGACCAAGGAAGATCTGCTCAACTGCGGCGCCTGCGGCTATCCCACCTGCCGGGATAAGGCCGTGGCCGTGTGGCAGGGCAAGGCCGATGTGCGTATGTGCCTGCCCTATATGCGGGAAAAGGCCGAATCCATGTCCAATCTGATCATCGAATATGCCCCCAGCGCCATTTTGCTGCTGTCTCCGGAGGGGAAGCTGCTGGAATACAACCATAAGGCCATGGAGATGCTGGGCATCCGGGGCAAAGGAGCCCGGGGGCATGAAGCAGAGGACTTCCTGGAAGAAGGACTGCCGCCCCGGGAAGAGTGGCCGGTGAGCGATGTCTCGGCCTTTGTCAAAGGGGGCGAGCGCCAGGTGCGCTTGTCCATTGTGGAGATGCCCGGCGGGGACGCCATTGTCCTTCTGCGGGATGTGACCAGGGAGGAAGAAGACCGCACCGCCTTTGAAAAGAAGCGGGAGCAGACCCTGCGAGTGGCCCAGGAAGCGGTGGACCGGCAGATGCGCATGGTGCAGCAGGTGGCCAGGCTCCTGGGAGAGACCACCGGCGAAACCAAAGCGGCCCTTTTGCGCATGGAACAGGCGGTGAAGGGAGAGAAACGCCGGTGAAGCTTTTTTTGGAATACAGCAGCGGCCAGGAAGCAGAGCAGGGCGGCTGCATCTGCCGGGTGAGCCGCCGGGGAGACCGGGTACGGGCCGCCATTATTTCCTGTCCGGGAGCCGATATGGCACAAACGGCTGTGGCCACCGCCGCCTGTGCCGCTGCATGGGCCATGCTTCAGGGAGGCGCATCCTTGCAGCGCACCGCCGTCTCCCTGCTGCTCAGCCAGGCGGGGGAAGAGTACGGTTTTACCCTGCTGGAGCTGGATGGACGGGGGCATCTGCGGGCCGTGGAGTGGAAAATGCCGCCTTTGGCCCTGGTGGCCAGGGGAAACAGCCGGATTCCCTGGGGAGGACCGGTTCCTCTGGCAGGAAAACCGGTGCTGCTGCGGGAGGACAAGATCCAGTCCGGTGAGCTGTGCTGTGCCCTTTCCCGGGAGGCCATGGAGGGCCAGGAGGGACAGGAGCTGAACTGGGGCCGTCAGGGCGCCCTTGCTTTTTTGACAAAGGCATATACCGGCAAAGAGAGCGCACGCTATATGAAGGAGCTGTTTTTTTCCGCTTGCCGGGGGCTGGAGGAAAGTCCACGGCCTGCTGTGTTTTTTTGCCGGGCCCGGGCCCTCTGTCCGCTGCTTCTGGCCGTGGGTGTTCCCCAGGGCAAGGAGCGGGAGGAAAAATGGCTTTATACGCTGGAGCATTTCAAGGGCCTCAAGGCGGTGGCCGGCCGGAAAGCGGTGGCTCTGGTGGAAAAGAAGGAGAAAGAAGGCCGGGCTCTGGGGGTCAGTTACCGGTGGCCCAGCGAGGACCTGCTGGGGCGCACGCTGGCCTTTTTGGGCAGGGACGGGCCTTGGACGGAGGGAGAACGGGACACCCGGCAGCTGGGTGCTTTGCTGGATGGACAATGCACCAGCCTGCGTATTCTGCTGCCCCAGAGCCAGGGAAAGGGCATGGGGATGGAAGGCCTTCTGGCCCAGCAGCTTCTGGCCTGCCTGACCCAATGGGACAAAGGGGCCTATGTGGAATATTGCTGAGGGAGGGAACATTCATTGTCTTACCGCACTGTGACCATCAAACTGCTGCCTCCCACAGCGAAGAAACGCCAGGTGCTGGAAGAAGCCCAGCGCCGCTATTCCATGGCCCTGGAGGCCATTTTGCGGGCCTGCCGTCCTTACAGCCGTCAGGCGGAAAAAGATGAGAAGTTGTTTTTCTGCCCCAGAGAGGTGCTGAAAAAGGCCGATGACTTTGAGGCCCAGCCCTTTAAAGATGCGTTGCAGCGGGACGCCCAGGGCCTTGTGCGGGGATATCTGACCCGAAAAAAAGGGAAAGGACGGAGTTCCTATCCCATCTGCCGGAGGGAAAAAGAAGATTTAGAGAGAATTTTGTCCCATTGGGACAATTTTTCCACCTCAGAAATCTATACAAATCTCGATAAATATGATACGCTAAGACCGGTATCTTTTTGCCGTTACGCCGGGGGCAGGGATTATTCTATCCTCCGGGGTGAAAAAGGCAGAAGATATTATGGCAAGGTCTATCTGCTCAACCGGCAAGGAGCGTTGGAATGGGCTCCTTCGGAGGATTACCTCACCGATATTTATACCGGAGAGATCCTGCGGGAAAAACGGGGCCGGCGGCGGTATCTGCTGCTTCCCCTGGATGCAGGTCCATGGCAAAAAAAGCATCTGCTTCAGGTGGAAAAAAGATTGGCCGTGCCTAAAAACGCGCTGCTTTTTGAGAAAAACGGCGCATACTATCTGTCTGTCAGGCTCTGGTACCGGGATCCGGCGCCCTGCTCTCCCGCCTGCACCTTGGGGGTGGGACGCACGGAAAAGGGCCTGTGTCTGTGCGCCTGGGACGGGGAAAAAGAGGAGTTTTGGTACATGGAACCCGGGGGAGAGGGAAAGGATGCCCTTTGCCGCCTGGCGGGGGATGTGTGCCGTCTGGCCAGCCGTCTCAGCGCCCTTCTGGTGGTGGAAAACACAACCAGAGGCAGCAAGAGTCTGCCGGGTGCTTCTTTTTCTCTGCCAGATTACCGGTTTGTGGCAAAACTGATTTCTCAGCGGGCTCCTGTTTTGGGCCTGCCGTCTCCTGTGCCCATTGCGGGCAGCGGCCTTTATCAGAAATGCCCGGTGTGCTCTCAGCGCCGCCAGGGAAGCGGCCGGCAGGGAGAACGGTTTTTCTGTGTCAGCTGCGGCCATTCCCAGCCCTGGGAGCAGGCGGCCGCCGCCTTTCTGGCCCGCAGCCCTGGAAGGTACCAAAGCTCCCGCCTGCGGGTCAAGGTGACCAGGGTGGGGGGATTTCTTCACTTCCGATGCCCGGCTCTGGAGGTCTTCTGGCAGGTGCGGGAGAGCTCTCAGGGAAAAGAGTGGTTTTGCCGCAGGGCCATGGAGCTTCTGGAAAAGCCTGATGAAGAGCTGACTCTTCGCCAGCGCAGCGTGAAGAAAAAGCTGCAATCGGCCCCTCCGCCGGAGGGCGGATGGTTTTATTTTGTTTGATACAGCCGGCGCGGCTGCCGCGCCGTGGGCTCCCGGCTTGGCGTGACCGGCCACGGGGCCCGCTCCCGCTGTGCGGGGCCGGCTTTTTACAGACGGTGAAGGCAGCTATTAAATAACGGGCGCCGGGGATTTTCCCCGGCATAGCCCCTTCTCATTTTTGTAAAACCCACAGCCTGGGGAACCGGGCGGGTGTGTTTTAAAGATAAGGCAAATATAATAGATGAGGTGATTGAGAATGTACAAGATTCTGCGTAGGGAAACCTTGAGCAGCAATGTTGTCCTGATGGATGTGGAAGCGCCGATGGTGGCCAAAAAGTGCCTGCCCGGCCAGTTCATCATCCTGAGAGTCAACGAGGAAGGCGAGCGCATCCCCCTGACCATCGCACATTACGATCGGGAAAAGGGCGTTGTCACGATCATCTTCCAGACAGTGGGCGCCACCACCATGGAGCTGGCTGAGCTGAAGGAAGGGGAGTATATCCACGACTTTGTGGGTCCTCTGGGCAACCCCTCCGAGACCGAGGAGTTCAAGGGCAAGAAGGTTGCTGTCATCGGCGGCGGCCTGGGCTGCGCCATTGCCTGGCCTCAGGCCAAGGCCATCCATGAGGCCGGCGGCACTGTCCACATGATCGCCGGTTTCCGCACCAAGGAGATCGTCATGCTGGAAGAGCAGATGCGCGAAAGCTGCGATGAGCTGTTCATGATGACCGACGACGGCACCTATGGCGAAAAGGGCTTTGTCACAAACAAGCTGGAGTCCCTGATCGAAAGCGGCGAGAAGTATGACGCCGTCATCGCCATCGGCCCCCTGGTGATGATGAAGTTCGTCTGCGTCCTCACCAAGAAGTACAACATCCCCACCATTGTTTCCATGAACCCCATTATGATCGACGGCACAGGCATGTGCGGCGGCTGCCGCCTGACCGTGGACGGCGAGACCAAGTTTGCTTGCGTGGACGGCCCCGACTTCGACGGCCACAAGGTGGATTTCGACGAGACCATCCGCCGGTCCAGAATGTATGCGGAGCAGGAAGCTGCCGCCCGGGAAAAGCACGCTTGCAGAATGGAGGGTATGAACAATGGCAAATAAGAACATGAGCCTGGAAAAAACAAAGATGCCGGAGCAGGCTCCCGACGTAAGAAACAAGAACTTTGAAGAAGTGGCCCTGGGCTATACTGCCGAGATGGCCGTGGAAGAGGCCAACCGCTGCCTGGGCTGCAAGAATATGCCCTGCGTCAGCGGCTGCCCCGTGAATGTGCAGATTCCTCAGTTCATCGCTTTGGTGGCTGAGGGCAAGTTCGAGGAAGGCTATCAGAAGATCGCCGAAACCTCCACTTTGCCTGCCATCTGCGGCCGTGTTTGCCCCCAGGAAAACCAGTGCGAAGGCAAGTGCATCCGCGGCATCAAGGGCGAAAGCGTTGCCATCGGCCGTCTGGAGCGTTTCTGCGCCGACTGGCACATGGCCAACAGCACCGAAAAGCCCAAGAAGGTTCCTTCCAACGGCCATAAGGTTGCTGTTCTGGGCGCCGGCCCTGCCAGCCTGACCTGCGCTTCCGACCTGGTGCAGATGGGCTACGATGTGACTATGCTGGAGGCTTTCCATGCCGCCGGCGGCGTTCTGATCTATGGTATTCCTGAGTTCCGTCTGCCCAAGGCCATCGTGGCCAAGGAAGTGGAGAACCTGGAGGCCATGGGCGTCAACATCCAGACCAATGTGGTGGTTGGCAAGTCGGTTTCCATCGAGGATCTGAAGGAAGAGGGCTATGAGGCCATCTTCATCGGCACCGGCGCCGGCCTGCCCTCCTTTATGGGCATCGAGGGCGAGAACCTCAACGGCGTGTTCTCCGCCAACGAGTACCTGACCCGTATCAACCTGATGAAGGCCTACGACGGCAAGCACGACACCCCCATCTTCCACGCCAAGAAAGTGGCCGTGGTGGGCGGCGGCAACGTGGCTATGGACGCCGCCCGCTGCGCCAAGCGTATGGGCGCCGATGTGTCCATCGTCTATCGCCGTGGCCTGGAAGAGCTGCCCGCCCGTAAGGAAGAAGTCCATCACGCCATGGAAGAGGGCATCGACTTCAAGGTGCTCAACAACCCCGTGAAGATCCTGGGCAACGAAGAAGGCTGGGTCACCGGCATGGAAGTTGTCAAGATGGAACTGGGCGAGCCCGATGCTTCCGGCCGCCGCCGTCCCATCCCCGTGGAAGGCTCCAACTATGTGCTGGATGTGGACTGTGTCATCATGGCTCTGGGCACTTCTCCCAACCCCATCCTGAAGAAGAGCACCAACGGCCTGGAGACCAACAAGAAGGGCTGCATCACTGCCGACGAAAACGGCAAGACTTCTCTGGAAGGCGTTTATGCTGGCGGCGACGCCGTCACCGGCGCTGCTACCGTTATTCTGGCTATGGGCGCTGGCAAGACTGCTGCCAAGTCCATCGACGAGTACATCAAATCCAAGAACTAAGTGATCACATAGAGCGGCGCGGCGGCTTTTCGCCGCGCCGCTTTTCTGTTTTGCGGCAAAAGGAGGAAAATGGATGCGAGCAGAACATTTGGAGACTCCGGCGATTCTGATCAACCGGCCGGTGTTTGACAGCAATATGGAAAAAATGGCCCGGCTTCTGGCCCCGCTGAAAGTGGCCCTGCGCCCCCATTATAAATCCCACAAAAGCACCGACATCGCCCATCTCCAGGTGCGGGCCGGAGCCAAAGGGATTACCTGTGCCAAGGTGGCTGAGGCGGAGGATTTGGCTTTGGCGGGCATCGAGGATATCCTGATCGCCAATCAGATCACCGAAAAAAGCCGGATCGCCCGAGTGGCCTACCTGGCCAAGGGATGCCGTATTACGGTGTGCGTGGATCAGAGCCAGAATATCCGGGATCTGGAGCAGGCAGCCGCTGTGGAAGGCAGCACCATTCATTGTCTGGTGGAATATGAAGTGGGCATGGGCCGCTGCGGCGTTACCACCCATGAGGCCTTCCGGAGTTTGGCCATGGAAGTGATGGCCTGTCCCCATCTGGTCTTTGACGGCGTGCAGGCCTATGCCGGCCAGTTGTCCCATGAGATGGACGGCGCCCGCCGGGCAGAAGAGGCTCAGCGGATCGAAACAGAGCTGCAAAGCCTTCTGGCCGATCTGAAAAAATGGCAGGTCCCTGTAAAAGAGGTCAGCGGCGCCAGCACCGGTACGGTGGAACTGCGGAAAGAGGACACCGTCTATACCGAAGTGCAGGCGGGGAGCTATCTGTTCATGGATGCCACCTATCGCCAGATGGGTCTGCGCTTTGAAAATTCCCTCACCGTGCTGGCCACAGTGGTGAGCACCCGGCCCGACCTGGTGGTCACCGATGCAGGCGTCAAGGCCATGGGTGTGGATCAGGGCAACCCGGTGTGTCCCGCTTTGCCCGGTGCTTCGGTGAATATGAGCGAAGAGCACAGCGCTTTTACCTTCCCCGGTCATCCCTTCCATGTGGGAGACAAGATCCGGCTCATCCCCGGCCATTGCTGCACCACCATGAATCTCCATGACTTTTTCTATTTTGAAGAAGAGGGGAAAGTGCTCAACCGTCTCCCTGTCACCAGCCGGGGGAAAAGCAAATAAATACTTGTTGTAATATAAAACAGAAAAACACCCTTTGGTAAAACCAAAGGGTGTTTTTTTCAATCAGATTGGACGATTAATAATTTTCAGCCTTGATCTTGAAATAGGCCATGGGATGATCGCACACAGGGCACTTTTCGGGAGCCTTGTTGCCATAATGGATATGGCCGCAGTTGGCGCAGATCCACATCTGGGGCTCTTCCCGCTCAAAGACCTTGCCCTGAGTCAGGTTGTCCAGCAGCTTCTGATAGCGCTCTTCATGCTCTTTTTCGATCTTGCCCACTTCTTCAAAGAGGAAAGCGATCTTGTCGAAACCCTCTTCCTTGGCCGTCTTGGCAAAACCGGCATACATATCGGTCCACTCATAGTGCTCGCCGGCGGCAGCATCCTTCAGGTTTTCCTCGGTCTTGGGAACGGAACCGTCATGGAGCAGCTTGAACCAGATTTTAGCATGCTCTTTCTCGTTGCCGGCGGTCTCCTCGAAGATGTCGGCGATCTGGTTGTAGCCTTCCTTCTTGGCAGCGGAAGCATAGTAGGTATACTTGTTGCGGGCCTGGGATTCACCAGCAAAAGCGGCCATCAGATTGGCTTCGGTCTTGGAACCTTTCAGATTCATAAAAAACTCCTCCTTCAAGAAATTATTTGGAGAAAAGGCGATTAGTCTTCCTTTTCAAACAGTTCTTTGCCAACAGAGCACAGCGGGCAGACGAAATCTTCAGGCAGATCTTCCCATTTGGTGCCGGGAGCGATGCCGCCGGCCTCATAGCCCTCAGCTTCATCGTAAACATAGCCGCAGATGGTGCACTTGTACTTGCTCATGATTGAGTCCTCCTGTTCATTTGGTTGATGATTGGGTGTATGGTGGATGCACCGGGTGCATCGGCCTTGAAAGATAGTGTGGTGAAAATCGCATTCCCAGCCGGTTGTCTGTGCCACTTGCCGGTCCATTGCGGCCTGATAGGGGACAGGGGCGTCCACAAACCGGCCGCATTCCTGGCAGACCAGGTGATAATGAGGGCCAGTGGCCGAATCGAATCGATCCGGGGCATTGGGCACGGGAATGCGGGAGATGGTCCCCTCGTCTGCCAGCTGGGAAAGGTTGCGGTACACCGTGCCCCGGCTGATGGTGGGGGTTCGTTGAGCGGCGTAGCGGTAGACCTCTTCCGCGGTGGGATGATCGTTTAGCTCCATCACCGCCGAGAGCACCAGCGCACGCTGAATGGTACGGCGTTTCATGGGGATCACTCATTTCGTAGGAAGAATTACTAATTAGAAGTTTATATCAAACCAACACTTCTGTCAACCACTTTTTCCTCAAAACGAAGAATTTAATACATTGTTCATTGTAGCCGGAAAGAGGGAAATCCATACCAACCTCACCGGATAGGACAAAACAACGGGGAAAGGAAAATATTTAGTTCAGATATTGGACAAATTACCGTTGACATCTGCGTGCTTTTGCCGCACAATAGCAGGGACAAAGGCGCCGGGAGAAGGGCGCCTCTCAGGAGCGAGAGATATGAACAAAGGGGAAAAGAAAAACAAGATCTTTTATGGGTGGCTGATCGTGGCTGGCTGCTTTATCATCATGGGCATGAGCTATGGGGCCATCAACAACTGCATGGGCGTCTTTATCAAGCCTGTGTGTGCCGATATGGGCTTTTCCCGGGCGGGCATGGGACTGACCCAGACCATTCTGTCGGCATCCCTGATGGTCATGTCCCTGGTCAGCGGACGGATCTTTTCCCGCTTGGATGTGACGCTGGCTTTGCGCATCAGCAGTATTTTTATGGCAGGGGGCTATTTCTGTTTTTCTTTTGCCCGTTCGCTCCCTATGTTTTATGGAGCGGCGCTGGTCACCGGTGTAGCGGAGGGCATGATCACCACGGTGGCCCTGTCCATGCTCATCAATAACTGGTTCCATACCCGCCGGGGGTTTGCTGTAGGTCTGGCGTTCATGGGCAGCGGTGTGGGCGGCATGATCTGCAACCCTCTGGCCAGCCAGCTGATCATCCACTATGGATGGCGCACAGCCTATCAGATGCTGGCAGTGATGATCTTTTTGCTGGTGGTACCGGTGTGCTTTTTCATCATCCGGACCCGGCCTGCGGACAAAGGGCTGCTCCCCTATGGAGAAACCGGTGACGAGAAAGAAGACCTGAGCCAGGTGGAAAAACAGGGCGTTTACTATCGCCATGCCGTGCGCACGCCCCAGTTCTGGGTGATCTGCCTTTGTGCAGCACTGAACACCATCTGTACCAGCGGTCTGATGCAGAACACGGCCCCCCATGTAAGCGATGTGGGGTATTCTCCCACCTTTGCCGCTTCGGTGGCTTCCTTCGGCATGGGCTCTCTGGCCATCGGCAAGCTGGTTCTGGGCTGGCTCTATGACAAACTGGGGGCAGAAAAGGCCACTATTGTGTCCCATACTTCTGCCGGTGTGGCTCTGGCCGGGGCATTGATGGCCCCCGCCATGCCCGGTATCGGATTGATCGTGCTGGGCACCGGTCTGGGTGGGGCCTTTGGCAATGTGGCCCATCCCATCATCGCTCAAATCGTCTATGGCAACCGGGATTTCGGCAGCATTTTGGGCATGATTTCTGCTTTTGCCAACATTGGAGGTATGTTCTGTCCGGTGCTGGTGGGCGGCTCCTACGATGTGCTTCATAGCTATAAACCGGCCTTTGCCGCCATGATCGTTCTTTTGTGTCTGATCACACTAGCCTATATGTGGGCCTTCCGCACCCAGGACAAGGCCCTGGAAAAGCGGGGATTTGTGGTTGCAAGGGAAGAAAAAAATTGATATACTAATAGAAGCCCTTCGGGGCTATGCCCCCATAGTTAAATGGATATAACAGCCCCCTCCTAAGTCTATGCTCACCTATCACCCGGCGAGAGAAAACTTCATATGCCCCCGTACCTCAGATGGATAGAGGGTCCGCCTCCTAAGCGGAACGCCGGCAGTTCGAGCCTGCCCGGGGGTGCCAAAAACGCTGTGATTTTGCGAAATCACGGCGTTTTTCATTCAAAATTGTTACGAAGTGAAATCAATCAATTTCCCAATTATCCTATGCGTTTCCAACCATCTTGCCGTGGGGGAATCGAACGATTTTAGGTATGTCTGCTAATGAAAATGGGGTTTTTGCTAATGGGTCGTTTTGCGTCCTCTGGTGTATGTTTCGAGTCCTTTTATTACCCCGCTTGCAGAAGGGATTTCAACTGGCTCGCCAGCTCCGGGTTTTCCTGCAACTGTGCAAGCAGCTGCTGAAGATCCAAACCAGGCTTTGGCTGTTCCACCGGGGGCTGGAGCTGTCGCTCTACAAGCCGCATATCCGGATTTGCGTAGAAGGCCGTCTCAAACTTCTGGGCGTTGATCTTGCGCTCCTCGTCGATGATATGGGCGTAGACCTCTGTGACCATCGTGGCCTGTGCGTGTCCAGTGTCCCCCTGGGTGGCCTTAATATCTCCGTGATTGATCTTCAGCTTATAGGTGGTGCTGGAGTGACGCAGGGAATGAAAAACTACATCGGGCAGTCCTGCCGACTTTTTCAGCCGCTCAAACTGATTGCCGATCACGCGATCCTCGCAGGGCCGTCCAGTTTCCAAGGCAAGCACCAAGTTATAATCACTGTATTCCTCGCCCATGAGTTCCTTGAGCTTGTCCTGCTTCTGCTTCCAGTCCCGAAGAATATAGGCCAGGGTCTTGGGGAGCCAGACCTTTCGGATACTGGTTTCAGTCTTGGGCCTTTTCAGCACCAGACGCGTCGTGGACTTGGCCTTTGTGATCCGGGGGAACATGAACAGGATGTCCTTTTCCCCGATTGCCTGGATCGCATCCTGGCTCACCCGGGCCAGTTCCTTGTCGATGATGATATAGGCGTCGTCTCGCGCAATATCATCGTCGGTGATATGGACACAGTCCCAGGTCAAACCTGTGATCTCTCCCATCCGCAGTGAGCAGGCAAACGACAGGTTGATCGCCACAAAGAGCTTTCCGTCTGAGCAGTTATCCAGCGCCTTGCGGATGATCTCGACCGTCCAGATCTCCCGCCGTTTCTTTTCCTTCTTGGGGAGCAGGACATCATCGAACGGATTTTTTGCCACCATGTCCCATCTCACGGCCTGTCTAAAGGCACAGTGCATCACCTTGCAGATCTTTTCGATAGTACACGGCGGCAGAAACTCGGTGCGCGCCCGGCGAAAAGGGGTGGACACCGGGGTGGTCTTCTGCAGCTTCTGGATGAAGCCGTCAACAACACGCCGGTTGATGTCCTGGACATTGTACTCACCTAACAGCGGATTGATATAGTTGTTGATAAGGCTTGTGTTCCCGGAAAAAGCGGAAAGCCCCCATCGCTTTGCCCCGTAGAGGTCAACAAAGTCTTTCAAGAAGTCTTTGACCGTTATCGTTGACGGCGGGATGAAGGAACCGTTGTCGATTTCATATTCTACCTGGCTCTTTCTTGCGGCGGCCTCCCTTTTCGTGGTGAAAGTTTCCCACTTTTGTCTTTTGGTCCCTGATGAATCTTCGTAGGTGTAAACCACAGCATATTTCTTGCCGCGCTTTTGGATGGATGCCATAATTCTGTGGACTCCTTTCAATCAACATGATCTACACCGTCAAGCCACTCATCAAAAGATTTCTTTGAGATCCGCAGTTTTGTCCCAATGCGGACGCTTTTCAGTTCGCCGCTGGAACAGAGATTATATACAGACCGCTTACTCACGCCGAGTATTTCGGCGACTTCTGCGACAGAATAGCTTCTCTTTTCAGGAGTGGCTCTTGGGTTCGTTGAAGTGATTTCAGCCACAAAAATCCTCCTTTCATGTGTGGCTGAGGAAATTCCACAGTACCCTTACAAAGATATTGTACGAATTTCCGTCAGCAAAAACAACACGTTCTAAACCAAATTCTAATCCGCTCCGGGCCAATTCCTGCGCTCTCGCTTCAGACCGCGTATTTCCAGGCTGCGCTATGCGCGATTTCAGCGACAGGCGCGCAAATGCACACTGTCTGCCGCTCCTGTATGACTCCCGGAACAGAGATATGGCCCTGGCAGTTCGCCGCCGGCATTTTTCAAGGTACAGACAGAAGGCATTTCCCGTTTGTAAAATGCCCTGTGTAAAGCAAAACACGGGAAGCCCGGCGGGGGTTCCCTTGGTTCCCCGCGACCTCCCGTGCCATAGAACTTCGTCCGGCGTAGTCGTGGCTCATATTGTCTCTGATTGTCTGAATACACAAAATCATGTTCGATCCATATTGACATACACAATATATTGTGGTACAATCCATCATGTAATTGATTCTTTGTGCGCTCCTCATTTTGAGGGCAGGTCAACGGCCTGTGAGCGATAGGGTATCGCATTGCACACGTTGTTAGGTTTGAACGGTTGATCAGCGGCATTGGTGCGCCCAGGGGGTGGACTGCTGCTGATATTTTCAATTTTATAGGGGTATTCCCCATCGCGAAAGCGAGAATGACTGTACGCCGCCGAAAGGCGGATGGATCGCTGGCATATGTCGGCCTCAGTTGTTCTCGCTTTCTTTTTTTGCTCAAAAGCCGGCAGGCTTTGAGAATATATCAAAATCGAAAGGAGAACGACAACCATGAAGCACCGAAAGAAATGGCGGCCCCACCGCCGCAGCAGGCTCCACAAGAAACTGCGGAGGGGCAACAACAGGCAGGTCTTAAAGGAAGAACTGAGAACCGTGATGCTTGGAGAGGAGGATTTCGACGTCTATGGGGACAACGGCATATCAGCCGCTGGTACTGGTAGAAACCTCAGAATTGCCGCGTGAGGAATGGCTTGCTTACCGGCGGAGAGGGATTGGCGGGAGCGATGCCGCCGCAGTCCTTGGGATCTCCCCCTTTATGACGGGCCGTGATCTGTACTACGACAAACTGGGGATCTCCGCAGCGGCGGATGACGAAAACTGGGTCGCCAAGGAGATCGGGCACCGTCTGGAGCCGCTGGTGGCGGAGATCTTTTCAAAGCGCACCGGACTGAAGGTATTCCAAAAGAAGTTCATGTTCCAGCATCCGCAATATCCCTGGATGCTGGCGGATCTGGACTATCTGGTGGAACTGCCAGACGACAGCATAGCCATCCTGGAGTGTAAAACAAGCACGTCAAATTCCTCTGAAAACTGGTGGTATGCCGGGAAAGAAATCGTCCCTGCGTACTATGAAAGCCAGGGGCGCCACTATATGGCAGTGATGAACTACAGCAAGACCTTTTTCTGCTGCCTGTTCACAGACACCCGGGAGGCGATCATCCGAAGCATTGACCGCGATATGGCCTATGAGGAGGAACTGATTGCCTTGGAGGACACGTTCTGGAACGAAAACGTGGTGAAGCAGCTACCGCCGGAATACACCGAGAACGGCGATCTGGTCATGAAAAGCGTTCAGCGCCTCTTGGGTCCTGCGGCCACAGACGCGCCGCCGGTGGTTATTACGCCGCCGCAGTTCAGCCGAGTGAAGCAGTTTATGCAGTTGCAGGAACAGAAATCCGGCTTTGACGCCGAGATCAAAAAGCTGGATAAGGAAATGGCCCGCTTGAAAGCCCTGATCGTGGCGGATATGGGGAATAGCTGCAAGGCGCTCTATGAGGATGCCGAGGGCAACTATACCATTACCTACAACCCGGTCTATAAGCAGAGCATTCCCAAAGAGGGCTTGGACCGGCTCAAAGCGGTCCACCCGGAAATCTACAGCGAATATGTCAAGACGTCCGAGAGCCGAAGGTTTCTTGTCAAAAAGGTTTCGGACAGCGCGGCATGATTACACGGAGGTGATGATAAAAAATGGGCTTTGTAGCGGCATTTGATCGCGTACTCTTCTACAATGAGGCAAGCAGATTTGCCGTCCTTCGGATGAAAACGGCCGATATGATGGTTCCCGAAGACGCCCGCAGCCCCTACCGATACCATGACCATCTGATCCGCTTTACCGCTGTCGGGTATGATCTGCCCCAGACGGATGCGGTCAAGGTGGAACTGACTGGAGAGTGGCAGGACGGTAAATATGGCCGTCAGTTCCAGGTGACGCAGTGGCGCGAGGTGGTCCCTCCCACATTGGAGGGGATACGCGCCTATTTGTCATCCGGGCTGCTGCGCGGGATCGGGCCAAGAACCGCCGAGGCGATTGTCCAGCGTTTCGGCATCCGCTCCCTGGAGGTCATTGAAAAAACGCCGAATAGGCTGCTGGAGATCCGTGGTATCTCTGAGGAACGGCTGGAGGACATCAAAGCCGGCTATGCGGAGAGCAAAATCATGCGGGATCTTATGACGATTTTGGCGCCGTTCAAAATCACGCCGAATACGGCCATGAAGATCTATCAGTTTTTTGGCCCGAACAGCGTCGGACTGATACGGGAAAGTCCCTACCGCCTCTGTCAGATGCCCGGTTTTGGATTCAAGCGCGTAGACGCGATCATCCAGAAGTCCGGGGAAAATCTGCGGGACCCCATGAGAATCCAGGGTGCCTTGCTCTATGGGCTTGAAAAAGCCCGTGACGGCGACGGCCACCTCTACCTGGAGACAGAGGTGCTTTTGAAATCCGCACTTCTCCTTCTCAATGAAACGATCCTTTCGCCCGCTATGCGGGTGACTCCCAAAGAGGTAGAGAGCACGTTGGAGCAAATGATCCTCACCAATGTGCTGGCTTCCAATAAAGGGAACATCTATTTGCCCTATCAATATCTTCAGGAGAGCGAAACCGCCTGCCTTGTGGTACAGAAGGTGATGGAACCGACGGAGCCCCCGGCCAATCTTGCTTCTGTCCTGGAGCGCATTAGGGGGCAGTTAGGGATCACCCTGTCAAAGCGGCAGCATGAAGGCGTTATGATGGCGTTCAGCCGCAATCTGTCGATCATCACCGGCGGACCCGGAACCGGCAAAAGTACGATTCTTAAAGCGGTGATCGAGGCGTACCGCATCCTTTACCCCGACAGCAAGATCCGCCTGGGGGCACCCACGGGGAAAGCCAGCCGGCGGATGGCGGAGACAACGGGTATTGCGGACGCACAGACCCTGCACAGTCTGCTGGGCCTCCACGGGGATGAATCCGTGTGGCAAAAGCCGCCGGCAAATCTGGAGGCCGACCTCCTGATCGTGGACGAAAGTTCCATGATGGATATGTCCCTGGCCTATCAGCTTTTTATCCGCGTCCGCCCCAATACGAGGATCTTGCTGGTGGGCGACGCAGACCAGCTGGAAAGCGTGGGCGCGGGAGATGTGTTTCACCAGCTTATCAAGAGCGGCCTTGTCCCCGTCACTGTGCTGGACGAGATCTTCCGCCAGGCAAAAGACAGCCCCATCCCCTACAACGCCAAGTACATCCACGATGGCGTGACGGACCTCTGCTACAGCGAGGACTATTTCCGCTTTATCCCCGCAAAGGACCAAGAGGAAACAGCGGGACGTATCTGCGAACTGTATCTCAACGAGGTCAAGGCGACCGGGATCGAGCAGGTACAGATCCTTTCTCCCTTCCGGTCAAGAGGGGACGCATCCTCTGACCGGCTGAATGAAGTGATCCGCGAGATGGTCAATCCGCAGTCCCCGGAAAAGCCGGAAATCACCAGAGGCGGCATAACGCTGCGCCTCTATGATAAGGTCATGCAGAAAAAGAACGACAGTTCCATCCAGCTGCGTGACCCGAAGGGCAATCTTCTTTCCCGCGGCGTATTCAATGGCGAGGTCGGGCAGATCTGCGTTATTCGGAAAAGTACGGTGCTGATCAACTTCGACGGCCGCTATGCGGAATATCCTATGGACAGCCTGGACGAGTTGGAGTTGGCTTATGCCACCACCGTCCACAAGGCAATGGGGAGCGAGTATGACACCATCATCCTTCCCATGCTGATGGCCCACAAAATCATGATGGACCGGAACGTGTTCTATACCGCAGTTACCCGTGCAAAGCGGCGTGTCCTGCTGGTGGGCCAGAAAAAGGCGCTGTTTGCGGCGATCTGCAATAAAAAGGCCGGCAGGCGCAACACCCTCCTGGGCGAGCGGATGCAGGCATACTACAAATCGCAGTCCATCAAGATGGCTGCTGAACAGGGAGAGCGTCTGCCAATCATTCGGCGGGCCAGTTAAAACGGGATGCAGGTGCAGAGAAATGCACAGGCGTCTCTTATTTTATTTTTGAAGGGAGTTTTTTTCGTGAAAGACAGTATCATCAAAACCGTCCCGGCGGCCGAGGCCCTGCGGAAAGTGCCGCAGTTCAATCCCCTGCGGTATCTTCGCCAGGCCACCTCGCGTAAAACCGGCGAGCCGGTGCTGAAGTTGGACTTGCGGTTTAAGAAAATGTGGTTCCGTCTGGCCTGCGCCGACGGCAGGATGGTCCTGACCCCCATGCGGATCACGGACAGCATGGCCATTTTCGAGGCGCAGGTCTATCTGCATGGAGATGACCCCAAGCCCATCGCCAATTTTGTTTCCACCATGTACGCAGCCGACGTCCCCGGCGGGCGATATATCCAGGCCGCGCAGGACGAGGCGCTTAATGAGGCGCTGGACAATGCCGGCTTCGGTATTCAGCTCTCCGATCTGGTGGAGGCGGAAAGCGGGAGCGGCTACGGCTCTGAAATCCCGATGGAGCAGATTCGGCACCTGACGGAAGGACAAGCCCCGCGTTCTGTGTCGGAAGAACAGAAAGCGCCGTCGCCGTCGGATGCCCCTGCGCCGGTTGCTTCGGAAAGACCTCATGCAGTTACCGAGGCGCAGGAAACCGCCCCGGAGCATCCGTCCCCTGAAAAGATCGAGCCTGTGGCGGAGACGTTACCGCCTGCTCAGGAGCCGGAAATTTCACCCGTGAAATCAGAACCGCCAAAGCCGGCCGATCCGCCCCAGGTGAGTGAGCAGTCCCAGGCGCCCAATGAAACCGCCGGCATCCTTCAGATGCTCGGCACCGTGCCGCCCACTGCTTCTGATGCGGTGGAAACGGCATCTGCCACAGCAGAACCCGTCCAGGAGGATACCGCCGAGGCGCAGCCTGCCGACACCAACACATACACGGATGATATGACCATTGAGGAAATCACCCAGCGTATGTCGGTGGACGAAGCCCGCTCCATTGTGGTCACATTCGGCACCTGCAAGGGCTGGACGCTGGGGGAGGTCATGGACCGCCGCGCATCCAGTCTGCGGTTTTATCTCTATTCCGCAAAGGATGCGGGGAATGTGTTAAAGGCCGCCGCCTCACTGCTGCTCGACGAGTTGGCAATGAAGAAGGCCGGATAACGCTTCCACGAACCAAGACAGTGATTAGGGAGTGATGGAAAGGAGTTCTTACCCGATGGCATCCAGGACGTCGGATTTTCCCTTTACCATCATAGATGTAGTCGAACTCCTCCGCCTGCATATCCGGCGGAGGAGTCCCGGCTATATCTATGCTGACTGCCCCCTGTGCGGCAGTCAGCGGGGGAAATTGTGTATCAACCTGACCAAGAACGCATGGTGTAGCAACTGCTGCGGCGACAGCGGCGGGATGCTGGCCTTGTACGCCAAAGTGCAGAATGTCAGTAACCCTACGGCTTACAGTGAGATTTGCGATGCGCTGCTGACCGGCGGCTTTGCCCCGGAGTATAAGGCGAGGCGCCAGGAGCAGGTGCAAAGCGAGGTCGTGTTGTCTGAGCGGGCGCCCTTGCCAGTGATCCATCAGACCTACTCCGCGTTGTTGAATATGCTCCAACTTACCCCGGCCCATCGAGAGCATCTGCGGGAAAAGCGGGGTTTCAGCGACGAGCAAATCGCGGCTTTTGGCTTCAAGAGTACGCCAGTTCCATATCTCTGCAATTCTCTGACTGCCCGGCTGATCCAGCAGGGATACACCGTCCAGGGTGTGCCCGGCTTCTACATGGCGGACAGCGGGAAATGGACTGTCAAGTTCCATCAGCGGACCTCGGGGATTTTGATTCCCTATCGCGGTGTGGACGGTCTGATCCAGGGACTTCAGATCCGACTGGATCGCCCGCTCCGCAAGGAGGGCGACCCGCCGGATAAAGGCGGTGCGAAGTATCTTTGGCTCGCATCCACCAGCAAACCGATGGGAACATCTTCGGGCAGCCCGATCCATTTTGTCGGCGACCCGTGTTCCCGCGTGGTGTATGTGACCGAGGGTGCGCTGAAAGCGGACATCGCCCATGTGTTGATGAACCGGACCTTTGCCGCCACCGGCGGGGCAGGCTGCACCTCTCAGCTCGACAGCCTGTTTGACTTCCTGCGCCGCAATGGGACAGAGGAGATCATTGAGGCCGAGGACATGGACAAGTACAGCAATAAGGGCGTCAATCAAGGGGCGTCCAAGCTCTATCTGCTGGCAAAGAAGCACGGCCTCTCGTGCCGCCGGTTGACCTGGAACCCGAACTACAAGGGAATTGATGACTGGCAGTTGGCCTTGCACAGAAAGAACACAAAAACGGAGGAACAGGATATGTTTTTGAACCGAATGACATTTAAGGAGCGATACCAAAGCGGCCTGTGCGATCTCAGCGCGATTGAATCGTGTATTACCCAATGGGAACAGGCGAAGGACTGTAAAATCTCTCTGCGGGAATACCTCGGCCTGACGGATTTTGAATATGCCGCCTTCCTGCAGGACGGGCAAGGTGATGATTTCCGGCGGATGATGGACAGCGGACGGGTCTGCCAGCAGTTTCGCATCTACCAGCTGGATCTTCAGCCCGGGAAAACCGTGCCATTCGCCTTTTCCGGAATCGAGGCGCTTCACAAGGCGGGCTATGAGCAGCCCCCGGCATCGGAGTATTGCCTGGTGTATGAGGGACGCATGACTCGCCCCAAGACGCAGACTTCTTCCGAGGTGCTGGAGCGGATCTTCGAGAACTACAACGATGACCTGCCCTCAGACTACCACGGCCGCAGCGTTTCCCTCTCAGATGTGGTGGAACTGTATGATGATGAGGGGCGATCCTACTATTACTGTGATACCGCCGGCTTTGTCCCGGTCAAATTTTCACCTCTTCTGGCACAAAAGGGCTTTCACCCCGACGCAGAAAAGCGCGATGGGATTGAGTAAAGTCGGGCAACTGGAGGCGCTGCTCTCCTATTGCACCGGCCTTGACCTGAAAATCCATTACCACCCGGAAGATCGCTATTTTACCGCTATCGCGTGGCGCCCTGACCACATCTTCCCGCCAGAGGAAGATGCCGGGGCGATCCAGCGGCAGATACAAAGGAAATCCGCTCAATACCCTGGGCTCGTGTGCTACTGCTTCGACCCATTCAGCACACTGGTCTATGCGGTATGAGTGTCAGAAACAAAGGAATGTGTGTGCGGCTCAATAGCCGCCTCACATTCCTTTTTGTTTTCCCCAACATTTTATGAAGGAGGTCTTATCAATGGGAGTTTATTCCGAGATGGACATGGAACAGTTTGAAAATGACGAGATGGGGCCGTTTCAGATGGACTCGCACAGGCCGGATGCCGTGGAATGGCACGAGCAGGCAGGCTCTCGCCAGCAACTGCCCCAGGCCGCCGCAGTTCCTGCCGGCGGTTCGGATGCGAAACCCTCTGGCGGCGGTGTGGTCACTGGTCCCCAGAATACCAGCAGAGAGGACGTCGGCCAAAAAGCGGCAGAGCAGGAGAAACTCCAGCAGATTGCCGCCATGAGCGATGACGAGGTGATGATGGCCTCGGCCAAGCGTGTCGGAACGGACACGGAAAAAATCACCCGCCGGAATATGAAAGATTGTGTGTCCGAGGTCATCCAGACCAAGTGTTTGGAAGATCCCGCCTTCGCCCGGCTGGTCATGCAGCCCCGCAAAAATATGATCAACTGCTTTAAGTACATCACCAGGAAAGCCTGGGAGTATGTGCAGGACGAATTGAAGGCTGATGGCATTACCCCCGGAAATGGGGCGCAGGGCTATGGGTGCGATGTCCCGGATGACTTGTGCTATCAGTGGGCGGTGGATTATTTCAACGACCCGGACGCCAAGGAGGATCAATCTGCTGAAGATCCATCCACGCGCAGGCGCTCTAATTCCTCCAGCCGGACAGCGGCCAAGAGCGAAAAGGCAAAAAAAGATGCGGCGCCAGCTACATCGAAAAGCAAATCGGTTGCTCCTTCTGACGATGGACAGCTCTCGCTGGACTTCGCGCAGTTGGGAAAGGCAGGCTGAGCCATGATTGCTTACAAAGGCTTCCGTCCCGGCCTGATTTGCCTGGGCTACCAGTTTGTAATGGGCAGGAACGTGACTAAAGAGGCAAATTGCAGGGTGAACGGATTTCACTGTGCTGAAAACCCTCTGGATTGCCTCACCTACTATCCAGATATGAGCCGTTCTGTCTACTATGTTGTCCGGCCCGGAGGAGATATTGACGAGGATGCCCTTGACTCCAAGATTGCCTGTACGGAACTCACCATCTTAAAGCAGCTGAGCCGGGAAGAATTTTTCCTCCATGCTCTGGCCTACATGATGGATCACCCGTTCCGGGCCTGGAACTGCCGTGTCCGAAAAGATAAAGGTTCCGCTATGAACGGCTATGCCATTGTCCGCGGCGCCGATCCGCTGGCCCAAGGCAATAAGGGCGATATTTTAGCTCTTGCAAAAGAAGAACCGGGCACAAAACAGATCACGCAGATTGCGCTGATTATTGTAGACGGTAAAACAATCCAAGCGAATACCTGGTATGACGTCAACTCCGAGAAAAGGAAGAAGTGAGCATATGGATAAAAAGAAATTGCTGGCCATGAGCAAACTTTTGGCCACGCCGCAAATGAAGAAATTAGCAATCAAAGATGCGGCCGAAACAAAGACCCCGCCGTCCCACTACAGGGGCGCCTATCGGTGGAATGAAAATTCGATAGGCCTGTTTCTTCGGTGCCGGGTGGAAGATGGCATCCTGATGGTTTCCCTCTTCTATCCCGAATATCTCCGGGCCGGCGCAAAAGAGCCGTCCTATGTGGTATATGTGGATCGGGCCAGCAGACAGTTTCTCACCTATGGCACAGAGCGGCAAAAATGGCTTACCGGCACGGTGGAGAGTTTATCCTGGCCGGCATATATCCGGAGCAACTCTAAATTCATCCTTCCCAAGAAAGAACAGGGCATCATCAAATTCTACTTAGGCACAGAAGAGGACGGCTATTGGGGGCTGCAAAGCTACCAGCAGGAGTTGTGTATGGAGAGGGCAAATACGCGGTACGCACACGCCGTAGCCCCCTGGGATGCGGACATGGCCTTGACGCCGCCTTTGCCGAAGGATTGGCTGCGCTGGGTAGATAAGGTCGGCATACCGGCTCAGTACATCTTTTACCAGTACAGAAAAGGCGGGGCCAAAACGGGCTACTGCACCTATTGTGAGAAGGAAGTCCCGCTTAAGCAGCAACCCTACCATAAAAAAGAAGGCCGTTGCCCCTGTTGCCACCGAAAGGTGCAATTCAGGGCCTATGGCCGATCTTCGACATTCCGTACCAATGGACGCTCTGTTTACCTCTTGCAGCGCCGACCGGATGGTTTTATTCTCCGAGAGTTTTGGGTGTACCGCACCTATCATCAAAACAACTGGGGAGAAGCGGAAATCCAGTGCTCAGAAGTCCAGCGCACAATCTGTGACAGTCAGTTTCAGGCGCGAGATTATTACTGGTATACCTATAAAAACCGCGACCTGCGCTGGGCCGCGGAAACGCCTCCCTTCAACTATGGCAATGCCTATTACCGCTATTGCTATGGCGGTGATGGACCGGTCTACGGAAAAACGCTTCCGTCTCTCAAGAACAATGAACTCCGGGATTCTAATCTGGTGCAATGGATCTACGACCACAACATGATCTGTAATCCCCGAGGATACCTCCACCTGCTTTCTCTTGTTCCGCCCTTTGAGCGAATCCAAAAAGCAAACCTTCCGGCGCTTGAACTTGACTGTAAAAACCGACCGGAAACTGTGCGTGGTTGCTTAAAGGCTCCGTTTGCGACAAATCTGACAAAGGCGCTCGGTCTTGATACCCAGCGTCTCCGCCGGTTGCGGAAAATGAGAGGCGACTGTGTTGCCTTGGACTGGCTCCAGTACGAGAAGGCACAGAACACCCAATATCCCGATAAAGTCATCGAGTGGTTTTCCTTAAATAACATCAAAAGATCGTCCCTGGACTTTGTCATGGGTAAAATGAGTCCCATTCAAATCTATAACTATGTGCGGCGTCAATCCACTGAAAGCGGGGATTCTGCAAGCCATGTCGTTATGATTTGGCGGGATTATCTTTCTATGGCCGCATCGTTTGGCATGGACACCGATGATGCAATCATTTACCGAGCCAGTAAACTCCGCCTGCGGCACGACCAGCTGGTACTCCGCGCGAAGATGGAGGACGCGGCAAAACGTGCCAATGATTTGTCGGCAAAACATCCCACCATCAATAAGATCTGCAAAAGCCTGTCCAAGTATGAGCACACGGGGGATGCCTATGCTGTTATTGCCCCTAAGTGTATTGAGGAAATTTATGCAGACGGCTATGCACTGAATCACTGTCTGTTTCGGAGCGAGGTCTATTGGGATCGGATGGAGGCACATGAGACTTATATTTTGTTCCTACGTCGGCGCTCCGCTCCAGATGTTCCATATTACACACTGGAAATCGAGCCTGACGGAACTGTGCGGCAGGCTCGGACAGAATTCAGCCGCACAGACGATGAAATCGAGCAAATCAAAGCATACCTCAAAGAATGGCAAACCGCCATTTCAGCCCGTCTGACCAAGGCCGATCATAAGAGGGCCAAAAAGAGCAAGGTGCTGCGGGCCCAAGAATTTGAACGGATGCGGAAAGACAATGTTCAGATTCGCGTGGGTGACCTGGCTGGCCGGCGGTTGGTTGACGTACTGATGGCGGACCTGATGGAAGCAGCCTAAAAACAAACAGAAAGAAGGATTTGAAATGAAAATTACCATCAAAAAGCGCAACCGCATTGTAGAAGAATACCTCTGGTGCATTGACCGGGTCATTCGTCAGAATTGGCATCTGATCGAGGCCGCCCATCTGGATCGTGACGATGTGTACCAGGACCTCGCCATCCGCCTGATTCGGGCGGTGGCGGGGTACGACCCCAAAAAAGGAAAGCTGGAGCAGCACATCCTCTCCCAGCTCCGCTACGAACTTCTCAACTGTAAGAGCGCCCAGAAACGCTATGGCTTCAAGGACGCTCCCTACGATCTTCGCGGCGTCGTGATCTCTCTGGATGCGCTGGCTGACGGCGATCCCGACTGGGAGATCCACATCGCGGCGTGAGTGGAGGGATACGATGAAACAACTGGGAAATCTCGCGCTGGTCTGCGCCCGGCGGCCGGAGCTGCTGATGCAGCTCTATGATGGCCGGGTATCCGTCCATGTGGGCGCAGGTCCAGACAGGGCCACGCTCTGCTCGGCATGGGACGATGACGAAACGATCAGCCACATCATTTACGAATTGAATTTTGGCGTATACAGCGGCCGCAAAGCGGCCTGACGAGAAAGGATGGTATCTTCGCTATGATCAAAACTCTCAGCCAATTAAAACGCACCTTGAAAGAGAATATGTGTCTGGAAATCACCGGGCATTGCCGGGAGGAATGTGTCGGCGAAATTCGCCGCGTCACGAAAGTCAATACCCAGGGCTTTTACAGTACGGTGGCCGCTCCGGCCAACCGTGTTGATCCTTCCAGGAATCCCGTCCTCTGGTGGAGCAAAGCGCCGTTCTGGAGTTTTGAAAATGGGATCTGCAGTATTTACAACAGTGACCAGCACCACACCGGCCAATATCTGATCATGTCGTTCCGGGTGCTGGAGGAAAAGGAGGCAGCCTAATGGCACAGACCGCTTATGAACAGGTGGTAACTCTGACCGAGCGCCTGAATCGGTGCCGTCACGAGTATTATAACCTCAACGCGCCGACCATCAGCGACCAGGAGTATGACAAACTCTTTGACGAGCTTACTCGGTTGGAGCAGGTCACGGGAATCCAGATGGCAAATTCCCCGACGCAGACCGTGGGCTATTCCCCGGTCAGTGAACTGCCAAAAACCACCCACCGCATTCCTTTGCTTTCGCTGGACAAAGAGAAGCGCAGCGCCGCCCTTCTGGACTTCATTGGGAATCAGCTCGTTTTGCTGATGCTAAAACTGGACGGGCTGACGATCAAGCTGACCTATGAGAACGGTACGCTGGTAGAGGCCGCCACCCGGGGAGATGGAAATGAAGGTGAGGTCGTGACGCACAATGCCCGCGGCATCACCGGCATTCCCCAAAAGATACCCTATTCGGGGCATCTTGTTGTGGTGGGCGAGGCGTTTATCCGGCCCAGTGATTTTACAAAACTGAAGGATAAACTGCTGGACAGCAGCGGGAAGCCCTATAAAAATGGGCGGAACCTTGCCGCAGGCTCTGTCCGCCTGCTGGATGCCCGTGTCTGCAAGGAGCGGTGCGTCACCTTCATGCCCTTCAATGTGCTGGAGGGCTTGGAGGCGCTGGAACTGAAATCAGACCGGCTGATGCAGTTGTGGGGTTACGGATTTACAGTTTGTCCGTATCTCAAGACCACCGCCGCGCTCAATCAGCGGTATATCGACATGGGGATCGAGCGGCTACAGGAGCTGGCGAAAAAACACGATGTCCCGATTGACGGGATCGTGGTGACCTACAACAATGTCGCCTACTCCAAGTCCTGCGGGCGCACCGGCCATCACTATAAGGACGGCATAGCCTACAAGTTTGAGGATGACGCCTTTGAAACCCGCCTCCAGAGCATTGAGTGGAACCCCACCCGCTCCGGCGAGATCGCTCCGGTAGCCATTTTCGACCCGGTGGAGATCGACGGGTGCGAGGTAGCAAGGGCCAGTCTCCACAACCTCTCTTTCATTGAGGGGCTGGAGCTGATGCCCGGCAACCGCATCAAGGTGTCCAAGCGCAATATGATCATCCCCCATGTGGAGGAAAATTTGGACCGCGGTGGTTTTTCGCTGGATGCGGTCATCCCGCGCCAGTGTCCCTGCTGCGGGGAAGCCACCCGCATCCACGAGAGCAAATCAACCGCCGACGGCCGGGAGCGGATCACACGGACGCTCTTTTGCGACAATCCGAAATGTGAAACCCGGCGGCTCCAGCAGTTCGTCCATTTTGTTGGGGAAAAGGCAATGGACATTGAGGGGCTTTCCGAGGCAACCCTGGAAAAACTCATTGGCCGTGGGCTGCTCCACAGCTATATGGACATCTACCGTCTGGACGATCATCGGGCGGAGATCATCAAGTTGGAGGGGATGGGTGAAAAGTCGTGGCAACGCCTTTGGGATGCGATCCAGCGCAGTCGGAATACCACTTTTGAGCGGTATCTGATTGCGATGGACATCCCGATGATCGGCAATACTGCCAGCCGCACCTTGGCCCGGACTTTCCAAAGCGACCTGAATGCCTTTGAAGAGGCGGTGGTCAGCGGATATGACTTCACACAGCTCCCCGACTTTGGGGAAACCCTGCAGAACAATATCCGCGCATGGTTTGAGAGCGAGGACAACTGGTACATCTGGTATGAGTTGCGGGAGTTGGTGCAGATCGCGCCGGCGGCCCCTATACCGGAAGCCACAGCCAGTCCCTTTACCGGGCTGACCATTGTGGTGACCGGCAAGGTGGAGCCATACACACGGGAGGGTATCAATGCCAAGATCGAATCCCTCGGCGCCCACGCCGGCAGTTCTGTCAGCAGTAAGACCGACTACCTGATCTGCGGGGAAAACGCGGGCAGTAAGTTGGACAAGGCGCAGGCACTGGGCGTAAAGATCTTGTCGCCGGCGGAGTTCTTCCGCATGGCAGGCGAGTAAGAGCCAGGGAGAGGGGGCGCAGGCCTCCTCTCCCTCATTTTTGCAGGAGGACAACATGAGAATCAAGCACAACCGTTCCCTGATCTCTGCTGAGATGTTGGAGCTGGTAGAGCACGGCTATGGGAGCATTGCTCCTTCCGCCCTCTGCCTCGAATTTCTCTATCTGCCGGATGATCCACAGGACCATGAAACCGTGCTTCATCCGTCGCCGCAGGAGAGGAACAAATTCATAAAGGCCGTTATGGATACCATTGCCGGGCAATTTACCTGTTACCAATACGATGCGCCAAAGAGCATCTGCTTTGAAAGCAAGGAATGGGAACTCTATTTTTGGTGCCGTGTTTTTTCGGATGCATCAGATTTTGCCGGGGAATACCGTGATTTTTCCTATTTCAGATTGAGTTTCAACTCTAATCACTCCCTGGAACAACAAAAAGAGATCTGCAATCAGACCCTGTCTCTGCTGAATGCCCGGTTTGGCTCTCTTGCCAATCTGTTTGTCGCAGTTCAGTACACCGCTGCGTTGGACGAGCAGAAGATAGCCGATGACGCAAAGCGGCTCGCCCCCTCTCTTGACGGAAGGCGGTGCGTATACCACCATTTTGAGGGCAGGCTCGTCTATGTCGAGAATACATTGTTCTTTATGAAGAAGTATGCCAAACACTTGGGGTATGCCCTGGGACCGGCGGACACTTTGCAAATCAAATGGCAAATCGAGGATGCCGCATAATACATGATATTAAAGAAGGGATGACACATCTATGATGCTAACGATCACAGATTGCTTTGGCCAGCGTGTTTCCTTGAAACCGCGTGTAGAACTTTATAGAGTACATGACTTTATGGGTGCGAAGATGCCTGGTTTGGCGATTGCACTCTATACGGTAGGTACTAATGCTGTGGAGGATGAAGAATTATATGCTGTTTTGACGGTATCATTTGGGGAATTCATTGGTCTTCAAAACGCCGCATATATCGACACGAATAACTGCTATTTTGCCCAGCAGTTACTGGATCAGGGAATCGCTAAAGACACTGGACTGACAAAACGCAGCGGTTTCTGCGAATATCCCCTCTGGGTATTCAAGGAAAGTTTCTTGCGTGAAATCGGAGGGGAAAATTATCGCAGGTACGCCAAAGCCTATGAGGAATATATCCCTCTCTGAATCGGAAGGAGTACAGCCATGAGCTATATCGGCGGAGGTACTTATGATGCGGAAACTTGCCCATTGTGCGGTTCGATCCTGTGGAATGGCCGGTGTGAAAACCCGGATTGCTACTTTCATTGGCATCCGCGTGAGGATGACGAAAAGGCAGGGCATCCAGATGGATGACTACTAAGAAAGCGGCGGGGACAGTTCAACTGAACTGTCCCCGCTTTTTGTTGAAACAGGCGTATTAGATTCGTATAAGGTGAGTATAAGGAGGAAAAAAACCATGTTGATTGGAATTGACCACGGAAATAAGCAAATCAAGACCGCCCACAGCGCCCCCTTTACCTCCGGGCTGAAAGAGAGCGATGTGATGCCCTTTGGAAAGGGTGTTCTCGAATATGAGGGGCAATACTATCAGCTTACGGACCAGCGCATCCCGTACCACCGGGATAAAACTTCCGACCACCGTTTCTTTGTGCTGACGCTGTTTGCTGTCGCACAGGAGATGGAGGCTCAAGGCATGGATACCCAAGGCACCCAGCAGATCCAGTTGGCGGTGGGACTTCCGCCGGCACACTACGGCGCCCAGCACCGGGCGTTCAGCCAATACTTTTTGGGCCGGGGCGTTGTCAACTTTAACTATCGGGACAGGCCCTATTCCATCCTGATCAATGATGTTGGCTGCTACCCGCAGTCCTATGCGGCGGCGGCCACGATCATCCGCTCCCTGCAGGACGCGCCCCGGGCTTTGATCGTGGACATCGGCGGGTTTACCGCTGACTATCTCCAGGTCAAAAATGGCGAGGGTGACCTATCTATCTGCGATTCCCTGGAGAACGGTGTGATCCTGCTCTACAACAAGATCCAATCCAGAGTCAGCGCCGAGCAGGACATCCTGCTGGACGAGGCGGAGATCGACGCCATCCTGATGGAGCGCGTGGCAAATACCACCCCGGTCCTGGGAGATCTGGTTCGGCGGCAGGCGGGAGAGTTTGTGGATGACCTGTTGAGCACCCTGCGGGAGCGCGGCCTGGAACTCCGCTCCGGGCCGGTGGTGTTCGTAGGCGGCGGCTCTATCCTTCTGCGTCGGCAGATCGAGGCGTCCAGGAAGGTTCGCAGCCCCGTGTTCGTGGATGATATTCGGGCGAATGCCAAGGGCTATGAACTGCTCTACCGGGTATCCCACTCCGGAAGGTGAATGCTATGGGGGATAAAAAACACCTGGGCCGGTTTACCGTGCAATTCAATCTGGGCGACCCCCAGCAGGCGCGGACAGCCGAGATCCTGGAACAGCAGGGCCGGCAGAAGGCCCGCTTTATCTCCACCGCCGTCCTTCACTACATCAACTGCTCAGAAACCCCGGAAGTCGTTTTGCCCCCAGCGCCGAATACAGCGGAGATCGAGAAAATCGTCTTGGCTGTACTCAAAAAGCACACCGCAGAGGATGGTGTTTCCGCTTCGCCACATCGCCCTCAGCCCCAGGAATCGGTGATTCCTTCGGGGCGGGCGCCGGAGCCGGAAATAGCAGATGCCGAGGATCTCAAGGAACTGCTGGGCGACGGGGGCTTTTCCGCCATCGCCAACACGCTGGCATCCTTTGGTCAGAAATAGCACAGGAGGCATAGCGGGCCGTGCCTGCTATGCCTCCTCTTTTTCCAGCGTGACCGCAGCAATAAAACTGTCGATGATAGTCTCCAGGTACTGATACTGCTCCGGCGTCAGCTGGGATATTTTCGTTGATAATAAGGAAAAATCCTGATCGGAGATCTGGCCCCGAAACAGATAGTCGATGCTGATGTCAAGGGCGTCGCACAATTTGAGGACATTTTCCGGCCGCAGGGCTTTCCTGCCGGTTTCCGCTGTTGAGATGGTCTGGGTAGTCGATCCTGCCATCTCAGCGAGCTGCTCTTGCGTCAGGCCCAACTGCTTCCGGCGCTTACTCAGGCGCTCCCCCATCTCGGTCAAAAGATTTTCCATGACACCACTCCTATGGCTAATAGTTTATCCATAGTAGCGTAAATTTTTAAGCGGCTATGGATAGAAATTATTATCCATAGCGTATATAATGAAGTAAATTGCCCACACATTTTGCTGTAATGCCAAGAAGAAGGAAACATACTATGCACCATATGTTAATTGAAAGGCTGAAATTTTGGATACAGGAGGCCGCCCTTCGTGCCAAATTCCGCCTCTACGAGCGGTGCCCTGCTCTTTTCCCACATGCATTGGACACAGATGAGGAGGTTGAAACAAGCCCTGAAGATGCTCTGCAGGAAATACAGATGGAACAACGCTACCAAGAACACCTTGCTGCGGAGCCGACGATTGAACCGAGACGGACAATTCTTTTCTCCTCATACTATTCTGAAAAGGAATGTAATTTCCTAACAAAAAGTTATTGTAAAAAGCAAATTGTGAAAGGCTTTCATTGGGCAACAGAACGAGGATTTACCACGGTTCTTGTTGACTACGCAACCCCCTTTGGGCTTTTGGCATTGGAAACACTCTTGCCTTTGAAAATTGAGGAGTCCTTCAATTTGTATTGCGTTAAGTCCTGTTTCTTTGGCGCGCGAAAGAGTTTTCGTTTGATCCCAGAAACTGGTGTTGAAATTGCTTTTCTCACCAGCAAAAGTGACTATGTTTTCAATCAATATCTTCCTGAGGAAACTATCATGAAACTTTTTTCCCATGTAGGGGCGATCTGCAGCGAGAAAGGAACCGCAATCTCTGCTAAGTGGATACCAGAATACCTAAGAGAAAACTGGTGATTTTTGTTGATGTGGAATCGTTTATATATGATATAATTAGTTGCAGCAAACTCAGAGACCAAGTGGACTTAGGAGGAATACTATGTTCGAGACGACCAAAGAAACGGGGGCATTTCATAATATATACAAAACAGGAATAGGAGCAGAACCAGAAAGAAGAATACTGCACGAAGGAAATGAATCCGGCGAAGGGACGATGCGCCGCTTTGAAATTGCGCCTGGCATTCAAATTACCTATAACGATTTGAAAATGGACTCCTGTTTCCGTCCCATCCGATTTGAAAAAGATTTTTGCAGATCAATCATTGTCTGGAAGGCTGCTATGAGTGCGAATTAGATGGAGGCGCAGTCAGCTTTTTAGGCGAAGGCGATCTTTGCGTGGATTACCTCTCCAAAGATAAACAGGTGTTCCTTGGCTCCCGCATTCCGCTAAAAAAATATCGGGGCATCACCGTACTGCTGGAAATGGAGACGGCACAAAAAACATTGGATCAGGGTTTTCAACAAGCGCATATCAGCTTGGAACAGATAAAAGAACGCCTGTGTTCAGATGGGCGTTCCCTTATCATAAAATCCAAGCACGAAATCGACCATATTTTCAGCGAACTGTATTCGGTAGACGAGCGTATCCAGGTCCCGTACTTTTGGATTACTGCGATGTAGAGCAGACGGTGTACGGCTTTGACCTGGATCATGCCAATCAAATTCTGGATGAGGCCGGCTATGTAGATGCCGATGGGGATGGCATCCGCGAAAAGAATGGTGTGAAGCTGTCCGCCGCTTTCCTGTATCAGACCGGCACCGCCTCCGATGATAATATGGTTGTCTACATCTGTAACCAGGCCAGCAAAATCGGCATTGAGCTGACCCCGCAATCCGCACAACTGTTGAGTGAGCCTTGACACGCTGAAAGACCACGAAATGCCAAGATACGGATACAGCACCCGTCAATCGGGGCCTCCGCCCCGTGACCATATAACTGAATACAGACCGGCCATCTGCCGGGGCAACGCCATGGGTAACACAAACCTGTGGCGTTTTTTTATGCCCTGCCGGGGGTACGCAAAACTGTATGAATACGGGTGGGAAATCCCCTATTTTTTCGCCTGTGGGCGGCGCAAACGAGGCCGCCCATATCCTTTCCCTTATGGGAGGCCGGGCGGTGATATGGGGGCGTAAACCCGCCGAAACGAACACTTTTCAAAACCGAAGGAAGGAGGTATCCAATATGGCGGTATTCCGCATTGAGAAAACCCGCGATTACACGGTGATGTCCAACCATCACCTGCGGGACAAGTCGCTCT